>NZ_JACJQJ010000005.1 GCF_014696615.1 Nostoc linckia FACHB-104 | reverse complement strand
CTCCGCTCAGACTTTCCGCAAAATTCAAAATTAAGAAAGCTATATGTAGCAAGGGTTTTTGAGTTTGGATCTGTTGCTGAATTTTGGAGAATTTGTATAAGTTATTGGTGGTGCATTAATTGCTCAGAAATTTGACTTAGAAACCAATACGGTTCAGTTAAAAAAATTTATTGATAACAAAACCAAAAAACTAGTTGCTCAACAAAAAAACCGAACAATAATTTTGGAGGGGGTTTGGGGGACGCAACCGTCACCCAATCGGGGGTTTGGGGGAGAATCCCCCAATTCTTCTGGCTTTTGTAATTAAGTGACAAATCAATCACTAATGAGCTTAACCCAAGCTTATTGACTTAGAAACCACTGAAATTGTAGCCAACGCCTAACATCACACCTATATCAGTATTTTCAAAGAAGCCAGCATTGACAGCAGCAGTGGCGGTGAATTGGGTATTGAGAGGAAAATCAAAGCCACCCGAGACTAAAAAAGCGGTTTCAGAGTTATCACCAGTTTTAATTGCTGCACCTAATCCTATGTAAGGGGCAATTGGTAAGGGTTCACTAAATGGATCTGCTACCTGCTGAAAGGTAAAGTCATAGGTGAGGGGAAGTAGAATTGTGGTATTGTCACCCAAAACTGCTGCTGGTCGGAAGGATATAGCATTGCTCAATCCAACTTTACTAATGACAGCAAAGTTACCATCACCTAAAGCAGAGTCACTACCACTAACACCAATGTTACCTGCAATACCAATATAGCTTCTACCACCACGGGTAGCTCTACCTGGTTCAATATCGGCTTGTGCTACTTGAGTAGTAGTTGGTTGAGCAGTAGACTGTTGAGCGGTAGGTTCCGAGTTTTGGGGGATAAAGCCAGCAGCCGAGGTGATTGCTGTACCTGGGACAGGTGTAACTATGCGATTAGCAGTTTCTTGTGTAGCAGCGTTAGGGAATTGCTGCGAAACGGTGAAATTTGTATTGGTTTGAGTAGGGGTATTTTGGGTTGTAGCTTCTGGTTCAGTAGTTGATTGCTTGGGAGTTGCTACGGTTGTAGCAGCTTCACTAAACTGCTGAGTATTTGAGGAATCTACTGTTTGAGCTACAGCATTTAAGCTACTACCTAAGACTGCACAAGCTGCTAAACTTGGCAAGCAAAAAACAGCTTTACGAATAATAGTATTCACATTCACTCCTTACAAAATATTGCCACACATAAATAAACGGTCTTTGGTGTTAAACCAAGATTTCTTGGTAACCTTCAACCATTTAACACGAAAAAACTAATTCTTACACCCTGTATTTGACGGAATTATACTAATCCTCTAGGCATTGTGACATTTGTCAATCAGGCTGTCTGACCTATGTCAATAAACCTCTCTTCTGGTATAGGCTAAGCCCACAGGATAGTTAACAGGAAAGAAAAAGCTACTATTTTCCATCCTCACTGGTCATTCGTAGTGTCTCACAAATAATACCAAGTTGAATAAATAATGTAATAAATACGTAGACTAGAGGTCAGTACACCGTACTTTTTTAGTGCGAGATAGCAATGCAGAAATTCCATTCCTGGTTACAGCAATCCCAAAAATGTTATCCTTTCCTAGCCAACAGTCAACAGTCAAAAATCAGCAATATTTTCTAGCTACTTGAGATTTAGTTAGGTGATTCACTCATCATTCAAAGTTTCAATTAACAAATCGACTTGCTGCTGTCGCTGCTGCAAAAAATTCTCGCATTGACGTAAGTTCTCAACAGCAGTTGTAAATTGTGCAAATACTGCTTCTAATTCCAACTCGCCTGTCTCAATACGAGTAATAATTTGTTCGATTTCAGCCACCTTAGCCTCATAATTCCAAGCTGTGAGGGCATCAGAATTAGCAGGGTTCTTACGTTTAATCATCCTAATCTTTTACTTCTTTCACTTTCACTTTAACTTCTCCCTGTGCCAACTGAATCAATAACTCATCCCCGACAGCTAAGTCCGCAGCAGTTCGAGCGATCGCACCATTTTCTTGTCTGACTACGGCATAACCACGCTGTAATACGGCTTTTGGGTCAAGAGTTACCAGTTTTTGGCGTAGCATTTCTAAATGTTGGCTGGCTTGCTGCGATCGCCTTTTTGTCACTTGGACTAATTGTTGACGCTTCCAAGCTAGCCTTTGCTTTTCTTGTTGTACTTGTCGATCTAAGCGTAAATGTTGCAGCCGATTTTGCAAAACTCGCAGCTTGTGTTCAGCAGCTTGCGTAGAGTAAAGTACTGCCTCATGTAAAGCCTCCACTCGCTGCCGATGTTGAGTATACAATTCTGCTAATGCTGGTACAACCATTTCTGCCGCAGCGGTGGGAGTATGTACACATACATCTGCAACTAAATCGGCTAAAGATTCATCTCGTTGATGACCTATCCCAGTAATTACTGGTATAGAACAATTAGCTAGCGATCGCACTACTCGTTCGTCATTAAAGCAAGCTAATTCCTCAACTGCGCCGCCTCCCCGTGATAAAATTAGCACCTCGGCGCGGCCATCCCGTTCTACGCGTTCAATGGCTTTGACTATGGATTCTGGCGCTTGCTCACCTTGTACTGTCGCCGGAGAAAATAAAACCTGTAACCCTGGATACCGTTGTTTCAAGGTTCTTTGAATATCACCCCAAGCCGCAGCCGTTGGTGAAGTGATGACGGCGATGGTTTGAGGGTGAGAAGGAAGCGATAGCTTTCTTTGAGGATCAAATAACCCTTCAGATAGCAAGCGGTTTTTTAACTGTTGATAGCGCAAAGCCTGTAAACCTGCGCCAGCAGGTAAAACTTGCCAAACTGATAGCTGATATTCTCCTCTTTGGGGATAAACCCTGAGACTACCTAAAATAATTAATTGCTCACCGGGAATAGGTATTTGCGCCAGTTTTGCCAATTGACTATTCCAAGCCACACATTTAATTCCAGCTGTACCATCGGGATCTTGCAAGGTGAAAAATAAACCACTGCGATGGTGATTAGCGCTGGAAACCTCTCCTGTCACCCAAACTTGTCGCAGTTGATGATCTTGTTCCAACAGCAAGCGGATGTAGTCAGTTAACCCAGCTACCGACAGTGCAGTATCAGGAATTAAAGAATTGACAAACTCGAAAGTCATTCTAGACGCAGCTAAAAATCTATCCAAATCCTAGCAAATTGGTGCTGGTATCCTGAACTTTAAATACTTCTGAGTTAAGCACAATAGGGTTTGGGGAAAGGGGAAAAGGTTAAAGGGTAAGGGTTAAAGTATTTTCTTTTCCTTTTTCCCTTAACTAAATCGTATTTGAACTAGGCTATTTTTTAACTACGGTTATCTATTTGGGCGCGTTGTAAACTACCAGAGAAGTCAACATAAACACTTTTCCATTCAGTGAAAACATCTAAAGCAGTAGTTCCAGCTTCTCTATGTCCGTTACCTGTTTGTTTGACACCACCAAAAGGTAAGTGTACTTCAGCACCAATAGTTGGGCCATTTATATAAGTGATACCTGCCTCAATGTCGCGCATAGCTGTAAAAGCGCGGTTGATGTCGCGGGTGTAGACGGAGGAAGATAGACCGTAATTGGTGTTATTGAGAACTGCGATCGCTTCTTCAAAGGAGCTAACCTCAATTAATGCGATTACTGGCCCAAATATCTCTTCACGGGCAACCCGCATTTCTGGTGTAACATTATCCAAAATTGTCGGTTTAAAGAAGTTACCATTTTTTAATTGCCCCTCGCTGGCAATTTCTCCCCCAATTAACACTTTTGCCCCTTCTTCACGGGCAATATCTAAATACTTACTGACTCTTTGCAGCTGCGATTCATTAATTAACGGCCCGATATCTATATCTGGATCAGTTCCAGCCCCTAAGCGTAATTTGCTGGTACGCTCGTAAAGCATGGCAGTAAATTTTTCTTTGATATCACGATGCAAAATTAAACGGCTAGTAGCTGTACATCTTTGCCCAGTTGTACCAAAGGCTCCCCAAACAGCACCATCTAGCGCCAGTTCCAAATCAGCATCTTCCATGACAACTTGGGCATTTTTACCACCCATTTCCAAGCAAACACGCTTGTGAGTACGTCCGCAAGTCGCGCCCACAAATGCACCTGTTTCGGAAGAACCAGTAAAAGATACTAAATCCACATCAGGATGCTCGACTAAGGCTTTACCGGCTTCTTCTCCCACACCATGCACTAAGTTAATTACCCCAGGTGGTAAACCTGCGGCGGCAAAAATCTCAACTAATTTAGTTGCACAAGCTGGGGTATCTTCAGCAGGTTTGAGGATTACGGTATTACCACATACCAATGCTGGCATAGCTTTCCAGCAAGGAATTGCCACTGGGAAATTCCAAGGAGTAATTAAAGCACATACCCCTATTGGCATTCTCACCGTCATGGCAAATTTATTAGGCATTTCTGAAGGTGTGGTTTGCCCGAATAATCGCCGCCCTTCGCCGGCACTGTAAAAGGCGCAGTCAATACCTTCTTGCACATCGCCTCTAGCTTCAGTTAGCGGTTTACCCATTTCACGGCTGATTAACTGAGCGAGTTCTTCTTTGTGCTGAAGTAATATTTCCCCGACGCGAAAAATATACTCAGATCTCGCTGGGGCTGGAACTTGTCGCCAACTGCGGTAAGCTTGACGGGCGGCGGCTACTGCTTTGTTAACATCATCTGTTAAGGAACGGGGGAAGGTAGCAACAACTTCATTTTTATCAGCAGGGTTGCGACTTTCTAAGGTGGCTTCCCCTAAAGCACTCAACCATTCACCGTTGATGTAATTGCGGCAACTTAAGGCAGTAGTCATTTTTAAGACCTCCAGCTTTACATCCACTGGAACTTTTGTACTAAGTGTGCCGTGCTTTAGAGGTTGTCGTCAAGTATTGGGCATGGGTAATGGGGAATGGGTAATGGGTAATTGGTGTTTTTTATTTTCCCCCCTGCTCCCTGCTCCCTGCTTTTTCCCAATCCCCAATCCCTAACTACTAATAGTCCCTGTGAGTGGTGAACTAGCACTGGCGTAATCTTTGATGGGCATTCTACCAGCTAGATATGCGAGACGACCGGCGACTGCGGCGAGATTCATTGCCCTAGCCATTGCAGCTGGATTATTAGCAAGTGCGATCGCGCTATTAATTAATAAGGCATCTGCACCTAATTCCATTGCCTGTGCTGCTTCTGAGGGCGCTCCTATACCAGCATCTACTACTACAGGTATGCGAGCGTTTTCAATGATGATTTGAATATTGGCGGTTGTCTTCAATCCTTGTCCTGAACCAATGGGAGATGCTAAAGGCATGACTGTAGCGCAACCGACTTCTTCTAAGCGCTTGGCTAACATTGGGTCAGCGTTGATGTAAGGTAATACAGCAAAGCCTTCTTTAACTAGTTTTTCTGCGGCTTGCAATGTGCCAATGGGATCTGGAAGCAAATATTTCGGATCGGGGATCACTTCTAGTTTGATGAAATTATTATCTTCTTGTCCTAATAGTTTCGCCATTTCGCGCCCTAAACGCGCTACCCGAATAGCTTCTTCTGCGGTTTGACAACCTGCAGTGTTGGGTAACATCCAAATTTTCTGCCAATCGAGTGCTTCGGCTAAACCTTCATGTCCTGGTGCTTTGGTTTGTACGCGCCGCACGGCGACAGTCACAATTTGGCACTCACTAGCAGCGATGCTTTGCTGCATTTCTTCAATGCTGCGGTACTTCCCTGTACCAGTCATGAGGCGAGATTTGAAGGTTTTACCAGCAATTGTCAGTGGTGAATCTAGATTAGTTAATGCTGAGTTATCTAAAGCAACAATGGCATGATGTCCATTGGAGAAATTAGCCGAGTGAGTGAGCATGGATGTGGAGGTAGATGTTTGAGCAAGAAAACGGGAATAGTTAAAATGAGATAGTAAAGGATCAGATTTTTGTTCTGAGATCAAATCGGCAATTAAGGCTGCAGTGATTGGTGCTAGCAGAATGCCATTGCGATAATGACCAACTGCCAAGGTTAAATTTTTACAGGGGCTAGTTCCCAGAATGGGTAATTCATCAGGGGTAGCAGGGCGAAATCCCCACCAAATTTCTTCGATGGGATAATCTTGTAATTGCGGATACAGGCGGGTAGCTTGTTGGAGTAATTTTTGAATACCTACGGGGGTGTTATGGGGAGTAAAACCCACATCTTCGCTAGTCGCGCCAATAATAATTGTGCGATTCCTTCTCGGAACTATGTAAGTATTTTCACCAAATAAAATCCGTTTTAAAGGTAATTCTGACACAGCGTCCGGCACACGCAACCTGACCATTTGTCCTTTAACTGGGCGTACAGGAAGCGGCAATAATTCATTTGCCCAAGCACCTGTAGCTAATACATAATGGGCAGCGCGCATTACCCCAGCACTAGTTTGTACACCCAATACTTTACCTTGCTGCTGTAACAATCCTTCAACGGTAACCCCATCTTTGAGTTCCACGCCGAGAGATTCTGCAGCAGCCCATAAAACCCTTGCTAATGCGCGATTGTCAACTTGGGCATCTTCAGGATACCACCAACCACCTACTACTGCTGACGACAATCCGGGCTGATATTGCCCAATTGCGGTTTTATCCAACCAGTAAGCAGGTGATTCCCGCGCAGAGGCTACAGTTGATTTAATTTCTCCCCCGCTCTCTTCATAAACGGGTGCTAAAATTCCACAAGGCCAGTAAAGTGTGGATAAGCCAGTTAATTCTTCAAGTTTGCGCGTCCAGTCTGAATATAAAGCACGCGATCGCCAGCATAGATCGTACATCGCTTGATCTGAGATGTTTTCGGCATCTGGCGCTAACATCCCAGCCGCCGCATGGCTAGCGGCGGCGTTAAAATCACGGCAAAGCACGGTGACATTTGCCCCGCGCAGTTTCAGTTCCACGGCGATCGCTAAGCCAATAACGCCACCGCCAATAATTAAAATGTCACTAGTCATTAGTCATTAGTCATACATTATTAGCCATTTATTATTAGTACATAACTAACAACTCATAACTAATAACTCATCACTTATAACTTATAACTCGTAACCAATAACTAGCAACCTCTACCACAATGCACGAATAGGTTGAGAGTTTTCATTATTACTGGTAGATTGGCTGTCTGTGGATTGGGTGTCTGTGGATTGCGCTTCTGTAGTATTTGTGTCGGCAGAACTTTCTGTCTCTGAGGTTGATTCCTCAGTTGAGTTATTATTTTGAGCAACGCTGCGTTGGCTTTCTGTGGTTGAACCGTTATTCCTACCCGCAGCTGTGCTATTAACATTAATATTAGCTGGGAGGACTTTTGAGGTTCTACCGCCTGGTGGAACGCTGGCGCTTTGTCCGCCCATAGGAAAGTTGATGCCTAGCAATGTACCCAACAATATCGCCAAGCCTCCAGCCATCAGAATTAACGGTGTCCATCTACCCATCTTGTTTTGCTCCTTGTTAACCTTTGGTTGTCCACTAGATTTGAGAAATTACCAAAATCTATCAAATTTTGTTTCTCTGTTATTGATTGCCATAAAACCTCAGTCAGTATGTCAGGCGAAACGCAGGTCTGTTGTAGGAGAATGGGGAGGAAGCGAACACTGCGTTTAGTGCGCCGATTCGCTGCTGATACTTCGCCTTCTACCTTAACTTTACAGCTACTACATCTGCCACAATTCGGTGACAGCTGATTCGCTAAACACCGCCATTGTAGAGGTCAATACCATATTGCAGCAAAGTTTGTCGTTATTTGGTTCGGCAATGGACACTATTTTACCAAGGCCTGCCAGTAAACCTTGGGGCCAAATCACCTGCTTTGGCGATCGCATACACTCATCACTTTGATTTTGAGTTAGTACGTTAGGCATTGTTGAATTACCAAACTGGCTTTTTGTTGTATATTGGCACATCGCTTGAAAAGTTGTCTCAAATGTTCCAGTTTTATGACCAAAAATCCCTCACCTCAAATTTGGCTTTATGACACTACGCTACGGGATGGTACTCAGCGTGAAGGGCTGTCTGTGTCTATAGAAGACAAGTTACGCATCGCCAAGAGACTAGATCAATTGGGAATTCCCTTTATTGAAGGTGGTTGGCCTGGTGCCAATCCAAAGGATGTACAATTCTTCTGGCAACTTCAGGAAGATCCGCTCAAACAAGCAGAAATTGTCGCATTTTGTTCCACACGCCGCCCCAACACCACTGCTGCGGCTGAACCAATGCTGCAAGCAATTCTGGCTTCTGGTAGTCGTTGGGTGACAATTTTTGGCAAGTCTTGGGATTTACACGTCACAGCCGGGCTGAAAACAACATTAGAAGAAAATTTGGCGATGATCCGCGATACGATTGAGTACCTTCGCAGCCAAGGGCGACGTGTAATCTATGATGCCGAACATTGGTTTGATGGCTACAAGCACAACCCTGATTATGCCTTACAGACATTAGAGACTGCGATCGCATCTGGTGCAGAATGGCTAGTTCTCTGCGATACCAATGGCGGGGCGTTACCTCATGAAGTAAGCCAAATTGTCCAAGCAGTCAATAGTCATTTGTCATTTGTCCTTAGTCAAAAACCAATGACAAATGACACAGGACAAAGCACAATCCCCCAAATTGGCATTCACACTCATAATGATTCCGATATGGCTGTGGCTAATGCTTTAGCTGCTGTCATGGCTGGGGCAACAATGGTACAAGGTACAGTGAATGGTTATGGTGAACGTTGTGGTAATGCTAATCTTTGTTCTTTAATTCCCAATTTACAGTTGAAGTTAGGTTATAGCTGTATCGGTGAAGACGAGCTAGCACAACTTACAGAAGCCAGTCGCTTTGTTAGCGAGGTGGTAAATCTGGCTCCTGATGAACACGCACCATTTGTGGGTAGATCAGCATTTGCTCACAAAGGCGGTATTCATGTATCCGCAGTAGAACGCAATCCCCTAACTTACGAACACATTCAGCCTGAACAAGTAGGGAACCGCCGACGCATAGTCATTTCTGAACAATCTGGACTAAGTAATGTGTTAGCCAAAGCCCGAACTTTTGGCATTGAATTAGATCCAAATCAACCAGAAGCCAGGCAAATTCTCCAAAAAATGAAGGATTTGGAGAGTGAGGGCTATCAATTTGAAGCCGCAGAGGCGAGTTTTGCCCTGTTAATGCACGAAGCCTTAGGTAATCGTCCCCAGTTTTTTGAAGTTAAAGGTTTTCAGGTACACTGCGACTTAATTGAGGGTAAGGCAAGCAGCAGCGCTCTGGCGACAATTAAAGTAGCTGTTAATGGTAAAAATATTTTAGAGGCAGCCGAAGGGAATGGCCCTGTGGCAGCTTTAGATGCGGCTTTACGCAAAGCGCTGTTAAACTTTTATCCCCAAATTGCCGATTTTGAGTTGACAGATTACAAAGTCCGTATCCTCAATGGACACACAGGTACAGCAGCTAAAACCCGGGCATTGATAGAATCAGGTAATGGTCATCAACGCTGGACAACAGTAGGCGTTTCGACAAATATTTTAGAGGCTTCCTATCAAGCCGTGGTTGAAGGGCTGGAGTATGGTTTATTACTGCATACTCAAACCGAAGCCCAGTTTCCTGCTATCCAGAAGCCAAAAATCGAAAATACAAAAATTGCGGAATCTTGAATTGTGCATTCACAGCACATCTATGATTTTTTGCGATGGTAGTCAACAGTCCAAAGTAGAACATACTACAATACTTTGACCCTTGACCCTTGACCCTTGACCCTTGACCCTTGACTAAATTATGCCCAGCCTCATTGCCAATCTTTACCACACATCACTTGACTTCCCACACCAATAAAATGCGATTGGCAATCTGGGCAAACATCCATCAAACTCTAACTGCCTGTACTAGCTCTTCTACTACGAGAAATTTTCCCAAGCTTGAGCAAGTAATTTACTTAGCCAGCGACGCTGCTGTTTATCAAGCATCTGGTCGTCAGCTAGGACTTGGGCGGTTAACTCTTCCAAAGATTGGCCCTGCGCCCGCACAATTTTAATAACTCCAGCGATCGCAGATGCAACCAATTCTTCATCAACAGGTCTTTGTTGCAGGGCAACAATGTCTTGGGGGCTGTCTGGGATGGGATAATTCATGGCGTGGGTTTACAGAAATTTAGAATGAACTAGATGTTTGACAAATTATTAAAATCTCTTCATCAAATCTTTAAGCAACCGATAGGGCGGAGTTTATCGTATTTCATGCCTTCTTGAAATCTGTCTTAGTGAGTAGATTTAGCGGAGATGTCAGAAAAAAATGAAAGAAATCCTTTATTTAGAAGTTCCGACACCAGATACGGCCGCTGTACGCAGTTGGCTGCAAGCAGATTTTCAACCAGATAATGGTGAAAAAATAAATACTCCAGATGGGTTTCGTCTGAAAGTATCTGCTGACACTACAACGGCTGAAGTACCGATTTCCGAAAATTTGCCAACGGAACTTTCTATATTTGTTTGGTCGGTACAACGAACTACTTATTTAAAAGTTTTCCGTTGGGCAGATCGACCTTTTCCTCAAGAAAAGCAAATTCTACACCGCCTGATTACTGACATCAGAAGCCGCTTTCCTCATAATTACCCAGAACCCCCAGTTATTGATTTATCCAAACAATCAATATTTGATGCATTACAACCTGATTACCCCCTCACCGTCAAGTATTTTCAGAAAATGCCCAATGGGGAATATGACCTAACACGCGCCTACTGGTGGGAACAAAGATGGCGCGAAGGCGTAAGGAATCCACAGCAACCGCGACAGGTTGTGTTTTCGCATCAAGGGGGATTGGGGACTGGTAACCAGGGATTGGGAAGAACATCCCCCTCATCCCCTACCTACGACATCATCTACATTGGTGGCGCATTAGGCGCTATCCATGCGGCAGTAATGGCGAAATTGGGATATAAAGTTTTACTGATAGAACGAATGCCCTTTGGGCGGATGAATCGCGAATGGAATATTTCGCGTGATGAGCTGCAAAGCTTAATTAATTTAGGGTTGGTGACTCATACTGAGTTAGAAACAGTCATCGCTCGCGAGTATAAAGATGGGTTCAATAAATTTTTTGATGCCAATAATCCCCGAAAATTGCGATCGCCTGTTTTACATACTCCCACCGTGCTAAATATTGCCCTCGACTCTGATAAATGGTTGCAAATGTGCGGTCAAAAGCTCCTTGCTGCAGGTGGTGATATCTGGGATGAAACAGAGTTTCTGCGTGCTGATATTTATAAAACACATGTTTTAGTTAATGTCAAGCATCTACCCAAGCAAAAAGAACAGCAAGTAAGCGGACGGCTCATAGTGGATGCGATGGGTACAGCTTCCCCAATAGCTTGGCAATTAAATGGCGGTCGGGCTTTTGACAGTGTTTGCCCTACCGTGGGGGCGGTAATTGATCAAGGATTTGAGCCGCAAGTTTGGGATTCTCAATATGGAGATGTGCTTTACAGCCACGGCGATATTTCTCGTGGGAGACAATTAATTTGGGAATTATTTCCTGGAATCGGGGAAGAACTGACAATTTATTTGTTTCATTACCACGAAGTCAACCCTAAAAATCCTGGTTCCTTGTTGGAAATGTACGAAGACTTTTTCACGATTTTGCCAGAATATCGGCGCTGTGATGTAGACAAGCTGGTGTGGAAAAAACCCACCTTTGGCTATATACCAGGGCATTTTAGTGTGGGAAGTAGCGATCGCACAGTTGCCTTTGATAGATTAATTGCGATCGGTGATGCTGCATCACTTCAGTCACCTCTCGTATTTACTGGCTTTGGTTCTTTAGTACGCAACTTAGAACGTCTCACAAAACTTTTAGATATCGCCCTTAAGCATAATCTGCTAAGTTTCCGTCATTTAAACCGAATCCGCGCTTACCAAAGTAACGTTTCGGTAACCTGGCTATTTTCTAAAGGTATGATGGTACCAACTGGTAAATTCCTACCACCCCAAAGAATCAACTCTATGCTGAATACCTTCTTTGGGCTGTTGGCAGATGAACCTCCAGATGTTGCAGATAACTTCATTAAAGACCGATGCGATTGGTTCACCTTTAACCGCCTCGCCATCAAAGCAGCACGCAAAAACCCCGCCCTGCTATTGTGGATTTGGGAACTAGCAGGGCCCAAAGATTTGATGCGATGGCTGGGGAATTATTTTAACTTTGGTAGTTATGCCCTAGTCAGCGCTTTATTGAATGGTTGGTTTGCCAGCTACCTCACTAAAATAGGCCCTTGGTTAGAACCCCGCTATCCGGCCTTGTGGTTACGGCTATTAGCTATTAACTACGCTATCATCACAGGCAAACCGCGATCGCCAAATCAAGTGGCGAAAGTTAAATCAGAAGACTCAATTCAAAATTCAGAAGCGCAAATTCTCAATTAAATTGAGGCATGGGGCATGGGGCATAGGGCATAGGGCATGGATTATATAATTTACCCTTGACCCTTGACCCTTGACCTTTAACCCTTGACTTTTGAGTGCAGATGCGATCATCGCGTCTCTGCAATTATTGCTTCTTCTGCCGAAAATTTGGTAACTCTACAGATGCCAAAGACTTGCGTCCTTTGGGTGGACGTTGGGGATAAACCACTGGTGAGGGTGATTGATTGTCGATACCAGACTCCCCGTCTGCATCTTGGCTAACATTGGATAAATGCACATCTACTTGATTGAGTTGGGAAATTTCTGCCCAATAGTCATCATTTTCTGGTGCTGCTGTTGTGTGAGCAACAGGTGGATTAGTTGATTTGGAGGACTTTTTAGCTGGTGAAGAGGTATCATTCTCTTCTTTATTATTAGAAGTTTTCAGCTTTGGTTTGCTTTCGCCTAAAAGTTGTTGTGGAGATACAGGATTTGTTTCTTCATCATCTGTCACTGTTTTGGCGACGGTTTCCCAAATAGTTACATCATCGGCTGGGTGACTTTCTACATTTATTTCAACAGTGGTAGAGGTTGAAGGTGTAGATGCAGGTTGAGCAGCAAAAAACATTTGGATGAGACTATCTAGCTCATCAATGCTTGATGAACCCAAAGGAGAGACTGGTTGTGGTTTAGTTGAGGAATTTTCCGCGCTTGGCGATGAAGCCACAAAGGCAGTTGATTCTGGGGCAGTATTTGATTTAGCTGTTGTTGAAGTGTTTTCGCGGTCTGACCAATCCCAAGGAGAAGATGGAGTTGCAGTTGGTTCAGTTTTTGGCTGTGAAGGTGCTGCTGAAGATTCCTGCAAAGAATTATCTAAATTATCATCTAAAGCTTCTGATGCCGCTGACCAAGGCTTAATTGGCTGGGCATTGGGAAACAAAGACCGTGCTTTTTTCGCAAATCTTGATTGCCTACCATTAGAATTACGGGGACGTGCAGTATCTTCTGAGGACTCTTCACCGGGAACAGGTGGCTCTAAACACTTTTCTAGAGCTGCTTTAAATTGTAGGGTCTGCCGCTGTTGCCGCATTAGCCTAGTTCGCAACTCTCTACAGGAGTTTTCAGATTGCAATAGCTGCTGAGACTGATCGCTATAGTTAGTTTGCAGAAGCGAACATTCCCTTTCTAACTGCGCTAGGCGTTGTTGACTAATCTGTAACTGTGCTTTATAAGTTTCAATGAAAATTTCTTGACGCTGAACGCTTTGGACAGCAGTTTCTAATTCCTCGAATAAAGATTTGATTTGTTCTTGGGCGGCGTTGAGTTCTTGAGTTTGTTGGTTGAGCATTGACTCAGTGACACCAAAGCGTTTTTTTTGCCACTGTATAGCCTTTTGAGCATCAGCTAATTCATCTTTAAGGTGTTCTACTTGCTCATACAAATCATCGTTAGCAGAACGCAATTCTTGATTCAACGCCAACAATTTCTGAAATTCTGCATTTACCAAAAGTTGTTGTTGAATATCAGGCTCAGCAACCCAGTCTTGCTTGGTTGTATCTACTGTTACATCTGGGGCTTGAGTCTCAGGCTGCTCGTCTTTTGCTGGCTGGAGGAGTGGCAAATGTTGTGTCATATTGTCATTAGGCACAACAGAATAGAAAGGACAACTCGCCTCCTCCATTTGTGGCGAATTAGCAGAATTTAAGGATTCAATAAAAGCCCCATTGTTTGAGGTTTCAGCTTCATTCATTACTATTGACCCACCTGCTTAAAAATGTTCAGCAGTGCTGGCGTTAGCATTGCTTATCGATTGTGTCTGACGGGGTTGACGCAAGTAGCGAGGGAAAACCTGAGAAGCCCCTAATTGTAAATGTGGAAAGAGTGATAGAGACCAAGCCTAACTCTCGTCCAGCATAAGTAATTAACTCACTATATTCAGTGTTCCCCATTTTGCATCTAGAACTGATGACGTTATAACATTACAAGGTTATTCCCCGCCAACATGAGGATGTCGGGAGAATCGGGTTTAGATGCTGATAATAGATGTTATCTTGCTTGATGTTCAACAATAGTTATTAGCTAATAACTTACTGGCACGAATTTATGCACTAGGAAAGCCTTAGTACTGTATTTAATTTAGCAAACAGCCTACCCCTAGGCGCAACTAATCTGAGAAATGTGGGGATTGGGCCCTAAGGTGTCTTTTAAAACTATCACCACAAAATAATGCAGGCGATCGCTGTGTCCAATTCTGCTGTGTGAGACCCTATGATTAGCTTGCTGAAGACTAGAGTTACAGCAAATGCCATAATGGCGAAGCAATTGCACACAGTTTTTGATTTCCGGTAGCGATGCCATAAAACTATGTGATTCGGTTAATATTACGTTCTGCTGCTTGTTTGATTGAAGTAGATTTCACTTACCTACTTTCTCGTCATCTATTTTTATTTTTTATCTCTGTTGCGTATTAGTCCTCAATATAACTTATAGCAATTCAAATAATCTTTGTTATATATCAATCATCTCTCTTAAGGAATTCCAGAAAATAAATTATCCCATTTTCATCGCGGCAGGTTCTTTCTCCTCTGCTTCCTCTGCTGAGAAAGCGTTCGCTTAGCGTCCCACAGGGATGGAATATTTTTTTAGTTGGAAGTCCCTTAGGGGAGAAAACATTTCCTCTCCTATCCATATATTTGTCGCTTTCTTTTTTCAACCGAGTAAGCTAAAACACATCTAATCTGTAGATAACAATTTATTAATCTCTTGTAAGTCGGTCAAGATGCATACCCTAAATAATGCTCCTTAAATGTCGATTAGTTGATTATCTTTGTCATCAGTAATTATCTTCAGATAACCGTAGTTTAAAATATACCTTATTCCCTATTGCCAAGTGAAACCCAATCTGCATTTGCTAATTACAAAGTATGAAAATATATGTTTTGTTGTTCTTTTATTGATTCCTTGTCCCCTATTCCCTAGTTTCAAGTCATTAGCTGTGGAAATTGTGGATAACTTTTCCTTGATTTTTGTTTCGGGGAGTTTCGTCAATTACTATCTGTGGAAAACTTGTGGAAAAGTGCAAGGGTTTTTCCACAAGGTATTTATACTTAATTTAAGTTTTTCTGCAAAAATATCAAGTTTTTCCCAAAAATTTCCCAAATTAATAAGTTTTTTGCCACATTCTAATAAAAATTTAATATATTTTTATACTTGGCTTAATATTTTTGATAAAGTACTTGACTGTAAAACTCAAAGATAATAGTGATGCCTGTGGAAAACTGTCAATAAAGTAGAAGATTAACTTTTAGGAACGGCTATTCATATTGATGCGATCGCTCAGTTGACGGAGGGTATTTACTAAAGTGCGATCGCTTTCTCGTAACTGAGCAATTTTGTCACAACTGTAAATCACCGTTGTATGATCTTTACCCCCAAATTCTTCACCAATTCTCGGCAAACTCAGATCTGTATGTTGCCGCATTAGATACATACCTATTTGACGTGCCCAGCTAATTTCTCTGCGCCGTGAGTTGCTTTTTAAATCTTCAATTGCAATATCAAAATTCTCAGCCACAACCTTTAAAATTACCTCTGGGGTAGCTGCTACTTTTTCGTTGGGAGTTTCTAAAACAGGGGCTATACTTTCTACTGTCATAGGTAAGCCCCAAATAGAGATATAAGCTAGCGCCCGAATTAAAGCTCCTTCTAATTCCCGAATATTAGAAGTGTAATTAGAGGCGATATACTCAATTACATCTGTAGAAAGGCGAATATTTTCGTATTCAGCCTTTTTCTGGAGAATTGCCATCCTTGTTTCTAAATTTGGTGGTTGTATGTCAGCAATCAACCCCATAGAAAAACGAGAACAAAGTCTTTCTTGAAGGCGAGGAATTTGGTTGGGAGGGCGATCGGAAGCAATGACAACTTGCTTACCGGCTTCATGTAAAGTATTAAAAGTATGGAAAAATTCTTCTTGAGTGTACTCTTTGCCTTCGAGAAACTGAATATCATCTACTAACAGGATATCAGCAGCCCGATAATGCTCTCGAAAACTTTGCATACTATCCTTGCGGATAGCTGTGATTAAATCATTAGTAAATTGTTCAGTTGACACATAAAATATTTTTGAATCAGCACGAATTTCCCAGCGATAATGGCCAATAGCTTGCATGAGGTGCGTTTTACCTAAACCAACACCACCACATAAAAACAAGGGATTAAACTCCCTCCCAGGAGATTCTGCAACCGCCAGTGATGCGGCATGAGCCATGCGATTGTTAGCACCAACTACAAAGCGTGAAAAGACATACTTAGCATTTAATTCATGGGTTGTTTGCTGAGGTTTAGAAATACTTTCTGGAGTATTTGTCGGTGGTGGTAATTCCCAAGGCGCTTCGCGTTCATGCAAAGGGGACATTTCATTACCTTGAGCAACGGTAATGTAAATTTCTACAGGATATCCGAGAATATCTTGCACGACATGAGCGATGGTATTTATGTAATATTTCTGTAACCAATTACGTGCAAAAGGATTAGGAGTACAGATTACCAAACAATTATTTTCTAATCGCTCCGCACTAGCAGTTTTAATCCAAGTTTCAAAGGTAGGACGGGATAATTCTAGCTGTAAGCGCTCTAATACCTGACTCCACAAATTGTCTATCGGAATTTCCATTATCTACCACCCTTGCTGCTAATCGTCACAATAGAAGATATAAGCAAGCACCAATTTAGCATTCACATGCTCTAGACCTGGAACAAGCTTTTAAGTTGTAATCATTTTGGGGCATACCCGGTAGGCAAGATCCTACCACCCACTGACTAACACGGAGAAGCAAAGACACATGAAGATAAACAAAAGTTGCTGTGCAGCCCAAAATATTGATACCAAAGGTTTATGCCAGAAGCAGGAAAGAAATAGTATGATGTCGATGCTCTTAAAAGTCAGTTTAGTGGCGTTTCTGGGAGGTTGCTCTCTTTTACCTAGTAAGATATTTGGGAGGCAAGAAAGTGATGCTCAGTCACAAGCAGCACCTAAGCGCACAACTAACCCTGATTCGGCAATTGTGCCACCCCCCATTTTTTCATCCTCTAACGATCCTAACTTTGTAGTGGGAGTAGTACAAAAAGTTGGCTCGGCTGTAGTTCGCATTGATTCTTCGCGAACCGTAGCTTCTCAGACTCCAGATGAATTTGAAGATCCATTTTTTCGGCGGTTTTTTGGCGAACTACCATCGCAGCCGCGACAAAGGGTAGAACGTGGTAGTGGTTCTGGATTTATTATTAGTTCTTCTGGGGAAATTTTGACCAATTCCCATGTAGTAGACGGTGCTGATAGTGTAACTGTCACCCTCAAAGATGGACGGACGTTTAACGGTAAAGTACTGGGAGAAGATCCGGTAACCGATGTAGCTGTAATCAAAATTGCGGCGAATAATCTGCCAACTCTGGCTTTGGGTAACTCCGATGGCTTGCAACCAGGGGAAGCTGTAATTGCTATTGGGAATCCTTTAGGCTTAAACAATACAGTCACATCTGGAATTATTAGTGCTACAGGTCGCTCTAGCAGTGATATAGGTGCTAGCGATAAGCGTGTTGATTATCTACAAACTGATGCAGCAATTAATCCTGGTAACTCTGGTGGGCCATTGCTGAATGTACGTGGACAAGTAATTGGGATGAACACAGCTATTATCCGTGGCGCGCAAGGTTTGGGATTTGCTATTCCTGTGAATACTGCACAAAGAATTGCCCAAGAGTTGATTGCTAACGGTAAAGTCGATCATCCTTATTTGGGTGTGCAAATGGTGACGCTAACACCTGAAATTCGTGAAAGAATTAATAATGAATTAGGCGATCGCATTACCCTGACAGCAGATAAAGGCGTTCTATTGATTAATATTGTCCCACGCTCTCCCGCCTCTGTTGCTGGATTAAGAACTGGTGATGTGATTCGGAGTATTAATAATCAGCCTGTAAATAAAATAGAAGACGTGCAAAAGCTTGTAGAAAATAGCAAAATTGGTAATCCTTTACAAATGCAAGTAGAACGCGATGGCCAAGTTACTCAAATAGCAGTCAAACCTGCTCCTTTGCCAGTGCGGCGTGAAAGTTGATGTTAGCCCAAAGCTTTAGACTAAATTACATTCATAATCACAGGTGCCAGCCTATGCCAAATGCTTTGTAAGGCTTTATTAAAAAATATTCTAGGGTGGGCAATACCCACTAAAACCCAAACCAATACGCTTGGGTTAAGCTTATTAGCGATTGATTTGTCACTTATTAAAGAAGCCAGCTCAATTGGGGGATTCTCCCCCAAACCCCCGATTGGGTGACGGTTGCGTCCCCCAAACCCCCTCCAAAATTATTGTTCTGTTTTTTTGTTGAGTAATACCAATTCTCCAAAATTCAGCAACAGATCCAAACTCAAAAACCCTTGCTACATATGGTTTTCTGAATTTTGAATTTTGAATTGGTATAACTAGTTTTTTGGTTTTGTTATCAATTAATTTTCTGAACTAAACTATATTTCACTAAAACCCAGATATGCTAGGTAATTCCCACTCTAATATGTGTGTATTTAAAATCAAATTTTATGGCTATACTGAATAAATAAGAGCACAATCAATAACGCAATTAACTAAGGTCTAGAATGCGGTGTGTTACACTTTATAATCACGCACTCTACACATAGTTTAATTTTTTTCAATCATCAAGACGGATTCCTATATACATTTTAAATTTTAGAGAATTCTTTATTGAATAAGGAGTTTATCCAATGGCTGAATTAATTCCAATCATTCAATTAGGTAATCCCATACTACGCCAAAAAGCTAGCTTGATTGATAATATTCAAAGCGAAATTGTACAAAATCTAATTGAAGATTTACTTGTAACGGTAGCCCAGTCTAATGGTGTGGGAATCGCTGCACCACAAATAGCTGAATCATATCGTTTATTTATTGTAGCTTCCCGTCCTAACCCTAGATATCCAAATGCCCCAGAGATGGCACCAACAGCAATGATTAATCCGAAAATCATTGGACATTCTACAGAAGTTGTGAAAGGTTGGGAAGGTTGTTTAAGTGTTCCTGGTGTTAGGGGTTTAGTTCCTAGATATCAGAAAATTCAAGTGGAATATACTGACCACAATGGTGAATTGCAACAACAAGAATTAACTGATTTTGTAGCTCGAATTTTTCAACACGAATACGATCATCTCGAGGGTATTGTATTTGTTGACCGCTTAGAAAGTACTCAAGACATGATGACAGAACAGGAATATCAACAGCGGATAGTTAATAATCTTTAATTTCTCAATGTCGTCTGCATTGAAAATTGGAATTAATCAGGGTAAGAGGCTATTTATAAAGTAAATCTAAGTAGGGTGTGTTACTGCTGTGCAAGGATTTCGGACTTAGAGACAATGAAATTTAGCCGTAACGCACCATCTTTGTCGATGCCGTACTCTCTGCTAACGCATCCTACAATTTAAGGTTTACTTTATAAAGTATCTCTAAAGGCAAAGGGTGAAATGTTAAATTTTGTTCTCCTTTTACCTGACAAAAGTTAGTTTTAATTGCACCTTCCTACTTAAATTGGTACAAGCCTACAAAGCTCTTTTGGTAGTTGCTGAATAACCCGCTGAAAAGGAGTTGGATCTTCCAAACTTTGAGATAAAATTAGTGAACCTTGAATAGCGATCGCAGCATCTTCAGCTCGCTGTTTGGCAAGTTCTTTATCCATACCCGCTTCAATTAACACGCTGGCGATCGCATCAATCCAGCCCTGAAATAATTCTTGTACCTTATGGTGAAACACATCTCTTGCTGAACCTAGCAATAAGATAGCAAATAGACATGGCTGCTTTCCACCCTCATAAAGTTCGCTGAGGCGATCGCACATCCGCTGCAATTTTTTCACAGCGTCCCCTTCACTCTGAAGAGAGGGCAGGATATTTTCTACTAACCATCGTTCTAGATAATCTAGTACCGTCTCCACCATCTCATCTTTACCGCCGGGGAAGTGGTGGTAAAGGCTAGCTTTTCCCAGTCCAGTCGCTTCCGAAATCTTCGCTAGGGTTGCGCCATCATAACCATACTGGCGAAACAGTTGTAACAGACAGGGAATATAAGTCTCTTTAGGCATTTTTATAAGGTGAGCAATTATCTGTTGACATTATACCGAACGAACGGTACAGTAATTTCATACCGAACGAACGGTACAAAAAGATTTGGACTAACTCATGATTAAGCTTTATGGTCACGAACTATCTGGCAACAGCTACAAAGCAAAATTAATGCTGTCTTTGCTGAGCTTAGATTACGAGTGGATTAAAGTTGATTTGATGGCAGGAGCGCATAAGCAGTCGGAATTTTTAGAACTAAATTCTTTTGGACAGGTGCCGTTGTTAGTCGATAGTAATACAGTGTTGGCAGATGCCCAAGCAATTCTTGTATACTTGGCGCGGCAGTATGGCGGCGATCAATGGTTGCCCTTAGAAGCTTTACCCCTAGCTCAAGTGATGCGCTGGATATCAACCACTGCGGGAGAAATTCGCCAAGGCCCTGAATCAGCACGTTTATTTCATTTATTCAAAACCACTAGCATCAACATAGAACGAGCAAATCAAAAATCAGAGTTTATCCTTACGCAACTCAACAATCACTTAGCAAATCGAGAATGGTTGGAATTAGGACATCCAACAATTGCTGATGTTGCAGTCTTCCCTTATGTTGCACTTGCGCCTGATGGCAAGATTCCCTTGGAAAATTACCCAAATATCCTTACCTGGATTGATCGCATCAAAAATCTTCCTGGTTTCGTGGGAATGATTGGTATTGAAGAACCTCTTACGGTTTAGGAGCTTCCAGAAATATCTTTCAGAGGACAATATCTTTCTCCTTTGCCTCCTCTGCTGAATAACGATGGAATATTTTTTTAATGGAATTTCCTTAGGAGTGTATTATGCCACGCAAATTTGGAGAAATTGCTTTTACACCGGAAGTGCTAGCAGCTCAAGAACAACGAGGGTCAAGGCAAACCTATGAGCGCTATATTGCCAATGGTTCTGCTAATGATGTCATTACACCAAAGATTGAGGAATTTATTACTCAACTCGATGGGTTTTATTTAGGAACAGTCAGTTCCAACGGTTATCCATATATTCAGTTTCGTGGCGGCCCGCCTGGTTTTTTGAAGGTGTTGGATGAGAAGACTCTAGGTTTTGCCGACTTTACGGGAAATGTACAGTACGTTACGGTGGGTAACCTATCGGGGAATGACAAAGCCTTCATCTTCTTAATGGATTATCGTCACCGCAAACGCATTAAAATCTGGGGAAGAAGTAAATATGTTGAAGACGATCCAACTTTAATTGAACAGCTACGAATGCCAGGATATCCAGCAGAAGTAGAAAGAGCGATTCTCTTTCATGTTGAAGCAATTAGCGAAAACTGTCCCCAACATATTCCTATCCGCTATTCGGTGGACGAAGTCGAAGCAATGATTACTCCTTTACAAGCCCGCATTACACAATTAGAACAGCAACTAAGCGATCGCCTGCCCAAACTGTAAAATAAATCCTGGGATGTAACAAATTCTCAGGCAGGCATGGATCATGAAAAAGCTGATTAACAAGCCAGAAGACTTTGTGCGGGAAAGTTTAGAGGGTATGGCGGCGGCTCATGCTGATTTAATTCAGGTGAGCTATGAACCAACCTTTGTTTACCGAGCCGATGCGCCCGTACAGGGAAAAGTAGCAATTATTTCTGGTGGTGGCAGTGGACATGAGCCAATGCACGCTGGTTTTGTGGGTAGGGGAATGCTAGATGCGGCTTGTCCAGGAGAGGTTTTTACTTCTCCTACCCCCGATCAAATGTTAGCCGCAGCCCAGAAAGTGAATAGTGGGGCAGGTGTCCTTTATATCGTCAAAAACTACAGTGGCGATGTGATGAACTTTGAAATGGCAACGGAATTAGCCCAAAGTGAGGATATCCGAGTGCTGAATATTTTGATTGATGATGATGTAGCAGTCAAAGACAGCCTTTTTACTCAGGGAAGGCGGGGTGTGGGTACAACAGTACTGGCTGAGAAAATTTGTGGTGCAGCAGCTGAAGCTGGATATGATTTACAGCAAATAGCAGATTTATGTCGTCGGGTAAATTTGCACGGGCGGAGTATGGGAATTGCCTTGACTTCCTGTACAGTACCAGCCAAAGGTACACCGACATTTACATTAAGCGATCGCGAATTAGAAATTGGTATTGGGATTCACGGCGAACCAGGCAGGGAACGTATCGCTTTACAATCTGTAGATGAAATTACTGAAAGTTTAGCCAGAGCAATTATTGACGATACAGGCTATAGCCGGACAGTTAGAGAGTGGAATGCAAAGCAAGGGGATTGGGTAGATGTAGAACTGACAGATCCACCATTACAAAAAGGCGATCGCATACTTGCCTTTGTCAATAGTATGGGTGGGACTCCCCTTTCAGAACTCTATCTTGTCTATCGCAAACTAGCCCAAATCTGCCAACAGCAAGGATTGCAAATTGTACGCAATTTAATTGGGCCTTATATTACATCTTTGGAAATGCAAGGATGCTCAATTACCTTATTGAAGCTAGATGATGAAATGATTCGCCTCTGGGATGCACCAGTCAAAACCCCAAACCTACGTTGGGGAATTTAGAATTGGGGGTTTGGTAATGGGTAATGAGTAATTGGGCGTTGGGTGTTTGTTATTTCCCCTCATCTCCCTGCCCCCTGCCTCCCCTGATGTAATAATCTAAGTAGTTTTCCTGTCAAAACCTGTATACATTAACATCACTACTCCGTTAGCTGTATATCTACCTGGAAGTTTGGATCTCATTAGGGTTTTGGTAGTATTACCCCTTGTTTCTTCAACCCAGATTTGATAGGTATCTTTATCAAAATATGCTTCTGCAATGCCCACGAAACTGCCTGAAGCATTAACAATGCGAAAAAGTGGATCTTTTGGATTTTGTTTACCAGAAGCATAAACTAAACCACCAAGAAGTTCAGTTACACCCCCATTGGTAGTTTCGATTTTTGTTTGACCACGTTCTGTCTTAAATCCTAAAATCCAAAGTTTAGCGCCACTATTGACTATATTAGTTTCCGCACCTCCTTCAGGATTCAACTGGCGTACCCAAATGTGTTGAGCAGAATTGTTGAATCTCAGTTTATCCATAACAGTATCATCAATGAAAATGTCTCCAGAGCCTTCGCTTTCGAGATTTAGGTGAGTGATACTACGGTAAACAATAGTGCGACTAGCAACTGTTTTCCATTTCAATTTTGATTTCAATTCTACAGCAAAATTCTCAATTATTAGGGTTGGTTGACTGCCATTTTCTGCAACTATCTCTCCACTACCATTAATCGAGCCTTCAGTTCCTACAAATCTTTGTACTTTGCCTCTCAGTTTGAGAGAACCATTAATAATAAATTTGCCAGTGCTTGGCACTACAACTGTGCTGGCTCCGGAATCTATTGCAGCTTGAAAAGCAGCTGTGTCATCTTTATTATCTTTGGGTGTCGCGCCAAATTTCTCAACACTAACCCAAGTTTTTGGATCATCCCAAGCTAGCTTAGGAAATTGCTTAATTTGCAGTTGCAAGGATTTCGATGGCGAAGGAAAAATGGAAAGGATTGGATGTGAAGTAAATTCATCAATTTCGCTCTTGCTAATGGTCTTTTTAGCCTTGCGCGCATTACTGGAAAGCAAGTTTTTGTAACCAGAAGATACTATATTTCTGGCATAAATAAACCCAGCAGAACTAATTGCAGAGACATTTTTGGCTTGACCTCGACCGACAATCTTGGCATTCACCAGCGTTAAGGTACTTCCTGGATCGTTACCTTTATTGGGATTTTTGCCGTTAATAATTGCTGGAACTGAATTAAAACTAGTGAACCCTTCTAGGCTCATTGGTTGGCCGCCATTGAATATACCAACTATTTTTTGATTGCGAACTGTAATATTCTGCAACGAAATACCGTTAATACCGCTATTTGTGAGGATTCCGTTATCGAATCCCACAATTTCCACATCTTCAATTAATAGGGGGCCGACTTCACCATGAGTTAGTGCTAGACCTGTTGTCCCTTGTCCATCAGCAGAAATAATTTTAACGCTACGTACTGCTCCTTGATTATTAGCAACAAAATTTAGTCCTTCTGCACCTGGATTGTTCTTTCCTATATTAATAGTGAGGTTCCGCACCGAATTACCAAAACGTTGAGCTACTTTACTAGCCTTAAAATCTGCAGATTCAGAATTTAAATCTGGATCAAAACCTGTAGAAATTACTGGTCGAGGCTGCTGAGTATTTTGAAATTTGGGTGCAGCATCTTGAAGTTGAATAATCACTCCTTCTTTACTTTGTCCTTGTAGTACAGTTCGCTTGTAGTCAGAGCGAGAACGAATACCTTTAGGCCAATGTAAGCAATCAGAGATGTTATACACGCCATTGGGTAAATAGATAGTTTTCCTAGCATTAGGAAACTTACTCAATGCTTTTTGGATAGCCTCTGTATCATCCTGACTATCATTAGGTATAGCTCCATATTCTGGATCAGTAACGTTGATAATACCTGCATTTTCTGGATAGATAATATTCTCTTTTGGTTTGGCGATCGCAGCACCAAAGGCAGCAATCTGATTTTCACTATTTTTGCTATAGTTAACGCAAGTAGTCGTGAAGAAAGCAATTAAAAATAACAAAGGAAGTAGTTTTAAAACTAATGACCGAGGACGAATCATAAACGTATATTCCCTTGGCTAATTTACAGAAGGTCGGCAGGAAAATACACTAATTCCAGAGGGGAATCAACTACACCCACCGACTTAGGTTATTCATGGGGCATAAGTATTTTTTCTCATGCCATAAACCTACAAAATCCACTCCTTTCATAGGTAGGATTAGCTCAGTACTTCTTACTGTTACATCTACCAAACACACTTAGCCGTAAAAATTCGGATAGAATACTACGCTAGCTTGGCCAAATATTAGCAAATCTAGGTTTCAAAGGTTACAGATGGTAAGCAAAGAGCAGATTTTGCAATGGTTGCAGTCATTCGCCAGGGAAATAGAGCAAAATAAAGCATATTTAACCGAATTGGATGCAGCGATTGGTGATGCTGACCACGGTATTAATATGGATCGCGGTTTTCAAAAGGTTGTGAGTCAATTACCAACGGTCGCCGATAAAGATATTGGTAGCATTTTAAAAGCAGTCAGCATGACATTAATTTCTAGTGTTGGGGGTGCAAGTGGCCCTCTTTATGGAACTTGGTTTTTACGTGCTAGTACGGATGTAGGTCACAAGCAAGAACTGAATGAACAGGATTTGCTGGTATTACTTCAGGCTGGGTTAAATGGCGTGCTTCAGCGTGGTAAAGCTCAAATAGGAGATAAGACAATGGTAGATGTCCTGTCTCCCGCAGTGACGGCTTTTGCACAAGCTGTAGATGAAGGTAGCAACAGTGTAACAGCGTTGCAGCAAGCAGTAGCAGCTGCAGAACAAGCTTTGCAGGCGACAACACCGATGTTAGCGAAAAAGGGACGAGCTAGCTATTTGGGAGAGCGAAGTATTGGACATCAAGATCCGGGCGCAACTTCTGCTTATTTAATGTTGAAATGTTTGTTAACAGTAGTGCAAAGTTGATCAGCGAACTCCCAAAAATAAATTATTCCGTTCAAGTTGTTGACTGTTGACGGTTCAGTGAACAATCGCTTCGGGAATATTTTTTGAATTGGAAGGTTCCTAATTTATATTCATCAACATCCAGAATACTAAATCAATCATTTTATCGCTGAATGTTACTGACTTAAGCGAGATTTAAATCCCCGACTTTTTGAAAAAGTCGGGGATCTGGGTTAGTAGCGTTTATTTAATTGCAATTTTCTATAAAGGATAAAAATAATAATACTTTTTATTAAAAAATATTACATATTTTTCATAGTGGCTGTAATAGAAAAAACAGCATATACTGAGAGTTTGAAAATTGTCAAATACTAGTTTTTAAGTACATTTCACTATATTTGGCGATGTTTCTTGTCATCTTAGGCTACTTTTTTTACATAATAATTTTCTCTTACTCGCTATTTCAGGTAAATTTAATGATGAAGATGCTGATAATTTTTGTTGCCATCAGGGTTAAATCTATATTTGCTAGTTCCATCAGTCCGCTAGCAACTTTAGCAATGATTTTTGGGTTGTTTTCTCCATTTGTCAAAGCCCAATCAATCACTCCAGCTAATGATGGGACTGGAACTGTGATTACTACTGAAGGCAATAAGATTGATATTAGCGGTGGTAGTTTGAGTAGCGATCGCACTAATCTATTTCACAGTTTCTCTCAATTTGGGCTAGATGCAAATCAAACGGCTAACTTTCTTTCGCAACCATCAATTCAAAATATTTTAGGGCGTGTCACAGGTAACAGTGCTTCATTAATTAACGGATTAATTCAAGTTACAGGTGGCAATTCCAACTTATATTTAATCAACCCTGCGGGGATTATATTTGGTTCTAGTGCTAGTTTAAATGTTCCGGCTGCGTTTACAGCCACAACTGCAAATGGCATTGGGTTTGGTAATAACGAATGGTTTAATGCGATTGGTTCAAATAATTACGCTAATTTAATTGGTAATCCTACAGAATTTGCCTTTACCACCAGCCTGGGAGGAAGTATCTTCAACGCTGGAAATTTGGCTGTGGGTGAAGCACAAAGCTTAATGTTACTGGGCGGAATGGTGTTAAATACAGGAACCCTTACCGCACCTAATGGTAATGTCACAATTATGGCAGTCCCCGCCGAGAAAATTGTGCGGGTAACTGCAAGCAATAGTTTATTCAGTCTAGATTTACCTGTAGAAACGAAAAACCAGATTAACCCACAACCATTTTCGCCGCGATCGCTACCATCACTATTAACTGGGGGAAACGTCACAAAAGTTACGGGTGTGACTGTAGAAAATGGTGTGGTAAAGCTAATTAGTACGAATACAGCAATTCCTACAGATGTTGGTACAACTATTCTCAGCGGCAAAGTATCTGTGAGTAACTCCTCAGAGGCTGTAAATAACGTATCTAATAATACAGGGCAAATTAATATTTTAGGCGATCGCATTGCCCTATTAAATGCCAATATCAATGCCTCTGGTAGTAATGGCGGTAGGGTCTTAATAGGTGGAGATTACCAAGGTAAAGGCACTGTCCCTAATGCCAGCCATACATATATTAGTAGTGATTCTGCGATCGCGGCTGATGCTTGGCAAAATGGTAACGGCGGTAAGGTAATTGTTTGGGCTGATGATACTACCCGCTTTTTTGGCAATATTACAGCTAGAGGTGGTGCGATCGCAGGTAATGGCGGCTTAGTTGAAACATCAGGAAAACTTTCCCTGGATGTTACTGGTAGCAAAGTCGATGCTAGCGCCGCTAAAGGAAAACCAGGTACTTGGTTACTAGATCCAACCGATATCAATATCGTTACTGGTGGTAGTGGGACACTATCAGGGGGATTATTTGATCCAGCCAATAATAGTGATATTGATCCATTAACTATTGCAACTGCCTTAGATAATGGCACAGATGTCACCATCACAACTTCCAGTGGGACAGGAGGTAATGGTGATATTACGCTAACGGATGGGATTAATCAAACTGGAGGTGGGACTGCATCTCTAACGCTGACGAGTAGGCAATTTTTAAATCCCAATTATTTAATAAACATCAATTTATCTAGTACGGGCAACTTGACGTTTAATCTCAATCAAGTGAACCCGGAGACGAATGCATCAACTGATTCAATTCAAAATGCAATTGACGCAATTGGTACAGTAGCAGGAAATAGCATCATTAACTTAGGTGCAGGCACTTACACAGGCAACACAGTCAACATTTTTGAAAAAACGTTGACATTAAATGGTGCTGGGGCAAGTAATACCATATTTGATGGTAACAATATTAACCAAGTATTTGGTATTTTCAGTCAAGGTACCGTCACCATTAATAACTTGGCAATTATTAACGGTAGAGGTTTTGGCATTGATGGTGGTGGTATTGCTTATTTCAGTTCTAGTTCTGGCACGCTCAATGTCAACAATGTTACCTTTACTGATAATTCGACAGAATTTAACATAGAAGGTGGTGGCAATGGCGGTGCTATATACAGCGAATATGGCACACTGAATGTCAACAACAGTACCTTCAATAGCAATTCGGCAACCGACAGTAATGGTGGCGGCATTTACAGCTTATATAGCACACTGAATGTCAATAACAGTACCTTCAGCGGTAATTTCGCTAGTGACGGCCGCGGTGGCGGTATTTACAACATCAGTGACAATCAAAGCGGGTTGAATGTCAACAACAGTACCTTCAATACTAATTCAGCAATCGATGGTGGAGGTATTTACAACGATGGCATTAATGGAGGCAGGTTGGATTTCAACAACAGCAACTTCATTAGCAATTTGGCGACTAGCGGCAATGGTGGCGGCATTTACAATTACGATACTACAGGAAATGTCAATAACAGTACCTTCAGCGGTAATTTAGCTAGTAACGGCCGCGGTGGCGGCATTTACAACGAGGGTGTCTTTATAAATGTGCTAACTGTCAACAACAGCACCTTCAATGCTAATTCAGCAATCGATGGTGGAGGTATTTACAACAACATTGGTGTCTCGTTGAATGTCAACAACAGCACCTTTGGTAGCAATTCAGCGATTAACGGCAATGGTGGCGGCATTTACAACTCCCTTGACACACTAAATGTCAATAACAGTACCCTCAGCGGTAATTCGGCAACCGACGGTGGTGGTATCTTGAGCGAATCTCGTGCGCCGACAACGCTGAAGAACACTATTGTTGCAGGTAACACTAGTTCCCAAAATCCTGATGTTTCCGGGGTTCTGCTTGGGAGTAGTAGCAACAACCTCATTGGTGACGGTACTGGTACAACAGGTATCAGCAACGGCGTAAGCGGTAATCAGGTGGGTACAGCCGCTATCCCAATTAATCCTCTACTCTCTGTTTTGGGAAACTATGGAGGTTCTACGCAGACATTCGCCCTGCTACCAGGTAGTCCTGCAATCAATGCGGGAATTTCTGATACTAACATCACCACAGATCAACGTGGTATTAGCCGACCTCAAGACACAACACCAGATATCGGTGCATTTGAATTGGTCGGTTATACTCTCACCGCTACTGCTGGATCTGGACAAAGCGCGATCGCAAACAACCCCTTTGCAACCCCTTTGCAGGCAACTGTTACAGAAAATGGTTTTAATCAGCCCATTCCGGGAATTACAGTCAATTTTACAGCACCTACAACTGGAGCATCTGCCAACTTTACTGGAAATACAACTCTCATCACCGATAGCGCAGGTAATGTCAGCATCCCAGTCACAGCCAACACTATTGCAGGTAGTTATGCAGTGACAGCCGCCAGTGGCACACTCACACCTGCTAATTTCAGTTTGACGAATAATCCAGATATTGCAGCAGCGATTATCGCTACAGGTGGAACACCGCAAAATACTATCGTCAACACTGGATTTACTAATCCGCTACAAGCAAGAGTTCAAGACCAATATGGTAATGCGATCGCCAACGCCACAGTTACCTTCAATGCACCGACATCAGGCGCAACTGCTAGTTTCACAGGCAGTACAACTCTCACTACCGATAGCGCTGGTAATGTGAGTATTCCAGTTACAGCCAACACTGTTGCAGGTAGTTATGCAGTGACAGCTAATAGTGGGATACTCACACCTGCTAATTTCAGTTTGACGAATAACCCAGATATTGCAGCAGCGATTATCGCTACAGGTGGAACACCGCAAAGTACTATCGTCAATACGGCATTTACTAATCCGCTACAAGCCAAAGTACAAGACCAATACGGAAATGCGATCGCCAACGCCACAGTTACCTTCAATGCACCGACATCAGGCGCAACTGCTAATTTCACAGGTAATACCAGCCTGACGACTGATAGCAGTGGGAATGTCAGCATCCCAGTCACAGCCAACACTGTTGCAGGTAGCTATGCAGTTACAGCCAATAGTGGCACACTAACACCCGCTAATTTCAGTTTGACGAATAACCCAGATATTGCAGCAGCGATTATCGCTACAGGTGGGACACCGCAAACTACAATCGTCAATACTGGATTTATTAATCCGCTGCAAGCTAAAGTTCAAGACCAATACGGTAATGCGATCGCCAACGCTACAGTTACCTTCAATGCACCTACAACTGGCGCAACTGCTAATTTCACAGGTAATACCAGCCTCACGACTAATAGCAGTGGTAATGTGAGTATCCCAGTCACAGCCAATACAGTTGAAGGTAATTACACAGTTACAGCTAACAGTGGCGCACTTACACCCGCCAACTTCAGTTTGACTAATAATGCTGCTTCTGAAGTTCCAACTACACCAACAGTTCCAATTGATACGCCCAATCCAGAAGTTCTGAAGAAACCGCCCTCTACACAAATACCAGTCACTATCAATTCCACACCAGAAGTTGTACTTGATACTGCTGTAGCAAATATTGAGCAAGAATACACTACTGAGTATAAAGAATACTTGGGAGAAGAAGCTAAACCTAATCTTGAAGCCCCCAACACAGCCCGTAATATTCTGCAACAAATTAGTGATGCCACAGGTATTCAACCTGCACTAATATATGTCAATTTCATCCCTACTAGCGTTTCACCTGCGATTACACTCAAGCAGAACAAAGCAAAAATTCAACCATCGCCAAACGATCGCTTGGAATTGCTAATAGTGACTGCCCAAGGTTTACCAATTCGTAAGGTATTACCTGTGACGCGATCGCAAGTTATAGGTACAGCCCAAACTTTTATTAAGGATATTACCAAGAGTGCACGGAATAACAGCTATAAAGATCCAGCTAAAAAATTGTATGAATGGCTGATTACACCCTTAGAACCTGAACTGCAAGCACGCAAGGTTAATAATATTGCATTCATCATGGATGCAGGATTGCGATCGCTTCCTGTTGCGGCTCTTTATGATGGACAAAAGTATTTGGTAGAAAGCTATAGCGTCGGTTTAATGCCCAGTCTCAGCCTGACTGACACCAAATTTGTGGACATCAAAAAAGCGGAAGTTTTAGGTATGGGTGCATCGGAATTCCGCAACCAAAATCCTTTACCAGCAGTTCCCACAGAATTGGTAACTATTACTTCCCGGTTATGGCAAGGTAATTTCTTTTTAAACGAAAGCTTTACTTTGACAAATCTGCAAAAGCAACGTCAGCAAAAACCCTTCGGCATTATTCACCTAGCTACTCACGCGGAATTTGAACCAGGCGATCGCGGTAATTCTTACATTCAGATGTGGGATAGCCAATTGAAAATGGATCAGCTGCGAAAACTTGGTTGGAACAATCCCCCAGTGCAGCTAGTGGTTTTAAGTTCCTGTCGAACTGCGATCGGAGATAAAGAGGCAGAGTTAGGCTTTGCGGGTTTTGCTGTACAAGCTGGTGTAAAGACAGCACTAGCGAGTTTGTGGTACGTGTCCGACGAAGGGACTTTAGGATTAATGAGTGAATTCTACGAACAATTAAAAAAAGCCCCCATCAAAGCCGAAGCACTCCGCCAAGCGCAAATAGCCATGATCAAAGGTCAAGTCCGCTTGCAAGACGGGAAACTCAAAACTTCTAATGTGAATGTGACTCTACCACCCATCCTTGTCGAACTCGGTAACCAAGAATTACGGCATCCATATTACTGGTCAGCTTTTACACTCATTGGTAACCCTTGGTAAAGGCTGAAGTGTAAAGTATGAAGTCTGAAATGTTGCTCATCAACTAAAACACATCTAAATTTGAGCAACACTCATAAAGCTTCTAGCAATTTTATAAGCAGTAATTTATACTTCATCCTTTATCCTTTAAAATTCATACGTATTTATTTTTATGTATTTTATATTTCATCGGTTTTGGTTGTCGGTCTTCTTGGCTGGCTTGGCATTATTTACGAGTTTATCTGCGATCGCGCAAACGGCCCCGGTGCAGGTACCTCCTCAACCCAATCCCAACATTGATCGCTTTCCCCAATCCCCACCTACGCCTCAACCTTTACCAACAAATGAACAGCAGCCGACTCTACCTAACCCGCCACCCACAACACCTACACCAGCAGATCCATCTGTCAATATTTCGGTTCGCAAAATAGAAGTTATCGGTAGCACTGTTTTCAGCAACGAAGAAATTGCTACCATTACTAAACCCTTAGAAGGTCGTTCTGTAACTTTAGCGGAACTCCAGGAGGCTGTAGATCAGATTTCTGAACTGTATCTCAACCGAGGATATATTACTTCTAGGGCGATTCTCACCGAGCAGACAATTACTAACGGCGTTGTACAAATTCAGATAATTGAAGGTGGGGTAGAAAAAATCGAAGTACTAGGAACTCAAAAAGTTAATCCTAGCTATGTTCGCAGTCGGCTACAACTGGGTACTGTTTCCCCCCTCAGCAAAGATAAATTAGAAGACCAACTGCGCTTACTCAAAGTCGATCCGCTATTTAGCAACGTAGAAGCTTATCTCAAACAGGGAACTGAATTAGGGCAAAGTATTTTAACAGTGCGTGTTGAAGAGGCACCCGTCTTTTATGGTTATGTTGGTATAGATAATTACTCACCTCCCAGCGTCGGCTCTGAGCGTTTTGGTGGATTTATTAGTAACCGTAATCTCACAGGCAATGGTGATGAAATTACCGCTTCCTACTACCGTTCAACTACAGGCGGTTCCAATGCCTATGATTTTAGATATCGCCTGCCTGTAAATCCCATGAATGGTAGCATTCAACTGCGGGTTGCACCGAGTTACAGTAGAGTTACTGACCCAGAGTTTGAAGTTTTTGGCATCAGAAGCGATACCAACTTATACGAAATTAGTTACCGCCAACCATTAATTCGCAATCCCCGTGAGGAATTTGCTTTATCTTTGGGCTTTGCTTGGCAAGATGGTCAAACATTCTTATTTAACGACACACCTACACCTTTTGGGATTGGCCCCGATGCTGAAGGAAACAGCCGCACAAGAGTATTGAAATTTGGACAAGATTATCTCAAGCGCGACTTACAAGGGGCCTGGGCGCTGCGATCGCAATTCAATATCGGCTTAAATATCTTAGATAGTACTACTAACACTGACCCCATCCCAGATGGTCAGTTTTTCAGTTGGCTTACCCAATTGCAGCGCGTACAGCGATTATCTAAAGACAACTTGCTAATTGCCCAATTAGACTTGCAACTTACCCCTGATAGCTTGCTACCCTCGCAACAGTTCGTTATTGGCGGTGGACAATCTCTGCGGGGTTATCGACAAAATGCCCGTTCTGGCGACAATGGCTTTCGCGCATCACTAGAAGACCGGATTGTCTTGGACTATGGCAACTCAGGGCAGCCTACCATGCAATTAGCACCATTTATTGATGTAGGCGCTGTCTGGCACAAATCTGATAATCCCAACAAACTAACTAATCAAACCTTCTTAGTAGGTTTAGGCGTAGGGCTAATTTGGGAACCCATCCCCCACTTATCCGGTCGCTTGGACTACGGACTTCCCCTAGTTGATTTAAGCGATCGCGGTAATAATGCCCAAGATCATGGATTTTATTTTAGTTTTGGATACAACTTTTAAGGGGATTGGGGACTGGGGACTAGGGACTGGGAGATGAGGTGAAATAACAAACACCAAACACCCAATTACCCATTACCAAATGACAAATGACAAATGACCAAATGATTTACTCTAGTATGTGTTAGTTAAACTTACGTAATTCTTCCAGCACTTATGAAACGTCGTGATTTTATTAATTGGGTGGGTTTAGGTTGGCTAGCTAGTTCTTTACCTGTTGCGATCGCTGCTTGTAGTTCGGAAACAACTAAGACATCTACAACTGCAACGCTACCTCCTACAACTGGTAATGGGGTAAAAGTTGGTACTGTTGCAGAATTAGATAAAACTGGTCAGTTACTTTTGAAGGAATCACCTGTTGGGCCTGTATTAGTAGTTGGTAAATCTCAATCTGGAAATCTGATTGCTGTTAACCCTACCTGTACTCATAAAGGTTGCACAGTCGCCTGGAAGGAAACTGCCAAACAATTTGTCTGTCCTTGTCATGACTCGGAATTTGGAACTGATGGCAAAGTGATAGAAGGCCCTGCGGATAAACCTCTCAAAACTTACACAGCTAAAATAGAAGGCGATTCTGTTGTTGTCCAGCCAACCTGAGAGGCTTCCAACTAAAAAAAATATACTATCGCTTTTTTGGCAGGGGGCAGGGGGCAGGGAGCAAGGGAGAGAAACAGTTGTGTTGAGTCCAGAAATTGGAATAAGTTATTTTTGGGAGTTTTCTTTTTCTGTACTTGATTACTGGTTAGTACCGCACGGCGTAAATACAGCTAACTTTTCAAACAGTCAAAAGCCTTGATATATTAACCTTTTGACTTTTGACTTTTGACTTCCGCATAGTGGTACTAGGAACCCGTGGCTATATTGTATAGATCCTGAGAAAATATAAAAGATAACCAGTGTAGAGGTTTGTAAGAATCGTGAATAATATCAACCAGCTTTTGGTGCAAGCACAAGCAGCACATGATGCAGCTGATTGGTCATTGCTTATTCAATATCTACAACAGTTGATTCTTAAACAAGAGTCTACACATCCAGAAATATTGAAAAATCAAGAGCATCTGCTGGATTTAGCCATCTCGATTTTAGAAATAGGTGATTTTCAGCAACGTTGGGAAATTGCGAAGATTTTTCAGCATTTAGGAAAATTAGCTATTCCTCGATTAGTAAAGATTTTAGAAGATGAGGACGCAGACGAAGAAGTTCGCTGGTATGCAGCACGGATATTAGGGGAACTTCAGCATCCAGAGACGATCGCGCCTTTGGTGCAATTATTAAAAACTAGCGATAGCCAAGAACTCAAGGAAATGGCAGCAAGTGCATTGGGGAAAATGGATCATCTTGCTAGTGCTGCACTTACCGAACTCTTGCTTGCAGAAGATACCAGACTTTTAGCGGTGCGATCGCTTTCTTATATCCGTAGCACAGAAACCATTACGCCGCTTTTGAGTGTGGTAGATGATCCACAACCTGCAGTTAGAACCGCAGTCATTGAAGCCCTCAGCAGCTTTCATGACGAACGTATTCCCCCTGTATTGGTGAAAGCTTTAGAAGATTTCGCCGCCTCAGTCAGACACGCCGCAGCCCAAGGTTTAGGTTTTCGCCCTGAATTATGCGAAACATTAGATTTAGTCACGAAACTCCAACCGAGACTTTATGATTTAAACGAAGATGTTGCTTGTACTGCTGCAATTACCCTAGCTCGCATGGGTAGTGACAATGCGGCTCAATGCTTATTTGAGGCTTTAATATCACCAAATATATCCATCAAGTTGCAATTAGAAATTATTCGCGCCCTGAGTTGGTTAGGAACAGCTACAAGTTTGGCATATCTCCAACAAGCATTTAATCAAAGCACATCGGAAACAGTGTGGCAGGAAATTGTTACAGTTTTAGGGCGAGTACAAAAACCACAGTTAACGCCATTAGCCACAGAAATTTTATTGGCAATACTGCAATCAAACCATCCCGCCACAGAACTAGCCAACATCAAAAATGCGATCGCCCTATCTTTAGGACAGCTAGGCTGCATCCAAGCTATTGAACCATTGATTCTACTCCTAGCAGATACAGAACCATCGGTAAGACTACACGCGATCGCCGCCCTCAAAAATCTCTCACCAGAAATCGCCCGTCAACAATTACAACAATTAGCCAACAACACCACCCTCACCCCCGACTTACAGCAAGGAGTCGCGATCGCTTTGGCGGAGTGGTAAGTAATGGGCATTGGGCATTGGGCATTGGGCATGGGTTAAGGGTTAAGGGGTAAGGGGTAAGGGGTGTTTTTTATTTCTTCCTCATCTCCCTCATCTTCCCAGTCCCCAATCCCCAATCCCCAATCCCCTTGTCTTGATATTTAGATACGAAAAAAGAAAATTGAAAATTTTGTCTTGAGGAGATTTGGCGACAAATGCGGCTTCAGGATGACTATTAATGAGAAAAAATATAAAACGACTTTCAGAAAAAGTTAAATTAAAATATTGCAGAGGAAAGCACTTGTAACAAACCGTACCAAATTGAGGTAGAAAATCCGTTAAGTTAATGAAATCAATAAATGTAATTCAGGCTACAAAAAAATGCGACTAGAGCAGTTGCAAGCCTTTTTAGCGATCGCGGAAACCGGCAGCTTTCAACAAGCGGCCAGAAAATGTGGTGTCACTCAATCGACAATTAGCCGCCAAATCCAAGCCTTGGAAGCTGATTTAGGATTAGAGTTATTTCACCGCACGACTCACGCCAAGCTAACACTAGGCGGTGAACGTTTACTACCCCGCGTGCGAAAAATTTGTCAGGAGTGGCAAACAGCGACAGAGGAACTAACAGATTTAATTGCAGGTAAGCAACCAGAATTGTGTATTGCAGCGATTCACTCAATGTGTGGATCGTATTTGCCGCCAGTATTACAACAATTTTGTCGTGATTACCCAGATGTGCAATTGCGGGTAACTTCCTTGGGTAGCGATCGCGCTTTAAAAGTCTTAAAAGATGGACTGGTGGATTTGGCGATCGTGATGAATAATCGCTTCTTAACTACTGGTCGCGAAATGGTGGTAGAAGTTCTGTATGAAGAACCTATAGAGGTATTAACTTCTGCCAAGCATCCCTTAGCTCAGTATGAATATATTCCTTGGTCGGAGCTAATTCGTTACCCCCAAGTGGTTTTTAAAGATGGTTATGGGATGCAACGTTTAATCCAAGATAGGTTCGAGCGTTTAGAAGCTACACTGCAAGCTGCTTTAGAGGTTAATACTTTAGATGCGTTCCGGGGAGTAGTGCGTCAAGGAGAGCTGATAGCTTTGCTACCTCATTCCGCACTCATGGAAGCGCGGCTAGATCCCACCTTGGCAGTACGACCTTTAGCCTGTAATAGTAACATTAATGCGTCGGATAGTTCGAGTTTGACTCGTCGGGTGGTCATGGTTACCACTGGCGATCGCCTACAAATTCCCCCAATTAACCACTTTTGGCAACTGGTGCGACAAAATATCCCACCACAAATTAACCAACAGCGATCGGCTTCTTAAGGCTATGATGACTCAAAAGTCACAAGTCTAGAGTCCAATAACTGTTGACTGTTGACTGTTGACTGTTGACTGTTGACCCTTGACCTTTGAGTACCATGAGCAATTTATTTAGGCAATTATTAAAAAAGGTAGGAAGTGGAAATCACACAGGAGAAAATTTAACTCGCGCTGAAGCCGCCACAGCTACCAAAATGATGTTGCTAGGTGAAGCTACACCCGCCCAAATCGGGGCGTTTTTAATTGCTCATCGGATCAAGCGTCCCACGCCGGAAGAGTTAGCGGGAATGTTAGATGCCTACAATGAACTAGGGCCAAAACTGCAACCTATTGCGGCGGAGCGACCAGTAATAGTCTTAGGCATACCCTATGATGGCAGAACCCGTACTGCACCAATCAGCCCGATCATCGCTTTGTTACTAGCTGCTGTTGATCAACCAGTGGTGATGCACGGAGGCGATCGCCTCCCGACTAAGTACGGACTTCCTTTAGTAGAAATTTGGCAGGGTTTAGGGATAGATTGGACAACTTTACAACTAGCAAAAACCCAGGAAATATTAGAGCAAACAGGAATTGGCTTTGTTTACAATCCTAAGCATTTTCCACTAAATCAAAGTATTTGGGATTACCGCGACCAATTAGGCAAGCGCCCACCTTTGGCAACAATGGAGCTAATTTGGTGTCCTTATGCAGGGGATGTTCATATAATCCCCGGCTTTGTCCATCCGCCAACAGAAGCGTTATTTCAGGAAACGCTAGCCTTACAGAATGTCACAAAATATACCTTAGTGAAGGGATTAGAAGGTAGTTGTGACTTATCACGCGATCGCACCGCAATTATCGGCTTATCCTCACCTACTGGAGTGCTGGAACGCTTACATCTTGCACCACGTGATTATGGATTTACTACCAAAAACGTCCCTCTTGAGACTACCGCAGAATTGCTCACCCAAATACAAGAGGTTTTAGCTGGTAAACCCACAGAGTTGATGCAAACAGCCTTGTGGAATGGTGGATTTTACCTGTGGCGCAGTGGTATTTCTCCAGATATGCGATCGGGTATTGCCAAAGCCTCTGAATTATTCACTACTGGCGTAGTCGCGGCCAAACTCCAAGACCTGAGAAAATTAGTTAACAGTCAACAGTTAACAGTCAACAGTTAACTGTTATTAATTACTTCTCCTTGGTCTTTTTTGTCTTCTTTGTTGTCTTTGTTCCGTTTGTCTGGTGATGACTCACAGATAACACCATACCTTCACGTGCTAATAATGCTTTGGGGAATGCAGAATTAACTTCCGATTGTACGCGATCGAGAAAATCATCATCATCATCTGGGTGATAATGAGAGATAACTAAGCTGTTAACTCCTGCTTTGCTAGCTAAATCCACAGCAGTTTGCCACTGCACATTAGCGGAATCATGGTTGTGGGTATTAGGAGTAGTATAAGTACTGTTAGCAATGAGCAAATCAGTCCCTTGAATTAGCTGCAGAATTTTTTCTTGTTCTACTTGCTCAGGATTTTTCGACAAATCTGTAACGTAAGCGACGCTAAAATCCTGCCAATTAACTCGATAGCCAACGGAACGCTGATGTTTGTTAATTAATGCTGTGTGAATCGTCAGTTCTCCTAGCTTTACCTCGCTACCAGGATTTATATTGTGGAAATGCAATTCTGATTGCATCACCTGTAACGGGTAGGGAAAGTGTGGTTGCAGCATTTGATCGCACAGACATTGCTTAATTGAGGCGCTGTTTGAGGCGGCTGAACCGTAAAGATGAAAGCGATTTTTAGCAGCAAACGCAGGGCCAAAAAAAGGAAACCCTTGAATGCGATTGGACTGGGAATTAGTAAAAAATAGATAGGCTTCTAGTGGCTGTTCTAATTCTTGCCAAGTTTTACCCAGTAACCTTAAGCCAGTACCCCCATCAAAAATTAAATGTTTTGTGCCTACACGCATTGCTACACAAGCAGTATTTCCGCCATACCGCGTAGTGTTGCTGCTGGGAGTAGCAACCAAACCTCTCACACCCCAGAATTGCACCGCAAATTCCCCAGATGGACTTGTAAGCGGAGTAGGTTGTTTCTCAGTTAAATGGCTTTGGGAAACCGACAGTTCAGTATTTGACATTTTCTTTGCAGTTTAGGCCTTACTGAGCAGGTCATCGTAGTGCCTTACTTCCAATGGTCGGTTGTTTTCGTCTACAATGACGACCGTAGGCGAGTAATTTTGTAACTCTTCTGTGGTGAACTGCCCGTAGGCCATTATAATCAGGCGATCGCCTATAATGCCTAGACGTGCGGCAGCCCCATTTAGCTCAATAATTCCGGAATAGGCTGGAGCAGGTATGGCATAGGTAATAAAACGCTCACCATTAGCACTATTCACGACTTGTACCTGTTCATAGGGTAAAATTCCAGATTTTTGCAACAGAATATTATCTATACTGATACTACCCACATAGTTGATATTGGCCCCTGTGAGGGTACAGTTGTGAATTTTTGCCAAAAGGAGAGTACGCTGCATTTGATTTACGGGTGCGGTGGCAATATTTGCGTTTTGAGTTTTGAGTCAGCACTTGCAGGCTGAAGATGGAACAATTATGAATAATGGGTAATTACTCACTAGTCAATATCACAAAGATAGCATTTAGTCAAGAATCAAGAGTTGGAGAGACGCGATTCATCGCGTCTTTATTATTTCTCTTTTATACTCTAAGTCCCTGGTTCCTAGCTTCTAGTTCTACTGACCACTGAACAACTACCCATTACCTATTATCAATTATCCTTGAGCAGCTTTAATGGACTTATCTACCAAAGCTTTGACTTTATCAACATCTTGCCAACCGAGAATTTCAGTTACTTTCTTTTCCAGATTTTTATAACTGCGGAAAAATTCAGCGATTTCATCCAAGCGGTGTGATGGTACATCTTTTAGTGATTGTACTTGAGCGTAGCGCGGATCTTTGTCAGGAACGCAAAGAATTTTCTCGTCGCGATCGCCACCATCAATCATTTCTAAGAAACCAATGGGTCGTGCAGCAATTACACAGCCAGGAAAGGTAGGTTCATCAATGATCACCATCCCATCTAGGGGATCGCCGTCATCAGCTAAAGTGTTGGGGACAAAGCCGTAGTCATAAGGATATTTTACCGACGAATAAAGTACCCGGTCTAAGGCAAAAGCTTGTAAGTCTTTGTCGAATTCGTATTTATTTTTACTCCCGCCTGCAATTTCAATCAGAACGTTGATGAGACCCGGTTTTGGTTGGGGTGGTATACGGGATAAATCCACAAACAAGCTCCTCTTATAAAACAGTACATCGGGGATATAAGCAATATTGCCTCCCCGTGTAGAATTTTAGGGCCAAGATGGACTTCAATACTACTGAATTCTGGGGAAAAGGAGAAAGGGGAAAGGTGAAGGGTGATGGCTTTTCCTTTTTACCTTTTCCTTTCACCGAAAAGTATTGTGGTGACAAAAAGTGCGGCGATCCCTAAAGAATCACCGCATATGGGCGCTGTATCATCAGCGCGTGAGATTATTCAGTTGTTTTAACGGACAGATTGTTAATGCTTCATCTCTCGCTTGTTTACAGAGAGTAGAAACAATTGTTGTTGCTGCTGAATTATCTGTTTCCGCTTAGGGTTTATTTAGTTGTGAATTTCGAGTCTGATCGTTTAATCCCCGCTTCTGGGTAGATTATAAGTCAGAGGCTGTTGATTGTTGTGTACATTTGTCGAAGAATAATGAGCAATGACAAATACAGGTAATGTCAGAGTCAGTAGAGCGATCGCGGTTCCCACAATGTCTGCCAACCTATGGGAATATGTATCGGTATTGGCAGACTGACTATTTGAATTCATACAAAAAATTTGAACTTCACCACTTCACTTTGAGCTTTAACTCTCCTAAGAGAGCCTTGATCCTATTTTAACTATTTTTAGATGTAACTAGGGGATACATTTATAATCTTATCCACTTTGACAAGTGTCATAATATTCCTGCGCTACAAAAGTCTTTTGATACAAAGTTCGACACAAACATTTTGGGCTTTGATATGGTAGCTAAGATTAAATATCACTTGCTTTCCTTGTATCATTTTTGCTGCTTTTGATTTAGGATTAGAGAATCATAAATTACATTTTTGCAGTTGAGTGCAGATGCAATTTTTAATCAATTTTGGGCTTGATTGCATTAGTATAACATCTGAAAAAGCTTTGTCTAAGGTAGTTTTAGGGATATTTGATTAATTTGTGTTACTTAAAATTGTTACCGAAAAATCACTGATTATCTATTAATCATAGTGATATTCCACAGTGGTTATACTGAAACGGCATCATGTTTTCAGATTAACCAATATTGTTGCTTTTTGTAATCATAAATCGACACTGAATAAATACAGCCATATCTACCTGGTTCTGCAGTATTAATTTTAGTTAGGATGCTAAGAATATTGCCGAAATCTGAGTAAATATTCCTAGTAATAATTTCTAAGTCTGTCAATCTATATTTAGGTAGATTTGAAGATATTTGGATACTATATATCTACATAAATTTAGCAAATCTTACAGCACTATATCCAGCAATAATGCAGAGTTTGATCGTAATTTTATAACAAATTGAATATGAGGAAACCGCCGCTAATCTAGGGCGGTTTGGTTAAGCAATCGGAGGGTATTTATAGCTTAATTTGCTAATTTTCAAATTGTTGTAGCTAAGTTTGCACTTGTACAACTAACGTCTACCATAGGCAGTCATTGGTTCTTTAATAAAACGAATGTAAAGGTGTTTAAATGTGGATTTAATCACCCGTGGCATTGCAAAATCGATAGGGATTAACTTGTCTGGTAACCGCCAATCTTCTATTTTGAGTAAGTCAGGTTCTAAATGCGGAAAATCAATCTCAGTTAATTCTGGGCATAGTCCTAATCTTTGGGAAGCTGCGACTGTTGGTACTTGCTGCGGTGGGACATTGAGAATTTCTACCATTGCCCGATCCAGGGCAAACACATTTGATGCTGCTGCCAAAATACCTAATGCACGCGGTTCTCCATTACTAGGGCCATTGCCATCATGACCGATGATCCCATCTAAAATGGTTAAGCTGGGGTTAATAGCCTTTGCAGTTTCTACTAACATTTCTGCAAAGCGGTTGGCATCTTTACCGGCTTCCATGTGCCACCAAGCTTTCATTTTGCCGGGAACGCAACCAAAGAGGTTTTTTACACCTAAAGTTAATGTTAGTTGAGCATGGGATTTAACTTTGGGTAAGTTAATTACCACATCCGCAGTCATTGCTTCTTTTGATAACAGCAGATGATTAAAATTTTCGCCAATGGTTTCGTAACGCTGACCGTGAAAATCGATAATTGGTAACTGAAGTTCTTCGACAATTGGCGCATAGCCATTGGCTATAGCCACACCCTTGGCACTACCAAAAGCGGGACTATCCCCTAAAAACGGCTTACCGCCAACTTCCATTACCATCTGGGCAACTGTGTAAACCAATTCGGGGCGAGTAGTACACTCTTTACCAGGACGCGCACCTGTGAGTAAATTGGGTTTGAGCAAAACGCGATCGCCTGGCTTAACAAAAGCTGCTATCCCCCCAAAAGGTTCCAGCAGCGTTTCTAAAGACTCGCGTAAAGTCTCTCGTTCGTAAGAATTAGCACGGATTAAGCTGACAGATGGTTTTTGTGTCTGCATGGATCATTTAGACAATTAGTAAAGATAAAGAAAGAAGAAATCTTCTTTCCTATATCTTCCTACTATCTTTTTAATCCAGGTTGTCTGATTCTGGAGTGAGGGGTATGATACCGCTCATCTGTTCGAGATTTAACACAGTGGCTAATTCCGCTTCACTCATCAGCCCTTTTTCCAAAACAATCTGCCGTAAAGATTTGCCAGTTTCTAAAGATTCCTTCGCCACAGCCGCCGCATTTAGATAACCAATATGGGTATTTAAGGCAGTAACTAAAGCCAAACTACCTTCCGCGTATGCTAAACAACGTTCTTGGTTAGCTGTAATCCCTTTGATACAGCGTTCCGTGAGGGCGGCGATAGTATTGCCCAGAATTTCGATACTATGAATCAAATCATAAGCAATTAGCGGCATCATCACATTTAATTCTAATTGTCCCGCTTGGGCTGCCAGTGCGATCGCATTGTCGTAACCCATGACTTGAAAACACACCATTGATGTCATCTCTGCCATCACCGGATTGTACTTGCCTGGCATAATTGAGGAACCAGGTTGTACTGGCGGGAGTTGAATTTCCTTGAATCCAGTTTTTGGCCCCGAATCCATCAACCGCAAATCGTGGGATATTTTGACTAAATCCTGAGCTAAATTCCGTACAGCACCAGAAACATTTACAAATGGTGCCATACTCTGCATTGCAGCCATGAGATGCGGTGCAGGTTGCAAAGGCGAGTTGAGTAATTCTGCTAGTACTTCCACCACCCGCGCCCGATAACGTGGATGGGTATTCATCCCTGTACCAGCCGCACTTCCACCTAAACCCAACACCATTAAATCGCTTGAGGCTGTATAAATCCGGTTTTGATGTTCTGCAAGTATATACGCCCAAGCGCGAAAGTTCTCGCCTAAGCGCACGGGTACAGCATCTTGCAAATGAGTTCTGCCAGATTTGACGATATCTTGAAATTCTGTGGCTTTGGCTTCCAAGGCTGCGATCGCATTCTCTAAAGCTGGGTGTAATGTATGAGTCAGCGCTAATAAGCCACCAATACGAATTGCTGTAGGAATCACATCATTGGTAGATTGCCCATAATTAACATGATCGTTGGGACTGACGCGCTTGTAGTTTCCTTTTTCATCCCCAAGAATTTCTAAAGCGCGATTCGCCAACACTTCATTGACATTCATGTGGTGTGAAGTTCCTGCACCAGCTTGATAAACATCAACCACAAATTGATCACGTAACTTCCCTGCAAGTATCTCATCAGTGGCTTGTACAATCGCCTGACTGATTTCTTGGGGAATGCATCCCAATTCACCATTAACAATGGCTGTAGCTTTTTTTATTAATAAACAAGCATCTACGTAAGTAGATAACGGCTTCAATCCGCTTATAGGGAAGTTTTCTATAGCCCGTAGCGTTTGAATACCGTAATAAACATTACTAGCAATTTGGCGATCGCCCATCGAATCGCGTTCGATGCGAAATTGGGAGTCTGCTTGTTGAGTCATGGTAAGTATGATTTTAGAGAATCTCAGAACACAGATCATCCCACGGTTAGGCAGAGATTTGGTGTTTGGGAATGGGGAATGGGGAATGGGTAATGGGGAATGGGTAATGGGTAATGGGGAATGGGTAATGAGTAATTGCTATTCTCCCCTCATCCCCCCACTCACAGTCCATTACCAATTAAAATAAATGGTGCCCAGTAATAGGGATGGCTAAAATCTACACTAGTATTTGCTGTTGTATTAATTTGATTTCTCACCTTATCCAAAAACTGAAAATTTCCTGTTATCAAAGCTAATTGTGCTTGTCTAATCGCCTGAGATTTACTAATGCTGGGATTTTTTAACGCAGCATAAAATTCGTTCATTAAAGCCTGAGTACCACCATCATCAACAACCCATAATGATGCAACAGTACTTTTTGCACCTGCTAGTTGCATGAGATATCCAAAACCTAAAATTTCTTCACCATTACCTAACTTGTCACCAACTCCGGTTTCGCAAGCACTCAGCACAATTAAATCTACATTGGGTAGGTTCCAATTTTCTACATCCCGCAAAGTAACTCTTTCACCATTACCAAATAAAATAAACGACTCTTCCGGTTTTCCTGGTGTAAATGTTGCGTGAGTTGCTAAATGTACTATATTGTAATTATTTAATTTCGGAACAATAGCATTGGGAGAAAAATCTTTATCTAAAACTTTAGTAGTATTTTGAATAATTCTAGACAAAACTTCTACTTCTTTACCCGCATAAATCAAACCATCAAAGTTATAATTTTGTGAACCTACTTGAAAACTATAACTACCTTGGCTAAATGCACCTGCTAAAGCACGTAAATTAGTTTGGCGTTGAGTTTTTAAATCATCAATACTCGCAGCAGTAATATTGTAAATAGCAAAGCGTTGTATTAGCCATTGTTGACCATCATATAAAGCTGATAAAGGCAGATAACGCAGCTGTGCATCCGGTGCATAAATAATTGTTTTCGCTTGTGCTTCTTTTAAGTCTAACTCTATAGGTTTAATCAACCATTCATAAAGTTGACTAGCAGATGGTTTAGGATTGATACCACGCTGAGTTATTGCTTGACGTAATTGTGCTATCTTTTGATTTAATTCTTGTTTTTTAATTGCGACAGTTCGATGTACTGGTGGCGCATAATTAGAAACTAAAATGAGTTCTAATCTATCATCTAAAACCAAAGGATATAGTAAAACAGTATCTTTTGGCAGATTACTGCGTAATTTATTCAAATGCGAAAGGCGCAGATTTTGCTCTTTAGCAGTTGCATTTAATTGGCTGACTAATGATTTAACATCAGTGCTATTAATAAAAGTATTAAATTGTTGACGAGTTTGCTGTTGCAGTGCTTCTAGTTCTGCAATACGCTGTTTCTGAGGAGTAGCACATTGATTTTGGCAAGTTTGTCTTAAGGCTACAAGTTGTTTTCCTAATGATATTTCTTTACCTTGGATTGTCTGTAGCTGAGAAACGATTTTTTGTTCTTCGGTAAGTAAATCAATCTGCTGAGAGTTGTTTGGCTTCTCGCTTACCTGATTCAGATATTCATCTGCTTCTTGGATTTTGAGTAAATCTAGTATTTGTTGTGCTTCCACTAGGCGATTTTGTCGCAGCAATAAATCAGCCAAACGGCGATATTTACCAGCTACATTATCAGTGTATGATTTCTGGAGATTTCTTGGTAAAACACGTATAGAACGACGAATATCTTCAGTAACATTTACAGATTGTTTATAGAATGTAATGGCTAATTCTGGTTTTTGCTGTCTTTCTAATAAAGTCCCTAAGTTACTTAAGGTGATACTTTCTCCTGGTTTATCACCTATTTCCCGTTGGATTGCTAAAGCTTGTTGATACACATCCCAAGCTTTAGGATAATCATTTTGATGGCGATAAAGTAACCCCATATTAACCAAAATACTAGCCTCGGTAGTACGAGAACCACCTTCTCTAGTAATAGTTAAAGCTTGTTGATATAAATCTAAGGCATTCGCATATTTACCAAGACTGTGATGAACGCTGCCCAGATTATTTAGCGTTATTCCTACTAACTGCTGATTGCGGAGTTGTTGAAAAATATTGAAAGCCTGCTGATAATAATTTAAAGCTTGAGCATACTGACCAGCATAATCATACACTACGCCGATGTTACCCAAAGTATCACCTTCAAGTAAGCGATCGCCAATTTTTTTAGTAATAGCTAATGCTTGCTGATATAACTCCAAGGCTTTGTTATATTCACCTAAATGTCGGTAAACTACGCCAATTTTATTCAAGCTTTCTGCTTCTTCGATTTGGTCGTTAGTTTTTCTAGCAATAGTTAAAGCTTGTTGATGATAGTCTAAAGCTTTAGCATATTGCCCTACACTTCTGTAAGCAGAACCTATCCCATTTAGAGTATCGCTTTCTGCAGTGCGAGAGCCAACCGTTTTAGCAATGTTTAATGCTTGTTGATAGTATTCCAACGCTTGGGGATACTGCCCAATTTTGTCATAAACCTCGGCAATTTTATAAAGCACATCAACTTCACCTGCTTTCGCACCAATTTCTCTACGAATTGCCAAAGCTTGTTGATAAGCTGTTATAGCCTGGGGATACTGTCCAATTTTGCTATAAACTTTACCAATACTAATGAGAGAAAAACTCTCACCCATTCTATCTTTGATACTTTGGCGAATCGCTAAGGCTTTTTTCAATAACTCCAATGCTTCTAAAAATTTTCCTTGACGTAATAACTTCCCCGCCTCTTGGGAAAGCGTATTGGCTTCTACTTTAGAGTTTGGTGATGTCTGCGCTAATGCACTCTTTGTGCCGATAATAATTTCTGATACAGGCAAACATAGCGCCAGCAAAATCGCCGTAACCGTTGAAATATATTTCCAGCTGAGATACATATATTTACTTTGTGTAGACTGGGCTGTGTATAGCAGATTACACTGCCTATGGCATTTATATCAAGCGATCGCTCTTCTCTAGCGAGGGTTAAAATAAACCCATAAACTACCAATACATCAGCGAAATCATGTCCCTGGCTAAAGACTTAGAGACTACCCCAGTCGCTATCGAGGACATCACAGAAAATATTATCTTTCCTCCAGGTGATTTATCCTCTGATGAACCTCCCTGGGAAAACGAAGAATAAGAACGTCAGCAAAAAGAAATTGCTCAACAAAAAGCAAAAAGATTAGCTATTAAGTTGCAAGAGTTGAATATCGATCCAGATACAATTTAGAACTGTGGATGCCAGAATACCAATAAAATTAAGAAGTTGCGAGTTTTAATTTCAATATAATTTAGAATTGCTGATGACCATACCCAACTGGATTACTTTTTCGCGCTTATTAGGAATACCATTTCTCCTTTATGGCTTATACAATCCTACCAACGAAGCCAAATGGATATGCCTAACAATCTTTTTAGTAGCTGCATTAACCGATTGGTTAGACGGCTATTTAGCACGTAAACTCAACCAAATTAGCGATTTAGGCAAATTTCTTGACCCTTTAGTTGATAAATTTTTAGTACTTGCGCCGTTAATGGTGTTGATTGAATTAGGTAAAGTCCCCGCTTGGGGAGTGTTTCTCATCTTGGCGCGAGAACTAGCGATCGCAGGTTGGCGGGTGAATCAAACTCAAATTACCGGGGCGAATATTTGGGGTAAACTCAAAACCGTTAGTCAAATTATTGCGATCGCACTTTTAATTGCACCCTTATCAGCAGATTGGCAAATCCCAGCCATAACTGCATTTTGGGTTTCCGTAATTCTGACATTAATCTCTGGGGCAATTTATCTGCTACCCGCATCTGATTAAACTGCTGGTACTCAAAGTTTCCATCAGCCTTCTTCTACATTGATTGATGAAACTCTACTGTGGTAGCCGATAAGCAATTTCAGCAATTTTAGATCTTACAGGTCTTTCCTTATTAATTAATACTAGCTTCTGCCTAGTTCCTGTTACCGAACGCAGATTTTCTTGTTGCATTTCCCAAGCCAAAGTCGTATGGACTATGGTATCCAAGTCATTATACTGGGGTTGCCAACCCAATACCCGACGGATTTTATCGGCACAAGCTGTCACACAAGCTGGATCTCCAGGACGACGTTCAGCTTCAATCACAGGGAAGTCTACACCAGAAATTGCCTTTACTCTCTCAATCACTTGGCGCACACTGTAGCCTTTGCCATAGCCGCAATTGAGAGTTTGGCTTTCTCCACCCGCTTCTAAATAGCGTAAAGCATCCACATGGGCAGAGGCTAAGTCTTCAACGTGAATATAATCCCGAATTCCCGTCCCATCAGGAGTAGGAAAATCTGTGCCAAAAATTTTAACTTCCGGCTGACGTTTAAGAGCTGCATTACAAGCGGCTGCAATTAAGTGTGTTACATTACGTAAACTTTGCCCCAGTCGCCCACCTGGATCGGCACCACCTACATTAAAATATCGCAAAGTTACATATCGCAGTCGAGACGCTAAACTGTGGTCTTGAATCAGCCATTCACTCATCAGCTTTGAGCGTCCATAGGGGTTAATCGGTAAAGTAGGTGTAGATTCGGTAACTGGGTTTTCTTCTGGTTCTCCGTAAACAGCGGCTGTACTAGAAAAAATAAATTGGTTAACGTCTAGAACGTTACAGCACCGTAATAAATTTAGAGTATTACGTGTGTTGTTACTATAGTAGTCAAGAGGGTGAGCAACTGATTCTGGTACAATTAAACTAGCAGCAAAGTGCAACACTGCACTGAATCGGTGTTTGGCAAAAACTTGGTAAAGACGGTCTGTATCTGCTAAATCACCAATAATTAACTCACCATTTAGTACGGCTTTGGGTGAACCTGTAGAACAATTGTCGTACACCACCACATCATAACCAGCTTCCCCTAATTGGCGCACGACATGGGAACCAATATAACCTGCACCGCCAGTTACTAATACTTTCGTTTTCATCTACCTTTACCTAACAAAACGACCCTGACAGTTTTAAAGGCGATCGCAATATCTAACCATAAAGAATAATTTTTAATGTAATAGAGGTCGTAAGCTAGCTTTTGGGCAGCATCCTCAACTGAAGCACCGTAAGGATAAAGTACCTGTGCCCAACCAGTAATTCCAGGTTTGACTAAATAACGTAGTTCATAATATGGAATCGCTTCTTTGAGTTTAATATCAAACTCTGGTCGTTCAGGACGAGGGCCAATTAGACTCATATCTCCCCTCAACACATTAAAAATCTGTGGTAGTTCGTCAATCCGTAAAACTCGCAGCCAATACCCTACCCTGGTAATTCGCGGATCGCGTTGGCTTGCCCATTGTGCACCCCGCTTCTCAGCATCTTGATACATAGACCGAAATTTGTAAACCCTAAATGGTTTACTGTATAACCCTGTGCGTACTTGACTGTAAAAAATTGGGCCCGGACTATCCAACTTGATAGCCAGCATTGCCAATAGCATCAAGGGAAATAAAAATATCAGTAATAGGCTTGCCAATATTAGGTCTATGACCCCCTTCACCTTCAAACTTATACCACCAGGTACTAGGTTAAAGCCAGCACTAAAAGCTAACCAGCTATCTTCCAGCACTGATGAAGGAAGTTTATACCATAGAGTTTCGCAAATATCTGGTAACCTGTAAGTCGGAATACCTTGCAGCCTGAGTTGCATCAACTGCTGTACCTGGATATCAGAAAAATCCTTTGGGGTTGCAACTACTACCCCTGACAAAGGCTGCTGCATCCAAGCAGGTAAGTTATTCAGTCCACCACCGTAACTCAGATGCGATTCTGTTTTTGCTAATTCAGCTATGTCTTGACTAGCTTCCGCAAGTACTACCAAGCGCCCTAATGGGTTATGTTCTAGGAACATTTGGGCAAATTTCATCCCACTCTCGCCACCTCCCAGCATCAACCACTGACTTTGCTCGGCGTGCGATCGCAACCACTTAACTGCCCATAATCTTAAAATCACCGCCCAGATGGTAAATATTCCCAGACTGACTAGCAAAATGCCTCTTCCTAGCAACGGATGCTGTCCCCAAGTTCCAGTTATGTAAATTAGGGTAGAAGTAATAGCAGCAACTATGAAACTAACTATTAGGATACGCGCAGGAGCACGCAAACCTGCTACTTGTGTATCGGGATGATAAGTATCTGCAAGATAAAGACCTGCCAGTACCAGCAGCATAAATCCGCAAACTACTCCATCAAACCCTGCAATTGCCTGACCTAGGCGCAACCAAAAAGCAACTCCTAAACAGACAACTAGACCAAAAATATCTCCTACCAAAAGTAATACAGGCATGAAGCGTGGGATTGTAATTAATTGGACGCTTCCCCTGTAAGTGTGAAATGGTATATTGAACATAAATATTTTATACTACTCTTAATTCCGAAGTAAACGAGCTATAGGTAGTAGATTTTTGCTGCTTAAATATGCTTAACCCTGAGTATTCATCGAATTAAAGGATTGATTGCCAGTTGCCAATTTTCCTCTACAAATTTGGCAAAGTTGATTAGCTCAGTTTCCGTTTAAGAGTATTTTAAGTGTTTCAGGGATAATAACTAGTCCCTTTAATTACAAAGAAAAATTACAAACAAATTTAACATATATAGAGTTATTTTTATAACAATTAGTTTACATAACTTGTAATTTCTTAGTAGCTTTTCTATAGATATTTTTGTGTCAAGGTATATACTTATTACACAGAGCCTCTGCCTCTATGTAACGGGTGCTTTACCGATTATTTTTAGTCAAGTTTAAGTATAAATATTATTAGAATTATGAGTTTTTAATCAGTAATATTTATCTGTTGACTAATTTAGGATAAAATGTTCTTATAAATACCAATGACTTTCACAAACATAGTATTTATGGTGAATAAAGAACAGGAATTAGTATAGAATAATCGGGACGTTTTGGGAATCAGGACATTTGAGAGAGAGTTTCCGCTCAGAGTATTTGGAAAATATTTCTGATTCATAGCAAGACTAGCCATCCTCGATTAATTTGGTTTGGTAGTTAATTGTGTTGGCATAGAAAACAGCGCCAGCCTAATGGATATTTGGTTTTTCGGGATATTATTTATGCCTACTAAGCAAGAAGAGCGTGACGTGATTGATGTCCAACAGTACTGGACAATTATAAAAAGGCGTTGGCCAGTAACCACAGTTGTCATTGGCTCTGTGTTTGGCTTGACAACCCTAGTCACCTTCCTCCAAAAACCAGTCTACGAATCGCAAGCCAAACTCTTATTCGACAAGCAGAATGGTGTCTCATCACTCACAGGTATTTCAGCACAGGTAGGAGAACTCAGCGGTCTGACCAACCTCAGCAATCCAGTGGATACAGAAGCAGAAGTAGTCCGCTCAAACCCTATCGTCCAAAAAACTATTACCAGCCTTAATCTCAAGGATCAATGGGGTAAACCGCTCACAATCGAAAAGTTTCTCAAAATACTTAAACTTAAGACTATCCGCGGAACTGATGTCATGCAGCTTTCTTACCGAAGTACAAATCCTCAAGAAGCGGCTACTGTTATTAATTCCCTAATGGAATATTACTTAGAAAGTAATGTTCGCACTAACCGTGCAGAGGCTAGATCTGCAAGAGAATTTTTAACTAAGCAATTGCCGGAAGTTGAAACAAGAGTTTTGAAAGCTGAATTGGCCTTACGCCGATTTAAAGAAAAAAATAAAGTAATAGCGCTCGATGTTGAAGCTAAAGTTGGGGTAGAAGCGCTAAAAGATTTAGCAGAAGAAATTACCAAAACCCAAGGTGAACTCACAGCAGCAAAAACTCGCTCTCAATCTTTGCAAAATCAAATGCAATTGAGTAGTGAAAAAGCTGTGGAACTCACAACATTAAGCCAATCTCCTGCCGTACAGCAAGTACTAACAGAATACCAAAAAGTGCAAGACGAGTTAGCAGTGGCGCAGACTCGTTTTACAGAAGATAACCCGACAATTATCAATTTAGAGAGGAAAGAAATAGCCCTAAGAAAGCAACTGGAAGGGAGAGTTGCTCAAACTATAGGTGATTCTGAGTATATGCCAGAGCAGAATTTGCAAATCGGCAAACTCAAGCAGACTTTAACTGAAGAGTTAGTTAAGTCGGAAGTCGAACATTTAGCATTAGCTAACCAAGTAGCGGAATTACAGCAGACATTTATAGTAAACAAAGAGCGATTGGATAGCTTACCCCGGCTTGAGCAGCAACAGCTACAGCTACAACGACAGTTGAAGGTAGCACAAGTTACATATGAACAACTGTCAAAGCAATTACAGGAAGTTGAAGTCGTAGAAAACCAAAATGTTGGTAATGCGCGGATCATCTCTGAAGCTTTAGTTCCTGATAAGTCTGTTTCTCCGGTTATCCCTTTGAACTTGGCCTTAGGAGGATTATTAGGCATTGTCTTGGGTGCAGGTACAGCGTTGGTGTTGGAATCTATTGATAATTCTCTCAAGACAGTGGAAGAAGCCAAGCGAATTTTGGAATATCCTTTGCTGGGTGCAATTCCATTATCTGAAAAAGATAAAAATACTGAAGGTGAGGGCGAACAAGAATTACCTGTACTCAACAATCCCTATTCGCCTGTGTCATCAGCTTTTGAGATGCTGCAAACTAATTTGAGTTTCAGCATTTCTGATAAGATGCTGAAAGTGATTGCGCTCAGTAGTTCAATTCCTGGCGAGGGTAAATCCTTTGTTGCTGCTAACTTAGCAGTAGCAGTAGCCCAACTAGGACGGCGAGTATTATTAGTAGATGGAGATATGCGTCGCCCCCGTCAGCATAAAATTTGGGAACAAAACAATCTTGTAGGGCTAAGTAATATTTTAGTGGGTCAAGCTGAGTGGCAAACTACGGCCAAAGAAGCTTTGATGACTCTAGATATTATTACTGCTGGGACAATTCCACCTAACCCCGTTGCACTTTTAAATTCTCAACGCATTGCTACATTTATTCAACAAGCAACCAAAGAATATGACTTTGTAATTATCGACTGTCCACCTTTGACTGTAGTTGCTGATGCACTAATGTTAGGCAAGTTAGTGGATGGGATTTTGTTGGTTGTGCGTCCCGGTGTCGCTAACGCTGCATCGGTAAATGCTAGTAAGCTACTGTTAGAGCAGTCTGGTCATCAAGTTCTGGGCATGGTAGCTAATGGTGTGACTGCTCAGAGTAGTTACGGTGGCTACTATGCGAAGAGCTATTACGGAGCAAAAGATAAGGATAAAAATGGCAAAGTAGAAGTGAATGTGCCCAAAATTCGTATTTAGCAAGCATGAAAAATGAAATTTTTAAATAACTTTATTCATAGGTTGAATTTGTATTGTGTCGATTAATATCCTGTGTGATTATGGGTTCTGTGAATCCATATGTTGCCACGAGTTGCGACTTGGTATAAATTCAAATTTATGTGACTTGAGCGATCACTTATTATTGATAATTTTTCCTGAATAATTATCAATAATATATGACTAATTCATGATAGAAATTTTGTTTTTAAATAACAGATAAAATGAAATTATACGAATCTAAACTTAATTATATTGGTAAATCTTTCGCTGTACCTCTTAGCAAAATTTTGACTTCAAAATTATTCTATAAACCATCTCGCTACATAGAGGCTTACCTGGCTTTTTTACTTGGTAAGGGTGCAGGTAGTAATTCGATTGAAGAAGAAGTTGAGGCGGCATTAAGTAATATCTATAGACAGTATCCAGTAGTATTTGATGTTGGTGCAAATGTAGGGTTGTGGTCGAGTCAAATCTTGAAATTTCAGCCTCATGCTCAATTATTTCAATTTGAACCTTCGGAGACTTGTATACTGGAAATTCAGCAATTGAATTTGCCTAATAGTACATTGATTCCTTGTGCTATAGGTAAAACGGAAGGAATTACCTATCTTTACTCATCTTCTCAGACTGATGGTTCGGCATCTTTGTATCAGCGAAAAGATGGGCGATTTAAAGATTATAAATATCAAAAATATAGTGTAAGCATTACAACAATAGATAAAGTAATTGCAGATTATTCAATTGAATTTGTAGATTTTCTGAAAATGGATATAGAAGGTCATGAAATGGAAGCTTTACTGGGTGCATCTCAGTCTTTAAATGAAAAAAAAATAGGAGCTATGTCCTTTGAATTTGGGTCTGGCAATATTAATTCCAGAACTTTTTTTAGAGATTTTTGGCATTTACTCCAAGAAAAAGGATTTGAAATTTATAGAATCACACCAGGGGGTAAACTATTAGAAATTCAAGATTACTATGAAGACTTAGAGTATTTTCGTGGTGTATCCAACTATATTGCTAGATTAACTGATCACCCATATGCATCATCCAAATAAGCAAAAAATTAATCTGATTTTATGCTAAAAAATGGGCTATACAACGTTATCCCAGGATTATTTAGAGCTGGACTCAGCTTTATATCTATTCCAGTTCTCATCCGTTTGCTGGGCTTGGAAGAATATGGTGTATGGGCTTTAGTTTCTTCTATTTTAAGCTTTATAGTTCTGGCAGAAGTGGGTTTACCTGTATCGGCAACAGTTTTTGTCTCTCAAGATTTAGCCAAACAAGATATTAGAGGGCTATCTCAAACATTGACAATTATAATTACAGCAATGCTAGTTTTAGCAACTATTGCTGCACTATCTCTTGGGATAGGTGGAGAAGCCTTGACTCGTTTTTTTCCCAAGTTAAACATCTTCCAACAGCAGCAGGTTGTACAGGCTATACAAATTGGTGCAATTGCAGTATGGGCACAGCTACTACAGCAATGTTTTATCGGAATAGAACAAGCTTACCAACAGTATAAATTCATGAGTGCATTGGCTACTTTGCAGTGGATATTCTTAACTGTTGGATGGATGGCTTTGGCTTGGTCAGGAGGAAAAGTAGTTGCACTAGCAAAATGGCAAGCATTGATTGGTGTAGCTACTTTGTTAGGTCATATTTGGGTTATAGTCTTACTCACTAAGAATCACAGAATTAAACCGCTTTGGAATCCGCAAAGAGGAATGGAAATAGTTAACTATAGTTTAGTGAGCTGGATTACGACATTAGGACGTAGTTTTTTTACACGAGGCGATCGCCTCATAGTTGGGTCATTATTAGGTTCCACTAACCTAGGAATATATGCAACTATGTTTGATATTGCCAGCGCAACAACTTCCTTTTCAGCATTAGTTGTTCAGCCTTTAATTCCTACAATTAGCAATTTAGTAGTAGACCCAGATTCTCATAGAGATTTATTACAAGAAAAAGTCAAACAAGCCATAAAAATTAACGCATTAGTCGCAATTTCTATAGGCTCTATTATTTTAATATTTGCTAACTTAATTATAAAATTCTTGATCCCGGAATCTGTAAATTTAACCAACATTAAAATTTTTCAAATATGTATATTAATCACAACTCTAATTTCTTTAAATGCACCTGGATATTTTATTCTTTTTACAACAAAAGATGTCGCAATATCTGCTTTTAATCAATTGTCGTTTGGTTTATTATCTTTGATATTTATTGCTTTAGGTTCTGTACATTTAGGTTTGTTAGGTGCAGTTTGTGGCAATATTGGCTATTTAGGAACACTGTTTTTGCCTGTGGTTGCGCTCAAAAAATTAAATCTTTCTCTTCATATACTTGTATCTTGTTTACTAGTTCCTATATCGTTATTTATAATAATATCTTTTATTAGTTTCATATTTGTCAATTAAAGAAAGACCTATTGAATTTAATTAATAATCTAAACATAAAAATGATATGATATCAGATTCTAGAAAAGTTTCTATAATACTTGGGCCAATTCCTCAAGAAGGCGGCGTTACTACTTTTATAGAAGAATTTACCGATATTTTGCAACAAAAAGGCTATTTTATTTGTATAGTCACTTTAACAAATCCAAAAAATAGTAGTAATTTCCTGAGCAGATTAACTTCAGACTCTGTGATTACGTTATTTTTGCCAAAAGACATTTATACATTTATTAAATTCTTATATAAAAATAAAATAGATATTGCTATATCTAATGTATATTACTCTTTGATTATTCCATTAATTCACAGCACCAGAAAAATTCACATTCTTCATGGATTTGGTAATTTGGAAGCAAGTTTATTACAATTTATTATTGGTAATTTGTCCAACATAATTGGATATAAATGTACTCAAACATCTATAGCAAATAGCTATCTTACTGCCAGTATAAATAGAATTTTTGGGGTTAAGAATTCTGCAGTTGTTCCTTGGGGAATTCCTAGAGCTTTTCAACAACCGATCATTAAAGATTTTTCTCAGCGAGACATTGACTTACTTTATGTTGGCAGAATTTGTTTAACAAAAGGTTTAATGCTGATACTTAACGCTTTAGCTCGTATACATAATAAGGGTGGTCAACAAATTAATTTCCATTTAATTGGAGCCTTAAAAGATAATTTACAGTCTCATCAGAAATTGCAAGAAAAATCCCTAGATAACATAATTTATCATGGATACCTTGATAAAGAAAAAATTGTTGAAATGTATTCTCGTTCCAAACTATTTATTTCTCTCAATCCAGAAGAACCTTTTGGATTTACTTATGTAGAGGCTCTTGCATGTGGCACGCCGATAATTATCCCTAAAAGCTGTGGTATTGCACCATTTGTTGATTCAAGATTAGCACTATTCGTTGATATGAATGAGCATTCAATTGCAGAAGCTATTGAACATGGATTATCCAAATTTTGGAATTTAGATGAGATAGCTAGTTTGTCGAGAGATACTTTCTGCTGGCAAAAAGTTGCAAATGTTATATTTGGCGAATAAATTTTATTTGATTAATTAAGAATTAATGCAAAAACATATTTGGCAATAAGTTTATCATGCTTTTATTTTATGTAAACCTTGTTTTTTTCGTCGCATTAAATCCTTATATTAGATTTCTTCAACTTCCTTTTGGGGAAGTTGATCCATCTTCAGGATTATTAACTTTTCCAGTTTCAATATATTTAATTATCACTAAAAGAATTACTAAAGAACTGCAATTTTTATATCCATTAATTATTATTATTATAATTTATTCTTTTGCATGGTCTCCACTGTTTAATAGCGATACAGATTTGATAAATTATATAACTTCTCTTGGTATATTGCTACCGCCTATTTCAGTTATTATTTTTTTTGATTGTTATAAAAATTTAATATCTCCAATTATCTTAAATATAACAACTTTTTTATGGTTTATAACGGCATTTGCTCAACAGTTTGTTCCATTTCTTGTACCAAATGATTTATTAAGTTTACTTATTAGCAGATTTTCATCAAATGTTATTGATGACGTGAGAGGTGTACAATCATTAGCAACCGAGCCTAGTAGTGTCACATATCCAATTATTTTATTTGCCTTTTTATCTATCTTTTTTTATCGAAAAGAAAAGATAACTTTGAGAAACCTATACTTAAATTTATTAATGATTGGTTGTGTTGCTTTGTTTAGCCGTTCTTTCGTCTTATTTAGTAATTTATTTTTATTATTAATTTTCTATGGTTTGCTAAAACTAAAAATTAATTTTTTTAATCCTTTATTAATAATTAAAGCTTTTATCTCTTTAATTATTCCGCTTTCATTATCAATACTAACAGTAGTATTAATTTCATTTTTATTAAATTATTTTGCTCCAGAGAATAGAGTCACGGATTTCTTGAATACTGTGTATGATAATGACTTATTTTCTGTGCAAAACCCTATAGAAATGATAGCTATAATAGCCGCTAATCTTGGGGATCTTCGACTTATACAGTTTTTAACTTCTTATAATTGCTTAAAGCTATTTCCTCTAGGTGCAGGTGTAGGTAGCTTTGAAAATACTTTTTTAATTTCCTGGGATGATATATTTGGTGGTTTTAATAATTTAAGAACTGTTAGTAGGTCAAATTCCTATGGAGGTCATGTTGCCTCTGAACTTGGGTTTCCTGGTTTTATAGCGCTTTTATATTTTCATTGGATGTACTGGAAAGTATCTATTCGCCAGTATAAGCATAAAATTCCAATATATAAAATTTTGGCTTACATGATGGGCCTGTCTTGGTTGTATTTTAATTCTATTGCAAGTATTGCAATCCCTTGGTTAATGCTGATTTTTATTTAAATACCATTAGCAATAATTAGGCAATTTTTTATTTATGCTAGAACAACGTCAATATATTAATCAAAGTTTATGTGAAAGACCTAGTATTTCTATTGCTATTCCTGCTTATAATGAAGCCTTACATATAGAGCCCATCATTAAAACCTTCTTATCAAATACTTATGAAAATTTAATAGAAGTTATAGTAGCTGATGGTGGCAGTACTGATAATACTCAAGATATAGTAAAAAAATTATCTACGGAAGATTCTAGAATTAAGCTGATAGATAATCCCTTAAAAATTCAAGCGGCAGGACTTAATTTAATTTTAAAAGAATCTAAAGGAGATATTTTTCTCCGAGCTGATGCTCATTCAGACTATGCAACTGACTACGTAGAGAAATGTGTAGAAGCTTTATTAGCATCGGGTGCGCTCAATGTTGGTGGAGCACAACGTTTTGTTGCTAAAATTCCATTTCAAGCCGGAATTGCTCTAGCTTCCCGGAGTCCGCTAGGTAGTGGAGGTGCAAAATACAGAGATCCAAATTATAACGGTTATGCTGAAACCGTTTACTTAGGATGTTTTTGGAAAAAAGTTTTATTAGAATTATCCGGCTATTGTATTGAAGCTACTCCAAATGAAGATTCTGAGTTAAATTTGAGATTACAAGCATATGCATTGCATAATTCAAGCCTTCCAAATCCAAACTCTGATGTAAATTGTCAATTAGCTAATCAAAATTCTCCAGCAGTCTACATTAGTTCAAAAATTCGTGCCTGGTACTATCCAAGAAAAAACTGGCAATCTTTGTGTATTCAATACTTCAAATATGGTTGTGGTCGCTACACAACAACTATTAAACACTCAAATAATTTGCACATTAGAGGAGCCATCCCTTTTTTGGTAATTTCTATTAGTATCTTAATGTTATTAGTTGATTTATTATTCCCTAATTTAAAGCTACCTATAGAAACATTAGTGTTACTAGGGATTTTATTACCGTTTTTAGAAAGTGGTCGTATCACCTGGAAATTGCGTCACGCCTTTAAAGAAGAAATTTGGCGAGGTGAGGAAGATAAAATACCATCTTTTCTAAGCCGTTGGTTTTGCTGTGGAGTAGCTTTACTAACGATGCCAGTAGCTCACTCTTCTGGTTATGGCTATCAGTTATTAAGGCATAAAATATTTAGAGTAAGTGGTTAATAAAAAGTGAATTTCTTTCACAGAATTGCAATATCAAACTTTCTTTATGCAACTGTTAATCTGGAGAAAGTCTGTATACATAATTCCGTGACTATTCCTATTCAGCAAAAACTGAATTATTGTTTTAGCTATAGTAATCTTATAAAGATGTTACCGATGCCTATTGCTAATTCAAAGCACTCTTTTAAGATTACTATTAACTCTTGAACTACGACTCATGAAAGAGTGCATCTGCTGTTATGAAAGACCTGGGTTCTCGGAATTTTGGATCTTTTGCAAAATTTGTTCAACTTGGTAAGCTTTTTCGTTTCTGTTTTGTGATTTGAAAATATTTATAGCTTTTTTGAGTGAGATTAAAGCTTCATCTCGTTTATTTGTTTGCAACAATGCTAGTGCTAAATTCGTTAATGCATCGGCATAATCAGCATTAATTTCCAAAGCCTTTCGATATTCACTCATGGCTTCATCCCAGCGGCTTTGGCTAGCATAAACAATGCCGATCGCATTGTAAGCTAGGGCATATTTGGGTTTGAGGCGAATAGCTTCTTGGTAAGAGGTAATTGCTTCCTCTGGCTTCTCTTGACGAAATAATACATTTCCCAGTTGATAGTGACCAAATGCATCTTCAGGAAATCTTTTGAGAAATTTACGTAGACTTTCCTCTGCTCCTTTGAAATTTCCTTGGCTGTATAGAGCATTGGCTTGTTGAATAAACTGCGATCGCTCTTGAAGTACTGAGTCTTGCTGCTGAAGCTGCGCGATTCTTTGCTCTTTAATGTTGAGGTTGCGTTGTGAAGCTAATCTTTCAGCAGACTGTTCTGGGGAATGTAAAGAATTTTGCAATGTTACCGCTAACACTGATGGTGCGCTCATAATTGTCGTTATAATGCTCAGTGTTAAGTAAGTAAGAGGTTGAACACATACTGTTTTAAGTTGGTTGTTCAGCTTCATTGTCCTCAATCCCTTAAGAGTGTTCTGATCCTTATAATAAATTGAGGTGCGTTACCAAATCTACAAACGCACCTCAGTTATTTGTCTGGAATTGGGTGTTAAATGTTCCTGGTAAGGTCAAGGATCAAGGAAAACTAACATAGTTGAGAGCATTAATCAGTAAATTAACTGGTACTTGGGAGTTAAAAGCCACATGAACCCTAGTAACTAATTATTCTTGCAGTCAAGTATTGACGCTGGCTGTAGCTATAATATCTCCTCCAGGCAAGAAATGAGGAAATTTATATACTATAAAAAATAGTTTATAGCGCTTCCCATAATGGTGAGGTACAGTAATAAAAAATTTACCGCAGATGGATAAGGATAAACGCCGATAAACGCCGATAAGTTTGTACTTAACTAAACTAGGGAAAGCTATAAATAATTATATTAGATAACTATTTTCTACCTAGTTAATCTAATGTTGTGCAGAGTATATTTTAAATTCTATATTATTTTTTCAGCATTTTTGCACATCAAATTACTTATAATCATCTAAATATCAAGCAAGTTAAAATACTTGTGTAAATCCGACATTTTGCATGGGAGATAATACAGTTATGGGTTGGTTACAAAGACTCTTTGGCATGGAAAAACCAGAAGATGCTCAAGTGAACCCTGAGCCAACTTTAGTTGCTGAGAATTCTTCTGAAGGCGAAAGCATTCCTCTTGAGCGAGTGGGACTAAATGGAGAATACGATCAAAGTGGTTTAGCAAAAAGAGTTGCTTTGGCGTTTGATGAAGATTCCCGATTCGATGAAATTAATACAATTTATGTTGCTCAGTTAGGTAGTACTGTGGTTTTAAAAGGACGAGTACCCGATCAAGAAGTTTTAAATCAATTAGTCGAAATCGCTGGTGGAGTTAGTGGTGCTACCAATGTTGTAACTGATGAAGTAGCAGTTGCTTAGTATTGTTTGTTGTGTAAATTTTAGGTTTTAAATTTTGGATTGGAGAATTAAACAATTTAAAATTTAAAATCTAAAATTGATTAGCTATTTTTATGAGGAGCAGACTGTCAATGAAAACTCAAATATCGGCTCGTCAATTTGGTATGGGGCTAACTTTATTAGCTGTTTTAATCATAGCAAGTTGTGGTCAGAAACCAGAAGAATCTGCTAGCAATAGTGAAAATCCCACTGCTGTTTCTCAAGTCAAGCCTACGGCTAAGAGTGCTACTTCAACATCTACAAATCAAACTGTAATTCCCGCAGAAGTACAAAAGCTAGGTGTTAAGCCTGAGGGGGAAACTGCTTGTCCTAGCAACGCACCAATTAAAGGGAAGATTACCAAAAAGCGAGGCAATATCTACCACATTGCAAAATCGCCTGATTATGCCAAAGTTAAACCTGATATCTGCTTTAAAGATACAGCAACAGCAGAAAAAGCTGGTTTTTCTGTGCCTAAATAAGCAGCTTGGTAAGATTATCTAGTGATTTAGCCCGCCTTTGCGGGCTGAGTTTGTGTAGCGATCGCCCTCCCCAAAAAGCAGATCAAACAGGGATGCGTTGGTCGCGAAGCGAACCGCCGCAGGCATCGCGGTTATGTGGTGCATCAAAATCAATCAACGGCCCTTTGGGTACAATACCAGTGGGGTTAACCTTGGTATGACTCCGATAATAATGTCGTTTGATATGGTCTAAATTACAAGTTTCTTTAACTCCCGGAACTTGGTAGAGTTCTTTGAGATAATTCCACAGGTTAGGATACTCTACTATTCGCCGTAAGTTGCATTTGAAATGCACATAATAAACAGCATCAAACCGAAATAGGGTAGTAAACATACACCAATCAGCTTCAGTAATTTGATTACCGCAGAGATAGCGTTGTTTATCTAATACTTGTTCCCAGTAATCGAGTGCAGCAAATAATTCTGTTACCGCCTCATCATAAGCTGATTGAGTAGTTGCAAATCCTGCCCGGTAAACACCGTTATTTATGGGTTGATAAATTTTATCAATGGTTTCGTCAATTATCTTTTGTAAATCTTGAGGATAAAAGTCAACATCAGCTTTAGCAAAATCATTGAATTCTGTATCAAACATCCGAATGATTTCGCGAGATTCATTATTGACGATTGTCTTTTCCTTAACATCCCATAAAACTGGAACTGTTACCCTACCGCTGTAGTTGGGATCAGCTTTTAGATAAATTTGCCATAGATAGTTAGCTTTATTAACTGTATCGGGAATCGCACCTGGCTCATCATTAAATTCCCAGCTATTTTGATCAATTTCTGCACCGACTACAGATAACCCAATCACATCTGTCAGTCCTTTTAACTGACGGATAATTGCAGTGCGACAGGCCCAAGGACAAGCCCAAGAAATATATAAATGATAGCGCCCTGACTCAGCTTTAAATCCACTAGAGCCATCGGCTGTAATCTTATTACGAAAGGTAGTTGATGGCCGGATAAATTTCCCTTGCGAATCTTCTTGATCCCGTTCAGACACCCACTTACCATCTTTGAGGATTCCCAAACCCATAACTATCTCCTGATAATAATATTGGATTTTCGATTCAGGCTTTGGCAGAAATCTCAAATCAGACTAAAACCTCTTTGGGGAATTCAAAATTCAAAATTAGTCTTTGATGCATAATGCGTAATCCGAAAATTATGGGCTTTTACCTGACACTGATTGAAAAAACCCATATTTTATATTATTCATCTTTTACGTGAGTACCAGTCATTAGCAAATGACTAATGACTAATCACTAATGACTAATAACTACTCAGCATTAAGAATTTTTGGTACTTTAAAAAATTCGCCTTCTTGTTCAGGCGCACAGTTAAGGATGGCTTCTCGGTCAGGATAGGGTTGTAATTCATCCTCTCGTGTCACATTACTGACATCAATAGCCCTGGTTGTAGGGAGTACATTACTGACATCGAGTTCACTTAATTGCTCTATGTAATCTAGAATACTTCCTAGTTGGGTAGTGAATTGTTCCTCTTCTTCTGAGGTTAATTCTAAACGAGCAAGCAGGGCTACTTTATGGACTAGATCGCGATCAATCATTTTGGGTCAAAATGTCAAAGGTTAAAGTGTCAAAGGTCAAAGGGTCAAGGGTCAATAATTGTTTAATTTTGACTCTTGACTCTTGACTTGTGGCTAAAAGAAAATATCAACTTGCGATCGCCCAGTGGTTTTCAGCCAGTTCTGAGCTTCGATATAGTTATTGGGAGCCATGCGAATGGCTCGAATCCAATAGTCGGCGGCTTGGTCAAACAAAGCTTCGCCACCATCATGATCCCCAGCTTCTTTGGCTTTTTCGCCTTGGTAATGATAAATCACGGCGATGTTGTTTAAGGCTTGGGGTAGGCGTGGGTTTAATTCAATCGCCTGGTGGTACAACTCTAAAGCTTTGTTATGGTCGCCGTTGCTGGCATAGATTAAGCCCATATTGTAGAGGATATAGCCGCGATCGTTGGCATCTTCCTCTAATGTGAGTGCTTCTTGATAGTAGTCTAAGGCTTCAGCATATTCGCCTTCTGCTTGGGCCGACATGCCATCTCGATAATAAACAAACGCTTCTTTAGCTTTTTTGTTAGTTGGCAGTATCTTTAGAATGATATCCGCCATGACTGTAAAGGATTTGTCAATAAAGTTATCGTTTTTCTGGGTTCTTGGCATATTTGCCTCTGTGAGATTGCAGCTATTGGCGTGAACAATGCCCGGAGAGTTTGTTTAGCCGTTGTTGAGACGCGATAATGATTCTCTACGTCCTGTGGGCATAGGCGAACACCCTTATTTTCCCTCTAAAGCAAACCAGATGAAAGGGGGGAGCCGCGAATTATGTCCACCTGGTAATTTTGCCATCCGTATAGTTAATAACTAATTTAACTAAATTTGTCAGGTATTGTTGATTGGCGTAATACACTCTGGAGTATTATGCTGAGGTTTATTGACTAAGGTGCTAACTGGGTAGCTAGTCATTGCTGCGGCTGGATAAGGATGTAATAGCGGCTCTAGTACTTCATAGCTTTGTGTTTGAGGGTCTAACCACTGATTGTAATCTTCAGGAGCCAGAATCACGGGCATCCGATCGTGGATGGGTTCGAGTAATTCGTTCGCTGCTGTTGTCAAAATGGTACAAGAAGCTATTTCTTCTCCTGAAGAAGATTGCCATCTCTCCCACAAACCAGCAAAAGCAAAAGGTTTTTCATCTTGAAGACGAAAATAAAATGGCTGTTTTTTGTTTTGTTTTTTTTGCCATTCATAGAAGCCATCCGCCAGTACTAAACAGCGCCGATGCTTAAAGGCTGAACGAAAAGAGGGTTTTTCTGCAACAGTTTCTGCCCTAGCATTGATGAGTTTGGCCCCTATACCTAGATCTTTCGACCATGAGGGGATTAACCCCCAACGTAACTGCTGAAATTCTCGCTTATCGCTTTCGGGTTTACATAGCACTGTTGCTACCATTTGTGTAGGTGCAATGTTATATTGCGCTGCTAAATCGGGCACTATTTCCAATTCAAAAGCTTGAGCTAATGCCGCCGCTGTCTGGTTTAAAGTAAATCTTCCACACATACTTTTATTTGCGATCGCAGATTAAAATTAGACGTATAAATCTGATCAATCATCGATATTTTTTTATTTCTTCAGATAATTCTATTTTCACTCTGATGCTGAATATAAATAAAAAAATATCCGGTTTTTTGAAAATCATTTGGTAAGATATTGTATTTTAAACCCTCCCTTTCCGATCATATTCCCTATTGTATTTTTGGCATGGAAACATTGCGGCTGTACGATTTTTTACCTTCAGGCAATGGCTATAAGATTCGTCTTCTCTTGACGCAAATCGGTATGCCATTTGAGAGAATTGAACTCAATATCACTAAAGGCGAGACTCGAACACCCGAATTTTTGAGTAAAAATCCTAACGGTAAAATTCCCCTTTTGGAGATTGAAACCGGGAAATATTTAGCAGAATCAAATGCTATCTTGCTGTATTTAAGTGAAGGCACAGAATTTCTACCTTATGATAGGTTTCTGCGCGCTCAGGTGCTGCAATGGTTATTTTTTGAACAAAATAGCCATGAACCTTTTATTGCCACATCAAGATTTTTAATCTCTATTTTAGGCAAGCCTGAAGAACACCAAGAAACAATGAAATCTAGGCGTGATAAGGGTTATGCAGCCTTGAAGGTGATGGAAAATCATTTAAGCGATCGCAGCTTTTTTGTGGGCGATCGCTATACTATTGCTGATATTGCTTTGTTTGCTTACACCCATGTAGCCGATGAAGGTGGTTTTGATTTGACGCAATTTCCTGCTATCCAAGCTTGGATAGAACGTGTTAAATCTCAACCTGGATATATAACCATTCACCAAGAATGACAGTATGAGTTTTTTACCAGTTATCAGTTAACAGAGGTTAACTTTCAATTAATCACTGTTAACTGACCACTGATTTGAAAGTGCTGAGTTCTAAGTACTGAGTGCTGAGTAAAAATCCCATTTAGACTTTCATGCATGGTATGAAATACTAAGTTTCAGTGTCGATTTCTACCAACTTTTGCCGAGAAGTAGCACCAGATTTAATTCTGATATAAGATTTTGGTACATTAAATTTTTCAGCTAGTAGTTTAATTAACTCTTCATTAGCTTTTCCATCTACTGGTGGAGATTTTAAATGTACATTCAAACTACCATCAGCTTGTTCTTCAATTTTTTGCTGTCTGGAATTAGGTTTTACTTTAACTTTTTTTTGCATTGCTTATTTACTTTATGAAGTGTCGCCTGATTTTAACAAGCTTGTCATAGAATTTTAGATTTTGGATTGACTCCATAGATTCAAACTTTTACACAAAGAGTCTCAATTAAATTCACGACTCTTTGCTTGACTTGATCGCGAACACGACGAAAGGTAGCAATTGATTCGCCTGCGGGATCGTCAAGATGCCAATCTTCAAAGACTTCGCGTAATACCCACTCTTGCGGTAAGTTTATGCCACAACCACATAAAGAAATTACAGCATCATAATCTTGGGGGTTGAAGTCGCTTAAAGGTTGAGAAGTTTGATGGCTGATATCAATTCCAATTTCTGACATCACTTCCACCGCAACGGGATCTACCTTGCTGGCGGCTAAACCGGAACTAGAAGCAACAATCTTACCTTCTGCGAGAGTGTTTGCAAAACCCTCTGCCATTTGAGAACGGCGGGAATTATGCTTGCAAATAAACATGACTCGTTTCATGATACTTCTGGTTATGCTTTGTGAAGAAATTTAGAGCAGTAATTAATGCTGCTCTAAATTTTTTATATATGCATAGCGATCGCTTTTTTAAGCACAACAAGGCTTTTTCAAAACTGGTGCTACTTCTGAAGAATTAGCATTAGCTGCAATATTCTCCTCTGGTGCTGTATCTGCTACCTTCACTACAAATACTTCCCAGCAATTACCATCAGGATCAGTCACCCATACTTTATCTTGTAAAGCATAGCAACAGTTAGTATTTTCTTCGGTAAATAATGCTAATCCAGCATCTGTAAATCGTTTGATAGAAGCTTCTACTTCTTGTGTACTTTCTACCTGCACACCTAAATGAGATAATGCACCGCCTGATTGCACACTATCAGTTAGGTTCAATGTCAGGTTTAAAGCAGGGTTGGGAATATCAAATTTAGCGTAGTCAGCCTTATATTTCATAGGTTCTACGCCAAACATCGCTTGGTAAAATGCTACTGACTTCTCAATATTGGTAACATTCAAAGCCACATGAGTTTTCAGAACTGACATCAATTTAACCCCTTGTCGATTTACATTATATTGATAATCATCAATATTTATATCCATCAATATATTGCCGCATATATTGATAGCTGTCAATATAAAGATATGAACTTTCATCAACAACTGTCTAATTGCTGTCAATCAGTTTTGTCAGGCTTCCTTAAGCCTGACGTAGCGGCTCAAACAGCTGCTATCTTTCGAGTATTGGGAGATCCTTCCCGGCTGCAATTGCTGAGTCTCATCGCCAATCAACCAAAAGGTGAAGCCTGTGTGTGTGAATTAACAGAACCTTTGGGTTTATCACAGCCTACAGTCAGTCATCATCTGAAGGTGATGTATGAAGCAGGGTTACTCGCTAAAGAAAGACGCGGTACTTGGATTTACTATCGGCTAGTACCTGAACGTATTGAAGCTTTGCGAAATGCTTTAGCACTTCCTCCACAGATTGAATGAGGTTAATAGATCACGAGGGAGACGCTACGGGTAGTAAGCTAATCGGCATTAAAGTTGCATAATCAGGGCAGGCAAGATGCCCGCTTCACAAGAGATTGATAAAATTTAAAATGCAAATTAGACCTTGTGTAAGTCCTAGATATGTCGCAAACCTGATCAAATCTTGAAAAACCGCTTTCTAATCCAAAAAGCTAAACTGACCAAACTAATTAACACAGGAACTTCCACCAATGGGCCGATTACGGTAGCAAAACCAACACCTGATTTAATTCCAAATACCGCAATAGCAACTGCGATCGCTAATTCAAAGTTATTCCCAGCCGCTGTAAATGCCACACTTGCAGCTTTTGCATAGTCGGCTTTAATTTTCCATGCCATGTAAAAACTAGTCAAAAACATGAACAGGAAGTAAATAATTAACGGGATTGCAATGCGGACAACATCCATTGGAATGTGAACAATTAAATTGCCCTTGAGGCTGAACATCACCATAATGGTAAATAACAGAGCAATTAAAGTAATTGGACTAATTTTAGGAATAAATTCATGATGATACCACTGCTTACCTTTGGCTCTAATTAAAAGAACGCGAGTGATAAATCCAGCCAGGAAGGGAATGCCTAAATAGATAAAAACACTATGAGCAACTTCCCCAATGCCAATATTGATCACATTTCCTTTTAAGCCAAACAAAGGTGGTAAAACAGAGATAAAAAACCAAGCATATACACTATAAAAAAGAACTTGAAAAATACTATTAAATGCAACAAGTCCGGCTGTATATTCAGCATCGCCTTTAGCTAGTTCGCTCCAGACAATTACCATCGCAATACAAGGAGCTATTCCTACCATGATTAAACCAGTCATATATTCTGGATAATCATGTAGAAAAACAATAGCAAGTATAAACATTGCTACTGGGGCAATCACCCATGTCTGTATTAAAGATAGAGAGAGAATTTTAGTATTATGAAATACATCTCCTAATTCTTCATATTTTACCTTTGCTAAAGGTGGATACATCATGAGAATTAAGCCAATAGCAATTGGTATGTTGGTAGTTCCTACTTGAAATTGATTGATAAATGCTTCTAATTTGGGGAAAAAATAACCCAGACTGACCCCAATAGCCATTGAAAGAAAAATCCACAAAGTCAGAAAGCGGTCAATAAAGGAAAGGCGTTTTGCAGTGGATTTGGTCATAAATATTTCTCTGTTTTTTAATCTCCGTCTCCGGCTTTCCAGGCGATCGCTTTACTGGGTTGTGGATTGGGTAACTTGAGTGAAACTACTGCAGCAGCAAGTACAAAAAACATCGATGTCCACAGACAGCCAACTAAACCGAAAAGCTGATATACCAAACCAGACAATACAGTTCCTACCAATCGACCGCCAGAGTTAGCCATATAGTAAAACCCAACATTCAGCGCTACTTTGTCATCATCAGTAAATGCCAACACTAAATAAGAGTGAACTGCTGAATTAAAGGCAAATACTACGCCAAAAATTAGCAATCCGCCAACGATCGCAATATTTGCGGGTATACCTAATTGCAGAGAAAGGGCGATCGCAGCTGGAACGGCGGTTAAAGTAAATGTCCAGAACTGAATGGTTTTAGCTTGGGGTGGACGACCAGAACCAAATCGCTGAATCAGAGTTGGTGCTAGGGATTGAATCACACCATAGCCAATTACCCAACAAGCTAAAAAGCCACCAACTTGATAGAATGACCATCCCAAAACAGTACGTAAAAATACGGGCAAACCCACTACAAACCAGACATCACGAGAACCAAAAAGAAAGAATCGGGCAGCAGAGAGAATGTTAATTTCTTGGCTCTTAGAAAAGAGTTGGCTAAATTTAACTTTCTTCTTGATTTTGCCCATCCCTTTAGGCAGCATTAACCCAGTGAACATAATCAAAGATAGCCCCCCTGCCATAATCCACAGGGAATTGATAAAGCCAACTGAAGCTAGAAGGGCGCTACCGATAAAGAAACCAACTCCTTTGAGGGCATTTTTGGAACCAGTTAACACCGCTACCCACTTGAACAAAGACGATTGGGCATCTTGAGGTACTACCAAGCGAATAGCACTCTTAGAACTCATCTTGGTTAAGTCTTTGGCAATGCCAGAAAATGCCTGAGCCACCATCACATAGAGGACTGCAAGCCACTGTACCCAATCTGGATTGAGGAATGACAGCATGACTAAAGAAAAAATCTGTAGTCCAATGCCAGTATAAAGTGTCACTTTTAGCCCTAACTGAGAGCCAATCCAACCACCTAAGAAATTGGTGACAACTCCGAAGACTTCGTAGAACAGGAACAGGAACGCGATTTGTATTGGCGTATAGCCAATGTTGTTGAAGTATAGCAACACCAGCATTCGCAGGGCACCATCTGTCAAGGTAAAGCCCCAGTAGGCGAGTGTAACTAGAATATAGTTTTTGAAATTAGCGCTAGAAGCTGTAGTGGAAGCCATGAGATGGGGATTGGGGACTGGGGATTGGGGATTGGGGACTGGGGATTGGGGATTGGGGATTGGGGATTGGGGATTGGGGATTGGGGACTGGGGAGCAGGGGGATGAGGGAGAAATCTGTAATGACTTTTGACTTTTGACTCTTGACTCTTGACTCTTGACTTTTGACTCTATTTCTTCAAACTCAAAGCCACCTTACGAGCGAGTTCAACCATGCGGTTGGCGTAGCCCCATTCGTTGTCATACCAGGCAAGTATTTTGACTTGGGTTTCATCTACAACCATTGTGGAGAGGGCATCGATGATTGAGGAACGAGGATCGTCTTTGTAGTCGATGGATACTAAAGGACGTTCTTCATAACCCAAAATTCCTTTTAGTGGTGCTTGTTCGGAAGCCGCTTTGAGTAAGCTGTTAATCTCTGCAACTGTGGTGGGACGGACGACTTCAAAGACACAATCTGTTAAGGAAGCGTTGAGTAGTGGGACTCGCACGGCTAAACCATTGAGTTTACCGTTGAGTTCGGGATAAATTAGCCCGATCGCTGTTGCTGATCCCGTTGATGTGGGAATTAAAGATAAGCTGGTAGCACGGGCGCGACGTAAGTCTTTATGAGGAGCATCGACAATAGTTTGAGTATTGGTATTGTCATGGATTGTGGTAATTACTCCATGCTTAATACCTAGACCTTCGTGAATTACCTTCACAACGGGAGCTAAACAGTTGGTTGTACAAGAGGCTGCTGTTAATAGATGATGTTGATCTGGCTGATAGAGGTGATCGTTAACTCCCATGACAATATTCAGGGCCTCTTCTTTAACGGGAGCAGCCACAATTACCTTTTGTACTCCCCGCTTGAAATATGGGTGCAGGGTTGCAGGAGTTCTAAATTTGCCGGAGCATTCCAGCACTAAATCAATACCTAATTCTTCCCAAGGAACTTCACCTGGCTGAGAATACTCGCTAAAGCTGAGAGGTGTACCATCAATTAGAACGCGATCGCCTTGCGCTTCTACTTCTGGTATCCAACGTCCATGAACAGAATCAAACTTGAGTAAGTGAGCAGCGGCTTCTGCTCCACCTTTTATTTCGTTAATATGGACAAATTCTAGTTCTTTCCAACCCCAAGCTGCTCGCAGAGCTAGCCGTCCCATCCTACCAAATCCGTTAATAGCAACACGAACTGTCATTATGTTTTTACCAATATCTAAATTTCTACAAAACTTGCAGGTTAATCATTGAGAGTATTTGCGATCGCACCCACCACTTCTTAGCTGTTTTCAACGCAGATTCAGCTTGCAGAGTTTTTAATGTTGGAAATCAGCTAAAAAAATTCTTAGAATTTGGCTTGTTTCCGCAGCAATTCACCAATTGTCAGGTTTAATTCTGCTTCGCCTTCAAATACCGTGCCGACTTTACCTTTGTTGAAGTGAACATAATCGAGGTTGTAAGCTTCATCTGGTAAAGGTACATAGCCTACCGCAATTACTTTCTTCGGTGCATTTCTAAGGTAGAAATCTAAAAACTCTCTGACTGCTGGTTTCTTTTGGGAAGACTCGAAGTTAGCGTAAATAAACAAAGGTCGGGATAGCGGCTGATACTGGGCTTTTTCTACTGTTTGCCGTGATGGTAGCACCGCACCTTTACCGTTGTTGACTGCTACAGCTTTTAATTTACTTTGGTTTTCTTCGTAATAGGAGTAGCCAAAGTAACCTAATGCGCTAGGGTCTTTACTAATATTTTCTACTAAAATAGTATCGTCTTCGCTAGCTGTGTAATCGTTGCGGCTAGCTCTGACTTTACCAACAGTTGCTTCTGTAAAGTAATCAAAAGTACCAGATTTCTTACCAGCACCATATAAATTTAAAGGGCGATCGGGCCAGGATGCACGTACTTGGTTCCATCGGGTGATTTTACCTTCAGCCGCAGGTTCCCAAATCTTTTTCAATTCTGCAACGGTAATGTCTTTTGCCCAATTGTTTTGCGGATGAACGGCGATAGTTAGGGCATCAAAGGCGATGGGTAACTCAAAGTACCTCACGCCGTTTTTATTACAGGCTTCCATCTCTGACTTCAAAATCGGTCGAGAAGCGTTGCTAATATCTGTTTCTCCCGCACAGAATTTTTCAAATCCCCCAGTAGTACCGGAGAAGTTAACTATTACGTCTGATTTGTTCTGTTGCTTGGTGGTTTGAAATTCTTTAGCGATCGCCTGGGTAATGGGATATACCGTACTAGAACCATCTATCTTAATCGCTGTGACTTGTGTAGAATCAGCAACTTCTGTTACTTGCTGCGACTGCTGAGTCTGCGTTGATGGATTGGATGTGGTGGCGCAACTGGATACCAAAGCTAACATCCCAAACGCGATCGCTAATTGCTTTGCTGCTGCGTTCATTGATATTACCGATAGAGGTGATATTGAGGGTATGTCTATATCATTTCAAAAAAAGTTGATATGTCAATCGCGATTAAGTGACTATACACAAAAATTCATCAAAAAAAGTTGATATATTAGCAGAGGTTATGACAGCGATGCATTGATAAAAGGGTACAGGTGAGAATTTACCCTTTCACCTTTCGTCCTACTCCCTTAACCGAAATGTTTTGTGGCGATCGCTGATGTCCGACTCTGGAAAGTAGCGCGTACTCAAGATGAGATTAAAGCCGGCCAAGGGGAGATTTCTTTTGTCGGGAGAAAAGTCTTAGATACATTTGGCGAAAGTTTGGGATTGCATCCAGAAGAAATCAGCGCCATTGAAACTGAGGTTTTGCAGCCTTATCGGGAGTACAAAAAGAAGTTACAACAGTATGAACAGGTACTAGTTGAGGTAGTTCAACAAGAACCGATTTTAAGTGAAAATACTCGCAGTCAATTAAAAAAGTTACAGCAAATTTTAGGTCTTGGTGACGAAGATATAGCGCCAATTGCAGCACGTATCATTCCCCAACAAGAGCAAACAAAACCTGTAGCCGAAGAGCAAACAGTTAATCCTCAATCTCCTGCTAAATCTGAAGATGTCAGTTCTCCACAGCAACAGTACTCGAACACCTTCAATATCTCAGACAGCAATATTACTGCTCTTAGTGGTTCAGGTCAAATAAATTACTATGAGGCTCCCAAAAAACCTGGGAACTGATACCTTGTTCTAATCGCAGCAAGAACGGGTAGGCACAATTAAACTCTGATTTTGGAAATCTGCTAAATACTCCATTAAAACGTTAAATTGTGGCAAATTTAGGCTGTAATAAATCCAGCGTCCTTCTTGACGTGAGTTAACTAAGCCAGCTTCTTTTAAGGTTTTGAGGTGAAAGGAAAGCTTTGATTGACTCACCTCCAAAGCATCGCATAAATCACATACACAAAGTTCTCGCTGTCGCAGCAATTCCAACACGCTAATCCTTAAGGGGTCGGAAAGCGCATGAAAGCCGGCAACGATTAAATGGGGAGTGGTAGCAGTGAAGGTTGGCATCAATCAGAGTTCGATAAGGGTAATCTACCTTTATTGTGAACTAGAAAATATTGCTCTAGTGCGTGAAGCGGAGCTATCCCGAAGGGAATCGCTACTCACACAAAGAGAATTTTCTCTATTCATTAAAATTTAACTGTTATATAGTTAATTAGCTATATTAAATAACGTAGCAAAATCATGTTAAAAGCAACCCTTGAGCAATGACGTGGCGTTGATTACCTATTCCAACATGCAGCTTTGCTATGTTTTATTGCAGTTTAAATTGAGCGATAACGGATAAAAATCGATGTGGGGAAGTGCGATCGCAGCTTATTTGCATTACTTAGGGTTCATGCTGGCTTTTGGCGCTTTGATTGTGGAAAGCCAATTTTTGAAGAAGGATCTTAGCCTAGAGTCAGCCTGGAAAGTTGTCATGGCTGATGCAATTTATGGCTTATCTGCCACAATGATTCTGATTACAGGGATTCTGCGAGTCGTTTACTTTGGCAAAGGAACAGATTACTATCTCAGCAATTCGGTTTTCTATATGAAGGTGAGCATTTTTATCTTGGTAAGTTTGCTGTCTTTATATCCCACCTTTTCTTTTTTGTCTTGGATTAAAGATTTACGCAATGGCAAAACCCCAAGTTTGGAATTAGCAAAGGTACAGCGAATTTCTTGGATGATTAAGGGAGAGTTATTCGGGTTTACTTTAATCCCTTTGCTGGCGGCTGTTATGGCAAGAGGAATTGGAGTGTTCTCGAGTATTTCTAATTAAACAACATCCAAATTCTCGATCAGCATACAGGATTGTACAACTTTCAGTACAGATAATCGCAAAGGCACAATCATTGTTCGCCCTCTAGAATATATAGATGTGTCGCAAACATTATTTGAATTGGTATTAGTTTCACACTGTACTGCTCAGAGAATAATTTGATGCTTACTGTCCATCACCTAAATAACTCGCGTTCTCAGCGTATACTCTGGTTGTTGGAGGAACTCGGCATAGAGTATGAAATCAAGCGCTACGAACGCGATGCAAAAACTATGCTGGCTCCAGCTTCTCTACGCCAGGTGCATCCACTTGGGAAATCACCAGTGATTACCGACGGTGCGCTTACCCTAGCGGAATCTGGTGCCATTATTGAGTATTTAGTGGGACGTTATGGTAACGGCAGGCTGATTCCACCACCAGAAACGCCAGAACGATTACGCTATACCTACTGGTTGCATTATGCAGAAGGTTCAGCAATGCCGTTGCTGGTGTTTCAGCTGATTTTCGATCGCATCGAGCATGAGCCAATGCCCTTTTTTGCGCGCCCCATAGCCAGAGCGATCGCAGGAAAAGTTAAGAGTTCGTTTCTGGGGCCGCAAATCGCACAACATCTAGATTATCTAGAGGAGGAACTGCATAAAAGCACGTGGTTTGCTGGCAATGAATTCACGGCTGCAGATATCCAAGTGAGCTTTCCTCTAGAAGCAGCTAATGCGCTAGGACGGCTAAATGCCAGCCGCCCCAATCTTATGGAATTTCTGGAGCGGATTCACGCACGCCCAGCTTATCAGCGCGCCCTCGAACGTGGCGGTACTTACGAACTTCTGAAGCCAGCGTAATTTTTGGGATGATTTTTGATTTGGTTAAATTTGCTCAACCATAATTTTTAATCATCTAACAAACTCATCAATGCATGAATTTCAGGGTCTCGTGATTCAGATAGCTTTTGTTGTAATTTTAATATTTGTTTTTCTAATGCTTGGGCTGTGTAGACCATATGAGATTCTTGTGCGATTTTTAATTGACTTTCTTTAATCCTGATTTGTCTCAGCAATTCATCTACATGATGAATGGAATCATAATCTAGAGAAATCATACCCCGATACCTATGAAGCATCTCAGCAGTAAAGTTAAACTGGTCGTCTTTTATGTCGCATCGATTTATTAAATCTAACTAAGAATTGTACAGGGTATTGTTTCTAATTTTTTATTGAATCTAATTATCTTGAATTTTAGAAATAAAGCATTTTTTGGTAAACAAAGTATATCAGTAGAGAACAATTTTCTCTACGGACAAAGCTCATCTGTATGCCATTTGAAGTACTGATACCAGTACAATACCATCCAATACTTGTCGGTTAAGGGCAAAAGGGGAAGGGGTAAAGGGGCAAGAAAAAACCTTTAACCCTTACCCTTTCACCTTTTCCCCAAACCAAATTAAGAGTTGAAAATCCTTAACCGAGCAGTATTGCAATACCATCTGTCTGGAGAACGAAGCACGTCTTTAAGATTGTAATTATCGTATTTAGTGAAGTTGTCTAAAACCCTACTTGCTCATAGATAAAACGAATTAGCAGGAGCGAGGTTAGATTTTTTACAAACTTAATTACGAGGTACAAAATGAACGTATCACAGCTTAAAGAACATTTACCCGTTTATGCAGAAGGCCCAGGCGGTTTAACAGGGGCATCTGACACACATATTGGTAATATTGACTCTGTGGCAGGAAATAAATATGTCAAGTTGATAAAGAATAATGCTCCTGATGGACAACATCACTGGTTCCCCGTTGATTGGGTGAGAGCAATATATAAACGCGCTGTTTACCTCGAAAAAACAGTGGACGAAGTAGCGGCAGAATTGCTGAACGAACAGCCATCTGGCGTGTGAACTACCTTGGCGTTTCAGTCCGATTTGATTGCTGAAAAAATCCCAGTATTTGTAGGGTAGAATGGCAATTAATTAGATACTGATACCAATTCAAAACTCAAAATTCAAAATTAGCAAAGTCAGATAAAAAAAGGGTTTTTGAGTTTGGATCTGTTGCTGAGTTTTGGAGAATTGGTATAACTATTCCATCGCTGGTGAAGCAGGGGTAACTGCGGAAGAAAGAGCCTATTAATCGTCTTCGTGCTCCAAATGGAATAATTTAATTTTTAGAAGTCCCTTCAGCAAAAGTTGCTGCCCAGATTCCCGACTTTTCAAAAAGTCGGGAATCTAAATCTTGCTCAAGGGAGTGACATTTGAACTGGCTGTGAGATTACAAGATAGGTGAGGGGTTTTATCCGTAATTCGCCAGTAGCATTTAGACAGGAGATTCTATTTAATTGAGCTAAACCTTTAGCAGGCAGGATACTCGCCCTACAATAGTTAGACGATTAACTGTTGTACCGAATCTACAGACAATTGGCTATATAAAGATATAATTTTGCTGAATTAGATAAATTGGTGATTTTTATTAGAGCTTACGCATTTATGCGTTAGTTTGCTAGCGCTTTCATCCGATTGGATTTTTGGCTTTATCAATATATTTCTTCAATCATTTAATTAATTTATGAGCGACGCTATAGCTTCGAGGATATAAATTTAATCAAATCTTGAATATCTATCATTTTCCAGCATTTTTAGCAGTAAAAAACTTTGTCCAGGTCTTTTATTGTCTATTACTGCTTTACAATCCGGGAAAGCTAATATTAGCCACAATTTAAGTTAGATTATCTCTATGAATTGACTATTAAAATAATTGATATAGGGTGATTATTTTCAGATTATGCTGTAAAAATTGATTTTAAAGTTTTGTCTCATTTGTGCCATAATGTCACGAGTCAGAAGGTAGTAATAAACTGAATGCCTCTAAGCAATATAGGGGTCAATTAGCTATTTGCTAATAACCAAGCTCTACATTTAGAAATCTCATACGAATGTAGAGCTTGGTTGATAGTTAGCGGAAAATGCTAGGTATTTATACAGTTTTGACTCTGGCAATATTTAACAAGAGACAAGTTTTTCAAAATTAATTTCTATAGCGAATTTAGGAATATATGGAAACTAATTTGTTGGCGTTGGCTAATAACGTGGTGGATTTAAAATCTCCTGCCGATAACAAAACAACTTTAGAGTTAATTGATACGGCTTACCCGCGTCCACAATTGCGACGAATTTCTAGCAAAGATTCGCGATCGCTCTGGCAAAGTCTCAACGGTGTCTGGAAGTTTGCATTTGATGACCAAGGCAAATGCACTCATCCCAGGGATCTGAGCCATTGGACACATAATATCCAAGTACCTTATGCTCCCGAATCTATCAAAAGTGGTATTGGTGACCCGGGATTTCATCCCAATTGTTGGTATGAAAAAGAATTTGCCACACCCCCAGGTGATGGTAGGTTATTGCTGCACTTTGGGGCTGTAGATTATCTTGCTCGTGTTTGGGTGAACGATCAATATATTGGCGAGCATGAAGGCGGACACACCAATTTCACGATGGATATTACTTCTGCCTTAAATGATAGCGGTACAACCAAGGTGACAGTCTGGGCACAGGACGATCCACAAGACCTCGCCAAGCCGCGTGGTAAGCAGGATTGGCAGCTAGAACCCCACAGTATTTGGTATCCGCGTACCAGTGGAATTTGGCAGACAGTTTGGATAGAACCTGTCGGGCTGACTTATATAGATCATATCCGTTGGACTCCCGACTTTGAACGCTGGGAAATTGGTTGTTATGCGGCCCTTGCAGGTGATGCGCCAGCTTCAGGTATTCAAATGAAGATGAAGTTGACTGTGGGCGATCGCGTGCTGGCTAATGATACCTATGAAGTCTTTAATGGCGAGGTGAACCGCCGTATTTCCCTGTCTGACCCTGGTATTGATGATTACCGTAATGAATTGTTGTGGAGTCCAGAAAAACCCACACTCATCAATGCTGAGATTGAGTTGTGGGATAACGGGCAACTATTAGATAAGGTAATATCTTACACAGCAATGCGGACTGTCAGCATCCAGCGCGATCGCTTTATGCTTAACGGTCGTCCCTACTATTTGCGTTTGGTTCTTGACCAAGGCTACTGGACTGAAAGCTTGATGACTGCACCCGATGATTTGGCATTGCGGCGAGATGTAGAACTCGCAAAAGCGATGGGCTTCAACGGAGTCCGCAAGCACCAAAAAATTGAAGACCCCCGCTTTTTATATTGGGCAGATGTATTGGGGTTGTTAGTATGGGAGGAGATGCCTAGCGCTTATCGCTTCTCTCCCAAAGCAGTGGAACGCATGACCCATGAGTGGATGGAAGTCATTAAGCGGGATGTTAATCACCCCTGTATTGTGGCTTGGGTACCATTTAATGAGTCTTGGGGAGTGCCAAATCTGGTTCAGACACAGGCTCACCGGAACTATGTTTTGGCGATGTATCACTTAACTAAGACTCTCGATCCGACTCGCCCCGTGATTGGAAATGATGGTTGGGAAAGTACAGATACCGACATTCTCGCCATCCATGACTACGATACCAATCCCCAGCATTTGACCAACCGTTATGGCCCAGAAGTAAAGTTATCAGATTTATTCAATCGTCAGCGTCCCGGCGGACGTATTCTCACGCTGGATAATTATCCCCACCAAGGACAGCCAGTAATGCTGACCGAGTTCGGCGGAATTGCCTATGCGCCTGAAAATCAGCCTGATGCTAACAAAGCCTGGGGATACGAGCGTTGCTGGAATCTCTCGGAATTAGAAATTAAATACACTGCTTTGCTGGAAAGTGTGAATCATATCGATATATTTAGCGGTTTCTGCTATACACAATTAACCGATACCTTCCAAGAAGCTAACGGGTTATTGTACGCCGATCGCACACCGAAAATTCCACTGGAGACGATACGCGCTGCTACCCTTTCTGGAGGATTATGTACTCCCACAAGTTGTTAAAGCCAGATGGTCGTCAGCTGACTTTATATAGTAGATATCCGATTTCCCAAGATATTACAGCTACTAGTCCCAGTAATGAGCCAGTGCAAGCAAATCCTCACCTGCGCTGGCACCCCTTACGGGGGGAATGGGTAGCTTACGCTAGTCACCGTCAGGGGCGGACTTTTATGCCGCCCCCAGAATATAACCCCCTCGCACCCACGAGCAACCGGGAGTTTCCCACAGAACTACCCCAAGGGAAATATGACATTGCTGTGTTCGATAACCGCTTTCCCTCAATGGCAGTGACAGCGCATAATCCCCCAGCTAGCATTGTGGAAACCTTACCTGCGAATGGGGCGTGTGAGGTAGTAGTATTTACGCAAAACCCCAATACTTCCCTTAGTTCCTTGGAATTGTCGCATCTAGAGTTGTTGTTGCAAGTTTGGGGCGATCGCACTCACGAAATCGGCGCAAATCCGCAAATTCAGTACGTGCTACCTTTTGAAAATAAAGGCATAGAAGTAGGGGTAACTTTACACCATCCCCACGGACAAATTTATGCTTATCCTTTTGTCCCGCCAGTTCCCGCCAGAATGTTGGAGATGCAACGGCAATTTTATCAACAACATCAACGGGGTTTGCTAGCGGATTTAATTCAAAAAGAGATAGCCGACAACCAGCGCATTATTTATCAAGATGAAGAAGCGATCGCCTTTGTCCCGGTATGCGCCCGTTACCCCTACGAAGTTTGGCTTGCGACCAAACAACCAGTACCCACCTTTGATGATTTGACTGCAAAGCAACGTCAGGGACTAGCTAGGGCATTAAAAACCGTTACTCTCAAATATGATGGTTTATGGAATCGTCCATTTCCTTACCTCATGGCTTGGTTCCAAGCGCCCACCGATGGCAAAGCTCATCCAGAAGCACATTTACACGCCCAGTTTTATCCACCCTATCGTACCAGCGACAGGCTAAAGTATCTAGCTGGAACTGAACTTGCAGCGGGGATGTTTGCTAATGATGCTTTACCAGAGGATAAAGCTAAAGAGTTACAGGCGGTAGCTGTAAATATTGAAATGCCGATTTCCGCATAAAGGAGAAATCGATAATAGCATTTTGAAAAAAGAACGCGACAGATGGGTAGGGGCAAGGCATTGCCTTGCCCTCTAGAATATATTGATGTGTGGCAAACATTATTTGAATTGGTAATATAAGCTCATTAGGGATTGATTTGTCACTGATTAAAAAAGCCAGATCAATTGGGGGAGAATCCCCCAAACCCCCGATTGGGTGACGGTTGCGTCCCCCAAACCCCCTCCAAAATAATTGTTCTGTTTTGTTGTTGAGTAACTAGTTTTTTGGTTTTACTATCAATTAATTTTCTTAACTGAACTGTATTTAGTTATATGGCGGTGCGTTACGGCTGATTTGCATTCTCTCTCAGCCTCACAACCTTTCATAGCTGTAACACACTCTACAATTTTTGGGGCGTTGTTTTGATGTTTTTGTATTTCGCGTACCCAGAATCAGCTTCAGGGTTCCCGAAATCAGCTTCAGGGTTGACGTTTCCGTGTTTCGCGTACCCAGAATCAGCTTCAGGGTTCCCAGAATCAACTTCAGGGTTGGCGTTTCCGTGTTTCGCGTACTCGGAATCAACTTCAGGGTTCCCGGAATTAACTTCAGGGTTAACGTTTCCGTGTTTCGCGTACCCAGAATCAACTTCAGGGTTGACGTTTCCGTGTTTCGCGTACCCTGTAGCAAAGTTTCACAACAAATTTTCAATTGCTCTCAATTTGCTCACTCTTAGGGTTGAGGTTTTTGTGGTAACAATTCGCTTAAATCCGAGGTAATACTGATTTGAAACAAGAATGCGGCAGATACAAAGCCCAAAGCCTGTTATATCTGGCTTTGCTAAGTTTGAAATTTGAATTGATATAACTTCCGTATGCATTGTGGTACGGGCGTTGATGTTTGCACCCTTGGAATGCAAGTAGAAATAAGGAAGTAGCGATGAATTCAGTGAATCAGGAAATTTCCCTTAAGTTAGAATTGATCCGCCAAACCCTTAATGAAACTGAAGCGCAAGGATTGCGTTTACGAGGAACAGATTGGTTTGCTTGGGCGACTGCTGGCGGTTCCAATACTGTGCTACTTACTGCGGAAACTGGGGTTGCAGAAGTTTTGGTAACAGCACAAGATGCATGGGTACTTACGGATGAAATAGAAGCCCAGCGTTTACAGGATGAAGAGTTACCAATTGATTTCAAGCTGCACATTAACCCTTGGGCTGATATTAATGCCCGTGAGGCTTTTGTGCGTGATGCTACAAATGGGGGCATAGTTTTAAGCGATCGCCCTCTCTCCCATGTCGAAAAACAATTACCCGCTTCTCTACTTAATCATAAACGCGTACTGTTACCCAGCGAACTTGAACGTTATCGCCAAATAGGGCGTAAAGCCAGCGAAGCAATGACAGAAGTACTAAAAGTTGCTCAACCTACTTGGACAGAATATCAATTAGCGGGTGCGGGTGCAGAAGCATTATGGGCTAGGGGTTTACATCCGGCGCTGACACTGGTTGCAGGAGAAAGACGTTTACCTTTATATCGCCATGCGACGGCGACAAAAGAAAAAATTGGCAAAGAAGCAATGATGGTTTTTTGTGCGCGAGGCTATGGATTATATGCAAACCTAACGAGATTTATCTGTTTTGGTAAACTTCCAGAAGAGCAAGCTACATTGCATGATCATATCCGTGAAATTGAAGCTTCAGTGTTGAATTTATGCCAACCAGGAAAACCGCTGAATGCAGTTTATGAAACTTTAGCACAAACCTATCAACAGCATGGATTTCCTAATGCAATCCGCGAACATCATCAAGGTGGAACAACAGGATATTTAGCAAGAGAAATAGTAGCTAATCCTAATACTAGTGATACTTTGGCACAAAATATGGCTGTTGCTTGGAACCCGAGTTTACCAGGGGCAAAGATTGAAGATACTTTTGTAATTATTAAAGATGGTAAATTGGAAAATTTAACTTTTGATGCCAATTTTCCTCATGTAAAAATAGAAGGAAGATTACGCCCAGTAGTTTTGGAAAATTCGTAATTCATGGATAAAAATTATTTTGAAGTTTCCAAATCCACATAGTAGGATGCGTTAGCGATAGCGTAACGCATCAGCTACCTTTTGCGGAATCTGGTCAGCAAAGTTTGATTAAGTCAGGACTTACGCAACTGGCACAGTGATCCTCTGGCATAAGAGTCAAGAGTCAAGGGTCAAGGGTCAAAAATTCAGGTTTTTTGGACTTTTGACTCTTGACTCTTGACAGCCTCAACGAAAAAAATGTGACACTTGCGTAAGTCCTAAAGATAATCAACAATCAAACATATTTAATTACATAATTTCATAGCCAATGTAATATTCACCCTTTATCCATAATCAAGCTCAGCATGAGTATTCAATATGCGAGATAATCTTTAAAAGATACAAGGGTGAATTCCATTGCTACCACAATCAGAACTCACAGAAAATTCGTCAATGCAAGCAATCCAGCGTGTTTTGGTTAGCTTGAGAAATTATCGATGGATTTCCTTAGGAGCTTTATTAAGTCTCTTACTTTTGACAGTTGCGAATGCAATTACCCCCCAATTATTTCGCTGGGGAATTGATCAAGGTATTGTCCAGCAAAATTTACAAATTGTGCTTTATAGCGCTGCATGGATGGTAGTTGCGGCGATCGCTCGGGGTTTGTTTAATTTTGGACAAAGCTATTGGGCAGAAGCGGCTTCTCAAGGTGTAGCCTACGATTTACGCAATAAGATTTTCAGCAAAATTCAAAATCTCAGTTTTAGCTATCACGACAAGGCACAAACTTCGCAACTATTAACTCGCGTTACCAGCGATATTGAACAAATCCGCGCCTTTATTGGCAATAGCTTAATTCAGGTCATTGGTGCAGTGGTGACATTGGTAAGTGTTGCGGTGATTCTGCTGATCATGAATTGGCGATTGGCATTAATTACTTTAACAGTCGTGCCAATGTCAGGATGGTTAATGGCGAGATTTGTTAGCCGCAATAGCCGATTATTTGGTCAGATACAACAACAACTAGGTGACCTAAATGCGGTATTACAGGAAAATCTAGTAGGGATTAGGGTAGTCAAAGCCTTCGTGCGCGAGTCGGAGGAAAGGTCGCGTTATACGGGACTAAATGATGCCCTGGTTACAGCTAACATGAGGACTATTGATGCTATCCACAATACCTTCCCGTTTATCTTTTTGCTGAGTAATTTAGTGACTCTAGCCGTTTTTGGCTATGGGGGGGCGCAGGTAATTGGTCAGAGGTTCTCCATTGGGGAACTTGTAGCTTTTAACTCCTATTTAATTTTAGTATTACAACCAATTTTACTAATTGGCTTTGCTGCACCTGCGATCACTCAAGCTGTGGCTTCGGCGCAACGAGTTTACGAAGTAGTAGACGCAACTGTGGAAATTCGCGATCGCCCCGATGCCATTGAGTTTAAAACTTGTGGTGGCAGAATCACCTTTGAAAATGTCTCTTTTCGTTATCCCGGTGCTACAACCGAAGCGCTGAAGGATGTTTCTTTTGAAACTAAGCCGAAAGAACTGATCGCTGTTTTGGGAATGACAGGTTCCGGTAAAAGTACTGTGATGAACTTGATTCCTCGCTTTTATGATGTCACTAACGGCGCAATTCGTATCGATGGGCGGGATGTGCGAGATTTTACCCTCAAAAGCCTGAGAGCGCATATTGGCATTGTCTTTCAAGAAACAACCTTATTTTCTGGGACTCTCCGCGAGAATATCGCTTACGCCAAACCCAACGCCTCTTTAGAAGAGGTAATTGAGGTTGCGAAAACAGCGCAAATTCATGATTTCATCGACGGCTTACCTGATGGCTATGAGACGATTGTCGGGGAGAGAGGTATCGGTTTATCTGGGGGACAAAAGCAACGGATTGCGATCGCCCGTACCCTACTCACCGATTACAGTATTCTAATTTTGGATGACAGTACCTCGGCTGTAGATGCCAAAACGGCGGCGCAAATCCAAGCCGAACTTGATAACTTAATGCGTCGCAAAGCCTGTGTCACTTTTGTTGTGGCTCAACGCATTAGTACTGTGAAGAATGCCGATCGCATTTTGTTAATTGATCAAGGAAGGTTGGTAGCGCAAGGAACCCATGAGGACTTGATGCAAACCAGCCCGCTTTACGGTGCAATTTTGGAATCTCAAGTTAAGGCAAAGGAGAACAAATGAGAGGTATCGGCCCGGTTGTTGCGCCCGAACAACAAGCAAGTAATCAACTCTCAACCTTACGGCGCTTTTTACAATACTTGCAACCTTACCGCAAAGAAATTCCCATTGCCTTGACATTAGTTCTCATTGGTGCATCAACCCAGGCGATCGGGCCATTTCTACTTGGGTGGTCAGTCGATCACCTAATTGCCCGAGGTAATTTGCAAGGATTACTCTTGCTATTAGCCTTACTAGGGCTAATATATGTCCTTGGTATCTGGGCAATTCGCGGTCAAATTATCCGAGTTGGCTGGATTATGCAGCGCTTACTAGCTCAACTGCGACAAGATATTTTCACGAAAATTCAGAGTTTACCACTGAGCTTTTTTGACCGCAGTGAAGCCGGTGATTTAATGAGCCGTCTGCTAAACGATGTCAACACTGTCAATCTAGCATTTGGGCAGACAATCGCACAAATGCTAGGTAACATTTTCAGTTTGGTGGGCATTGTGATTGCGATGCTGTCAATTAATCTGCAACTTGGCTTGTTGAGCAACCTAGTTGTACCATTGATGATTTTGACTACCAGCTTCTTTGCTCGTTGGGCTAGAGCGAGATTTCGCGTTACCAGAAAAACCATCGGGGAACTTTCCGCCAAATTAGAAGAAGATATCGGTAGTGTACGGGAAGCACAAGCTTTTAATCACGTAAATATCAACATTGCCGAGTTTGACATTCTCAACGCTGCTAATCGGGATGCCAATGTCGAAGCTGTGGCTATTACTGCGGCTTTTTTACCATCAATTGATTTTCTTAATACCTTAGCAACCGCAGGTGTTCTCGCCTATGGTGGTTATTTGGCTGTTACTGGTGGTGCAACAGTAGGTGTGGTGACATCCTTTTTACTGTATGTGCAGCAGTTTTTCCGTCCTATTCAAATTCTCAGTCAGTTTTACACTCAAGCTCAGTCTGCCTTTGCGGGATTAGAGCGAATTTTTCTGCTTTTAGATGAACCATCGCAACTCAATGATGCACCCGATGCCACAGAAATGCCACCAATTCAAGGAGAGGTGACTTTCGAGAATGTCAAATTTGGCTATAATCCAGAGCAACTGGTACTAAAAGGTGTAAATTTACACGCCTATCCCGGACAGATGATCGCCTTAGTCGGGCCTACTGGCTCAGGTAAAACGACAATTATTAATTTGATATTGCGTTTTTATGATGTCTCTGATGGCGCAGTCAAAATCGATGAAATTGATGTGCGGAGTGTGACGCAAGCTAGCCTGCGCCGTCAAATTGGCATTGTCCTGCAAGATAATATTTTATTTAGCGGTACTGTAGCGGAAAATATTGCCTTTGGTGTTCCTAATGCTACTCAAGCAGATATCGAAGCTGCGGCACAACTGGCGAATGTGCATGAGTTTATTACCTCATTACCCCAGGGTTACACCACTCAATTAGGCGAACGGGGTGCGCCTCTCAGCCAAGGACAGCGCCAGCTAATTAGTATTGCCCGTGCAGTGTTGATTAACCCGCGAATTTTGATTCTTGACGAAGCTACCAGTAGTATAGACACCCGCACAGAAGCACTCGTACAAAGTGCGATCGCGCGTTTGTTGCAAGGGCGTACCAGCTTTGTCATTGCTCACCGCCTCAGTACTGTAAATCAGGCTTCTCAGGTGTTAGTCATTCAGCAAGGACAAATTGTTGAACGCGGAACTCATGCAGAACTAATCGCCAAGCAAGGTGTCTACGCCAACCTTTATGCTCTCCAATTGGGTGCAAATGCTACTTAATCAGTGCTGAGTGTTGAGTGCTGAGTGCTGAGATGTAGGTTGAGTTAAGCGTAGCGCAACCCAACATGGAGCTTGAAAAATTAGAATACAGAAAACTTAGTGGTATTAAATTATTTATGTTTGAACGAGTTTTAATTTGCACAGACTTTGCTGACGGTTTGCACCGTCTCGCACATTTTGTTTCTAGCCTTGGGCTAGCAGGAATAAAGCAAATTGTGTTTCTGCACATTGTGCCGTTGTGGGAAAAAGGCGCTATTCCACGAGTGGATACTGAGAACATCGAAGCAGCGCAAACAACATTAGCAGCAGCAGTTGGTGAAAATAATTCTGATGTAGAAGTCAAAATAGAAGTTCAATCAGGAAAACCAGTCGAAAAAATCCTGAAGGTAGCGCAAACTTATCAGTCTGGATTAATTATTTTAGGTTCCCAAAGTCGGAGCTTATTCACAGAAAAATTAGTGGGAAGTACGATGGCTGAGTTATCCCACCAAACAAAAATTCCTCTATTAGTATTACGTCCTCAGTTAATATCTACCTATACTAGTGAGGAATTAACATTACGTTGCCAACATCTTTTTCGCTCTTTACTACTTCCTTATAACGATAATCAATCGGCTAATTATCTCGTAAAACAGGTGAAAAAATTAGCAGAGAAACAGCCTGGTAAATTTCTGCAAAAATGTCAGCTTTGTTGGGTAATAGATAATTCTGGTCGTCAAGAAAGACCACCAAAAATTTTGCCACAGCAGGCGCAAGCAACTCTATCTCAAATTAAAGCTGATTTGGAAGGAGTTAATTTACAAGTAAAGACAGAAGTTCGGGAAGGAAACTCTATCAATCAGATTTTAGAAACAGCTTTTATGGCAGATATTAGTGCAATTGCTGTGTCTTCCGAAACTATAGGTAAGCTCCAGGAATGGTTGGTTTCTAGTTTTGCGGCTGAAATATTGCGCCAAAGCTGGTACCCTGTACTCTTTTTCCCATTACCCGGAAGCTGATACGATTTTGGATTTTGGATTTTGGATTTTGGATTAAGTAACTCGCCCTACTTAAATATTTTTGGTCAAATTTTCGGGGAACTGAGGCTACTCAGTAGTAGCAGTGACCAAGGAACTTTGATATCTGGTATTAGCCAGGAATTTTTTCTCAATTGTGGTAATGCCATCGGTAGCAGAAACCGTAAAGACCGGAGTGAGACAGGTAAGTTTCCTTCTTGATCTACCACCCCATATTGTTGGGCTAGTTCAGCAATAATATGTACACGCCCTGTACGTGATATTACTGTGGAATCGTTGGCTAGTTTAGCGATCGCTCGTCCTGTTAATAAGGGGGTTTCCCAGTTATAGCGATCGCTAAACATTGCTTTTTTAGGGTCAGTTGACTTACTATCAGCCATTTCTGAGGCGATGCTACTAATGTGTTCTGTGCCCACAATCCCCGGCCAAAGGGAGATTGAAGCCACATTATAGGGTTTTAATTCAACAGCCATATCTGTGGCGAGGCGATCGCACGCCGCTTTACCTGCACCATAAGCTGCACCAAAAATATAGGAAAGCCCGCCCCAAGAGGAAATGGTACAAATTAATCCTTGTTGGCGTTTAGCCATCATCTTGGCTGCAAAAATACTTGCTACATAGTGACTACGTAAACCCACGTTGTTGCAAGCATCCCAAAGGGTCGCATCAAAATCCCAAAAAGGTTTATCATCAAGCTTTCTTAAGGCTGGGACTCCGGAAAATACATTATTTACCAACAGATCCAGCTTGCCATCTTGTTCTTGTTCGATGCGTTGAAAAAGCGATCGCACCTGCTCATCATCACTGTGATCGACTGCAATCGGAATGCAGACACCGCCAGATGCTTCTACTGCTAATTTAGTGTCATTGAGATTACCTCCAATATCATCCTGAGCATTAAAGTTATTCAGGCTGCGTCCTGTAATGTATACAGTTGCGCCTGCTTCACCTAGTCCAATGGCAATTCCTTTGCCAATACCTCTTGTGGCTCCCGTGACCAATGTTACTTTTCCTTGAAGATACTTCATGATTGCTGGCTTGTGATTATCTAAACAAAATTAATTTGTAAAACTGACATTTTTCAACCTAACATTTATTTCCTCTGTGCTTTGGTTGCTCTAACAGTTCTTTTGGGAACAATAAGTGGCGAACGGCTATATAAATCTTGAGTTTTAAGAAAGAAAATTGATTTGTGGAGTATACCCATGACAAGAGCAATTGATAGAGTTCCCAACATTAATGGCTATGAATTTGTCGCCAAACTCTACCAAGGTTATAAAAGCGAAGTGTATCGAGCTATTAGAGTTGCGGATCAAAAAGCTGTTGTCATCAAATTATTGCGGCTAGATTTTCCCACATTCAACGAACTATTGCAATTTCGCAACCAATATACTATTGCTAAAAATCTGGATATTCACGGTATTGTCCGTCCTGTGAGTTTAGAAGCTTACCGTAATAGCTATGCATTGGTGATGGAAGATTCTGGAGGAATTTCTCTCAAAGAATACGCCTGCAATCAGCCACTAGACTTGATAGAGTTTTTAGGAATAGCGCTGCAATTAACAGATATTATTGACTACTTATACCAAAATCGCGTTATCCACAAAGATATTAAACCTGCAAATATTCTGATTAACTCAGAAACTCAAGAAGTTAAACTGATTGACTTTAGTATCGCCTCTTTACTTCCTAGAGAAACCCAAACAATTATCAGTCCCAACGTTTTAGAAGGAACCTTAGCTTATATATCACCCGAACAAACCGGACGTATGAACCGGGGTATAGATTACCGCAGTGATTTTTATTCTTTGGGTGTGACATTTTTTGAACTACTGACAGGGAAATTACCATTTAATTCCCACGATCCGATGGAATTGGTACATTGTCATATTGCTAAACACCCCCCTGCAGTAGATGAAATCAACCCTGCAATACCCCAGGTATTGGGTGAGATTGTGAGTAAATTAATGGCAAAAAATGCTGAAGACCGCTATCAAAGTAGCTTAGGTTTGAAATATGATTTACAAAAATGTTTTGCTCAATTAAAGGCTACTGGAGAAATTGCTAACTTTGAAATTGGCAAACGAGATATATGCGATCGCTTCATTATCCCCGAAAAACTCTACGGGCGGGAAACAGAAGTTGAAATTTTATTGAGTGCTTTTGATCGGGTCGCCAATAATAACTCAGAATTGATGCTGGTTGCTGGTTTTTCTGGTACAGGAAAAACTGCTGTTGTTAATGAAATCCACAAACCTATAGTCAGACAACATGGCTATTTTATTAAAGGTAAGTTCGACCAGTTTAATCGTAACGTTCCTTTCTCTGCCTTTGTCCAAGCCTTTCGGGATTTGATGGGACAATTACTTACTGAAAGTGATACTCAACTGCAACAATGGAAAACTCAAATTCTATTAGCATTAGGCGATAACGCACAAGTAATTATTGAAGTAATTCCCGAGTTAGAAGAAATTATTGGTAGACAACCACCCGTTCCAGAACTTTCTGGGAATGCAGCCCAAAATCGCTTTAATTTACTGTTTCAAAAGTTTATTGCTACTTTCACGATTCCAGAACATCCTCTAGTAATTTTCCTAGATGATTTACAATGGGCAGATTTGGCTTCGCTAAAACTCATGCAACTCTTAATGAGTGAAGCCAATCGCGGGTATTTATTAATTATTGGTGCTTATCGAGATAACGAAGTTTCTCCTATTCACCCTTTAAGCTTAACTCTAGATGAAATTGTCAAAACAAAAGCAACAGTCAACACCATTACTTTAAGCCCACTTAATAAATCTGATATTAATCTCCTGATAGCTGATACTCTTAGCTGTTCTGAAGAAATTGCTATTCCCCTAACAGAATTAGTTTACAAAAAAACTAAAGGGAATCCTTTTTTCAACAATCAATTTCTCAAAACCTTGTATGAAGATGGGCTAATTATCTTTAATTTTGATGTGGGTTATTGGCAATGTGACATCGCTGAAGTTACGGCTTTATCTCTAACTGATGATGTAGTCGAATTTATGGCAATTCAGTTACAAAAATTGCCACAAGCTACTCAAGATATTTTAAAATTAGCTGCTTGTATTGGTAACCGCTTTGACCTCGAGACTTTAGCAATTATCTATCAGCATTCTCAAGTTGAAACGGCTGCTGATTTATGGAAAGCTTTACAAGAAGGGGTGATTTTACCCACTAGTGAAGTTTATAAATTTTATCAAGAAACAGAAAAAGATGCTGACTCACAACCTTTTGTGAATACTAATTTCCAAGTACCTACCTATAGATTTTTGCATGACCGAGTACAGCAAGCATCTTACTCCTTAATTCCGGAAAATCAAAAACAAGCAACTCACTTAAGTATTGGTCAGTTGTTACTGAAAAATACAGATGAGTCAGAACTAGAAAACCGCATATTTAACATTGTTAATCAATTAAACTTAGGTATTGATTTAATTGTTGAACAAAGCCAAAATCATCAACTGGCTCAACTCAATTTAATTGCCGGTAATAGAGCTAAAGCATCTACAGCTTATGCTGCGGCTGTGAGTTATTTGAGTATCGGTATGAAATTGCTAGCAGCTGATAGTTGGAATAGCGAATATGATTTGACTTTAGCACTTTATGAATCTGCGGCTGAATCAGAATATTTAAATACTAACTTTGATGCTTCTAAAAAATTAATCGATATCACCCTTCAGCACGCAAAAACAGCCTTAGAAAAAGTTAAAGTCTACGAAATTCAAATTCAATCCTACACAGCACAAAATAAATTTATTGAAGCCATCGAGACAGGAAGAGAAGCCTTAAGCTTACTGGGTGTGACTTTACCTACAGACTGCGATCGCGAAACGACTTTCAAAGAAGCCGAACAAGTCAAACGGCTGTTAGGCGATCGCTTAATTAGCGACTTGGCTAATTTACCAGAACTTCTTGACCCGAATCAACTATTCGCCTTGCGGATTCTTTCTGGCTTATTTGCACCAGTTTATATTGCTCAACCCGCATTGCTACCTTTAAAGATTTTCACAATGGTGAAAATTTGTATTCAACATGGTAACTCTCCCCAAGCTGCGATCGCCTATAGTTTGTATGGATTACTGTTATGTGGTATGGGAGAAATTGATGCAGGTTATGAATTTGGTACTTTAGCAGTACTCATGTTAGAGCGTTTCCAAGCTAAAGAACTCAAAAGTAGAGTTTATCTCACCTTCAGTTTATTTATTAAACACTGGAAAGACCCAATCAAATCTACATTACCATTATTCCAAGAAGGTCTAGTAAGCGGCTTAGAAACGGGGAATTTAGAATATGTGGGTTATTGCGCCAATTGCTATTGCCAGTTTCTCTTTTGGGCGGGAGAACATCTAGATTTTGCTGAGTCAGAATCATTCAAGTATTGCAACCTCATGGCAGAAATTAAGCAAGATGTATCCTTAATTTGGGGTAAAATCTGGAGACAGACTGTCTTAAACTTACAAGGTAAAGTTAATGAACCTAAGCTGCTGATTGGTTCTGCCTTTAATGAAAAAACAGACCTATCTGGATTAATTGAATACAGAAATATTAACGGTATTTGTTATGTTTATCTAGCAAAAACATTATTGTCTTATTTCTTTGGAGAATACCAAGAGGCTTGTGAGTTTGCTAAAAAGTTTGAAGAATATGAAGCTGGAGCAACTGGTTTAGCAATTATTCCTCTGAGAAATTTTTATCAATCACTAAGTTTACTTAGCCTCTGCTCTAATGCTGATGCAGAACAAAAGCAAGAATATCTCAAAAAAGTATCAGAAAATCAACAGCAAATGCAGAAATGGGCAGAGTTCGCCCCAAGCAATTATCAGCATAAATATAACTTGATTGAGGCAGAAATAAATCGGGTTTTAAAAAAAGAATTTGCTGCTTTCAATCTCTACGATGATGCTATTAACCAAGCTAAAGAAAATGGCTACCTTCAAGAATTAGCCCTTGTTAATGAACTTGCTGCGAAATTCTATCTCAACTGGGGTAAAGAAAAAGTTGCCGAAGCTTACATGCAGGAAGCTTATTACTGTTATGCCCATTGGGGAGCTAAAGCAAAAACAGATGACTTAGAAAAACGCTATGCACAACTACTACAACCAATTGTCCAACAACAAGAACACCGCTTCAATCCGCTGCTAGAAACTATTCCTACTATTGTTGTTTCGGGAAATTCTTTATGTACAAACTCTTCTAGCACTAATATTTCTGATGCCTTAGATTTTACCTCTGTCCTCAAAGCTGCTCAAGCCATCTCTAGTTCCATTCAATTAGATGAATTAATTGCCAACCTTACCCGGATTATCCTAGAAACCTCTGGCGCAAAAAAATCTGCACTGATTCTTCCCTTAGAGGATACTTGGCAAGTCAGAGCAATTACCTTTATTTCCTACCAGGAAAATTCCCAATCTCAAGTCCAAACTATCCTGAATTCACAGCCCCTAGATACTTGCCAAGATGTTCCCATAAAAATTATCTATTATGTCAAGAATACTCAACAGACTGTAATTATCAATAATTTAGAAACTAATATTCCTGGCGTAATCGGGGAATATATGTTGAAGCATCAGCCTAAGAGTGTTATCTGTACGCCAATTATTAACCAAGGTCATTTAGTAGGGATTATCTATTTAGAAAATAAACTGACTCAAGGAGTATTTACTAATGACCGCCTGCAAGTGCTTAACTTACTTTCTTCCCAAGCAGCTATATCATTAGAAAATGCGCGAATTTACCAACAGGCGCAACAAGCATTACAAGATTTACAACAAGCTCAACTACAAATAGTCCAAAGCGAAAAAATGTCAGCATTGGGGAATTTAGTTGCAGGGGTAGCCCATGAGATGAATAATCCCCTAGGCTTTATTTCTGCTAGCCTCACTCAAACTAAACCCAGCTTTGCAGATATTATTACCCATTTGAAACTTTATCAGCAAAGGTTGCCAAATCCTGGTGATGAAATTATCAATCATGCTGAAGAAATCGATTTAGATTACCTACTGGAAGATTTACCTAAGGTAATGAATTCAATGGAAATTGCCTGTAATCGCCTCAGCAACATCAGTACTAGTTTAAGAACTTTCTCTCGTGCCGATAAAGATTACAAAGTTAAATTTAATATCCATGAAGGACTTGATAGTACAATTCTAATTCTTAAACATCGCCTTAAAGCTAACGAACAACGTCCAGCAATTGAAGTAGTTACTAATTATGGAAAACTCCCCAAAATAGAATGCTTACCTGGACAATTAAATCAGGTATTTATGAATATTTTAGCCAATGCTATTGATGCCTTAGATGAGTCAAATACTGGACGGAGCTTTACAGATATTCAAGACAATCCTAACATCATTACAATTACAACATCTGTTCAAAATCAAAGCGTCAAAATTTCTATTGCTGATAATGCACTAGGAATGACGGAAGAAATTAAAGAAAAGATTTTCGACCATTTATTTACTACTAAAGGCGTTGGTAAAGGTACAGGTTTAGGATTAGCGATCGCTCGTCAAATTATTGTTGAAAAACACGAAGGTTTCATTAATGTCAATTCTGTACCAGGTAGAGGTACAGAATTTGAAATTCAAATTCCTATCTATGGCAATAATGACTAAATTCAGCACAAAAATAAAAGGCGAAAATGAAATTAAAAACCCTTACCCTTTCGCCTTTCACCTTTTCCCCAAACCAATTTCTCACTGCAAAATGCTATTCCTTGTGTGTTACTGATTTCCTTTAATCGTACCCATTCGCACAGTTCCCGCCTCACAATCCCGTAGCCAAATTTTAATCGCTTGAGCAGTAGCGCTGTTACTACTATCCCTTGGTGGTGATGTTGGTTGTCCAGGAACAGATGCATCAGTTTGAGTAAACATCATTACTAAACGCCAACCATTTTGAGTTTTAGTCAACAACAGCCAGTGGAACTCTTCTAATTCCACGGCTTTACCCCCTAGATACTGCCGTTCTAAAGTAGTGAAGAAAACTTGATCAACTCCTGACGCAGCAGTCTTTGCTGTCTCTGGAGTGTCAATCCCCGGATTTAAAGGTAAGGGTGTAAACTCAGGCCTACCTGCTAGCAGCATATAACTGTAAACTTCACTACTTCGGCTACGACGGCGCGCACGTTGAGTAACGCGATTGGTATAACTAGGTAAATAACGTAACAGCCAGGTAGTTAAAGATTCGATATTTTGCTCAGTACAAGCAGACCTCACCTGATCCTTAGATACAGAAGAGTTCTGCGAAAATGCTAAGTTATCAACACTGTTAAATAGTACTAGCCAAAAGCTAAAAACTATTAGCCAGAAGCGACTTTTTTGGGAAAAGGGGACTGGGGAACTCGGGGCCCCCTCTGGGGATAAGGGGTAATGGGGAATGATTTTCATGCTTGGTTGTGGAAACGATCGCCCATCGCTTCTTGAAGAGGTAATATTTCTGTTTTATGCCTCTTTGGACTTCCAAAAATTAGATTATCGAGTTTTGAGAGCAAAGGCGATAATTATATTCCTCCTCTGCTCCCTCTGCTAAAACAGCCATAGGATATTTTTTATTTAGAAGTCCCTTGAGTTATCTCCTCAATAATTCTGTTCCAGGCTAACTCAGGTTCAGCCGCAGCAGTAATTGGCCTACCAATTACTAAATAATCTGCCCCAGCTTTAATGGCTTGTGCTGGGGTGAGCGATCGCTTTTGATCTGCTTTGTCTGCCCAAGCCGGACGAACGCCAGGACAAACGAAGAGAAAATCATCCCCACAGGTTTGCCGCAGTTGTGCTACCTCTTGAGGGGAACAAACTGCGCCATCTAAACCTGTTTCTTGAGCTAGTAGTGCCATTGACAAAGCATATTCTGGCAATTCCAAGGGAATTTTTAAATCAAACGCCAACTGCCTAGCAGAAATACTCGTCAACAGCGTAATAGCAATTAATTTTGGCGGTTTTACACCTGCTTGTGCTGCCCCTGTTTGTACTGCTGCGGTTGCTGCTTTCAGGGCATCCTTACCAGCAGTAGCATGAATTGTTAATAGATCCACCCCATAACGAGCCGCCGCCTGACAAGCGCCAGCAACAGTATTGGGGATGTCGTGAAACTTTAAATCCAGAAAAATCTGCTTTTGTCGGGATTTTAGCTCTGCGAGAATAGTTGGGCCAGTGCTAGTAAACAGTTCTAAACCAACTTTCCAGAAATTGACTTGCGGAAGCTGTTCCACAAGAGCGATCGCACTAGCTATATCTGGTACATCCAAAGGTACAATAATTCGCTGCTCGGCTTTCATCGGCGTTTATCGGCGGTTCATTTCATACATTAAGGTACTAAGCGCACAAACTTGTTTTTTCCTACTTGCAAAACTCTGTGAGCTAGCTCATCAGGTTGGGTAAAAGTGGTATCAACATTAGTAATGCGATCGCCATCCAGGTAAACCCCACCTTCTTGAATTTTGCGCTTACCTTCGCCGCTACTTTTGCACAAGCCGCTGACATTGAGCAAATAAGCCAACTTTACAGGAAACTGGGGAATTTCAGCCAAGGAGAATTCTGGAATAGCACCTTTTTTCCCACCACTATCGGCAGCTTCTTTTGCTTGATTGGCCGCAGCTTCGCCATGATATTGTTTCACAACTTCCCATGCTAAAAGTAATTGGCGATCGCGTGGGTTTTGCGGAAGTGTATCCAACGCAAAATCTGTCAGTAGCTCAAAATACTGTTCCAGCAGTTGATCTGGAGTTCCCTGCAATTTTTGATATTTTTCTGAGGGATGTTCCGATAATCCCACATAATTACCTAAAGACTTAGACATTTTTTGCACGCCATCTGTACCAATCAAAATGGGCAGCAATAACCCAAACTGAGGCTTTTGCCCAAAATGGCGTTGTAAATCTCGCCCCACCGCAATATTAAATTTTTGGTCAGTTCCGCCTAACTCCACATCAGCCTCAACCGCCACAGAATCATATCCCTGCATCAATGGATAAAGGAACTCATGGAGGAAAATTGGATTCTCTTTTTTATAACGTTCTGCAAATCCTTCCTTGGCTAACATCTGCCCCACAGTCATCGTGGAAAGTAATTCTAAAATTTTCCCTAAATCTAGACGTGAGAGCCATTCGGAGTTATAACGTACCTCTAATCTGCCAGGTGTGTCAAAATCCAATATAGGGCGTACTTGGTCAAGATAAGTCTGAGCATTCTGCGCTACCTCTGCTTGTGTCAGTTGGCGACGTACCTCAGATTTACCAGTAGGATCGCCAATGCGAGCCGTAAAATCACCAATAATTAGCACTGCTGTATGACCAGCATCTTGAAAAGCTCGCAGTTTTCGTACCGGTATGCTATGACCAAGATGAATATCAGCACCGGTTGGATCAATGCCTAATTTGACCCTTAAAGGTCTGCTTGTAGTTGCCAAGCGCTTTTCTAAAGTTTCACTTTCGCTGTCAACATCTGTTGGTTGTGGGAAGATTTCCACAACACCACGACGCAACCAAGCAAAATCTTGCGCCATGCTAGGAGATTCGCTATTAATTAAACTTTGGGCTGAAGAAGTTAAGTTGGTTGTATTCACTGGCAATTTGTCCGTTCTCTTATCTGCCAAACTACTATAATTGCAAAAAATCAACCGCCTTGCTTCGCCAAATCAATTACAGTTCTATTTACAAGTGAGGAAGTGAAATCGCCGTGTCGTCTAGGACTTTTGAAGACAAGGAGCCACAAACTAAGGCTTCATCAGGTTTTGAGTTTTTGAAAGGAGTAGGTCAGGTAGCTGGCGGAACTCTCTTATCAATCACAATGCTGACAAGCTCAATTGTAGCGGGGGGATTGGTGGGCTTGGCTATTAGTTTCCGTAACTTGCCAGATGTTAGGCAATTACGTAACTTCTTTCCTTCAGAAACTACTTATATTTATGATATTAAAGGCAAGCTGTTAGCTAGTGTTCATGGGGAAGCTAACCGCGAAGTTATGCCCTTAGATAAAATTTCTCCCAATTTAAAACGGGCAGTATTAGCAAGCGAAGATGGCCATTTCTACAACCACCACGGTATTAATCCTACAGGTGTAGGACGTGCGATCGTTGTTAACTCCATAGCTGGTGGAGTGAAAGAAGGTGGCTCTACCATCACCATGCAGTTGGTGAAAAATATCTTTCTGTCTCAAAAGCGTGCCTTTACCCGCAAAATAGCTGAAGCAGTTCTGGCTATTCGCTTAGAGCAAATTCTCTCTAAAGACCAAATTTTAGAAATGTACCTCAATCAAGTTTATTGGGGTCATAACAACTATGGAGTACAAACCGCAGCACGCAGTTACTTTAATAAATCTTCAGAATATTTAACTTTGGGTGAATCGGCGATGATGGCCGGTTTAATTCAAGCACCAGAAGAATTTAGCCCCTTTGTCAGCATGAAGTTGGCAAAACAAAAACAAAAAGAAGTTTTAGGGCGGATGCTGGACTTGAACTGGATTAGCCAGCAAGAGTACGATGATGCCCTCAAGCAAGAAATTAAACTAGGCAAAATCAGGTCGTTTCAAGGTAGCGCTTTACCTTATGTAACTAATACTGTATCTCAGGAGTTGGCGAAGAAGTTCGGGCGAGAAGCGTTGCTGAAGGGAGGTATGCGAGTCCAAACTACAGTTGATGCTGAGTTTCAAAAGATGGCAGAGCAAACTGTTGCTACTTGGCATGAAAGACTTCGAGATCAAGGCTTATCTAGAAACCAAATGGCTCTGGTGGCAATCGATCCCCGAACACATTTTGTCAAAGCTTTGGTTGGAGGCGTAGATGCCAAAACTAGCGAATTTAACCGTGCTACTCAAGCTCAACGTCAGCCAGGATCTTCTTTCAAGCCGTTTGTTTACTACGCTGCCTTTGCTACTGGAAAGTTTGCACCAGACACAACGGTGATAGATGCTCCAGTTAGCTATCGAGATGGCGATGGTTGGTACTATCCCAGAAACTATGATGGTGGTTTTTCTGGAGCAATGTCAATTCGCACTGCTCTTGCCCAATCTCGCAATATCCCCGTCATCAAAGTTGGTAAGTCTATCGGGATGAATAAAGTCATCGAAACTTGCCGCACTTTGGGAATCATGAGTCCGATGGAGCCGGTAACTTCTTTGCCTCTAGGCGCAATTGGAGTTACACCATTAGAAATGGCTAGTGCCTATGCAACCTTTGCCAATTATGGCTGGCAGTCACCACCAACGGTAATTGCCCGTGTTACCGATAGTAGCGGAAATGTTTTATTGGATAACACACCGAAACCTCAGCTAGTCCTAGATCCTTGGGCATCGGCAGCAATTATCAATGTTATGCAATCTGTAATTACTGATGGTACTGGTAAAAATGCTGCTATAGGTCGTCCAGCTGCTGGTAAGACTGGTACAACATCCTCAGAAAAGGATATTTGGTTTGTGGGTACAGTACCTCAGTTAACAACTGCAGTTTGGGTAGGTAGAGACGATAATCGGCAATTGGCTAGTGGTGCTACCGGTGGGGTGATGGTAGCCCCCGTCTGGCGAGATTTTATGCAAAAAGCTCTGAAGAATGTACCAGTAGAAAATTTTAAATCGCCCTCCCAGTTTACCCGTCCTAAAACGAATGACAGGGAATAGAGACTAGGGAATAGAGACTGGGGACTAAGAACTAGGAGCTTAATTAATATACAGTTTTTAACTTTTGACTTCCAAAGTAGCAGTACTAGTCCCTAACCTCTAGCCCTGAAATCCTATGATTGTTTTTCCAATTCTGCTTTCATCCGTTGTAGAGTAAGATGCATTTGGTCAAACATTTGTTGGGGCGTAACTCCAAACTGACCTAGTTGAGTTTTCATCTGCTCCATAGTCATTTGTGCCATGAAATCTTCTGATAGCTCAAAGCGCTTCATAAAGATGCGATATCGATCCATCATGGCTTCCATTTGCTCAATAAACAGCTTTTTCCCTTCACGGTCAAATTTGCCGTAGCTATTGCCAAGCTTGATTAGTGCTTGATAATCGTCAAACAGCTGTTTTGCTTCTTGCTGAACTATCTCAGAGTCAAAGAATCCCATTTTGTTTAATATTCAACTGAGTGCTAACACTCAGCAAATTATGGTTTTGCTTATATTTTTATTCTAATCTAGGGCAATACTCTAGGGAATAAGCTTCGGTTCCTTTACGGTTCTTTAGGGAAATTTCAACACTTGACTCAAGATTCTGAGCGTGAAGTAAACAGGCTTAATACTGAGGCAATACCTACAGAAATTGCTGCTGATTTAGGATTTGCAGGTTGAGATTCTTTAACGTTCAGCTTGGCAGCGTATTTTAACGCTACAGGGTGTTGGGGATTTAGTTTTAATGCTTGGCGAATATAAACTGTTGCCATTCCCGGAAAATTCTGCTGGAAATATGCAACACCGAGTAATGCATGATAGTCACTAATTTTCGGCTCTAATTTGATAGCTTCACGTAGCTCTTGCACACAACTTGGCCAGTTGCTTTGGTTGGCATACTGAACAGCCCTCTGGTAGTGACGATCCGCATAGTTGTTTTCAACAGGCTGAACATGATTTTTTGGGTCTACTTTCTGTTCCACTGGTTTTTCTCTAAGTTTCGGAATTAGGGGCATCGGTGCTTTTAGTAACAACAGGTGGATATTTTGCAACTATTCGGTAAACTAAAAACCGAGAATTTTATTTTTTTTGACTAAGACTAAGTTGAACGAAAATTCTGGCTCAAATTGTTGCTATTTAGGAGATTTCCCTAGCCCAAGTTTATGTAATATATTATATTACATAATATATAGAAATAAATGCTAGGAAATACAATCAGTTTGAGCAATTCCTCGGTATCTAGGTTATTTGAATATAGCCTACTTATTGAGAACTGATAAGCTATAGCAAAAATCAATAAAATAGATTCATATAGAATAGGGGAAGTATAAATATTTGCTGTAGAGAATAGGCAAAAGGCAGCAAAGCCAATGGTAAAGTTAATTTTGTTTGCGTCTTCTCATCGTGGCTAAGGAAATTGGGGATTGAGTAATAGCTAATGAAGTCCAATGCTAAACACCCAACGGCAAACACCAAATAACTAGCTGCATTTATTCAGGTGCTTTGCTACGATGACTATCTAATTGTAGGTAATGTACTAGTGGTAAATTGCGGAATATGTTGACCAAGCGAAAAAGCCGCAGCGTTGCCGCCATTTTAGCTTTTTCTGGCACGCTGACCATTTCAGGATTACATAAGTTTTATCTGGGACAGCCTGTCTGGGGAATATTGTATGTTTTGCTTTCCTGGACTCCTATACCCAAAGTAGCCAGTGCTATTGAAGGGGTTTGGTATTTGGCTCAGGATGAAGAAGCTTTTGATCGCAATTTCAATTTTGGTAAGTCAGCAATCAAAAATTCACAGCAGGTAAGCAATCAAGTAGGAGCGATCGCAGATGCTTTGCGAGAATTAGATAAGCTGCGCCAAGATGGATTAATTTCAGAGTACGAATTTGAGCAAAAGCGCCGCCAGATGCTAGACCAAATTTCTTGACACCAGAAAAAGTATGAAAAACTGGCTATCTTTCAACCCCAGGTTACAAAAACTCCGTACCCAGCTCCTCAATGACCCTTACTATAGACTGCAATCTGGGGAAGAAATTCAGCTGGCGATCCAACTAGGGATTCACATTGATGCTAATCAAGCAACTGTAGATGATTGGTTACGCTTACCTGGGTTTTCCATTCATCAAGCGCGATCGCTCGTAGAACTTTCACGTTCCGGTGTTAAATTTTATTGTATAGAAGATATTGCTGCGGCTTTGGCTATTCCTGTGCAGCGATTACAGCCAATCAAACCACTGCTTAATTTTGCTTACTATGACGAAGAATCTTTAGAATGTCCAGCACCTTTAATTAATCCCAATTTAGCAACAGTTGAACACCTAGCAAAAATACCTTTTATCGATATATCTCTGGCGCAAGCTGTAGTGCAAAATCGTTTAGCTGCTGGCCCTTATCGTAGCTTAGTGGATTTCCAGCAGCGCTTGGCACTTCCAGCAGATGCGATCGCGCAATTAATGTATTATCTCAGGTTTTAAACCTCGTCTAAGTTGAAACCCGTAGTTTTTCCTCATCAGGTTTGAGATGAGTTGTCACCCATAAACGATCCGCCACTGTATTGGGAGAAGCGTTAATTCGTTGTTGAAAAGCCGAGACCTGTTCAATCAGGTCAGACTGACGCTCATAGCAAGCATGATAAGTAACATCTGAGCGTAACCACTGCCACAGATGTTCTACAGGCATAAAGTCCGGGCTGTAAGCGGGTAATGGTTCTATCTTTATATCCAGTGTTGCGGCCGCATCTTTAACTATCTGTGAGCGGTGATAAGGAGCGCCATCCCAAATCAATGTCATGGGGTGAAAAGGGAATTCGGTTTTGAGGGTATTGAGGACATCAATAGTGTTGAGACCATTGGCGGTGTCATAGGGAAAAATTCTGACTTCAGCCAGATTATAGATATAGATCCCATAGAAAGATACCTTGGTTCTTCCGGGAGAAGAGGAACTCACCCAAAACCGCTCGCCTTTAATCGACCAACCGTAACCTTCATCGGTATCAAGGTGAATATGAGCCTCGTCGATGTAAATTAGCATCTGCCCATTTTGGAGGGCATCATCGAGTAAACCCTTGAGAGTTAAGAGAAACTCGCCACGTTTTTTGGGGTTTGCCTTATTTAGTAGCTTACGAGCTTTCTTCCAAGACAATCCCAACCCTTTGAGGGTTTTGCGAACAGTATCGCGACAGCAATCAATATTTAATTGGGCTTTGATCCACGAGACTAAACGCTTTAAAGTCCAACGGGGTTGAGGTTGCTCAAGACGTTGTTGGGGCGGAGTTGCGGCTAATTTCAACGCATCCCGAATCTGCTGATCTAATGCTTGTTCTATCTCTATAGATAAAGGGGGGGATGCCCACCGCTACGTTGGTAAACTAGTGTCTCTGGACCGGCTTCATTGTAACGATGCACCCATTCCATTACCGTTTGTGGGTTACGCCCTGTTTCCCGTCCCACTTGAGTTGCACTTTTGCCGCCACTAATCTCATATAGTGCCATAAATCGCTCACGACTACGGGGATGCTCTGCTCTCAATGCTTTTTCTCTTAAAGCTTCTGCACTTTCACCCCAACTACTCAAGTCAACGCTCAACATCCTTGTACCAACCTCAATCACCACTTCTAAAACTTAGGATAGTACCATGCGTGACAAAACTCCAGCTTTCAAGATGGACGAGGTTTAAGTTGGGGATTGGAGATTGGGGACTAGGAACAATATATTAACTAGAAAAGCTACTTTTAATTTCTAATCTCTAGTCCCTAAACCCTAGTTTTAAATAAACCCAAAGCGGTCAAGGGGCCAAAAACGAAATGTGGCTCGACCAATAATATTTTTTCTGGGTAAAAAACCCCAGTAACGAGAGTCATTACTATCGTTACGATTGTCACCCATGACAAAAAATTCGCCTTCTGGAACTGTTTTTGGTGGGTAAGGATTATTTGGTGGTTCAGCAATATAGTCTTCCTGCAAGGCTTGACCGTTGAGGTAAACTTTACCATGAGCAACACTCACAACCTCTCCCGGTTCACCAATCACCCGCTTGATAAAAGCTTGGTCTTTAGGATATCCTCGGCGTTGCAGTTCTTCTGGTGGCTGAAAAACAATAATATCCCCAGTTTTAGGCGGATGAAATTTATAAGAGATTTTTTCCACAACCAGGCGATCGCCTGTGTGTAAGGTGGGTAACATTGAGTCCGAAGGAATAAAGCGCGGTTCGGCGATAAAAGTGCGGATCAGAAAGGCCAAACATAACGCGATCGCAACTAGAGTTAGATTTTCTTGCCAACTACGCCATATTTTTGATGACGCTGGGCTATCTTTTGCTTCACTTTCGTGAGGAGTCATAGAATTTTTCAGCCAGTAAAAAAAGTGGTACAAATACCTTGATTATTTTGGCACTCAAGGTATACTTGTAATCAAGTTGGGTTCTGCATTAAACCCATACAAGCATTATTAATTGGGCTATCGCATCTACCAATTATAAGCAAAAGCGCTGAAAATGAACTATAGCCTGTCTGATTCGATACAAGCACAATTTTAGGTATAGCAAATAGGTAATTTAAATACCTAATTTTAATTGTTGCAAAAATAAGGCAAGGTTTTAGAACATTATCCGTTTTGTTGTCTTATTGTCTCCTTCTGAAAAGTAAGGTAAGCTAGTTGCCGACTGGTAGAGCGATACAGCCAGTCGGTTTTTCTTATTTGCATACACCAAATTTTTGCAGAAGAGATTGCGGTAATTAATCCATACAAAGTAAAGCTTTAAATTTGAATTTCAAATCCCAAATCTAAAATTTCCCCAGATATACAATCTTGGGATAACAATCGCAATGCTGTAGATAGGAAATATATAGATGAAACTGCACTATAACTCTTCAATTGTTACTAAACCACCTTCAGTAAACTGAATTACCAGTTCATATTCATCAAGTAAAGCAGTACCCAATAGAGGTAATCTTCTAGTAGCCAGTACATCAACTTCCCGTTCTTCTCCATTCCAAATAATCATCGCTTGATGTACTGGCAAAATGACATTACTATTATTAGCTAAATTTACATACATATCATAAACAAACGGAAGACCCAACACGGCTACTGCTGCTGGAGGTAGAGAAAGAAAATTTGTAAACCCTGTATCGATAACAAATTCAATACTAAAATCTGGTTGATTTGGGAGTCTAAATATTATGTTGACAGTCGCACGTCCATTTTTAATAATCCCAGAAATCACCGATAATCACGCTCCATTTCTCCACTAAAAGAAGCCGCAACTTTATAACCTATGCGAATACCAAAAAGTCGAGCAAGTGGATTTTTATTACGTAAATATTTAGCTGATTCTATCCCTATTTTATCAACAGCATATTCACCTGTTTCTATATCAATAATCACCATTTTACCGATATTTTCTGGTGTTTCTACTTGTTGACGAATGCCATTTTCATAAAGTTCTTTGGCAAGTTTAGCAACTTCTTCATGGCTTAAAAGTATGGCTTGCAAGCTCTTACTCCTAAATTTCTAATTTACCTTGATTCTATCTCAGAGCTAATTTTATGCGATCGCCTATTTCCTACAAAAAACGGTAGAGCAATTAATACTCTACCGTTTGCATTTTTAAATTTGAGATTTAATCCCAAATTTTAAATTTTAAATTTTACTCAGCACCTTGGGATAATAATTCCCGACGCTGTTGAGAACTGACTTGAACGTTACCGTTTTCGTCAACATCAACCAGGGCTGTATCGCCATCTTTAATGCGACCAGAGAGAATCTCTTCAGCCAAGCTATCTTCTAACAAGCGCATAATTGCTCGACGTAATGGTCTTGCGCCGTAGCTGGGGCTGTAGCCTTCTTGGATGAGGCGGTCTTTGAAGCGGTCGGTGACTTCTAAGGTGATACCTTTTTCGGTCAGGCGACCAAATACTTCTTTGAGCATGATGTCGGCAATTTCTGTAACTTCGGCCTTGCTCAACTGACGGAAGACGATAATTTCATCTAAACGGTTGAGGAACTCTGGACGGAAGTATTGCTTCAGTTCTTCGTTCACCAAGGAGCGAATGCGGTTGTATTGCGATTCGCTAGCATCGTCTGCAAACTCGAAGCCGATACCGCCACCACCTTTTTCAATTACCTTGGAACCGATGTTAGATGTCAAAATCAACAGAGTGTTCTTAAAGTCTACGGTGCGACCTTTAGCATCGGTTAAGCGACCGTCTTCTAAGATTTGCAGCAGCATGTTGAAGACATCGGGGTGAGCTTTTTCGATTTCGTCGAATAGCACCACGGTGTAAGGTCTGCGTCTCACTGCTTCGGTTAGCTGACCGCCTTCGTTATAGCCAACGTAACCTGGAGGTGAACCGATCAGTTTGCTGACGGTGTGACGCTCCATATATTCCGACATATCTAGGCGAATCATTGCTTCTTCGGAACCGAAGAAGTAAGAAGCCAAAGATTTCGCCAATTCAGTTTTACCTACGCCGGTGGGGCCTGAGAAGACAAAGCTGGCGATGGGTCGATTGGGATTTTTTAAACCGACACGAGCGCGGCGAATTGCTCGGGAAACTGCCTTCACAGCGTCTTCTTGTCCAATTAGGCGCTGATGTAGGGTGTCTTCCATGTGCAACAGCTTCTCGGATTCGGATTCGGTGAGCTTGTTCACCGGAACTCCCGTCCAGGATGCGACGATGTGGGCAATGTCTTCTTCTGTAACTACGGGTTCTAGACCTTCGTTACCAGAGCCATTGGTTTTGCTTTGAGCGATCGCGCGAATTTCGGCTTTGATTTCCATTTCGCGATCGCGCAGTTCTCCAGCGCGGTCGAAGTCTTGGGAGCGAACTGCATCATCTTTTTCTTTTAAGATTTGGCGCAGTTCTTTGTCTAACTCTTTGGCTGCGGGGGGCAATTGGGAGTTAATCAACCGGACTCTGGAACCTGCTTCGTCGATTAAGTCGATGGCTTTATCTGGCAGATAGCGATCGCTAATATAACGATCAGATAATTTAGCTGCCGCCACCAAAGCTTCATCGGAAATTTTCAGTTTGTGGTGTTGCTCGTAGCGATCGCGCAGACCGTACAAAATCTCAATTGTTTCATCAACTGAGGGTTCGCCTACCATTACTGGTTGGAAGCGGCGCTCTAATGCTGCATCCCGTTCGATGTGTTTGCGATATTCATCTAGGGTGGTCGCACCAATACATTGCAACTCACCTCTAGCCAAAGCTGGCTTGAGGATGTTCGCAGCGTCGATTGCGCCTTCGGCTGCACCTGCACCAATCAGGGTGTGTACCTCGTCAATGACGAGAATTACATTGCCCGCCTGACGAATTTCGTCCATGATTTTCTTCAGGCGTTCTTCAAATTCACCCCGGTACTTGGTTCCGGCTACAAGTAAACCAATATCCAGCGTGACTACGCGCTTGTCTTCCAGGATGTCGGGGACATCTTTGTTGGCAATGCGGCTCGCTAAACCTTCAGCGATCGCTGTTTTACCAACCCCTGGTTCACCAATCAGCACTGGGTTATTTTTTGTCCGGCGACCCAATATCTGAATAACTCGCTCGATTTCTTTGGCGCGTCCCACCACAGGATCGAGTTTGTTGTCCGTTGCCATTTGGGTGAGGTTGGAACCAAATTCATCCAAGGTTGGAGTTTTGGTGCGCCCAGAGGGGCCTCCTTGGGTGACTTCAGCTGTTTCGCCCAACATCCGAATGACTTGGGTTCGTACCTTCGATAGATCCACGCCGAGGTTTTCTAACACCCTGGCTGCTACACCTTCCCCTTCTCGGATCAGGCCCAACAGCAGATGCTCGGTGCCAATGTAGTTATGGCCTAATTGGCGCGCTTCTTCTAAAGATAGTTCCAGAACCCGCTTTGCCCGTGGCGTAAAGGGAATTTCCACAGCAACAAAGCCCGAACCCCGGCCTATGATTTTTTCTACTTCAATTCGGGCATCTTTGAGATTGACACCCATTGATTTCAGCACCTTGGCCGCCACTCCCGTCCCTTCACCAATCAGACCCAGGAGGATCTGTTCAGTGCCGACGAAATTGTGGCCTAAACGGCGGGCCTCTTCTTGGGCCAGCATGATTACCTTAATAGCTTTTTCTGTGAAGCGTTCAAACATGGCATTTTTCCCATCACCTGCGTCGTGCCGGTACGCTGATTTTAGCACAGGCCAAGCTTTTGGATATCTGTATAAAAAAATCAAGATATCCAAGTGGTATCACCCAATTTGATGGCGTAATTCCTGAATATTTATTACTTTTATGTGGCTGTTGTACTGAGGAGAACAAGAGAAACAGCGTTTTTAGCTCTGATTGCCCGCAAAAAAGCACTGGAAGTCTAGTTTTACAGCCACTTCCAAACATTTATTCTTAACATATCTATTTGATGAAGTCAAGAATTATTAAAAATGTATTTATTTTTTCAATTGAATAAGTTTTAAAAATAAATAATACTCATCAAATTTTCTTGAAGAAAATGTATTTTTTTCATGAAGATGACCAAAAGTCAACCGCAAAGTCATCAAAAGTTACATGGCACTCAGGAATTTTGGGGAATGGAAATTGGGGATGAGGAAGCAGAGGAGAAATTTCTATTAAGCTAATACACCTTATAAATTGCATAACTACTCGTGGTGATTGTTGACTGTCAACGGTCAACGGTCAACAGCCTAATCAAGTCAATGTACAAGTAAATGTGGAACAGCTTACCAATTACCCATTACCAATGAACCAATGACAAATTACCGATGACAAACACCAATTTACGAAAAGCGAAATTGCCAAGAGGATTTGTGGAGGCGATCGCGTACCATTGTTTCCCATTGCAGCAAAGTTGTTTGAAATTGGGGATATTGGAGTTCGGGAAGCCAAAGAATTAAAGCGTCTTCGCCATTGTCCTGATAGTACCGCCGTCGTCGCCCAGCTGTTTTGAAGCCAAATTTTTGATATAAAGATATAGCCGCTAGGTTGGAAGCTCGAACTTCGAGGGTAGCTCGCTCCAAACCGCGATCGCTAGCTGTCTTGAGAAGGGAATAAAGTAAAGCTTGTCCTAAACCTTGACAGTGATATTGGGGATGTACTGCCAAAATCGTAATGTGGGCTTCTTCTAAAATTGACCAAAAACAGCCCATTCCTAGCAAACTCAAGCTAGAGGCTGGGGAAAATAAGCCTAGTAAAACACTGTTGGGACTGTCTAACTCTCGTTGGTAGCCTTCCACTGTCCAAAGACCCCCAAAACAAGCTTTATCCAGTTCTAGGATTGCGCTGAGATCGTCTGATGTCAGTGATTGAAGTTTTAACTCTAATGAGATCACAGTTATTGGATAAGATTACAAACCCTTTGTAAACTGGGAATCGGGAGACTCACTCACGCCCATAATTTGAACAAGGACAACTCTTATAGTTATGGTATCGACTCACCCCACTGGGGTTCAACAGGCTGGTAGTCAATATTTACCTGCACGGCGTAGCACTTCGCCTAATCAAGAACTTTTACCCTTGACGGCTAAAGTAAATAATCATGGCTGCCTAGAAATTGGTGGGTGTGATATCACAACCCTAGTCAAGCAGTTTGGCTCGCCTTTATATATTTTAGATGAAGAAACCCTGCGTTCGGCTTGTCAGCAATATCGAGATGCTTTCAAGCAATATTACCAGGGAGAATCTCAAGTACTTTATGCTTCCAAAGCTTGGAATTGTCTAGCAGTTTGTGCGATCGTCGCTGATGAAGGCTTGGGAATTGATGTTGTATCTGGGGGAGAACTCTACACTGCTCTCAATGCTGGGGTTAGTCCAGAAAAAATTTATCTTCACGGGAATAATAAATCTCGCTCAGAGCTAATTTTAGCAATTGAGTCTGGTGTCACCATTGTGGTGGATAACTGGTATGAGTTAAAAACCTTGGTAGAAATAGCAGAGGAGCAAGGAGAAAATGCTTCTTCTCTAACAATTCGCATTATGTTGCGCTTAACGCCAGGTATTGAGTGTCATACCCATGAATACATCCGCACGGGACACTTAGACAGTAAATTTGGCTTCGATCCAAACGATTTGGATGAGGTATTTACCTTTGTCAGTAAGCAATCAGCCTTGAACTGTGCAGGTTTACACGCTCATATTGGTTCCCAAATTTTTGAACGCCAGCCCCATCAGGATTTAGCGGCTGTTATGGTGCAGTGGTTGCGCGATGCAGCCAAGTACGGTTTAAATGTGACAGAGCTAAATGTTGGTGGTGGTTTAGGAATTCGGTATGTAGAATCAGACGATCCACCAAGTATTGATGAGTGGGTAAAAGCGATTTGTGAAATAGTACAAACAGCTTGTGCAGCAGAAAATCTACCTTTGCCTAAGTTACTATCAGAACCAGGGCGATCGCTTATTGCCACAGCTTGTGTAACTGCTTATACAATAGGATCGTCTAAGATAATTCCGGAAATCCGTACTTACATAGCAGTTGATGGGGGTATGTCAGACAACCCAAGACCCATTACTTATCAATCAGAGTATCGGGCTGTGGTTGCTAACAAAATTTCTGCTCCCTTGACAGAAACTGTCACAATTGCTGGCAAGCACTGTGAATCTGGGGATATTTTGATTAAAAATGCCCAACTCCCACAAACTGAACCTGGGGATATTCTCGTAGTTATGGGAACTGGTGCTTACAATTACAGTATGGCATCTAACTACAATCGCTTGCCCCGACCAGCAGCTGTTGTGGTCTCAAACGGCGAAGCAAATTTAATTTTGCAGCGCGAAACTTATCAGGACTTAATTAGGCAAGATTGCCTACCAGAAAGACTAAAGAAATAGTTCAACGTCCAAGGTCAAATGTCCAAAGTCCAGAGTTAATAAATGTTCGCTCTTGACTTTTAACTCTTGACTCTGGACTATTAATTCACTGTATTTAGAGGCAAAATATTAATCCAGATGTCATGAGAGATTGGTGGAAGCAATGGCTGACAAACCTGGGATGGTCGCAGTCCTTGCTGCTTGGGACTCTGGATATCGTATTAGTATTGGCGCTGACGTACATGATACTAGTTATTATTAGTGAGCGCCGAACGCTGTGGATGGTACGGGGATTTATTATTTTAATGTTAGCCTCAGCACTCAGTAACAGATTGGGGCTACCACTCTTAAATTTCGTACTAGAAAAGTTGGTTATTGGCTGTGCTGTAGCAATGGCAGTGGCACTCCAGTCAGAGTTTCGGCGTTTTTTAGAACAATTAGGGCGTGGCGAATTCCGCCAGTTGTTTCATCCCTCCAGTTTGGCAGTACCTAAATCTGACAGTGTAATTGATGAAATTGTTGATGCTGTCAAAGAATTGTCGAAAAATCGGATTGGCGCTTTATTGATTGTGGAAACAACAGGCCCAATTGACGAGCGAGATTTTTCTGTACCTGGAGTGAAACTGAATGCTGAGGTTACTAAAGAATTAATACAAACTATATTTCAACCGAAAACTTTATTACACGATGGGGCAACCTTGATACGTGGCTCACGGATTATTGCATCGGGTATAATTTTACCACTTTCGGGACGCACAGCCTCGCGCCAGTTGGGTACACGCCACCGGGCTGCGATGGGAATTACTGAGCGGGTCGAAAATTGCATCTGTGTTGTTGTATCAGAAGAAACTGGTTCTATTTCCTTAGCTGAAAGAGGAATTCTCAATAGACCGCTGACGATTAGGAAACTAAAGGAGTCTTTAGAAGCTCTTTTATCCCCAACGGTAGATCGGGAAGCTGTGGCTCCTGGTTTGTTAAGCTTGGGTCGTCAGATTAATACTAAGGCATTAGCGCTAGTTTCACGGTTACTCGGATTACCACGTCTTCGACGCGCTACGCGAACGACCGCTTCTCGAGATAAAAAATGAAAGCACAACAAACTGAATTACAAGATTTGCCCCCTGGCTTAAAACGAGAATTACTGCCCAAGCACGTTGCGGTGATTATGGATGGCAATGGTCGATGGGCTAAACGTCAAGGTCTACCCCGGATTATGGGTCATAAGCGGGGAGTAGATGCACTTAAAGATTTGCTGCGTTGTTGTAAAGATTGGGGAATTCAGGCGTTAACGGCTTATGCTTTTTCTACAGAAAACTGGAAAAGACCCCAAGAAGAAGTTGATTTTTTGATGACTCTATTTCAAAGAGTATTACGCCAAGAACTGCGGGAAATGGTTGAAGAGAATGTACAAATTCAGTTCGTAGGGAATTTGAATGCACTACCGCGATCGCTTCAAGAAGAAATTTCCCGTTCAATGGCAGAAACTAAGGATAACCGCAGTATCCGGTTTACAGTGGCCACAAATTATGGTGGAAGACAAGAAATTTTGCAGGCTTGTCGGGCGATCGCGCAAAAAGTTCAACAAGGTCTACTCCAACCCGATGAAATTGATGAAGCGGTCTTTGAACGCCATCTTTACACAGCCGGTATTGCCGATCCAGATTTATTAATACGTACTAGTGGCGAAATGCGCCTTTCAAATTTCCTTTTATGGCAAATGGCTTATGGAGAATTTTATATTACTGAAACACTCTGGCCAGATTTTGACCGTGTAGAATTTCACCGCGCCTTATGTGCTTATCAGAAACGGGATCGGCGGTTTGGTGCGGTATAGGGATTGGGGATTGGGGAGATGAGGAAGATAAAATAAAAGACACCTTACCAATTACCAATTACCCATTACCCCATTCCTTATGGCCCAGCAAAAACCGCTTGTTCAATATCTTCCCGACTGAGGGAATATTTGAATGAACGTAATATGTCTTGGTGATTTTCTCCAGCTTCGATATAGCGCACTGTTAGCTGCTCAACATCAAGGGAGAGATCAGCTTGCCAATTAGGGCGTTGTACGTGCCAACAATGTAACTCTGCTTCATTTTGTTGACAGCCTTGGTCTTTAAGCCACTGCTCAATTTGCGGCAGGGTATGGTTATATAGGGGAGCGTCAGGGGGAAGAAAAGACATGATTAAGTTTAAAATTACACATTAACAAAAGTAATTTGAAATTCCCAAAACGCTAACTGATGGCGCTATTTGGTGAATTTGCTGTTGACTTGTGGGAGATTGTGGTAGCTGTTGTGTTTGAAAAGCCGCTTCACCACGGGTTAAACCAATAGCGATCGCGAGTAACAGACAACCCAAAAACGTTAACCCTAAAATAAATAATGCAAAGATTTCGCCCGATGAGAGTGGGCGATCGCTAGCATCTAGGTAAGCAGATTTTGACCAGTCATAGGTTTTCTGCACAGGATGGTTCAAATCGGCAGGTGCTTGAATAACTCCAAAGCGGGAATAGCCGATTTTTAAGTCGTAATTTAACCTACGTTCTGGGTTACTCAAAGTAGCGTATGCTTCATTGAGGCGCTGAAATTTAGCTGTAGCAAGAGTAGCAGGTAAATCGGTAGTATCAGGATGATAGCGTTTACTCAGTTCTCGGTACGCTCGACGGATGTCGATTACCGATGCCGAGGGATGCAGTCCTAGCAGGGAGTAATATGTGGGTTCGCTGCTTTGTGGCATTGCCCCATTTTGATTCACGGCTGATTGAGTCACCTTGCGATCAAGTTTTTCTTAATATTGTAAACCTCAATTTATGATGAAAACCTGCCTCTCATCCATTACGTTTTTTGGGCTGGGAATCACTTTGTTATCGATGTATAGCAATAATCTCGTTGTTGCACAAAATAACAAGAGTGAAGAGTTCATTGCTAGGGGTACAGAACCATTTTGGAGCGTAACTGTGAGCAAAAGCGCAATTATTTACTCTTCGCCTGATAAGCCAAAACAAACCTTTCCCTACACTCAACCTTTAACAGCACAGGGCCGTCCGGCAGATTTAGTGCGTGTTTACCGCTTAAAAGATAAGCGAAATAGTATATTAATTATCAAGCAAGTCGATGCTTGTAGTGATGGAATGTCAGATAAAAACTATCCTTACTCAGCAACGTTGATTCTGGGTAATCAGGTTTTTGATGGTTGTGCTGAGAGGAAATAAAAAAAGGATAACGGTAAAGTTCTTTTTCCTTTACTGTTACCCCGCTTTTACAAAATTAAATTTTGAGATTTTCTAGAATTCAGCAATTAAATTACTTCTTTAGGAAATATCAAAGGCTCATCTGGTGCTACGTTGATTTGATAATTCTGTGAGCCTAAAAATTTGGTATTAACTACTTCTTTGTAAGTTGCTAAGTCAGCCTGCCATTTACCTATAACTTGAACTAGGCTAGCTAAACGCGCTTTCAAATCGTCTTGAGCGATCGCATGGCTAAAATTAGCAGAGAATAAAATTGCTGGAATTTGGGTTTTGTCGGGTAATTGTAACCCAACTTCATTAACATCCAAGAATAGTTGCGTATCTTGCAGGGTATAAATAAACCGCAATGCAGCTTGTACAGGTGTGGTACCAAACTCTTTCCAAGGGCCTGATTGTAGTAGTTTACCAAAGATGTAGTTACGGGCTATGTTGTTCTGCTCGAAAATTATATAACCTCTAAAACTAATACTAACTGCTTGATAATTAACTTGAGTTAGTGTCTCAACATACTTGCGAGCTATTGCAGGAATAGATACATCTTGCAATTCTTTAGTAGGAATTGGCTCTGAGAAAACAATTCTATTAACTTCTGCAATTATACTGATACCATTTTGATAGACAACTTGAGATGCAGAGTTTGTCACAATGGGCTGTCTGGCTAGTTCCCAATCGCTAGGAACAATACCACTATATTTGAGAAAGTCTGGTGTCAGAACCGCGGGGTTATGCTGCTGCCTAACTGCGATCGCTATGACAAATTCTTGCACTTCTAAACTTTGGGTCATATAATTTTCTCTAATTTTTACTTCGGTTATTACTTAATATTTTTGGTATAATAGCTTAATTTTTACACCATTTCAATGATTTTTATTAAATATTACTACAGTTATCTATAGGACTCATGTTTAATTTTTGAAATTTACGTAGGGTGCGTTAGCGTCAGCGTAACGCACCGCTTGCAAAGCTTTTCGTACGTTACGGTTTACGCCTAACGCACAATACATTACTGAGATTTTTTCATAAATCAAATCAGATGCCTATAGCTATTGATTTCATTTACCCGACAAACTCTATAATTTTCGCTGCTAGTATTTCTACAAGCCACGAAAATATTTTTTGCGTATCTTAAAATAAATGCTTTTCGTGAGTAATTTAGCTAAACGCATCTTAGTTAAACTTTGAATATTAGATGGCTGCTGAATTTTATGATCAAAAAATTCATTTAATTCATCTAAAATAACTTGTAACCGCTTAATAATATTTTCGTAGCGATACTCTGCAAAAAATTGTTCAGGTAAAGTAGGTTTTACAGATGATTCAAGTAATTTCAATATCCGGTGAACATCAAATTCTTGAGAATATGCAGCAATTTTGTAGCAATTAAAGCCTGGATCTAAATAATCTGATAGCCCACCATTAACGCTAGAAAATACTTGACAGCCACAAGCTAAAGCTTCCATTGGTTGCAAGCCAAATCCTTCACTTACACGCTGTTGTGCCCAATATTCAGCAGAATCATAAAGGTAAATTTTAGCCCGATTGAATAAACCTGGCAAATCTTCTACATAAGAATTAACTACAAAAACATTACATTTTTTCTGTAGTTCAGGAATTAATTTTTGCATTAAATATTCTGAAGATTTACGTGCCTGAACTAAAACATCTATATCGCGCTGTATATTGAAATTTTTAAATTCATCAGAAATTTGATTGGGTAAATAATAAATTAAAGAATTAGGACACTTTTGTCCCCAATATCCCATTGTATTACGGCTCACCGTGATAATAGGAATACTCGGAGAAAGTTGGAAGTTATAACCTGCGCTGTGGGCATGATAAACAACGTTATATGGCTTAAGCTTGATAACAAGTTTAGTTATATCAAATCCCCAACTAACCACAAAAATTACATTATCTAAATCTTTCTCCTTCAGCAAATCATCTATAAACAGTTTGCCTGTTTCTCGTTGACGGTAGGTTACAACTTCAGCACTACAAATCTGCTGCACCAAATTAACTGTTTTTAATTCTGCCCAAAGACCCCCACAGGCAAATTTACCATCTGTTCCTGGCAGTAAGAAGTAAAGCTTTCTCATTATGTATAGTTCTCTTGAATTCATGAACTGATAACAGTAATTCACTATCTTAGTAGCAAATCCGTTATTTTCAAGTTCATTGATAAAGTAAACATTAAATTTTTGAGAGTGTGTTACGCATTTGTAATATTTAGGCTTCAACTGAATATTCACGTCGTAAATCACACAACGGAGGCATGGAAATCTTTCTTCTCTAGCCCCTATTTCCTAACTTTTATTGTTCAGATGGATGAATATTGGATCAGGTTAGTTTACTCCTGCCAAGTCACTTTAATAAAGTGTGCTTCACGTCCCCAAACATCGCGTTTACGAATAATATTTTCAATTTTGAGGTTAAAAGGAATCGCAGTTGTTAAATAGCGCTGTGCCATAGAACCTAAATCTGGTGCGAGTTCAGCTGCTGTTGTAGCTGCTAGCCCCAAACCTATGAGTTGCTCAATTGGTCGGAACGGTAGCAGAAGATTTACGCCGACAGCTAGTCCAGCAGTTAACAGCATGGCTACAGATAAATTTGTCCCGCAGCGGGGATGTACAGCTAAATCCCATTCGCCATTGGTAAGGCGATGTAAAGCCAGAGTGACTGCGCGGCGTAAATCACTAATATTTACTTCTCCATACAGGTAAAATCCTTGTTCTGTAGACAAACCACCTAATAATTCGTTATCAACTTGCACAGTGGTAGCTTCTGTACCAGAAGAAGCATAAACACTTTTTGATTCACTCAACACCCAAACAGTAGCGTGTTCTAAAGCATGAACTTGTCGCAGCATCAAAATTTCTTTCAATCCAGGTATAAATGATAGCTGCCTGAGTAGTTCAGCATCTTGTGTAGGTTTATGAAAGTTGGTAGACGTAGATGCGGAATCTTTTCCTACAAAGGTGTTTTCTGTAACCTGCGGAACGTTGTCAATAAAAGGTAGAGTCACATCAAACCTGAAAAAGTCAAAGGGAGAGGAGCCACTTTGAACAGAAGTAGAATTATTCATAGAAACACTGCTCCCCAAAATGATGGAGCAACATAGATTTCTTTCAAATGTAGCGCTTGAACTTAAAGATTATTGCTAATTTTTATTGAATTGGGGTTGGGTAATGGGTAATGGGGAAATCACTAACACCAAACCCCAAAGACCAAACACCCAACACTAAACACCCAACACCAAATTATTCTTTAATGATGGGCAAAAGAGAACTTTCCATCGGTAAAGTCAGGACAACTCTACCGATAGTGGAAAGAATCCCTTGTGAGGAGCATCAATAGCCCATCTTGAGATCTGCTGAATTTCGACGCTGATTTTGGTAGAGGTTCACACTGGAATAACGGCGTGAAGAGGAGAACTCTCACTCAAGCGTCTAATTTGCCTAGGCTATAAACCAAAAGAACTTGAACATGATAACGCAACAAATGTTGTCCAGATTAGACACCATCATTCGCGTTCTGACTAGCAACTTGTCTAATCGTTATGGTTAGGCAGAGGACAGCAATTGACATCATTCAAACAGACTTTTCCCCACTGTAATGCCCAGCGCACAAGAGCTACTCGGTTTTCGGTCTGGGTTTTAGTGAGAATATTGCTGATATGGTTATCAACTGTGCGTTTGCTAATTTCCAGTTTTCCTGCAATCTCTTGGTTAGTTAAGCCAGCGGCCACTAAGTCGATAATTTGCAGTTCTCTGTCTGACAGACTAACAGGGGTCTGAGACTCGCCAGCAGCCATGACTTATTCTATCCTCCCTTGGTATATGTACTTAATCGCTCTTTCTAATTCTAGAAGATTCTTTTGTAGGCAGGCCTTTTCAGGGTCATTAGCATGATAATTTCCATTATTTTCTTTTTATTTATGGATCTTGGTAATGTAATTGACAGTATACGAGTATTAATTAATGCTAACGAATTAATTACACTCCCCGCCCTACTGATACTAATAAATGCAGTTAACAAAAGCATATACATCTTAATATGAGTAGCAAAAATTGCCATTTCATTCTATGAAGGACTGGCGACAGAGAGTGAAGATTATTGTAGATTTTATACTGGAAAATCTGACTCCAAAATCGCAACCCGAAAATGAAATGAGTAATCCCCGTGTTTTGTGCCTCGGTGAAGTTTTGTTTGATTGTTTAGCCGATCAATTGGGGCTAAAGCTAGAAGAAGTTAAGTCGTGGACTCCTTACCCCGGAGGGGCACCAGCTAACGTAGCCTGTGCTTTAGTAAAGCTGGGGACACCAACTGGTTTTATTGGATCTGTTGGTGAAGATGAACCAGGAAATACACTGGTAACGCTCTTAAAAGATGTAGGTGTCGATACAACAGGAGTGCAACGCCATGCCACAGCGCCAACCAGGCAAGTATATGTGGTAAGGGATTTAGCCGGCGATCGCTCTTTTGCAGGATTTGGTAAATATGATACTACTGAATTTGCCGATACTCGTCTGCAAGCAGAACAATTGCCTCGTTCTTTATTTCAAGAAGCAGATTTTCTGGTTTTAGGTACTTTGGAATTAGCTTATCCCGAAAGTGAAAAAGCAATTCACCGCGCCCTAGAATTGGCAGTGTATTACGACCTGAAAATTGTGCTGGATGTGAATTGGCGACCTGTATTTTGGCACGATGAGAATATTGCTCGCCAAAAAATAGCAGAATTATTTAAGCAAGTTGACTTTCTCAAACTTTCCAAAGAAGAAGCAGAATGGTTATTTGGTACACATGATGCTGGCGCAATAACTTATCGCCTAGATTCAGTTGAAGGAGTACTAATAACAGATGGCGAAAATGGTTGCGCCTATTGTTTGGCAGAGAACGAAGGCCAATTACCATCATTTTCTATACCTGTAGTAGATACCACAGGTGCAGGGGATAGCTTTTTAGCAGGATTTATTCACCAACTACTTCAGCATGGTATCCAAGGTTTGGGAAATGCAGAAACAGCAAAACGGATTGTTACCTATGCCAGTGCTGTAGGAGCATTAACCACCATTAAACCAGGAGCGATCGCTTCCCAACCAACTGCCGCTGAAGTCGAAGCGTTTCTTGCGTCTCATCAAATATAAATTGGGCATGAGGCATTGGGCATTGGGCATTAGGTAATTGGTAATTAGTTGGTAATGGGCATTTTTTATTTCTCCTGTATGCCCTTTGTCTCCCTTGCCTCGCCAACACCAAAAACTAAACACCTAACATCATTGTGAAGAGCGATATCTTATATGGATGGTGCGTTAAATAGGTTCAATGATGACGGAGATGGTTGATACAGCTAACGTGCAGACTGCCATACAAACTCTATGCGAGGTTGCTCAAAAGCAAGGTATTAACTTTGATAGAGCAATTGTTTTAGCAGACCATAGCAACTTGCTAGTCCATCTGCACCCCACTCCAGTGGTGGCAAGAGTGGCAACGACAACGGGGACAGTCCGTAAAGGCGATGCATGGCTAAAACGAGAGATTGCAGTTGCAAGTCATCTCGCTATGAGAGGTGCGCCTATTATACCTCCTAGCACTGTGGTGGCACCCGGGCCGTATCATCACAATGGTTTAGTGTTAAGCTTTTGGGAATTTGTTGAAGAATTAGACGAGCCAGTAAACCCAACTCTTGCGGGACGGGCACTGCGTGAGTGTCATGAAGCACTGGTAAACTTTCAAGGTGAGCTTCCTGTTCTTGATGCCTTATCTGAGTCAGAGCAAATTTTCTCCCAACTCCAAAATGAGGGGGTATTCAGTTCTGCGGATACAAATATGCTGCAACGAGTGAACGAAAGATTAAAAACTCAGTTCCAGCAATTACAGCTACCCATGCAAGCAGTTCATGGCGATTCTAACCCATCAAATGTATTGAATACTACACGCGGTGTATTATGGGCTGACTGGGAAGACACATTTATTGCTCCAATTTTTTGGGATATTGCATCTCTTGTGGCAGCATCCCATGTTTTGGGAAAGGATGTTGAGTGGTCGGATGCTGCACTTCAAGGCTACGGTGTCAAAATTGATGAGCCAGTCTTGAATTTATTTATTGAGGCGCGCACTTTTCAAACTGTTCTTTGGAACTACATTATTGGACAGCAACACCCAGACAGTCTAGAACGGTTTGAGCGTCGTCTGCAATGGTTTCGTGAACGGGAGAATTAAAAACTGTGAAAGACATTCAAGATACTCTTGAGTACAGACGCGATTAATCGCGTCTCTCCAACTGTTAACTAAATTTTCAGTTTTGCTAAACCTAAATAACGGATACCTTCTGGGGAGACATCAAAACGGCAGGGTAATACTTCCAAACCAAGTGCGATCGCATCCCGCAACAACTTACCATATATAGGATCTGTAATATCTCCAGGAGCAAACTCGCTACAATCGCCGCGATTAATAAAATACAGCATCACCGCACGGGTTAGAGGTAATAGCGCCATCAGTTCTCGTAAGTGCTTTTGTCCTCTTGTGGTCTCGGTGTCAGGAAATAGTGCTAGTCTCCCTTCTGCGAAAGTAGTATTTTTCACCTCTACATAAATTGGGCGTTCTTGGTCGCTTCCTGTCAAGAAGAAATCTACGCGGCTTTTTTTATCTTGGCCATAAACCACCTCTCCTTTGATGTGGTTATAGTCACCTAATTCTGGAAACAGACGTTTTGCTAAAGCTAACTTAATTACCCGATTTGGCAAGGCAGTATTCACACCTACCCAAGTTGGTTCATTATCATGCACCTGAATTAATTCTAGAGTGTAGGCTAGTTTGCGGTTAGGATTATCACTGAGTGAAAGTTGTACCAAACTGCCAATAGTTGATACTCCAGTCATTGGCCCTGTATTGGGACAATGTGCTGTTACTACCTCCCCAGAAGCAAGTTGAACATCAGCAAAAAAGCGCTTGTAGCGCTTGAGTAAAATACCTGGATAAAGAGGTGGGTATTTATAAAGCCAATCAATCATTTAAGTGATGCGCCATCAATATATTAGAAATGCACAGGCGAAAAAATTTGTCTGAGTCTGCTTTTGGCAAGCTCTAAATTTTAATTTTTTCTTTATAATTTGCCTCTCATCAATATACTTTGATTTGGCTATATTTAAACTCTCTCAGGCTTGTGATTGCACTTGTTTGGTAGAAGTTTGAGTCAGTAATTCTTGACGCGTCGAAACTTACTACCTGAAGTTGGTAAGTTATACCAATTCGCCAAAGCTGGTGGTCATAAATATTTCAACGTTTAGGGTTGGTGAGTCAGTCAATCGCTGAAAATAGCTATGTAATTTTTGGTACTGACACGCCCAAGGAATAATAAATATACTTTGGTTCTCCTCTAGTACTGCTAGGGGTAGATTTTATTCAAATTCATACTTCCATATCATTAATTGACAATTTATGTAGTTATTTTTACGACAATTTAATAAAAAGTAGCATAAACTAGATATTATCAGCCTCCTAAGAGAAAGAAGCGGGAGGATTGCAAAGTGCAAGTAGGTAAATCCTATGCAAAAAGTCTGGGGAGCCACGGAATTAGAATATGCTTTTCTGTTTACCGTCAGAAAAGTAAATTCTATTAATTTAGAAGGGTTTAAACCATTTTTTAACGATATGCCTATTGATCCTTACATCAAAGGCAACTATCGCTCTAGAAGATTATCTCGGTTCACTGTTTCTGAGGATAAATTAATTAAATTACCTCATGGTCATCTCTTCCAGAGCAAAAACTACAATCCGTTATTAGGAGACCTTAAAAGAGAGTTTGCAGAATTAGATGATGCACTCATAGAACTTGATATATTTAAAAATCTTGTTTTAGCATTTACTGATTCTTGTAAACTTCATCCAGAGGCAGAAATAGGAGTACACCAAATTAGAACTACCTGTTCACCAGATAATTTGGGTAATCCAGCACCGGAAGGAATTCATCAGGATGGAACTGATTTTATAGGTATCTTCTCTGTGGCTAGAGACAATATTCTCGGAGGAGAAACACATTTATATACTGCCAAGAAAGAAAAACCTATTTTTAACAAAATTTTGTATCCTGGAGAACTTTTATTAGTCAATGATCATGAGTTTTTCCATTTTACTACTCCCATTAAACCAGAAATACCAGCCCCAGGCACAAGAGATGTGTTTGTGCTGACTTCTCCAAGTTTGCTAATCGAGTAGGTAAAAATACAATTTTTCAAAAACTAGGAACTGTAGATTTTAACTGTAGGCTGTAATTTCAAGGAAATAAACTAAAGTTAGCTCTCTCACTTGTGAAATAAGTGAGAGAGCTAACCTTTTAAAAATTATTTCTAAGTCTTATAAATATTAGTGAATACACTGAAGCTTGCAAATTAATAAATAATACTTATAGTCTTTCCTAATAAATAGAGATAAATCTCAATTTTTCTTAAACATCAATACTATATTCAATCTATCTAAGCAGATAAGGAACGGTTTGAAAATAGAGCATAACTAAGACTTATAACTCCATCTAGATATTGCAGAGTTACTAATTTGGTTAGGGAAGAGCGAAGCAGAACACACAAATATAGTTGCATTTTTTATTAATGATTTATCATTTCCAGATAACCTTATAAAAAATATCAAATTTGCATAAATATATTTGAGTAAAAATACTGATGCTTGCAATGTCAGTGCCTCTGGGTAAGAGCTAGTATTTATAAGCATCTTGTGATAATAAGAGTATTTTAAAGGGAATACTAACTTAGAACCATAATATTATTAACTCTGCTGCAATGTATATATTATCTGATAGAATATTTGCCCTTCCTGGATATCGAATTACAGAACAAATTTACAGTGGCAGCAAAACCCTAGTATATCGAGCTATTAGAGAACAAGACAAGAGAACTGTAATTATTAAATTAATGCGGAATGAGTTGCCAACTTTCCAAGAAATTGCCCAGTTCCGCAATCAATACACAATTACCAAAAACCTAAAAATATCCGGAATAGTTAAACCATTAAGTCAAGAGACTTATAATAACAGCTATGCCTTAATCATGGAAGATTTCGGGGGTATATCGCTGAAAAATTGGGTACAGAGTTACAAAAGTGCAGAACGATACTGTCTGTCTTTGAACGAGTTTTTTCCTATTGCTATAGCAATCACATTGACGCTTGAAGAACTACATCGTAGCCGCATCATTCACAAAGACATCAAAACTGCCAATATTCTAATTCACCCCAGCACTCTGGAAGTTAAAGTTATTGACTTTAGCATTGCAACTCTCTTATCTAGAGAAATTCAATCTTTAAGAAATCCTAATGTTCTAGAAGGAACGCTAGCTTATATATCTCCTGAGCAAACAGGAAGAATGAACAGAGGTATTGACTACCGCACCGATTTTTATTCTTTAGGTGTAACTTTCTTTGAACTCCTAACTGGACAGTTACCCTTTACTAGTACCGACGCGATGGATTTAGTTTATTGTCATATCGCTAAACAACCGCCAAAAGCTAGCCGTACAAATCACAAAATTCCGCCCATTTTGTCTGATATTATCGACAAGTTGATAGCTAAAAATGCTGAAGACCGCTATCAGAGTGCTTACGGACTCAGGTATGACTTAGAATTTTGTTTTAAGCAATTGCAAGACACTGGCTCGATTGCAAGCTTTGAATTAGGTCTGAAAGATATTTCAGACCGTTTTGTTATTCCAGAAAAACTTTATGGTCGCCAAGCAGAAATTGCTACTTTATTAGCAGCTTTTGAGCGTGTCAACAAGGGAACTACAGAAATGATATTAGTTGCTGGGTTCTCTGGAATTGGTAAAACTGCTGTGGTTAACGAAGTTCATAAGCCAATTGTGCGGCAACAGAGTTACTTTATTAAAGGTAAATTCGATCAGTTCCAAAGGGATATTCCTTTGTCGGGACTAGTGCAAGCATTTCGAGATTTAATTGGGCAATTACTGCTAGAGACAGATGTTCAGGTTCAGAAGTGGCGCAACAAAATTCTTGCTGTTTTAGGTGAACAAGCTCAGGTAATTATTGATGTGATTCCTGAACTAGAATATATTGTTGGTCAACAATCACCTGTTGCGGAACTATCTGGTGGTGCTGTTCAAAATCGGTTTAATTTACTGTTTCAAAGATTTGTACAGGTATTTAGTACTAAAGAACATCCTCTAGTAATGTTCTTGGATGACTTGCAATGGGCAGATACAGCGTCTTTGAAGTTTATTCAATTGTTAATGAGTCCAAATAAAGCAGACAATAATAATTCTGCTTTATTGTCTGTGGAAAGTAGAGAAAATATTTGGAATCCCATTTTTGAAGGAGAGGTTTGGAAAGTAGAGGAGACACAGACATTAAATAGCGATCGCACTGAAGGTGGTTTGCTAATTATTGGAGCATATCGTGATAATGAAGTGGCTCAGGCACACCCACTTTCTTTGACAATCAAAGAAATGAAAAATTTAGGAGTAACTATTAATCAAATTACTCTATCTCCTTTAAATCAAGCTCATGTAAATCGCTTAATTGCAGATACTCTGCATTGTCGAGAAGAGAAAGCTGTGGCTCTCAGCCAAATGGTATTTTCTAAAACCAAAGGTAATCCCTTCTTTACTAATCAATTTTTGAAATCATTACATCAAGATAATATAATTAACTTTAATTTTGAAACTAGCACTTGGCAATATGATTTAGAAACTCTACAGACATTAGTGCTAACAGATGATGTCGTAGAATTTATGGCACTACAAATAGGAAAGTTGCCAATATTCACCCAAGAAGTTTTGCAACTTGCTGCTTGTATTGGTAACGAATTTGACTTGAAAACTTTGGCGATCGTCAATGATAAATCTGTAGTTGAAACTGCATCAAAATTATGGTCAGCATTACATGAAGGGCTAATTTTACCTCAGACTGAGCTATATAAGTTGTTTCAAGAAGGTCATACTTCAGTAGACAGTTCTATTAGCCCAACTTTACAGCAATCATCAGCTAGTAATTTCCAAACTCCTAAATATAAATTTATACATGATAGAGTACAACAAGCTGCTTATTCTTTGATTCCTGAAGACCAAAGAAAGCCAATTCACCTGAAAATTGGGCTATTACTGTGGTCTAATACTCCAGATGAAGAACGAGATGAGAAAATTTTTCAACTTGTTAATCAATTAAATATTGCTGTGGAATTAATTACAGATTCGCATGTGCGTGAAGAGCTAGCACAAATGAATCTAATGGCAGGAGTTAAAGCTTTAGCAGCAACCGCTTATACCGCAGCAATTAAATATTTAAAAATAGGAATTGAACTGCTACCAAATGATAGGTGGAGTAGCAAATATACATTAACTTTAAGTTTGTATCAAACAGCGGCAGAAGCTGCTTATTTAGCTGGTGAATTTGAGCAGATGGAGCAATTAGTCGATGTAGTTTTATTACAGGCTAAAACTTTGCTAGAGAAAGTGAAAGTCTATGAAATTCAAATTCTAGCCTATGGAGCAAGAAATCAAGCACTAGAAGCTGTGAAGACTGGATTAAGCTTTTTGCAACTATTGGGAGTAAAATTTCCAGAAAATCCGAGCCAATCGGATATTCAGCTAGCGATGGCAAACCTAACATCAAATTTAAGTGGGAAGCGAATCGAAGAATTAATTGATTTACCAGAGATGGTAGAAGCTGAATCACTTGCTGTCATGAGAATTTTATCGGGGTTACTTGCTGCGGCTTATGCTGTAATGCCAGAATTATTCCCATTAATTGTAATTAAACAAATTGAAATATCTCTGCAAAATGGTAATGCTCCCTTGTCTGCATTTGCCTATGTTACCTATGGGTTAATGCTTTGCGGCATCATAGGAGATATTGAAAGTGGCTATAAATTCGGCAAACTGGCTTTAAACATAGTGTTCAAGTTTAATCCTAGAGAAGTTAAAGCTAGGGTAATGGAAGTATTTAATGTCTTAATTAGGCATTGGAAAGAACATAATCGAGAAGCGTTACAACCTTTATTAGAAACTTACTCTACTGGATTAGAAACAGGGGATTTAGAATTTGCATCTTATGCTCTATATTCTTATTCTTGCTTTTCATATCTCATTGGTAAAGAACTGACAGACTTGGAGATGGAACTGGCTAATTATAGTAAAGCTATCCAAAAAATTAACCAAGAAAGAGCATTTTATTATAATGCAATTTACCATCAATTAGTTTTAAATCTGCTGGGATACGTAGATAATCCTTGTATATTAGTCGGTCAAGCTTATAATGAAAATAAAAGTATCCAAACTCATGTGGAATTAAATGATGTAGCTGGACTTTTATATTTATATGTCAGTAAACTACATCTATGTTATCTTTTTCGAGATTTTTCGCAAGCAGTTCAAATTTCTAGATTAGCAGAACAGTATTTAGAAGGCGGGATAGGACAAGTAGTTTTTCCTCTTTTCCATTTTTATGATTCCCTAGTCCAGTTAGCGGTATATTTTGATGTTGAGCAAGTTGAACAACAAAAAATATTGTCTAAGGTGACATCTAATCAGGAAAAAATGCAGCAATGGGCACACCATGCCCCTATGAATTATTTACATAAATTTTATTTAGTAGAGGCTGAAAGGTATCGTGTTACAGGTGAATATCTCGCAGCTATAAATTATTACGATCGCGCTATTTGTCAGGCTAAAGAAAATGAGTACATCAATGAAGAAGCTTTGGCTTACGAGCTGGCAGCTAGATTCTATCTCGCATGGGGTAAAGAGAAAATAGCCAAAATCTATATCACTGATTCTTATTATGCTTATAGTCGCTGGGGAGCAAAAGCCAAAGTTGATGATTTGGTGACAAGTTATCCTCAATTACTTGCATCTATACTCCAGCCAGAAAAACAAAGTCAGACAGCAAATGAAAAAATTTCTACTACTACCCAAGAATCCATTGATCATCAAAGTCTTCACCAGACTTTGATTGGTTCTCAAACAAGTATTTCTGACTCGCTAGATTTAGCCGCTGTTATCAAAGTTTCTCAAGCACTTTCGGGAGAAATTGATCTGGAGAAATTGATGTCAATATTGATGCAGGTTGTGATGGAGAATGCAGGTGCTTCTAAATCGGCTTTAGTTTTAAACGAAGGTGATAGCGGAGAATTAAAAGTTGCAACAGTAAGTCTCAGTTCGATTTCTGACTCTATCTCTACATTCTTTCCGTCAATTATTTTAGAGTCTAGTGTTGATGTACCTGTAACTTTGATTAACTATGTCAAACGTCATCGAGAAATCTTTGTCATTGATGATGTTAAGAAGATATCATTTTTAGTAGGAGATCCTTATATTATTAGAGAAAAACCACAGAGCTTGTTATGCTTGCCAATTATTAATCAGGCTAAATTACTAGGTATTCTGTATTTAGAAAATAATCTGACTACCGGAGCTTTTACACGCGATCGCATTAATGTTCTCCAACTATTAACTACTCAAGCTGCCATCTCTTTAGAAAATGCCATGCTTTACCATAATTTGGCACAAACTAATCACCGATTGGAAGATTACAATTCTAATTTAGAGGAAAAAATAGCAGAGAGAACACAAGAACTCAAAGATAAAAATCAAAATTTGCAACAAGCTTTGCAACAATTGCAGCAGACACAGACGCAATTAATTCAAAGTGAAAAAATGTCTTTATTGGGGGAAGTAGTCGCAGGAATTGCACACGAAATTAATAACCCTATTAACTTTATTTATGGCAATATTACTCATGCTAGTGAGTATGTTAAAGATTTGCTAAATTTGATTGATATTTATAACCAAGAGTTTCCTAATCCCCTACTTAGAATTCAACAGAAAAAAGCAGAAATTGATCTAGAGTTTTTAGCCGAGGACTTACTCAAGATTCTTGATTCTATGAAACTGGGAAGTTCTAGAATTAGTAATATTGTTCTAGGTTTACGTAATTTTTCCCGCCTTGATGAAGCAGAAATGAAATCTGTAGATATTCATGAAGGTATTGATAATACTTTGATGCTTTTACAACACCGACTTCATGAAAATAGCGAACTATCTAAGATTGAAGTTATTCAGGAATACGCAAAACTACCTTTAGTGAGTTGTCATGTAGGTCAACTGAATCAGGTATTCATGAATATCATCAATAATGCAATTGATGCTTTAGAAGAGTCAATATTGAATAGTCAAAAATCAGTAGTAAAAGACGCTGAACAATTAACTAGACCACAAATTAACATCCGCAGTGAATTCAAAGACTCAAATACGCTACGAATTCGCATTGCTGATAATGGTTGTGGAATGAACGAAGTAGTACGTCAGAAAATATTTGATCCATTTTTTACCACTAAACCAGTTGGTAGCGGTACAGGCTTAGGTTTATCTATTAGTTATCAAGTAGTTGTAGAAAAGCACCAGGGACAGTTAATTTGTAATTCTGTGCTAGGACAAGGCACAGAGTTTATTATTGAGATACCAATACAACAGTAAGGGACTACCCAGAAATAAATAGCACTTACGCAAGTGTCACATTTTTTTCGTTTAGGCTGTCAAGTAAACATAATTAATTACACAATGTCATTGCGAATGTAGCGTAAAGCCTGCGGTATAGCTTCGCTTAGCGTTCCCGCAGGGTAGCAATCGCAATGACTGTAATTAATTTTGCGTCGTTACTTAAGATTAAATGGCGGATGTAGCAGTAGCAGGTACTAGAGATTTAGCACGTGTACGTCGTCCTTGAATGTTCATCTTGACTCCTCTTGCAGGCCCAACAGTTACACCTCGACGTTGGGGCTTTTCTGGTTGTGAATCTACTAATGATAGTTTGTAGCTAGATAGAATTGTTGCTAGTACTAGCTTCATTTCACACATAGCTAAAGCTTGACCAAGACAACCACGAACGCCACCACCAAATGGTATAAATTCAGATGGAGAAAATGTACGTTCAAGAAAGCGTTCTGGGGTAAATTCGTGAGAATTTGGGTATAAATCTTCACGGTGGTGAGTGAGATAAATACAAGCAGATATAATCGTACCCACCTCTAAACGATGTCCTAGCAATTCTGTAGTTTCTTGCACTATTCTGGGTGTGGTAAACAGTCCTACAGGGTAAATACGCAAACTTTCATTACAGACAGCATTAAGATATGGTGCGCGGAGTATGCTCGTGAGATCTGGTGAGTTACCCAAATTATCTAATTCTTGCAGTAGCTTTTCCCGTACTTCCGGTAAATAGTGAATCCAATAAAAAGTCCAAGCCATTGCTGTTGCAGTGGTTTCATGTCCAGCAACCAAAAGAGTCATCAGTTGATCACGCAATTCTTGATCGGTCATTGCTTCTCCCTCTTCATCTCTAGCAGACATAAGCAAGGAGAGGATATCAATGCGATCGGGATCGGGATGAGAACGGCGTTGTGCAATCTCTGCAAAGAGTAATTTATCTAATTGCTGACGACAACGTAAAAACTTGCCCCAAGCACTCCACATACCTAAATCTTTTTGCAAGCTAGGGAACAGCAACAAACTAGAAGTGAGGGGAGAGCCAAATACATCAGAAATTAAATCAATTACTAATTGCTTGATACGTTGATAAATTTCTCCTTCAGATAAACCAAAAACTGCTTGCAACATAATTTGCAAGGAAATATCTTGAGTGACAGTCTGAGCCAAAAAAGGCTGATTTGAGAGTTGGCGAAAAACTTGGTTAGCAATATTAACGATTAGCTCACCATAGCTACGCATCCTTTCTCCATGAAAAGGAGGCATCATTAGCTTTCTTTGCCGCTTGTGGCGATCGCCTCCTAACATAAATAGCGAATAATCTCCAAGTATGGGCTGCAAAGTTCTATTTAATTCGCCTGGAGCCGCAAACTTTTTATGAGAATTAGTAAAAATTTCTTGAATAGCTTGGGGATGGTGTACAAATACTGTGGTACCACCAAAACCAACTACATCACCTGTGAACATATCGGGATATTCCTGACCTGCCCTATCTAAATATCCTACAGGATCAATAATCCATTGAAGCTTTTGAATAGTTGGGTGAGTTTTTAGCAGATTAGGTCGTTGTATCTGGTTATTCATAGTTCTAAAAGTAGATTGTATTAAGAGGCAACTAACTCAATTCTTTCTGCAATTTGATAACGTTCAGAATGGGCGTACCAGTCAAGATTTCCACGTATCCAGGAGTAGAGTCCAGAAATATACTTTGTAACTTCAGCATCTACTTCTGTACCGAAAGAGGGCATATTTGCTGATAGCTCCGTAAGCTTTTTAACTTCTAAATCATGCATTTCTGCAGCTGCTTTTAATGCTTCATTTATGCTTTTTTTCTGTTGAGAATATAAGATTACGACTAGATTATGAACTTCACCATTAGCCATTTCTCTCTGCGCTGAAAAGATATCATTTGACCACCCAAGAATATTAATAGTCATTTGGGTTAGGCTCTTGAGAATCGAATTATTTCGTAACTTATAAGGAATGGTTACTCGGTTACAAAACTCAATTAAGTTAAGGCAAAGAGCAGCGCCAGCATTGGAACTACGGATTTCAATATATTGTTGCAAATCTGGTATTATGAGTTTTGCACGATTATTTGACTCCTCAATACACCCGTAGAAATAATCTTCAAAATTGTGAACAAAATGATGGAAAAAAGCGATGTTACCTCGATTGATAATTCGCTGTCTGATGTTTTTTAAGGCAAATCCTAGAGGTAAATCATCAGGAGTAAGTTCTGCACCATTTAATATTTCTATAAATCTGTTACATAGACTATTGAGTAATTCTGGTTTTTTGCCTAAATCAGACACATCACATTGGTCATCCCAAATAAATAACCAACTAATTACGTCATTAGCAATCTTTAATTCTTCAAGCTGACAATCAGGATAAGCACCTGCACTCAGTAAATAAAATTTTGCTTTAGAAAACTTTTTATAAAGTGACTCTCTATCCATAAGTTTGTAGCGCAATACCCATTCCATAGAATAGTCTGCTAAAACTTCAACATGATGATTTATACGCGTTGGGAATGGGCAGTATAAATTTGGTAAAACAAACTTTTCCATGATTTCTCCAGGAACACAAATATTTGAGTGTCTTAATTACAAATTCGTAATTAAGTTAGCTAAGGGCCATTTTTGAATGGATCAATACTAGAAAAAATCAAGGGAATATCGATATTACATACTTGCTAGCGAATTGTTTGTATTCGCCAGTAACTAATATTCGCTTGCAGACCGATACTTAAGTTGTAAAAAAGTCCTATGCTAAAGCTAAATAGCTTGAAAATCAGCTAGATTTAGATGACTGACTTGTTGGAAAACTTAGGTATATGGACAGTAGCTTTTATAGAAGTCAGCGATATTTAATCCTAGAGTAATTGAGGAAGTTGCCAGATATGATTAGAAATATCTGTTGATATATGCAATACATCTGCACAATAGTAATAGAGCTAAAAAATAGCTCTTTCTGTGTCTTTTCAATATGTAAGTTTGAATTTCACTGGATTGGATGTCAACCCTAAAGATTAATCTATTTACGTAATCTACTTACGTAATCTACTTACATAATTGACTTATATATATTATTTTTTAATGTTTTACGGAAAAAGATAACTGTAGTTTTCGGTAATTACTATACAAGATTAAGTTATTTTTGATTCAATGTATTAAAAAACACATTTTAATACATTTACGCTTAAGTAAGAAATGTATTCCAGCGTACTATATATACTTCAAAATCATTTAATTTTTATATAACTAATTAGCGTTAAGATCTGAGACCGTATATCCCATCAGTATTACAGCTAAATCGTGACTTAATCTCAGATTTAAAAATCAACCATTGCAAACACTATGTTTGCGATGGTTGATTTTCTATGTATTTATTAGTAAATGTCAAGAAAGCATGACATTATTTTTACTATCAAGCTATCCTGCTATGCTTCATCAACGAAGAAAGTACGCAAAAGCTAATGTCACAGACAGATAATACTCAATTGTACGTATAGTTGCATGACATAATTTAAAGTATTATTTACTACTTTTTTAAAAAATTATTATCAGTACAAATAATATCGCTCTCAAGGGGGATGGCAAACTCTAAAAAAGCAAAATGAAGCGCGCTTATATGCATTAAACTTAAGCTTACATCATAATGGCAGTGAGAAATGAGTTAGAGTCACGGTGAATACTTCTGTAGTCATCAATTAACTGAGTTCAGTTCATCAACGCCATGAGTGACGAATTTTATTACCGAGGGTTGGAAAAAGCGAAACAAAAAGACTACGCTGGAGCCATTGAAGAATTTAATCGTGCTTTGCAAGTTACACCTTTCTTTCCTGAAGCTTACTTGCAAAGGGGGCTAGCATATTATGACTCCGGGGCAATTCTGCAAGCTGTTTCCGATTACACTGAGGCTTTGAAGCAAAATCCTCAAAGTTTAGCAGCATACTATTCTCGCGCCTTGGCTAGAGTGGCGTTGAAAAATTTGCCGGGTGCGTTGGAAGATGTAGAATATGCCATTCGTCTCAATTATAATTACGCAGCTGCTCATAGCTTGCGAGGTATGGTGCGGCGGAAACAGGGGTATATTCAAGAAGCGATCGCCAATTTTAAAAAGGCCGCAGAATTATACCTAGAGCAGAAAGATAAAGAAAATTGCCGCCTGTGTTTGGAAAGAATCAAAGAACTACAGCCTCCAGAAAAATCTCCTGTTTTGAAGCAAAATATTCCGAATATCACTATTAAATCAGAAAAAGACTATTTTACGCAATTATTAGATAAGGCAGAAAAAGGAGACACCCGCGAAGCCATCGAAGATTTAAACTGGGTGTTACAAGCCGATCCACAAGATGCACAAGCTTACTGCTGTCGTGGCGTAGTGCGTTGCAAAATGGGTAACTATCAAGAAGCGATCGCAGATTTTAACCAAGCACTGCGGCTAGATTTCCACGATGCAATTGTCTATCGCAACCGGGGGAAAGCACGTTATTTACTAGCTGATTATCAAGGTGCGATCGCGGATTTTAACCAAGCGCTACAACTTCAACCCCAGGATGCTTTGGTTTTTGTGGCTAGGGGTAATGCTTATCGCGCTATGAGCAATTATTTGGGTGCAATTCAAGACTACAGCCAAGCGATATCAATCAATCCTGATGATGCTCAAGCTTACTATAATCGCGGGATTACTCATACTTTGTTGGAAGAGATGTTAGCAGCTAGGGACGATTATCAAAAAGCAATCAGTATTTTTTTAGAAAAAGAAGATTGGGACAATTATCACCAGGTTTTAAATAGCCTCACCAAGATTCAAAAATCTCTACCCGATAACCAAAACCAAAAATATAACTTGCTACGTCAGCGTTTGTTACGCATGGTTGGGGGACAGTGGGAAATCGCTCAACGCTTAATTCAGCAGAAAAAAGATTATTATCCACAAATGCCAGAAGAGTGGTATTTGCAAAAGGTGATTGCTGATTTAGAGCGCGATCGCAATAATTAAAATAATTCGTAATTAGTAGTTCGTAATTCGTAAATCCATGAAATTCTACCATTGGAAAATTAACTGCAGATAAACGCAGATAAAAATACCCTTATTCCCTATTTTGAACTTGAGGGAGAAGGGTATTTTTATAATTGAATTCAACCGGTGGTGGAATTGGGCTAATTACAAATGACGAATGACAAAGGCCAATTGACTACAAATCAAACTCGGCTTTAACTACTGTAGGATCTGCGGTGCGTTGAATGCGGAAACCAAGTTTTTCGCAGACTTTTTGCATTCCATGATTTTCTGATAATATATCAGCCGTAATTTTACTGAGTTGCTCATCTCGCCCGATTTCGATGAGTCGTCCGAGTAATTCTGTACCTACGCCTTGACATTGAACGCGATCGCTTACCACAATGGCAAATTCGGCGGTGTTGGTGCCATGTACTTTACTTAAGCGCCCTACTGCTAAGATTTCTTTGGCTTCTTTGGTGGAGTTTTGCGCTTCCACTACTAAGGCAATTTCGCGATCGTAGTCGATAAAGCAAATCCTTGTGAGGCGATCGTGGGCGACTCGTTGACTTAATTTAATGAGGTGGAAATACCGGAAGTAAACGCTTTCCTCTGAGAGGGTGTGGTGGAATTGCACCATTAAAGGTTCATCTTCGGGACGGATAGGACGGATGGTAACTGGAGTTTGATTTCTCATCGTCCATCGTCCTATGTACTGTGTAGGATAGGGGCGAATCGCTAATTTTGGTAGTTGTTCTTCTGTAATATCGACATCATGGAGGATAATCCGCCCATCTAAGGCAATTAATTGTTCTTCGGAAGCTAGCAAGGGGTTAATATCAATTTCCTTAATCCAGCGTTGTTCGACAACTAATTGGCTAAATGCCACCATTAATTGTTCCAAAGCTTCCATATCTACGCTCTTACGCCCTCTAACGCCTGTTAGCGCTTTATAAATTTGCGTTTGCTCCATCATCCGCCGCGCTAGGGTAGAGTTGAGGGGTGGAAGGGCGATCGCTCTATCTTGGAAAACTTCTACTAGTTGTCCGCCTGTACCAAATAGCAATACTGGCCCGAATTGCGGATCGAGGCTACTACCAATGATGAGTTCATAACCGTGGGTTTTCACCATTGGTTGCACGGTAACACCCAAGAAGATATCTGGATTTTCGCTGCCGAGTTTTGCGTAATGAGGATCGGTTTGTACCTTCTCTTGTAAGGCAGATTCAATAGCGCGATATGCGCGTCTGACGGCTTCTGCATCGGTGATATTTAATTGCACACCGCCGACATCGGTTTTATGGGTAATAATGTGCGAAAAAAGCTTCAGAACGACAGGATAGCCCAATTTTTCCGCGCATTCAACCGCTTGCTCCTCATTGCGAGCAATACAAGTACCAACTACAGGAATACCGTAAGCCGCTAAGATTTCCTTCGATTCAAACTCGGTGAGAATAGTCCGCCCTGCTAGTCTGGCAGTTTGGATGATTTTATTCACATATTGGCGATTGGGGATACCAGAAGCAGAATCGATAGTTGGTAATACCGGAGTTTCATAAATACCGCGCAAGTTATAGCTAGATTGCCACATATAGCTAAATACACGCGCCGCCGTATCTGGATAAGCGTAAGTCGGGATACTTTGACGATTTAAAATCATCTCCCCATCTGCTACATCTGCACCTCCCATCCAACTGGCCAGGATGGGTTTAACTGGCTGAGATTTTTGCTGTGAACTTTCTACATAGTGTTTCAGTTGTTCGGCTGTAGCGGTGGGATCTGTCATCGATTGCGGTGTCAGAATCACCAATAAGCCATCACTATTAGGATCTTGAGCAGCAATTTCTAAAGCTTTGGTATATCTTTGGGGATCAGCATCACCCAAAATATCAACGGGGTTGTCGTGGCTCCAATGGGTAGGTAAAAATTCGTTGAGGGCGGTGCGAGTTTGTTCGGAAATTGGTGCAACTTCGCCACCGGATGAAATTAACGCATCGGTAGCCAAAACACCAGGGCCGCCAGCGTTGGTGAGAATTGTCAGGCGTGGGCCTTTGGGACGGGGTTGTTTGGCTAACACCTCTGCCATATCGAACAAGTCAGAGATACTGTTGACGCGCAGGACACCACAACGGCGGAAAGCAGCATCTAAAACTTTATCACTACCTGCTAATGCTCCTGTGTGAGAAGCTGCGGCTTTGGCGGCGGCTTCGGTACGACCGGCTTTAATTACAATAATTGGTTTAGTTAAAGCTACTTCTCTAGCTGCTGAGAGGAATGACCGGGCATCACCCACAGATTCCATGTAAATTACAATACTTTTTGTATGGGGATCGTCACCCAGATAATAAATTAAATCGCCCCAGCCTACATCTAGCATGGAACCTAGGGAAACGAAGGCGCTAAAACCAACGTTTTCCCGAAAACTCCAATCGAGAATGGCTGTGCAAAGCGCTCCACTTTGACTAATAAAGCCGACGTTACCAGGACGCGCCATAGCACTAGCAAAGGTGGCATTCAGTCCAGATTGGGGACTCATCACACCCAAGCAGTTGGGGCCAACGATCCGCATATTACCGAGACGGGCTTGTTGCAGAATTTGCTGTTCTAAAGCGATCCCTTCTGGCCCAGCTTCTTTAAAACCTGCGCTGAGGATAATAGCGCTTTTTACGCCTACTTTGACACAATCAGCAATAATATTGGGAACTGTGGCTGCTGGAGTAGCAATTACTGCCAAATCTACTTTTTCTGGCACATCAAAGATTGTTGGGTAGGCTTTGATTCCCAGGATGCTATTACGTTTAGGATTGACGGGAAAAACAGTACCACCAAAAGGACTGCTAATTAAATTCCATAACAAAGTCCGTCCCACACTACCTTGTTTTTCGGTAGCACCAATAACAGCTACATTGCGCGGTGCAAAGATGAAATCAAGGGGATTAGCTTTCTCGGTGCGGAGAATATCGTAGGCAGGTTCGATAGTAGAATTAATTGTATTTTGCATGAGTTGCGACTACCTGTAATCTTGATTAATAATTTGCGTAATTTTTTCTAAAGCGATCGCCACGCCTGTTTCTGCAAATTCTGAAAGGCGATCGCCTATGGCAAAATTTTCTCCGGGAACAATTACCCACCAAGCTGGGGGACAATAACCATAAAGTGCTTGTGTTAATGCTAAAAGCGATCGCGGATCTGCTGTATGTCCGGCAATAACATTAGAAAATTCTGGAGAGAGGGGTTTTACTTGCACTTCAGTACTTTCGGAAGCTACACAAGCATCAATAAAAATTGCTAAATCAGCACTTGCTAAAGTATCTGCAAGTTCTGGAGTGAGTTGGTGAACAGCCAAAGATTTGACGTTTTTAAAATCCAAGGCATGAGCTACACGTTGTCCAATACCATCATCACTGCGTAAATCATTACCATAACCGATCGCTACTACATTACTCATTGTTTTGTGCTCTGCCTCATCTATTGTTAAGTTAAGTAAAAAAGTTGAGGAACTTGTGAGGATGTAGGTCGGCACAAATAAAGTTAACTCGTTTTAGACATTATCTGTCAATAGCAAATTGCGTAAAGAGTAGCTGTTTAGATAGTTTTATAGAAAAACTTAATCTCAGGTGGAGAAAAAATAAAAAAGTGTAACTACAGTTATATTTTCGGAAACTACATATATGTGTTTTATAACATTAATTATTCTTATATAAATTTCTCGGTTGATGGCGATCGCCATCAGAAATTAAAAGCAAAATTTTTAATTATGATTTAACTTTTTGGTGATTTTAAATTTATACCATTTTGAAAAAAGAACGCGACAGATTGTAGGGGCATGGCACTGCCATGCCCTCTAGAATACATTGATGTGTCGCAAACATTATTTGAATTGGTATTAGTAATTAACTTTAAGTGTTAATGCGGAAATTTCACTCATTTGAGTGAGATTTAGAAAGCATTTATCAAGGTAAATTTTAAATAGGGTGTGTTACGGCTATGAAAAGATTTGGGTTTTAGAGACATTCGTTAATGGTGCGTTGTCGCCCAGCGCAACGCACCCTACAATTCGCATTAATTACAAATTATGAATTACGAACTAGATAAGGATTAATCCCGCCAAACTTCTTTGACAACTGTACCATCAACACCAACTAATTCAATATGCAACGGCATTTGTCCCACTGCATGAGTTGAACAGCTTAAACAAGGGTCAAAAGCACGAATACCTGCTTCCACACGATTTAACATTCCTTCGGGAATTTCTGGGCCGTGAATAAAATGTTTAGCAATTTGCGCGACGGTACGATTCATTGCTAAATTATTCTGACCTGTGGCAATAATTAAGTTGGCTTTTTGAATTAATCCATCTTCATTTATTTGATAAAAGTGGAATAATGTACCGCGTGGTGCTTCACTAACACCGACGGTTTCTAATTGGTTAATTCCCGCCTCAGCACGTAGTCGAGTTGATAAAATATCTGGGTCATCGAGTAAAATTTCAATACGCTCGATAGATGCCAAAATTTCAATCAATCTGGCGTAATGGTAGAAGAATGATGAGGTAACTGTGCCTTTACCTTTATCTCTAAATTCTTTTAACTCTGCATCCGCTAAAGGTGTACCAATATGGCTACAAACATTCAATCGTGCTAATGGCCCGACTCGGTACATACCACTTTCTGATTGATTACCATTGCCATTAGGAAAACCTAAAGGACGATAGTAAGGAGATTTTAAATAAGAATCAGGCTGGACGATTTCGCCAATAAATTCGTAATAGCGGCTAGGGTCGAGTTTATCGGCAATAATATTACCGTCGCTGTCTACAAACCGCAGATTGCCGTCATAGTTTTCCCATAAACCTTCAGGTGTAACTAATCCCATAAATAAGCTGGGGAAATTACCAAAAGTTTGGGCTTCTTTTTCATAGGGTTCGAGTAACTTCTTAAACATTCCCAACGCATTGATGACTGTTTCTCGCGCTTCGGGAATGCGGCTTTGAATATGGGCGCGTCCTTCTGGTGATAAGGGTTCGCGCACACCACCGGGAACCGCCCAGGATGGGTGAATCTTGCGCCCACCTAAGATTTCAATAATTTCTTGTCCAAATTGACGCAAGCGGATTCCGCCACGGGCGATTTCTGGTTCAGCAGCAATTAAACCAAAGACGTTGCGTTTTTGGGGATCGCTATCCATTCCTAAGAGTAAATCCGGGCCGCTGAGGTGGAAGAAACTCAAAGCATGAGATTGGACAATTTGCCCCAAATTCATGAGACGACGCATTTTTTCTGCGGTTTTAGGAATTGTTACAGAGAGGAGGCGATCGCCTGCTTTTGCGGAAGCCAATAAGTGACTTACCGGACAAATACCACAAATGCGCGCCGTAATTCCTGGCATTTCCCAGAAAGGACGACCTTCACAAAATTTTTCAAATCCGCGAAACTCGGTAACATGAAACCGTGCATCGCTAACTTGTCCCGTATCATCCAAATAAATCGATATTTTGGCGTGTCCTTCAATACGGGTGACTGGATCGATGATGATTTTTTGAGACATAAATGTTGTTGGGAGTGGGGAGTGGGGATTGAGGAGGCAGGGGGGCAGGGAGCAGGGAGCAGGGAGCAGGGGGAGAATAAATTACCAATGCCCATGCCCTATGCCCTATGCCATTTGAATTAACCAAACTTTAGTAAGTCGCGTCCTTCTAAATGTGGTTTTTCGCCTTTCAATAAAGGTTCTAGTACGGCGCGAATTCTATCGGCGGAAGGGGGACAACCTGGTAAATAAATATCTACTGGGACGAGGGTGTGTACTGGCTGTACTCTATCTAATAATGGTGGGACAATTCCTGGTGCGTTGGGTATGGAACCGTGAAGATCGGCGGCTTCTATATAACAACTTTGCAGCACGGATTCAGTGCTTAAAGGATTGCGTAAAGCAGTAACATTACCAGTAACAGCACAGTCTCCAAAGGAAATGAGAATTTGCGATCGCTCTCTAACTGTGTGCAAAATTTCTAAATGTTCTTCGTTGGCGATCGCGCCTTCTACTAAGACTACATCCACCCATTCTGGATATTGTTTGATATCAGCGAAGGGGCTATAAACTACATCTACCTGTTCTGCTAGATCAATCAGCCATTCATCTAAATCGAGAAATGACATATGACAGCCAGAACAACCGCCTAGCCAAACCGTTGCAAATTTCACACGAACCATTGTTTTTTCTCCCGTGCTGTGACAAGGAACTCTAGTTTTGCGCGATCGTGTTTCATTTCACCGACGCTGGAACCTTGGTAAAAAATTGCACCTGTGGGGCAAGCATTCACACATTTACCGCAGGAAGTACAAGTGCTTGAAGTTCCCCAAGGCTGATTTAAATCAGTAATTACATGGGAATTAGAACCTCTACCTGCCAAGTCCCAAGTATGTGCGCCTTCAACTTCGTCACAAACACGGACGCAACGTGTACAAAGAACACAACGGTTATGGTCAACACCGAAGCGATCGTGAGAAACATCAACTTTGCGATCGGGGAAATGATAATTGAGACGCACATGATCCATACCCATCTCAATCGCCAAGTCTTGTAATTCACAATTGCCATTGGCGACGCATACAGAACAAACGTGATTGCCTTCCGCAAACAGCATTTCAATAATTGTGCGGCGGTATTTTTGCAACCGTTCTGAATCTGTTTTTACCTCCATGCCTTCTCCCACCTTGGTAACGCAAGCTGGTAAAAGGCGATTGCTACCGGCAATTTCTACCAAGCACAGCCGACAAGCACCTATATCTGAGACTCCTTCTAAGTGGCACAAAGTCGGGATATGAATCCCCGCCTCTCGCGCCGCGTCGAGGATAGTTTCCTCCTCACGGGCGCTAATTAATTGGTCATTAATTGTTAAAGTTTTTACTGACATTGCTTCTAGTCTCTATCAGAATTAGCCTTTAGCCTTAAGCGTCTTAAATACCCTGCGCCTTGAGTTATAGGCAAAGAGTTTGAGGAACTTGTGAAGATAACAAATGATGAAGTTGTATCATTTGCAGCGAAAACTCAAGTAGTTAGTTGACTGTTGACTGTTGACGGTTAACAGTCTGGACGGAAAAATGTGTGGCGTTAGAGTCAAGGCAGCTTAATGCTAATTCAAAAAATAAATTCAGGACAACAATGTTCAATTTACTTAGTTAAGTATTTTTAACTGGAAATTTTATTTGCTAAAAAGCTTACAGGATAAAACTTATAGCTTCTTACTTTGCTCCTTTCCCCTGTTCCCCTTTTTCCCTTTCCCCGTTTTTCCACTGATATCTTTACCAAACTTTGCAGATTCTCTTGACTTAGATCAAGGTTTTACTTGCAAATTGTCAATACTCTAAAGGCATAAAGATTGGAGTGAAAGACTTATGTTCTGTAATCAGTGTGAACAAACAACCCGTGGTGATGTATGTTATCAGTGGGGAGCCTGCGGTAAGAGTCCAGAGGTAGATGCATTACAAGATTTACTGGTGCATTGTCTGCGGGGGTTGTCGCAAGTAGCGCTGCAAGCTAAATCTCTCGGTATTACTACTCGCGATCAAGATGAGTTCACCTGTGAAATGCTGTTTTCGACGCTGACGAATGTGAATTTCTCGGCTGATGATTTTGTCGCGTTTGTGAATCGCGCGATCGCTTTACGTGAGAGTCTGAAGTTACAAATTCAAACAACAGGTAATGCTGCGGTAAATTCTGCGATCGCAAATTTCCAACCTGCTGGCGATCAACAACAGCTAATTAAACAAGGAAAAGACTTAGAATTTGAGTTTATTGGCCAATCTGCTAAAAATGTAGATATTTTCTCACTCAAGCTCACAATATTATATGGTCTTAAAGGCGTAGCTGCTTATGCTTTCCATGCTTTAGAACTGGGGCAGCATGACGAAGATTTATATGTATTTTTCCATGAAATCCTAGCTAATCTCGATGCCCAAGATAAGAGTTTGCAAGAATGGCTAGACATCACATTGCAAGTAGGTAAGATGAACCTCAAAGCAATGGAATTGCTGGATGCTGGTAATACCAATACTTTTGGGCATCCTACCCCTACTCCTGTGACTCTAGGCGTGACAGTTGGTAAAGCCATCCTCGTATCAGGGCATGATTTACTCCACTTGCGCGCTATTCTAGAGCAAACAGCCGAAACCGGGATTAAAGTTTATACTCACGGCGAATTGCTACCTGCACATGGCTATCCCCAGCTAAAACAGACTTATCCTCACCTGTATGGACATTACGGCACCGCATGGCAAAATCAAACCCATGAGTTTGAGCATTTCCCTGGTGCAATTGTAATGACAACCAACTGCCTCATGCCTCCTCATGAAACTTACAAAGATAAAGTATTTACCTTGGGGCCTGTAGGTTATCCTGGTTTACAACACGTTAGTATTCGCGACATTACACCGATTATTAATAAGGCTTTGGCATTACCCGGCTTTGTAGAAGAGAGCGATCGCGGTACAGTAACTACAGGTTTCGCCCGCAATGCCGTCTTAGGTGTAGCTGATACTGTGGTTAACGCGGTGAAATCAGGTAATATTCGCCACTTCTTCTTAGTTGGTGGTTGTGATGGCGCGAAACCAGGACGCAATTACTACACAGATTTAGTCGAAACTATTCCTAGTGATTGCGTAGTCATGACTCTAGGCTGTGGTAAGTTCCGCTTCTTTGACAAGCAACTCGGTGATATCGGTGGTATTCCCAGATTGCTAGATTTAGGACAATGTAACGATGCATACTCTGCCATTCAAATTGCTGTCGCTTTAGCCCAAGCATTCCACGTCAATGTCAATCAACTACCATTGTCATTGGTACTATCTTGGTACGAACAAAAAGCGATCGCAGTGCTATTAACTCTACTTTACCTGGGTATTCAAAATATTCGCATCGGCCCCACGCTTCCTGCTTTCCTCACACCCAATGTTGCGAAGTTACTTTCCGAGACATACAATCTTAAACTCATCACTACCCCAGAACAAGATTTAGCTGCTTGTCTTGGCTAAAGATAATACGTATAAATTAGGCAAATCGCTGATAAATCAATAATTATTAAGAGGGGGAGAGATCATCAATGCTTGTATCTCTTCCTTTTTTATTACTTAAGCTCCTATGCAAAAACCGAGAGTGATTACTTAATTTCTCTTCTCATTCTCTGCTTCGTTGTCCTGTTTTTCATCCTTTTCTCTATAGTCTTGTTTAAATTCTCAAAAATACTTATAAGCGCTTTACATTGCATTACATTACTTTACAATATTTTATAACGCCTCATGAACGCGTGAATTTACATGTGTCAAAATTATCTTAAGTAGCAGTAACCTTTTTAACTGGTGCAAATACCGTATACATGTCAATACAGACATTAGTTAACCATGACTAAGAAAATAGCATTGCTAATTGGCGTAAGTGAGTATGAGTCTGGGCTAAATCCCCTTCAGGCTGCTGTTAAAGATGTCAAAGCTATGCAGCGAGTGTTGCAGAATCCCAAAATAGGTGGGTTTGATGAGGTGAAAATATTGCTCAACTCTGACACTCACACTATGCAATTTGAAATTGAAACGTTTTTTTCTGGTCGTGATAAAGAAGATATACTACTGCTGTATTTTTCAGGACATGGAATCAAGGATGAAAACGGTAGATTTTATTTTTCTACTCGCATCACCCGCACAAACTTAAAGAATCAACTAATTAAATCAACTGCTGTTGCTGCAAGTTTTGTTCATGACCAAATGAATAATAGTCGTTCTAAACGACAGGTAATTATTCTTGACTGTTGCTTTAGTGCAGCATTTGACCCTTCATTAATAGCAAAAGATGATGGTTCGGTCGATTTACAGAGTCAACTTGGTGCTGAAGGGAGGGTTGTTCTTGCATCTTCTAGTTCCACTCAATATTCTTTTGAACAACAAGGATCTGATATTTCCGTTTACACACGTTATTTAGTAGAGGGAATAGAAACAGGAGCAGGGGACTTAGACCAAGATGGTAAAATTGCAGCACGTGAGTTACATAAATATGCTTGTGAGCGATTAGAAGAAAATGCTTTCAGCATGAAACCTAAAATAATTGTCTTGAAGGATGAAGGATTTGATGTTGTTATTGCTCAAACCCAAAATATAACCACACAACAAAATCTGGAAGATTTTCAAAATCATAGCTGGAGGGAAGTCAGGTTAGCTACAGTAAAACCATCGGGAGATACATACAACCTAGAAGCACCAACATTCCAGCTTCGTAACTTTCTAGAACCTTATGAAGACTTCATTACAAATTTAATCCAACAATTTACCAATTTAGTAAATGAAACTTTAAAATCTAATAATAATACTTCTCAAATATTAAATATAATTAAGCATAATTCTAAGGCTGATTTTGTATTTATACTTACTATTGATAATAAAGATAATTGGTCAGTTAAATCACACAGTAGCCCTTATAACGATATAGATAGTAGTTTTTATTTTAATACTTTAAACTTACATATTTTACCTGCTGTTTCACGTTTATCTATTTTCAACCCTTCTTATCATGGTATATATCGGTTGCATGAAGATAAAAATGGTGTAGTTAAAGCTTTTGTACTCATACCTTTGAGAGGGTTACCAGAAGCAGAGGTTATAGTAGTTTGTGGTATATCTCAAGATTCTTATCTTTTGGGAGATGTATACGGGCGTATTTTAGCTAGCTTTTACAACGCTAGCCAGAAACTATCACTTAAACCCGCATTAGTAGAAGCTCATATACTTGATGATTTAAAAAGAGATTTCGGCTTTGTATCAGAACATCTATATGAAAGAAGATTTCAATTATTCTGCGACCGTCTTCAAAGGATGATTGTTCATTTTGAGCCTGTTTTACACTTAGATGCTGATGAATTATTTATTAGTAGTTGGGAGGCTTTAGCTAGAGAACCTGAAACTTTAACAGTTCCTATAGATTTATTTCAAGCTGCAGAAATGTGGGGTACAAGGTTTACTATTGAACTTGACCAGTATTTTCTGAGAACTGCTACAACCATTTACCAAGAAGCAAGAAAGAAATCAAAACAAAATAGAGCAGATGAGATAGCACCGCTATCAGTTAATGTTTATCCCGAGTCTTTAATCAGAACAGCTTACTTTGAAACAGTTCGTCAGGTAATTAAAGATAAAATTATTACTCCCAGAAACCTCATATTAGAAATTTCTGAAAAAACAGAATTACCACAGTTTAATAATGGTCATCGATTGCAAGTACCTTTAACCTTTTTTAAAACTAAATTGATAGAATACGTTAAACAACTGCATATTCGATTTGCAATTGATGATTTTGGAGTTGGCTATGCTTCAGTTTCTCGCTTAGCAGGATTACACCCCTCTCATGTCAAAATAGATCGAAATATTTTATATCATCAATCTTCTGATGTTATTATCCGCTTTGTTCATGAATTAGTTGGGGCAAATAACCTGAATCCATCTCATGTAATTGTAGAAGGTATAGATGAAACTACTCCTATTAGCTTATACCGCCTCAAGGAACTTGGCGTGAATTACATTCAAGGGCATATTGTTGGCAAACCTAGCCCTGAAATTTATCGTTTGAGTAAAGAAAAATATGATGATTTGAAAAAGCTAATTTTAGAAAAACCACATTGAACTCATGAGGGTGGGTATGCAGCCCATAAGATTTAGATTCCAGAATAGCTGAGGCGTATGTCAAAGATAGGGAGTCAATATGTCGCCTTCAGCAAGGATCTGGGTATTGTTGCGATCGCATCAATAAGTAATCGCCTGTGTAAGTTAAGTGTGTATCTCACTTGGGAATTATAAATTTGTCTCCCTTGGAGATGCTTGCTTAACAATTACGACCAAAACATAGCAAATGTCATATACAGGCTACTTACGCTCAATTAAGAATGAACTTCAGCGAACTGGTAGAACTCAAAAAAGCCTACGCGTTAAAACCATTATGGAACAGTTGGGCTACCAGCGTCGCAGTCAAGCTTTTGTAGATAATTTTAATCATGCGCTAGCTGAATTGGGACTTTGCACAGATCCCCTATTTGATTTGTATATTCCCTTAGATACTAAACTGGCTATTTCTCTTAAAGATGTCACTCCTGATGTGCAAATTGCTGATGTGCAACCAATTTTTAGTAAATTGAGTGCAGCATTTCCAGTGAAGCATGACTTTTTCTATTACTTATTTGATTTCGGTTCTGAGCAAGAATATGAAAGGTTTCAGGCTTGTTTAGACTCAAATCAACCAGTGGGAATTTTTCTCATTCCCCAAGTAGAAGATTTCTTTTCTGATGTTGTGACTAAAATTTTAAATTATGAATTAATTAGAAAATATCAATATAGAGGTAATAATAACATTCCTACAGCATCGAATCAAAAATTTAATACAAATATTACTACTGATGACGATAATGACGATGATGATTATTCCCTATCTGGTGCTAATATTTATCACTTTTATTTTTCTACAATGACTAGTGTCATTCTCGGCACTACTGGTTTAGATTTACTAGATTGCGAAAAATTTGATGAGCAGTTTGAACAGATATCAGTCTACGCCAATAAATATAATTCTGAACAATTATTTATAGTATTTCATTGCCCACCTGTATCAGAAATTCAAGCACAGCAACAAGAAGATGCTTTAGGTTATTTAGTAGATAGGGTAGCTAGTAAAATTCCTTTTACCTTTACTCTGCGATGCAAATATCCCAACGAAACTGCTATTCAGCATAAAGAAGAAATTTATGCTCATTTCCGTCTCCTGTTAGAACTTCCGTGTTATGAGATGGAAGAAGATGAGGTATCTTTATTAAATTACTTTCTAGAATTACAAAAAGCGCAAATATTGGCTGATTCTCAGCTATTAATCGGCATGAAAGCCGAACATTTTTATAGTTTGAAGTGGCGAGAAGAAAGTACAGAATATATTTATCTCAAATATTTTGCGATTAAAACCTTAGAAGCTTTAGGCTATGATTTGTCTAAAATTCGCTGTGAAGTAGAATTAAGTTCCAAAGACCAGGAAAACAGCGATGATGAAGATAGCTATGAGTATGAAGAATATCACAGCGAAATCATCCCTGTATATGTAGATAATCAGGTAATTGTGGAAATCGAAACTCTGAAGTATCAAGAATTTCAAGATAATAATCTTTTCTTGGATTCACTCAGAAGAATTTTACAAAAATCCAAAGTCTGGCCGAATAAACTACATACTGTGTGGTTAGTATTTCCTGGTTTTGAAATTGCGCGTAACTCTTACCAAATTAAAAAGATTAAAGAAGTTCTTGAATATAAACTAGCTGGTTATTATGATGATACTTTTAAAATTGTCGTTATGGCACCAGATTATGAAAATCATCAATTAGTACCAGTATCTTTTGATGCGCTTGAATATCCAGCTTTTGAATATGCAGCTAAAAAACGCAGTTTAGTCCAGACTTATCCCTTAACTCAACGCCTCCCAGAAACCAAGCTTGATTTTAGCCAAGTTAAAGGTTTGAAGGAAGAAAAGGAAAAATTAACCAAACTTTTGAGGCTACAATCTAAAGGCTATCAAGATGCGATTAGCGGGATTCTCTTCTATGGATTACCTGGATGCGGTAAAACTCTTTTAGCGAATGCATTCGCTAATGAATCTGGCAGATATTTTTTTAAATTCTCGCCTGCGGATATTATCAGTGTATGGATAGGTCAAAGTCAGAAAAATATTCGAGATATCTTTGCTCAAGCGAAAAAGAAATCTCCCTCAGTTTTATTTATTGATGAGTTAGATAGTATTGGCTTTAACCGTAATGAAGATAACGCCCATACAGACCAAAAAGCCACAATTAATCAATTATTGATAGAATTAAATAATTTGCGAAATAGCAATGTGATTGTGATTGGCGCGACAAATTATTTAAGTGGTATAGATAGCGCCTTAAAGCGTTCTGGTAGATTAGATTGGAAAATTCCTATTTTTCCCCCCGATCAAAAGGAAAGGATAGAGTTATTCCAACATTATCTAGCAAAAATTGATTTCAATCAAATAATTAACTTTGAAATGCTAGCCGAAAAGAGTACCAGGTTTACCTCATCTGATATCGAATTGGTATGTAGAGAAGTGAGAAATGCAGTTTTACTAGAAGAAATCAGTGCATCTCTAACAACTGCTGATATCATCACTTACATTCATAATCTGCAAGAAGGTGGTTTAACTCTCAACGAAGAACAGGTAAAAGAATTTTTGGATGAATGTAAAAGATTGAGTGTAAAAAATCCCAAACTAGAAACGCTAAAGTTGGAATGGGGATTAACCGAATAAGGGACTTCCAACTAAAAAAATATACTGTCGCTAGGGTAGCAGAGGGAGCAGAGGGAGAGACAGAATTTGCTCAATATCTTCGCCCTTGCTGATTGAATAATTTAATTTCTGGAAGTCCCTAAAAGTAGGGTGTGTTGTCGCGCAGCGCAACGCACCATTTAATTCTCAACGGTATTGTAATATTGGGTATTGAATTTTTACTATTACCAATTACCAACCTATTCCAAAGTATATTATATGAAAATACAGTTCATATAAGATTATTAGTGATTGATTTGTCACTTGTGGAAAAAGCTAGATCAATTGGGGGATTCTCCCCCAAACCCCCGATTGGGTGACGGTTGCGTCCCCCAAACCCCCTCCAAAATTATTGTTGAGTTTTGTGTTGAGTAGCTAGTTTTTTAGCTTCTTTGTCAATTAATTTTCTTAACTGAACTGTATTGGATTATAAGATTACCTGATTGCTAATTCCTATCAATAGGAATCTGAATAATAAATTCTGCACCCTCACCAGGGGAAGAAACACATTCAAAAGTACCATTGTGGACTTTGGTAACTATTTGATGGCTAATAGATAGTCCTAAACCTGTACCTTTCCCTTCTGGCTTAGTGCTAAAAAACGCTTGAAAAATTTTTTCCTTGACTGACTCTGGAATTCCCATCCCATTATCAGCAATCGAAATTTTTACTTGTTGATCGCTGACTGTGGTAGAAATTGTGATGACATTGGGATGCTGTTCTATAAAAGCATAATTCTTGCCTTCATTAGACTCTTCTAAAGCATCAATAGCATTGGCTAGCAAATTCATAAATACCTGATTTAATTGCCCAGGATAACAAGCAATAAAGGGTAAATCACTATAATTCTTAACTACTTGAATTGCTGGACGATGAGGATAAGCCTTTAAACGATGGGATAAAATCATCAGCGTGGTTTCAATACCCTCATGAATATTTACCGCCTTTTTATCTAAGCCATCTTTGCGTGAGAAATTGCGTAGAGATTGCATAATATCTCGAATCCGATGGGTTCCCTCTTTCATAGAAGAAATCATATTTGGTAAGTCTTCTAAAACAAAATCTAAATCTATAGCTTCAATTTCCTCTGTAATTTCTGCTGGGGGATTAGATAGATACTGTTGATAAAGATGTAGTAAATTAATTAAGTCTTCGATATAGCGCTTGGCATGAGTTAGGTTAGTAAAAATAAAGCTAACAGGATTATTTACCTCATGGGCGACTCCCGCTACTAACTGTCCTAAAGAGGAAATTTTTTCTGTATGTACAAGTTGGCTTTGGGTTTGTTGCAGTTGTAATAATGCTGCGGCTAAATCTTGAGATTTTTCTTGTTCTTTGGCATAGAGACGGGCATTTTTAAGCGCGATCGCAGCTTGAGAAGACAGTATTTTTAACAGTTCTAGGCGTTCGGGAGTAAATGCACCAGTAATTAAATTATTCTCTAGGTAAAATATGCCAATGAATTTGGCTTGATAAAAAATAGGCACACATAATATTGATTTACATTCATGATTTTGGATGTATGTATCTTTATTAGAAACCGGATCAAGTTTGGCATCTCTAATTACCAAAGGTTGCTGAGTTCTCGCTACATAGTTGATCAGCTTTTTGGGTACCAGTTCGCTTTCTTCTACAGGAGTTGATAGCAAAATAATTTGCGAATCAACCATACTACTATCAATAGCTTCAATAATTAGTTGCTCATCTTTGACTAAAATTAAGCAACCTTTTTGGGCACCAGCATTTTCTAAAATGATATGTAGCAGCGTGCGCGGTAAACTTTCTAAGGAGATTTCATTATTAATCGCCTCACTCGCTTTGACTACTGTGGCGATATCCAGGTTGATACCGCTACTAGTTGTTGAGTGCGAACTGAGAGATGCATCTAATTTGAATGTTCTAGAGATGCTACCAGTAGAAGCGTAGGCGTAGCCCGTCGTAGACATCGCATTATTGCTGCGAAGAATTAAGTCGGGGTATTGTTTTTCTAGGTGTTTGACTTTGGCAGTACTACCCCAACGGTGGTAACCATAGTAAGCTTCTGTCATGTAAACTTGGGCAATTTTTTTCTTACCCATTGATATGTACATTTCGGCGGCGAGTTCATTTGCTAGGGCTTCTTCCTGAATGTAACCATGTTCAGCAGCACCAGCAATGGCGCAATCATAATATTCCATCGCTTCTAAATACTCACCCAGGGCGCGATGGTACTCGGCTTTCACTAAGCAATACTTGTGCTTGTGATTCATGGGTGCATGATTTGCCCATGTTTTCAGCTTTTCTTGGTTAGCAACCACCCGCAACCACAAAGGTTCTTTTTCTGAACTTGGAGTGTGGGCTAACATCGCCAGCTGGGTGAGAGAATCATAAAAGTGGAAAACTGGCACCATAAATGAACCAGTTACCCCATCTAAATATTCTTTCGCTAAATCAGCTACTTCTGCGGCTTGCTGATACTCGCCAAATAGATAACAGAGAATTAATTTGTTGACGTATAAAGTACCAATGGCATAGCGATCATTAGCTTGCAAATGTAGCGGTAGCATGATTTCTTCGTTATATGCTACACCTGCCACCTTGCCAATTAAGGAAAAATCACTAATGAGATGTAATACAGATTGGCGAAATACTTTGAGATAATTATGGGCTACTTCCTGCTTGATTTTATCTAAAACTTGGCTGTAAATTGCCATCTCTGGTTCTAAGGTTTTCAGTTCCTTGCCTAGGAAGTAAGAAAGGCTGCAATAATTGTAGGCACAGTAAGCTGAGTATTCTAAATCCCCTGTTTCTAAGCCTGTGTGATGTGCATCTAATAAAGGTAGTAGCGACTCACGAATATGATGCTTCCACGGCTTCACGAACGGGTAAATCATATTGAAAGTACTAGTTTGCAGCGCTTTACCCTGGAGATTTGATAGCAAACCTAATGCAAGTTTCCCAGCGCGATCGCCTGCATCAATATCCCCGATGACTCCACAAAGAATCACTCCATACCAAGCGTAGGCGAGAGTAGAAACTGGGGCGTTGCCATATTGTACTGATAGTCTTACCTGCTTAAAGACAATTAAGGGTAACAACATCGGTACTGCTTGATATACAGCCGCCGTCACTGTGGCGATAATCCGCATCACTGCTAAGATTTGCGGATCTGTCATTGCTGGTAGATCGATTAAATCCTCAAAACTTCTTCCGTCTAATATTAGTTGCGTTGCTTGTAGACTTTCAGTTATATCTGCTTGGCTAGGCGCATCAGGGAACCTTACACCCAAAAGTTCTAAGACAGTTAAAGCCGTTTTGATTGCTTCCGGTTGTCTACTTTGGGCAACATAAGCCTGAATCTTCGCCTCATAAATTTTCACTTTATCAAGTAGGGTGCGGGCATTTTGTAATACTTGACTAGCTAAATTCTCCATCAACTGATAATCACCACCGAGATATGCTGCTTCTGCGGCTTCCACCATCAAGGCTAAAGTCAAGTCATATTCACTGAACCAGCTATCTGCTGCTAAAAGTTTTATACCAGTATTTAAATAGGCGATCGCCACTAAATAAGCGGTTGCGGCTTTGGCTTTTTTCCCAGCCAGCAAATTTAACTCCGCCAAATGTTGCTTCTGGGAGGGCTTGCTGATTAAGCTAGCACCCACATTCAGTTGATTAATAATATCAAAAATGTTTTCCTCTAATTGCTCAGCAGGTGTATTTTGTAACAACTGCTGCCCAATTTTTAAATGCGTAACTTTTCTTTGATGGTTGGGAATGAGAGAATAGGCAGCTTGTTGGACGCGATCGTGCAAAAATTTATAGCTAATATGAGAGTCATCAAAGTCTAAAACAGCTAACTCTTCAGTGGCAAAGAGTAAAGGTATTCGATATTCATTATTCAGGGGTAAAATTAGACCTAATTGCAAAGCAGGTTGCAGGGCTTGCGCTAATCTTTGCAGATTATTGGTGCTAACAGTTGCCAATACATCTAAACTAAAACGGTTGCCAATACAAGCTGCTAATTGTAAGGCTGTTTGCGTAGCTTCCGGCAGCTTTTGAATGTTTCTAGCAACTAACTCGACAACATCTTTATCTACAAGATTCTTCGTTTGAATTTGCTGTATATCCCAACACCAAATTCCTTTGTGAAAATCAAATTGCAGCAGATTTTCTTGGTAGAGTGCTTTAATTAGTTGGGTTAAAAAGAAAGGATTACCTTGAGTTTTATTAAATAAAATTTTTGCTAATTCTAGGATTTTTTCAGAATCTCCTAAAGTATCTATTAGCAGTTGATAGATATAAGGTAATTCTAATGGACGTAACACAATACTATTAATAAATGTATCAGCTTGGGCAATTTCCTCTAAAGTTTTAATCAATAGATGGCTGGGGCCGACTTCGTTATCTCGATATGCACCAATTAATAGTAAGTAATGACTATCTGGATTAGTCATTAAGACTTGAATTAATTTTAAAGAAGCAGAATCAGCCCATTGTAAATCATCGAGAAATAATACTAAAGGATGGGATTGTTGAGCAAAAACTTGAATAAAAGACTGAAATAGACGATGAAAGCGATTGAGGCTTTCAGCTGCGCCTAACTGTGGAACTTCAGGCTGTTTACCAATGATTAATTCTACTTCGGGAATCACATCAATAATTACTTGACCATTACTACCCAGCGCTTGCAGCAGTTTTTCTTTCCAGGCTGTTAACCTGTCGCTACTTTCAGTTAATAATTGCTGTATTAAAGATTGAAAAGCCTGAATTACAGAAGCGTAGGGGATATTCCGTTTAAATTGATCGAATTTCCCATCAATAAAATAACCCCTCTGTCTGATGATAGGTTTATGTACCTCATTCACCAGCGATGATTTACCAATCCCAGAGTAGCCAGAAACCAACATGATTTCGCTTTTCCCCTGGCTAATACGCTCAAATGCTTGCAGCAAGGTAATAACTTCCGCTTCTCTGCCATATAATTGTTGGGGGATAAGTAATTGAGAAGTGCGATCGCGTTGTCCGGGGGTAAAATCAGGAATATTACCTGTAGTTTCTAATTGCTCAAGACAAAATTCTAAATCTGCTAATAGTCCTAATGCGCTTTGATATCTGTCTTCAGCATTTTTTGCTATTAATTTCATCACAATCGCCGCGATTGTTTTAGAAACTTCTGGTTTCAACTGTGCAATTGGTGTAACTGGCTTGGCAATATGAGAGTGAAACATCTCCAGTAAATCGTCAGTTACAAAAGGTAATTGACCAGTTAGCATCTCATAGAATGTAATCCCCAAAGAATAAAAATCACTGCGATAATCGACAGCACGATTCATTCTCCCGGTTTGTTCAGGAGACATATAAGCAACTGTCCCTTCCAATTGATGAGAATTTGTCTGTTGCGGTGTTTCTTTATCTAAATGTGATGCAATACTAAAATCTGTAATTTTAACAATCCCAGTCTGGGGATTAACAATAATATTGGCAGGTTTAATATCTTTATGAATAATGCGATTCTGATGTAGCGATAACAATGCTTTAGCTAATTGCACAGCAATCTTTAAAAAAGAAGCTTCACCAATGTGTTGCAAAGAGAGAAACTGTTTAAGACTGATACCACCAAAGTCTTCTGCTACTAACACTAGTCGATTTTGATAGCTCTCTAGGCTATAAACTTTAACAATACCCTCGCAGTTAAGATTTTCTGTAGTTTTATATTCGTGCTTGAAGCGAGTAATTTGCTCAAAAGAGGGATATTCAGCCTTGAGAACTTTTAGAACTACACGCTGCTGGTTTTTTTGCGACCTAGCCCGGTAAACAGTTGTGTTAATTCCTTCAGATATAATTTCTAGTAAGTCATAACCTGGTATTATCGAAGTTAACACTATCGTTTCTCCTTTCCCTAGAGTTGGGCGCTCACTTCCTATATTTCCCAACTAGAAAGGCAGAATATAATAATTTACATACATTTACGCAAGCAATAATTATCAGGTATTACTACTCAGCATTTTTAAGCGTTTGTTAGCGGCAAACTCTTCATTTATCAGACTTTTCGTATTTCTGGCTGCGCGGTTAGTTAACCTAAATTTACAACCTCTGGCGGTAAATAAAACAAACCGTCTTCCTCCGATTCAAAATCAATCACCTGAAACACTGCATCAATATTTAACTCTCCATAAATATGAGGAAATAATTCACCTATTTCCGCCTCCTCATAACGCACTTCAGCCGTAACTTTATCAGCATCAATAAACAGTATTACTAATCCCTTTTGATGCTTGAAAAATCTATTTGCAACTTTGACTATTTGACTAGCTTCCGAACAGTGGATAAAACCTTCAGTATCCAGAGAATCAGCGCGATAGCTTCCGAGTATTTTCGCCTCTTCCCATTGTCCAAGTTGCGTAATATGGAGAATTAACTTCATAGTCATGTAAGAGGTTATTTATAAAGTAAAAATAAGATTAATGTAGGGTGTGTTAGGCGCTCATTTCCAATATCATTTGTCACTAAATAACTATCCTAGCGCCTAACGCACCATTCACGCGGCAGTGGGTTACTTAAGATTTACTTTGCGCCTTTGCGCCTTTGCGTGAGAATATCATCCTAAAAATTAGACGGAACACAAATATCTGGCGCACACAAACCTTTAAACTTTAGTGTTGTCACCTCAAATGAACTCAAATCAACATAACGAATAGCATGATTATTCGTATCAGCAATATATAACTTTGAACCCAAAAAACTCAATCCTGAAGGCTCAAAAAATCTACTATTCTTACCTTGTCCATCCTGCAAACCCATGAAACCATCACCCAAAATTGTTTGACAATTACCTGTGCTAGGACTAACTAATTTAATTTTGTGATTGTAAGTATCTGCTACCCACAAAAAATTATCTGCATATTCCACTCCTAAGCAATGCTGTAAGCGGACATTTTCACCCTGTCCATCAACATCACCAAAGCCAAATAAATCTCCACTACCGCACACAGTTCTAGCTAAACGCGGTTCCACAATTCCCACACCGCGAATTGAACTTATTTCACTATCAGCAATATATAATTCTTCGCCATTACTACTAATTCCACTGGGTTGAGCAAAAGCAGATTCAGTTAATGAACCATCAACACAACCTTCTGCACCAGTACCAGCATAAGTTTTAATTACACTAGTTTCTAAATTCATTTCCCAAATTTGATGCGGCCCAGCCATCGCAATAAATAGAGTATTTCCTATCTTCACCAAATCCCAAGGCGAATTTAATTTAGTTTCTAACCCAACACCACCATCAGGGTGAATATTACGACTTTGTTCACCAGTTCCCGCTATGGTTTCTACAACTTGGCGTTGTAAATCAACTCGCCGCAAAGCATGGTTTTCTGTATCAGCAATATAGAGAATTTGATTATCTGCATCAAACGCCATTCCTTGAGGTGAAGAAAACTCAGCTTCACTGAAATTACCATCAGTTAAACCAGATTTACCCGTACCAATAATGTGTATAATTTCGCCTTCTAAGCTACTCATTACCAAGCGATGATGACCAGAATCAGCAATAAATAAACCTGCTGATGTCGCTAAGACTTTACCAGGAAAAGCTAAAGGCGTAATTAATGGTTGACGCTGCTTTTCTAAACTTAGGCTGAGTTCTTGAAAATTGATCGTACCTTTTTCTTTGTGTTCAAAAATTAGTTTTTCAAGTAGCTCATCTAAAGCATTACGATGTCCTTCACCAGAAACATAGCCAATTACATAACCTTGTGGATCGATAATCATTAAAGTCGGCCAAGCACGAACGGTATACTCTTGCCAAACCCGAAAACCACTATCTACTAAAACAGGGTGTTCAATGTCATAACGCAAGATTGCTTGGCGAATATTTTCAGTTTCTTTTTCGTTATCAAACTTCGCAGAATGAACGCCAATAATTGTAAGACTATCTTTATATTTTTGTTCTAAATATTTTAAGTCTGGTAAGATATGCAGGCAATTTATACAACAGTATGTCCAGAAATCTAAAATTACGACTCTGCCTTTGAGTTGCTTAATAGATAATGGTGTATCGGTATTAAACCAAGTACTATTTTGTGGGAATTCTGGCGCTCTCACACGGGGTATCATAAATAATCTAAAATTCCAAATAAAACAACATAATATAAATAAGCATCCTGCCTATTAACCAATACAAATTCAATGGGCTATGTCTGCGACGTGCTTCTCTGCGAGAGGCTACGCCAACGCCTACACATTGGGTATTCTCATCTGTTAGGTTTACTTCCCTTTTTACTTTATCGAGAAATATTGCAAGGGCTGTATCTATTTTGAAAGGACTGACAGCAATCACCACGATGGAGTTATCTGCTTGGGTACAACAAGCCAAATCCCAAGCCGATCGCGGAAGAGTCGCCGATCGCACTCCCCGATTGAATATGGCTAACCCTGATTGGTTTGCGGTTCACATCTGTTGTGGTACGAGACAAACTTACAGCTTAGGTGATACCCGTTGTGTGTTTCCCCTTATGAGTGTAATCAAAGCCTTTTCTCTACTCTATCTCTTAGAACATTTCGGTGCGGAGAAGGTTTTGCGATGGGTAGGAGTGGAACCCTCAGATGCGCCATTTAATTCTCTAGATCAATTAATTAGCGATCGCGGTTACCCCCGCAATCCCATGATTAATAGTGGCGCAATTACCCTAGCCGATAAATTACCGGGAGAAAATGCAAGCGATCGCACTCAGCAATTTTGTCTCTGGCTGAACCAATTAGCAGACTGTCAGCTCAAGTTAGATGAACTTATGCTAGCTTCAGTCCGATTAACTCGTTCCCCAGCAAATCAAGCGATCGCTAATCATCTCGCGCAAACCGGACATCTGAAAAACCTCGATATAGGTCTTGACACATACGAGCAAATATGCTGTCTTTCTGGTACGGTGGAAGATTTAGCCAAGCTGGGAAAACTTTTAGCTTGTGAAAATTCCTTATTAGCCACAAAAAACCGCAGGATTGTTAACGCTGTGATGTTAACCTGCGGCTTATATGAAGCATCTGCGGAGTTTGCTGTCAAAATTGGTCTACCAATGAAATCTGGTATTGGTGGAGGATTGGTAGCAATAGTACCAGGTGAAGGTGCGATCGCTTGTTATAGCCCCGCCTTAGATAAAGTAGGTAATCCCGTAGCAGGGCTAGCATTTATAGAAGTTTTAGCCCAAAACCTCAATTTAAGTATTTTTGGGTAAATCCTAACCACTATTACCGAACGCTTTCGCCTTCAGCAGCAGGTGTTGGCGTAGCTTCTGGTGATGGTACTGTTTGCAGTGCCGGAGATTCGATAATTTCTGGTAGTGTTGGAGCCAGAGTGGGCGATGTTTCAGGGCTAGGGCGTGGACGACGCTGGAAATATTTACTCAAATCCGTTCTTGTTCGCTGTTTTACCTGAGCCTTGGGTGATTCCGTCGCCGTAGGTGTTGAGGTTACCTGGGGTTGAGGCGATTCCTTCACTGCAGGTGTTGGCGTTACCAGTGGTTGAGGTGGTTCTGTCGTCGCAGGTGTTGGCGTTACCTGAGGTTGAGGCGGTTCTGTCGCCGTAGGCGTTGGCGTTACCAGTGGTTGAGGTTGTTCTGTTACTGCGGGTGTTGGCGTTACCTGCGACTGAGGCGACTCTGTTGCTGCGGGTGTTGGTGTTACCTGCGGCTGAGGCGATTCTGTCGCCGTGAGTGTTGGAATTGTCTCTGGTAGTGTTGGCGACACGCTAGGAGATGGTGTGGCCGTAGGACGAGAACGGCGTTTGAAATATCCGCCTTTTGCTTTTTCTGGTTGTGGAGTGACTTTTTCAGGTAATTCAGTCGCAGCAGGTGATGGTACAACTGGCTGTGGTTCTTGGCTAGTTTCTGGTGATGGTAGAACTGGTTGTTCTGGCTGTTGCGGTTGAGTTGGCTGTGTAATCGGTGTTTCTGGAATTTCAATAGCTGGAGTTGGCTGTGTTTCAGTCTTAGGTGTAGGTTCAGCAGGTGGTGTCTTCGGAATATAGTTGGGATCGACAATCCCACGCACATCATCAGCTTTGAGTTCGCCGCTCACAATTCTTGAAAGCGTATCTTTACCTTTAGGCTGGTAGTTAATCAAGCCAACTGTAGTATTAAAGACATTTTTTACAGGATTACCCTGATTATCAAGAAATTCCAGCTTTACCCAGTTTTTACCCGGTTTGAAACCTTTGAGGTAAACTGCTTGCCAGCGATCAAGAACAAAGCTTTCACCATTAATCGTGCAACGAATCCGCCAATCACTGATTCCGCTGTTGGGGTTGTCTTGAGCAATAAGGTGCAGGGGAGCGTTAGTTAAATAAAAGTCCAATAGTATTGGTTCTGCACCGTAGTCACCTTTAGGACGGCTGTAGGTTAACACAGGTAGTGCTGGATCGGGATTATTATCATCAGTCTTGGCTAAGATGTGAAATTTTATCTGGGCGTAAGCACCTTCATTTTTAAAACTTTCATGCCAAGGGCGCGACGCGAAGACACGCAAACTGTGAGTTCCTGGGGATAAGTCCGAGAAAACTAATGGCTTGTTTAAGTCGTAAACAGCTATATATGGTTGGTTATCCAAAATTACATGGAGATGAGGCCCCAATTCCCATTTTGGATCTTTAAATATAGGCAGATCCTTAACCTGAAAGCTTACTGTTACCTGATTATCAGACAAGACTTCATCAGCTTGAGGTGTAACTATAGCAACCTGTGGCTGGTAGATATCCAATGCTGAGCGCAGTTCTTGAATTGTTGCTGGTGGAGAAACTTCCGCAAATTCCTTAAAACTTTGTTGTGGGGTTACTCGATTCCCCACAGCTACATCTTGGCTGACAGCTTTATCACCACAGCTTGCCAAACTCAAGACTAGTAAAAATGTTATTAACCATCTCACAACAGCAAACCTCCTAGAGAGGAGATTCTCTAACACTGCTTTGTGCCACGAGTTCATGCCTTCCACCCAGCGTATAGTTCCAACAACTGACAAATTATTTTGGCTCAAAGTGTCCATAGGGAACTATAGCCCAAAAGTATGGGCGCGGGTGACAAGAGGACAAGAGAGCAGGGGAGTATAACGAGCAAAGGAAACAGGGGAAATTCCTCATCCCCATACCAATTACCCATTACCCATTACCCATTACCAATGCCCAATCCCCCAGAGCGCATTACCTAAAAAATTTCTAACTATATGAATAAAAAATACTAATACCTAGGCCCTGGTTCCTTCTTCATACCTTGTTAATTTATACAGTTTATGAAAAGCAAATAATCTTTACTTTGTGTTTTTTTAATAACTACTGCAATATGTCTTCTTCTTGACAGTTTTTTTTACCGATAGCAAATTTGCAGACCACAACAGCAACCACAACCGCTGAAACCCTTGCTGTGGGCTAGTAAACCATAAGTTTTACGAATTGTTATCGTTTGTAAATAAAATGGATAATCTATTGACTTTTTGTCAATTAGTTTGAACTTCAAAGGCAGATTAGACAATTATTCCAGTGATTTTGAATTATTGTTAAATTCTCTCCAACAATGTACAACTCAAGACTTTATAATTCAACAGAAACAAACTTCCACATCGGGTCTTCATCGCCCCCCAGAAAATCTGGCGGATGCGATAACGGTTAACTTTGTGGTTTCCTGATTCCTCATTCCTTATCTTGAGAGGAGGTCGAATGACGATTAGTCCTCCGGAGCGAGAGGAAAAAAAGGCAAAAGTAATAGTCGATAACGATCCAGTACCTACCTCTTTTGAGAGATGGGCACAACCCGGACACTTCGACAGAACTTTAGCCAGAGGTCCCAAAACCACCACATGGATTTGGAACCTGCACGCCCTCGCCCACGATTTTGATACACATACAAGCGATCTACAAGATATCTCCCGCAAGATATTCGCAGCTCACTTCGGTCACTTAGCTGTAGTGACGATTTGGCTGAGCGGGATGATATTCCACGGTGCTAAGTTCTCTAACTACGAAGCTTGGCTCAGTGACCCACTAAACGTTAAGCCTAGTGCTCAAGTCGTTTGGCCTATTGTTGGGCAAGACATCTTAAATGGTGATGTTGGCGGTGGCTTCCACGGTATTCAAATCACCTCTGGCTTGTTCCAAGTATGGCGCGGCTGGGGTATCACCAACTCATTCCAGCTGTATGTAACTGCCATTGGCGGTTTAGTATTAGCAGGCTTGTTCCTGTTTGCTGGTTGGTTCCATTACCACAAGCGTGCTCCCAAACTGGAATGGTTCCAGAATGTGGAGTCAATGCTGAATCACCACCTGCAAGTATTACTTGGTTGTGGTTCCTTGGGATGGGCTGGACACTTAATTCACGTGTCCGCACCGACCAACAAGCTATTGGATGCAGGGGTAGCTATTAAAGATATCCCCTTGCCTCACGAGTTCATCCTGAACAAGAGCTTGCTGATCGACCTATTCCCTGGCTTTGCTAGTGGTTTGGCACCTTTCTTTACCTTGAACTGGGGTCAGTACGCTGATTTCCTCACCTTCAAGGGTGGTCTCAACCCAGTAACAGGCGGCTTGTGGATGACTGATATTTCTCATCACCACTTGGCGATCGCTGTACTGTTCATCATTGCTGGTCACCAATACCGCACCAACTGGGGTATCGGTCACAGCATTAAAGAGATCCTCGAAAACCACAAAGGTCCTTTCACTGGTGAAGGTCACAAAGGTCTTTACGAAAACCTGACCACATCTTGGCACGCTCAATTAGGTACTAACCTGGCCTTCTTGGGTTCATTGACAATCATCATCGCGCATCACATGTACGCGATGCCCCCCTATCCATATTTGGCAACTGACTACGCTACGCAGTTGTGTATCTTTACTCACCATATTTGGATCGGTGGTTTCCTGATTGTTGGTGGTGCTGCTCACGCTGCAATTTTCATGGTGCGTGATTACGATCCAGTTGTGAATCAAAACAACGTACTGGATCGGGTGATTCGTCACCGCGATGCGATTATTTCTCACCTAAACTGGGTTTGTATCTTCCTTGGCTTCCACAGCTTTGGACTGTACATCCACAACGACACAATGCGTGCCTTGGGCCGTCCCCAAGACATGTTCTCTGATACCGCAATTCAGTTGCAGCCAGTATTTGCTCAATGGATACAAAATATCCATGCTTTAGCTCCTGGTACAACTGCACCCAACGCCTTAGAACCAGTTAGCTATGCCTTTGGCGGTGGTATTTTGGCTGTAGGCGGGAAAGTAGCAGCTGCACCCATTGTTTTAGGTACAGCAGACTTCTTAGTTCACCACATTCATGCCTTTACCATTCACGTAACCGTTCTCATCCTGTTAAAGGGTGTGCTGTATGCTCGTAGTTCTCGTCTGATTCCAGACAAGGCAAACTTGGGCTTCCGCTTCCCTTGCGATGGTCCTGGTCGTGGTGGTACCTGTCAAGTATCCGGTTGGGATCATGTATTCCTCGGACTATTCTGGATGTACAACTCCCTGTCAATTGTACTTTTCCACTTCAGCTGGAAGATGCAATCTGATGTTTGGGGAACTGTAGACGCAGCAGGTAATGTAACTCACATTACTGGTGGTAACTTTGCCCAAAGTGCCATCACAATCAACGGCTGGTTGCGTGACTTCTTGTGGGCGCAAGCTTCACAGGTAATCAACTCCTACGGAAGTGCGCTGTCTGCTTATGGACTAATGTTCTTGGGCGCTCACTTTGTTTGGGCATTCAGCTTGATGTTCCTGTTCAGTGGTCGTGGCTACTGGCAAGAACTAATTGAGTCTATCGTTTGGGCTCATAATAAACTGAAGGTAGCACCAGCAATTCAACCTCGCGCTTTGAGCATCACTCAAGGTCGGGCAGTAGGTGTAGCTCACTACCTCTTAGGAGGAATTGCTACCACCTGGGCATTCTTCCACGCACATATTCTTTCAGTAGGGTAGCAATCAGCTATACAGAGTGCTGAGTAATGAGTTCTGAGTGCTGAGATCAAGTAAGAACTTAGAAATCAGGACTCAAAACTCAGAACTCCGAAAGCTGAAACATGATGGCTAAAGGTCAGAGGAATTATCAAACCTATGGCAACAAAATTTCCAAAATTTAGCCAGGATCTCGCACAGGACCCGACTACGCGTCGGATATGGTATGCGATCGCTACAGGCAATGACTTTGAAAGCCATGATGGCATGACGGAAGAAAATCTTTACCAAAAGATTTTCGCCACTCACTTCGGTCACTTGGCAATCATTTTCCTGTGGGCTTCCAGCCTCCTGTTCCACGTGGCCTGGCAAGGTAACTTTGAACAGTGGATCACAGATCCCATTCACATCCGCCCCATCGCCCATGCGATTTGGGACCCCCACTTTGGTAAACCAGCAATTGAAGCTTTTACCCAAGCTGGTGCTAGCAATCCTGTAAATATTGCTTACTCTGGTGTATACCACTGGTGGTACACCCAGGGGATGCGGACAAATGCTGACCTCTACGCAGGTTCAATCTTCCTGCTATTGTTCGCATCAGTGCTATTGTTTGCTGGTTGGTTGCATTTGCAACCCAAGTTCCGTCCCAGCCTCGCTTGGTTTAAGAGTGCTGAATCTCGCCTCAACCACCACTTGGCAGGTTTGTTTGGCGTTAGCTCTCTAGCTTGGGCTGGTCACTTGATTCACGTTGCTATCCCCGAATCTCGCGGACAGCACGTAGGTTGGGATAACTTCCTAACTACCCCACCTCACCCAGCAGGCTTGCAACCCTTCTTTACTGGTAACTGGGGCGTTTACGCTCAAAACCCAGACACAGCAGGTCATTTGTTCGGTACCTCCCAAGGTGCAGGGACTGCAATTCTCACCTTTTTAGGTGGTTTCCATCCCCAAACCGAATCCCTGTGGTTGACTGACATTGCTCATCACCACTTGGCGATCGCTGTTCTGTTCATCGTCGCTGGTCACATGTACCGTACCAACTTTGGTATTGGTCACAGCATCAAAGAGATGATGAATGCCAAAACCTTCTTTGGCAAACCTGTTGAAGGTCCATTCAACATGCCTCACCAAGGCATTTATGACACCTACAACAACTCCCTTCACTTCCAATTGGGTTGGCACCTAGCTTGTTTGGGTGTAATCACCTCCTTGGTGGCACAACACATGTACTCCCTGCCTCCTTATGCGTTTATCGCTAAGGACTATACAACACAGGCAGCGCTGTACACCCACCACCAGTACATTGCTATCTTCTTAATGGTTGGTGCCTTTGCTCACGGTGCCATCTTCTGGGTTCGTGACTACGACCCCGAGCAAAACAAAGGTAACGTACTCGAGCGTGTGCTACAGCACAAAGAAGCGATCATCTCCCACCTCAGCTGGGTATCTCTCTTCTTAGGTTTCCACACCCTCAGCTTGTACGTTCACAACGACGTAGTAGTTGCTTTCGGTACTCCTGAAAAGCAAATCTTGATTGAGCCAGTATTTGCTCAGTTCATTCAAGCTGCTCACGGTAAAGTACTCTACGGCTTAGACACCTTGCTGTCTAACCCCGATAGCGTTGCTTACACAGCCTACCCCAACTACGGCAACGTATGGTTGAGTGGCTGGTTGGATGCCATTAACTCTGGCACTAACTCTCTCTTCTTAACAATTGGCCCTGGCGACTTCTTGGTACACCATGCGATCGCCTTAGGTCTGCACACCACCACCTTGATTCTCGTTAAGGGTGCTTTGGATGCTCGTGGCTCTAAGCTGATGCCCGATAAAAAGGACTTCGGTTATGCATTCCCTTGCGACGGCCCTGGTCGTGGCGGTACTTGCGACATCTCTGCTTGGGACGCTTTCTATCTAGCTCTGTTCTGGGCATTGAACACAGTAGGTTGGTTAACCTTCTACTGGCACTGGAAACACCTGGGTATTTGGCAAGGTAACGTTGCTCAGTTCAACGAAAACTCCACTTACCTAATGGGCTGGTTCCGTGATTACCTCTGGGCTAACTCTGCTCAGTTGATCAACGGTTACAACCCCTACGGCGTGAATAACCTGTCTGTTTGGGCTTGGATGTTCCTATTCGGACACTTAGTATGGGCAACAGGCTTCATGTTCCTCATCTCCTGGAGAGGTTACTGGCAAGAGTTGATTGAAACTATTGTCTGGGCACACGAGCGCACTCCTCTAGCTAACCTAGTTCGCTGGAAAGACAAGCCCGTTGCACTCTCCATCGTTCAAGCTCGTTTGGTTGGTCTAGCTCACTTCACCGTTGGCTACTTCGTAACCTACGCAGCGTTCCTAATTGCTTCTACTGCTGGTAAGTTCGGTTGATCTGGCTACTAGTTTTGTAGGTAATTAATAAAAAATCCCCGACCGCAAGGCAGGGGATTTTTTATTGACTAATTAAAAAGACCTTACTAGATAATGTTTTCAATTTCTGGAGTTCATTTTTAATCTGAAGCAAAAAGCGATCGCCTATTTCTGAGAATCATGATAAAATCTTCTTCTTATAAAATTAATCGCTGAGAAAATTTATCAGATGTCTATCCCAGAAATTACGCAAACACTATTAAAAGCTAAGAAAGAAAAAGGTTTGACATTTGCTGATTTAGAAAAAATTCTGGGACGAGATGAAGTCTGGATTGCTGCCGTATTCTATCGTCAAGCTAGCGCTTCTGAGGAAGAGGCGAAGTTGCTAGTAGAGGCATTAGAATTAGGGCCTATATATATTAAAGAACTAACTGAATGCCCTGTGAAGGGGTTAGGCCCAGTCGTACCAACCGATCCCCTGATTTATCGCTTTTACGAGATTATGCAGGTGTATGGTTTCCCCATTAAAGATGTAATTCAGGAAAAATTTGGCGATGGGATTATGAGCGCAATTGATTTTACTTTGGATATTGAAAAAGAAGAAGATCCTAAAGGCGATCGCGTGAAAATTATTATGTCTGGAAAATTTCTCCCATACAAAAAATGGTAGGATTTTAGCTCTGGATAGGATAAACTCATTCCTATCCTTATAAGGATAATTATTATTGCTTTAACTAGCTAAGTTCAAAAAATTAACTACTCTTGACACCAAAAGCGAAAAAATCACAGAAATCGAGTAATTTTCACCCTTATTATACTCAAAATAATGGAGCATTATATTTAGGTGACAGTCTAGAACTGATCAAATGCATTGATGACAACACTATTAATTTAATTCTCACTTCACCACCATTCGCGCTGACACGCAAAAAAGAATACGGTAATGAAAGTTCAGAAAAATATATTGAATGGTTTTTACCCTTCGCTGCAGAATTTAAAAGAGTACTAGCTGAGAATGGCTCATTTGTTTTAGATTTAGGCGGCGCTTATCTTCCCGGAAATCCCGTCCGGAGTATCTATCAATATGAGCTTTTAGTAAGATTGTGTAAGGAAATCGGCTTTTTTCTCGCCCAAGAATTTTACCACTATAATCCGGCAAGATTACCTACCCCTGCTGAATGGGTAACAATTAGAAGAGTCCGCGTTAAAGATTCAGTCAATGTAGTTTGGTGGTTATCCAAAACTCCAAACCCTAAAGCAGATAATCGAAAAGTTTTAAAACCATATAGCCAGAGTATGCAGCAATTACTCAAGAATGGCTATAAAGCCAAAATACGTCCTAGCGGACATGATATTTCTGACAAATTTCAAAAAGATAATCAAGGCGCAATTCCACCTAATCTGCTAGAAATTGCCAATACAGAATCCAATAGCGCTTATTTGCGTCGTTGTAAAGAAGCAGGTATTAAACCTCATCCAGCTAGGTTTCCCCAAGCCTTTGCAGAGTTTTTTATTAAATTCTTGACTGATGAAGGCGATCTAGTATTAGATCCATTTGCTGGATCTAACACTACGGGATTCGTTGCGGAAGATTTGCAACGTCAATGGATTGCTTTTGAAATTAATGAAGATTATGTTACTGGAAGTCGTTATAGGTTTAGTTAACAATCAGTAAAAAGCGAACAGTGAGCAGTTTTTTCTCTGGAATACTGAATTATTCACTGTAATAACTACTAAGCTTTTGTAAAGACTAAATCGCCAATTCTAAAATTGAACCCACTAACTCTTTTAATAGTTATTTAACTAATAATTTTACCTAAGATTGTAAACTTTTGACTCCTACCAGTAAATTTAGATTTCGCCATTAACTTGCATTTTATGCACTTCATCTGCTAGCTCTTGACGGCTTTGTTCATCCATTTTGTCAATTGCTATCATACCCATGAGAATAACCTCTTTCAAAGTTAACCGTGTCGAATGTGCTTGTTTTTGCACAATCTCCTTAATGATTGGACTAACACCTATCGCTGTACTCGCTCTTGCCACAAAATAATAAGTAATAATTAACGACTGCGCCTAAATCTTAGCATTTTCTTTCGCGTTATTCTACATAAGTCGAGTAATCAATTAAATTACTCAAATGCATATTATGCATAGCAGCACGAATAATACACCCACACTTAGGTATAGCAGATAGAATGATATTTTTCCTACTCCTATAGCTATAAAATTGGCAAATTTTTGATAACCCTGTAGGAAAGCAAGCAAGTCTTTATTGAGCGCATAAAAATATTTGAGCGAATTTTAATACTTTTAGGACTTACGCAAGTGTCATATTTTTTCGTTTATGTTTGTCAAGAGTCAAATGTCAAGAGTCCAAAAAATCTAAATTTTTGACTTTTGACTCTTGACTCCTATACCAGAGGATCAATGTGCCAGTTGCGTAAGTCCTGACTTTTTCTTACTTATGGGGTGATAGCTGCGTTGAATCAGACACTATATCATCCCTATATCGCACTCAAACTTTAATATATAAGTGTTATGGGAAATTAAAAGATTTTCTTGTCCATCAGCAGAATGTGAGTTAATAAAAATAATTGCACATTGGATAGATGTAAATTCCGTGTAGCGGCACTAGTTATCCTACTGATTAGCAGTGATTTTGGCTACTCCTAATGAGATTTTCACTCAATAAACTTTTTCGCAAGCAAGGGACACACAGGCGATCGCGTGTTCACATTAAAATCAGGGATGGACAATTCCAGATTGTCGGAATGGGTGTTTGGTATTCTTACTGGCGTGACCCCTATCATCTGCTGTTAACTGTTTCCTGGCCTGGGTTTTTCCTACTGATTGCTGTGGCGTATTTAGCTACTAACGCCGTATTTGCTTTAGTATACCTGGCTGGAGGAGATTGTATAGAAAATGCTAGACCAGGCTCTTTCTTAGATGTCTTCTTTTTTAGCGTGCAAACCCTGGCATCCATTGGCTATGGTGCTATGTATCCTAAAACACCTTATGCCAATACCATCGTGACTATTGAAGCGATGGTAGGCTTAATGGGAATTGCAGTGATGACAGGATTGGCCTTTGCTCGTTTCTCTCGTCCTACTGCACGTGTTGTTTTTAGCCGTGTTGCAGTGATTACACCCCATGAAGGACAGCCGACGCTGATGTTTCGCACTGCTAATAAGCGCCGTAATTTGATTTTAGAAGCACAGATGCGAGTGTACCTGATGCGAGACGAAGTTACCGCAGAGGGGCATTATATACGACGCATTCACGAACTCAAACTAGTGAGGAATCTATCACCTAGCTTTACATTAAGCTGGTTAGCAATGCATATTATTGATGAGTCTAGCCAGCTTTATGGAATGACTACAGAATCTTTACTCAAGACAAATAGCTCTATTGTGATTTCACTAAGTGGTATTGATGAAACCGTAGCTCAAGTCCTTCATGCCCGTCATACTTATAGCGCCACTGACTTATTGTGGAACTATCAGTTTGTCAACATTATGCACGAGACAAGTGATGGACATCGCTACATTGATTACCAGTATTTCCACGATGTCGTCAGTCTAGATGAGATTAGCTATGACGAGTCCTGAATTCTGAGTCAAACCAGAATGGTTGTTAATTTATTGAAGGATAGTTTCGATGCGTTAAAAGCTAATCAATCTCTTTGAGATCTGGTGTTTGTAATGGTTTAACTACTACTCGACCATTTTCAACCACAGTGCAATTTTTGACAGGGACATTGCAGTAGTTAACCTGCTCATCCTGACAATGCTTTTGGTGAGAGATATTTTTCTCTTGTTGTTGAGTTAGGGTAACCACACAACCAGAGCATGGTATTGATGACATATAAAAATTTTGACCTCTAAATTAATTATCGCGCTAATTAGAGCTTTAGGGGTAAAATTTGGCTTTCTGAAGTCTACACGGATGCAGAGAAGCAGAAAAGAAGTATTAACGCCTAACCTCTGGGATATATGTGCATTAATGAGGTATTTGGTATATCTAAAAGTAAATCAATAGGAAAGCGGTATTTATCCCGCCCCGCTTTCTTTGCCGCCCAATTAGGTGTCTACTTGGTAAAAAGCGGGTTTTGCTCATGAAAAAATTTCTAAAATATCTCAGTTTAGGTTTACTATCTACATTTTTGACGGCAACGCCAGGACTAGGAGCCGAGCGCATCAGTTTTTTTTACCCTCCGTTTGGAGAATTTTCTTTATCGGCTGAATCTTTAGAAAAATTTGCTAAAGAAGGCAAAATCGACAGTGAATTATCATTTTATGCCAGTCGTGCTAATCCGGAGCAACTAGCTCAATTGCGGCAGCTTTTGCAACAAAAATTTGAGATTACGCCTGTTTTGGTTTCTCAGTTTACCTATTCGCCTCTTGGTGAAGAAGTACTAAGACGGTTGGGGGAATTGTTACTTACTGACTCACGACAAAATGGTTTTTATGCCATCCGTGCAGCTTTGATTTTATCTGCTGCTGATCCTCAAGGCTTAACGGTTGTGAACCTATTGCGTAAGTACCCCAGCACAAGTTTGCGGTTAAATTTCTCTGAGGGACTACAGATAGTTAATAGCTTGTCAGATTTGGTGAAAGCCAAGGATCAAATTGTGGCTTTGATTAAACAACAGGCGATCGCCCAAACTAATAATGCTACAGTTAACTATGCTCAATTGCCAGATTTGCGATCGCCTGGCAAATTACCTTGGCAGAAAACCAGCTTCCAATTCAACGATACTGCACGCAATCGCAATCTCCCTGTAGATTTGTATTTACCGCAAGCCTCAGCACCAAGTCCTTTAATTGTAATTTCTCATGGTGTTGCTTCCGATCGCTACGCTTTTGTCTATCTAGCGGAACATTTAGCATCCTATGGCTTTGCGGTAGCTGTCTTAGAACATCCCGGTAGTAATGCCCAACGCTTTCAGCTATACTTTTCTGGCTTGGCTGGGCCTCCAGAAGCACAAGAATTTATTAACCGTCCTTTAGATGTCAAGTTTGTTCTCGATCAACTCCAGCAACGAGACAAGAGCGATCGCAACCTTCAAGGTAAAATCAATTTTCAACAAATTGGAGCAATAGGACATTCCTTTGGCGGTTACACTGTTTTAGCTTTGGGGGGAGGAAAGCTGAACTTTGAGCAACTGCGCCGCGACTGTGCGCCCAATCGTACCTTGAATGTTTCAGTCTTTTTACAGTGTCGCGCCTACGAATTAGCCGCCCAAAATTATCCACTGCAAGACGATCGCATTAAAGCTGTGATGGCGGTTAATCCCATTGATAGTTCTGTTTTGGGCGAAAGTGGCATAAATCAAATCAAATTACCCACAATGTTAGTCGCAGGTAGCCAAGATATCTTTGCACCCCCTCTATCTGAACAGATTTACCCCTTTACTTGGCTTCCAAACCCCAACAAATATCTTGTACTCATTGAAAACGCAACCCACTTTAGCGCGATCGCAGAACCCACGGCGGAAAATAATGTTTTACCCGTACCAGAAGCCTTATTAGGGCCAAACCGTGCGCCTGCTTATTCCTATATAAGAGCTTTAAGCGTCGCTTTCTTTGACACCCATCTTTTAAACCGCCAAGAATATCGTCCGTATTTGCAGCCTGGCTATGCTCAATATATTAGTCAGGCTCCACTCAATCTCAGTATTGTCGAGTCTTTAACTACAGAGCAGTTAAAACAAGCATTAAGTGCTGTAGATCCGCAACCAAAAATACCAGCACCACAGCCAACTCCGGCTGCGCCATGAGGGAATGGGGAATGAGTAATGAGTAATGGGGAATGAGGAATTGGTAATTGAACAAACACCAAACACCCAACACCAAACACCCAACCCCAAATCAATTTATGGTATTGCGTCTTTGAGATAAAACCTCAAATATGCGCCCCAATAAAATACATTGATTATTATTAGTAGTCCTTTGGTGAAGGGCGATCGCATAGTGGGAAACAAATAAATACTAGCTACTAATACTAAGGAAATCTCCACGAAAGCTATGATCCCCCCGTAATGGTTGCGATCCCAATAGGAAATCGGACTAATAAAACGGTAATTACTAAAGGGGAAAAAGTGGCGATGGGCATCATTGTGATGAACTGGTAAATCTAAAAGCGAGTGCAGCACCATACTGCTAAACCCAACTTCTATGAGTTTCCAATTTAAAAAATGGGCAATTATTAGCCCAATTAATGCTAAAGGAATAGAGTGAAAAATACTGATTATTCCTTGCCAAAACGGCTGGTAGTAAGCTTCTGACCAAATCTGACGTGAGGGTAAACGATAGATGAATTTCATTAAAAAGTAAAACAAAAATATTGGCACATCGGGCAATATTGCGCCAATAAATATTGCATAACTCGCCTGATTTCTCACTTGTTGGTTAAACACAACCAGATTGAGAATCGCATGGCTAGGAGTATTCATAATCTAAATGTAATCAGTATATTGACGGAAATTTATCCGATCTAGTTTCCTCAACTATATGTATTTCTGTTGTCTTAGGGATGACAAATTTTGTCATAATTCAGCCATATTGCGGATTTTATTAAATTTATTTTGGTAAATTAGTCCGATTGTCAAGAAATTTTTATATTAGACCTGCAGTATTTATAAAAACTTATTTGCCAAAAAATTACTCATATATATACTTGTTGTAAACAACTATTAAGAAATACTTATTAAAAAATGTTGCTATAACTTGATTTAGTTGTTAACGTGTGTATGGAAACGCTCCGGTGAACACTCAAATTGAGGGGATGTCAAAACCTATGAGCTATATCCATGCAGAGAATAGTAGGAAGTGCTGATGATTTGATGCAAAGCGAGAAATTTCTGTTGTTTAGGGACTGACGATCAAGGGTTGTAGATTAACTCAGAAATATCTCCTACTTACAGGCTTAGTTTCGATTTAAATAACAATTGCTAATTTGTCTGCACTGCGGATGCAACACATAACGCAGTAGGACTGACATTTTGGAGGTAAAAATTTATGAAGATTCAAGGTAAGGTTGCCTTAATTACTGGGGCTTCCCGTGGTATTGGACGTGCGATCGCTCTAGAATTAGCACAGCAAGGCATCAAGCGAGTCATACTCATAGCGCGCGATCGCCAAAAATTAGCTGAGGTTGCAGAGGAAATCTCAGCGCTAGGTACAGAAGTCTCAACTTTAGCAATCGATTTGACGCAAACAGTAGAGGTAAATATTGCTGTTGCTCAACTTTGGCGTAATTATGGCCCCATACATCTACTAGTGAATTGTGCCGGAGTCGCCTATCAGAATGCGTTTTTGCAATCCAAACTTCCCCAAGTTCAAGAGGAAATCTCCGTCAATTTAATGGGAATGTACAACCTCACTAGTCTTGTGGCACGACGCATGGCTAGTCAAAGACAAGGGACAATTGTGAATGTATCCAGCTTGATGGGCAAAATCGCTGCACCCACAATGGCGACTTATTCGGCTACCAAATTCGCCATCTTAGGATTTACCCAAGCTTTGCGCCATGAACTAGCGCCATACAATATTCAGGTAAAAGCGTTACTTCCTTCCCTCACGGATACAGACATGGTGCGGGACTTTCAATTATTTCGCTGGGTAATTCCCACAACTCCCCAAAAAGTAGCACAAACGCTTGCCGCAGGATTGCAAAGAGATTCACCAGAAATCTTAGTAGGATGGCAAAGTCATCTAGCAGTATGGTGTCAACGCCTTGCACCTTGGTTGCTAGAGATAATTTTAAATGTGACTACCCCCTCAGCACCAACAATCAAACAGCCATACAAACAACTTAGAAAACTTATTCCCAGTACATTGGAACAATAGAAATTTTTTGGTACAATAAAAATCTCTACCCCCTGTTCCCCTCGTTACCAGGCCCCACCTGGTAACGCCCTACAGGACGCTCTGCCTCAACCCCATGAGGCAGAGCTTCAAAATATTCATAGTTATACTGAGCATAGGAATAATGGCACGTCAGGCAAGATGTAATTCCAACGCTCGCAATAAATATAAGCTACTGTACAAGAAGACATTAGCTCTTTCTTGAGCGAGATTTAGAAACCCTTTTTTTCTCTCCCTCTGCTTCCTCTATTTCCTCTGCCTGCCTGAACAGAAAATCTTCTTAACTGAACCCTATTGGGTGGTGTGGTGCGTTACGCTACGCGACAATACACCCTACTGACACAAAGTTTAATACTTGAGTGGAAACATTACTGAGTGTTGAGTAAATTTGACTTTTAAATCTGAACTCTTGACTCGCGATCGCCTCACCAGTAATTATGCAAGTTTAGCATCACAACCTATTACCTTATTTCGGAGCAACCAGAAATGCAGACTTTGCCTGAGACTCTCCCCGCTTTGCCCGAAATTATAGATGGTTTACCAAATATTTGTGGTTGGGAAACAGAAGTTCTCTCAGTAGTGAATCATGATACCCCTGTTTTCTTGCCCACAACCAATCTCCGTTTAGAAGATATTAACGCCGGATTTGCGATCGCCTTACATATGCACCAGCCAACTATCCCTGCTGGCTATGATGGCGGACTGATCAGTAATCTGCAATATATGTTTGAACATCCTGGCGAAGGGGATAATCATAATGCTGGGCCATTTGCTTATTGTTACAGCCGCATGGGAGATTTTATTCCCGAACTCGTCAGCCAAGGTTGCAATCCCCGCGTGATGTTGGATTACTCTGGTAATCTTTTCTGGGGACTGAGGCAAATGGGACGCAGTGATATTCTTGATAACCTCAAGCGTATAACTTGTGATTCAACTTATCAACCCTATGTAGAGTGGTTGGGTACGATGTGGAGTCATGCGGTGATTCCTTCCACGCCCATAGCAGATATTAAATTGCAGATGTTGGCATGGCAACAGCATTTTGCTGCAATTTTTGGTTGGGAAGCACTCAGACGAGTTAAAGGATTTTCTCCGCCAGAAATGCATCTGCCAAATCATCCTGATACTTTCTTTGCTTTTGTCAAAGCGCTGAAAGAATGTGGTTACCGTTGGTTACTTGTTCAAGAACACAGTGTAGAAACAATTAGCGGTCAATCTCTCATCCACAAACATTTACCACACCGTCTAATTGCTCGCAATTCCCAAGGCGAAACAATTAGTATCACTGCCTTAATTAAAACCCAAGGTTCGGATACGAAATTAGTAGGTCAAATGCAACCTTACTATGAAGCCAAAACTTTATCTAAACAGCAATTAGGGAATGTCTTAATACCACCCATCGTTAGCCAAATTGGAGATGGTGAAAATGGTGGTGTGATGATGAATGAATTTCCCAGCGCTTTTAAACAAGCTTGGTGGGATATGATCAATCATGGTGCAGGGAAAACAGGCACTGTGGGGATGTGTGGCACAGAATATTTAGAATTAATTGAGGCTGCTGGATGTCGACCAGAAGACTATCCAACTTGTCAACCAGTAGGACAACATTATATTTGGGAACGAGTTTCGCCAGATAATTTTCAACCCGAAGCTGTAGAGAATGCCATTTTAGAATTAAAGCAAACTAACCCAAATTTTCATCTCGATGGAGCATCATGGACAAATCATATCAGTTGGATAAAAGGATATGAAAACGTTTTATCTCCAATGTACAAATTAAGTAGTTCATTCCATGAAAAGGTCAATGAACTATTAGCAACACAATCAGTAAAATCTCTGACTAAACAAGAGAATTATCGTCATCTTCTCTTACATAACTTATTGCTGCAAACTAGCTGTTTTCGTTATTGGGGACAAGGTATATGGACTGACTATGCCCGTGACATTTTTCAACGTGGAGAAAAGTTGGTGCAAGTCAACAATTAGTAATTGCTAATTCCGGTAAATGTAGGATGCGTTAGCCTTTGGCGTAACGCATCCTACAGCCCACTGGCTCCCATACCCATATTTCAAAAAGCAAAGATTAATTGTATAGCTGATAGCAATTCACAAAATCTTTGCACAGCAAGAATCATTTATAGGGAAATACTACAAGGGATAGCGTTTTCAACTCAAAATAGCTTTTGGGAAAAAGGTTAAAGGTTAAGGGTGAAAGGTTGTTTCTTTCCCTTTTGCCATTCCCCTTTTTCCCCTTAACCGAAAAGTATTGATTTATATGGTGCAAAGCTTTGCACCCCTACTTCATGTATTTGTCACATTCCTTTTTAAAAGTGGTATGACCTAGAATTACCCTGATATAATTAATAGTCAATTTTTTAATTTAATCTCACTCTTAAGAAAGAAGTAACAAAATGTTACGGCACAAATGGCTACTTTTCTTAACAACTACAGCACTGCTGTTACCGCTAGCATTGATTTTAATAGTAAAAAAAATCTGGAAAATTCCCGAGTTCGCTTCTGACGAATGGATAGCTACGACTGAAGAGAAAATTATCAAAGTTGCTAATAACTTGCCAGTTGCCAGTGATAATTCATTGATGGACGATAGGCTCAAGAACGTCATGGGAGAGTTAATTGCCCAAAATCGTTTGGCAATGCAAAAACAATACCGCACGGCACTGGTAATTGGTAATGCTCAGTACAAACTAGCTGCGGAATTAGCTAACCCGATCAATGATGCTACAGATATTGCTAATTCCTTACGTAAATTAGGATTTGAGGTGACTCTCCTTAAAGATGCAGACTTGCGTCAAATGGAACAGGCGATTGAAAATTTTAATCGCAACTTACGTCAAGGTGGAACAGGATTGTTTTACTTTGCTGGACATGGTACGCAAGTAGATGGAGAGAATTATTTGATCCCCATAGATGCACGTCTAGAACGAGAACAAGATGTGCGATATGAATCTCTACCTGTGGGTAAATTACTGAATGTGATGGAAGATGCATCTAACGATGTCAATATCATTATCTTAGATGCTTGTCGTAATAATCCCTTTGGGCGCAAATGGCGTTCTTTTCAGCGTGGTTTAGCGCCACCCACACAGACAGTTAAAGGTACATTAATTGCTTACGCCACCTCTCCAGGGAAAACTGCTTTAGATGGTGAAGGTCGGAACAGTCCCTATACTACAGCTTTGTTGCAACACATGAAAACTCCCGATTTAGATGTGGAGCAAATGTTTAAGCAAGTCAGAGCAGATGTGTTAAAAGAAACTCATGGTAAACAAACTCCTTGGGAATCCTCTTCTTTAGTTGGTTCTTTTGCTTTTAATTCTGTCGGTGGTAGTAGTAATAATGTGGCAACTTCAGTAATTAAGCCTTCACCAGTAACCACAATTACAACGCCTTTACCTTCGCCAATTACATCACTTGTTGTCACCCCATCAGCAACTTTATCACCTACTTCTGCAACCAGAACAGCATATTTTAGTAAACCACCAAGCTTGCTGAAAGCCACGACTACATACAATCGAGTTAGTGAACCAGGTGCAGTTTATTACTTTACTATTAACCTGCCAGAAAATGCTGGCGAACCATTACAAAAAATTACCATCCAACAGCGCGAGGGTTTAGAATACATTCGCTTTCAGCTAGATAAAAGTGTCGCTTTTGAGGGAACAGAATCTCAAGAGGGGCAAAAAATCGATTTAACAGATATTAGCAGCGATCAAAAAACTCAAACAGTATCAATTGCTTTTAACCCCCCCATATCTCCAGGTAAGAAAATTACAGTTGGTTTAAAAGCAATGCAAAATCCCCAATCTGATGGAGTTTATCTTTTTGGAGTTACCGCATTTCCCAAAGGGGAAAAAACTCATAGTCAATTTTTAGGCTTTGGCAGGTTACATTTTTATCGGCGTAACTAAATTATGAATGATGAATTTCAAGATATGTATAGGGTGTGTTATTCTCCGGCATAACACACCTATAATCGCTGATTTTAGATATCGTCAAGATGATTTTTATTAAAGTAAGGGTAGCAATACTTGAAATTCTGTACCCTGACCAAGTTGGGAATGAAAATTTAATTTCCCTCCATGTTTAGCAGTAATAATTCGATAGCTGACAGCTAAACTAGTGGCTTTATCAGCGCGTTTTTCTATTGAAAAAGAATCAATAATTTGCTGTTGCAATTTGGGAGACATCCCAGGGCCATTATCAGCAATAGAAATTGAAACCCAACGAGAATCCGGACAGCCTGGTTTAGTTGCTTCCTGTGTGATCACCTTGGTAGTAATTTCTATCTGTGGTTTGTCATTAGTTTTAGTTGTTTCAGGATGAAACTGCTGCCGCACTGTTTCATTGAGTAAGGTATCTATAGATTCACTAAAAATATTCATAAATACTTGACTTAATTGCCCCATAAAGCAATAAACTGGCGGCAAATGTCCATAGTTTTTCACTATTTGGATTTCGCCATGAATCCGGCTATTAATTAATAAAACAATACTATCTAAACAGGCGTGTAAATCCCCTGGCTTAGGATAAACTTCATCAATATGGCAGAAGTTTTGTAAACTAGTAACTAGTTTCTTTAATCTTTCGGCTCCAGTGCGTATACTAGCCAGTGATTTAGATAAATCTTCTTCTAAAAAATCAAATTCAATTTCTTCTTTGAGATGATTAATATAATTGGGAGTAGGAGATAATTCTTGGTCATAAGCTGCTATGAGTTTAAGCAAGTCTTGACTATAATTAGAAACATAAGTTAAGTTACCCCAAATAAAACTGACAGGGTCTAAAATTTCGTGGGCTACGCCATCAACTAAACGCCCTAAACTCGCCATTTTATCAATTTGAATCATTTGAGTTTGGCTACGTTCATAGCGCACTTGAGTTTCTATACCGCGAATTTGCCAAGCAGCCAGATTTAATTCATGTACATCCAATAATTGATAAGTATCAGGTGCGATTTGTACCACCAATGGTTCTGCCAAGAGATCTGGCGATCGCCTTAAGGTAAGTTGCATTGCTGTTAAAATCGCCGTTGTATCAGGCAATTGTAAAATTGTCGTACGAGCATAACTGTAGAGAATACTTAAAGGTTGTTGCAAAAACAATTCTTGTGCTTGGGGATGAATCCAAAATTCCAGCAATCGCCGCCGCGAAATCATCCCGATGAACTTTCCTGCTTCTAGTAAGATAGCTCCTGGGAGCAAAGGGTTTTTTTCAAAAAACTGGGCAACTTCCACAGACATACAGCTAATATCCACTTGGAAGTCATACATTGACAGATCCTTGAGGGTAGACTCTAAATCAAGATCGCGATCGCTACCTTGAGTTACAAATGGTGGTGATATTTGGCTATTGAAATTTTGTGGCACTTGACACTCTGATTGGTATAAAAACTGGCAATGAATACGCTAACATTTTAGCCTTTACCCGTCTTTACTCAATACCCTAGCTTGAGCTAGTATTTACAACTTATTACTCAGCAATCTTGGCTTAGTACTATTCAACTTGAGATCTTCAAGCTTACCTGACTGTTAGAAGTGTTGCCAGACCTAAACAAAAACCGGAAGCAATTACTAGTAATAGCGATCCCCAATTGTTTAAATACTGTAAACTCTTGATAAAAATCTGCCCAAGACAACACACCAAACTGCTAAATTGCAGTAACTATAAACATAGCCAATTAAATGTAGTACATTAAGTGATTACTCTAGAATATTGGAACCATTTATCAGTTTTGATATTCTTAAGAGTAGTTAGCATCCGTAAATCCACTCAAGTAAACATAAGTAACTTCAGAGTAACAGTTGCTTTCTAACGCTGAAGCGTTAATATAAATCCCATATCAACTTTTGACTGAAATGAGCTTAAATTGTCCCGATCTGCTTTTGATCCCCATTCCGATAGAATGACTAGGCATAACCTAAAAACTCCAAAGCGCTTTTGACTGCGAGGCCCATGAATCAACTGAACAATGGTTTCACTATTTTTCTGAGTCTGCTAGTCGAGGCGATTCCTTTTTTGCTTCTGGGAGTTTTATTCTCTAGCTTGCTGCTATTTTTTGTAGACGAGCGCAAACTGGTAGAAAAAATGCCCAAAAATCCACTACTGGGAGCGTTAGTTGGTAGCACAATCGGCTTTTTATTTCCGGTATGTGAATGCGGTAATGTGCCTGTAGCAAGGCGATTACTAATGCAGGGAGTTCCGACACCAGTGGCAGTTGGTTTTCTCTTAGCAGCACCGACAATTAACCCGATAGTTATTTGGTCAACTTGGACAGCATTTCGCGATCAGCCGGAAATCGTGGTGTTACGAGTCGTATTTTCTTTGCTGATCGCGACAATTATCGGTTTTGTATTCAGCTTTCAAAAAGACTTGAGTCCAATTGTACAACCAGCGATCGCTCGTTACCTCAAGTTTAATCCTCCAGCACAACCTGAAGTCAAAAGGCGTGGCAGACGTTCTCAGCCACAGCAAGACACCACGGGTTCTAGTTTGTTAAAATCTGGAACCTATTTATTAGGCGGAAAAGCGGGGTTAACTACCCGCATTGATAGTAATTTAATGCCAGAAATCACGGCATCATCTACTAGCAATAAACCCCTGCCAGATAAACTGCGATTGTTATTGGATAACATTGTTCAAGAATTACGCGAGTTAGGTGCAGTCATGGTGTTAGGGAGTGCGATCGCAGCGGCTATTCAAGTACTAGCACCACGAGAAATTATCCTTGGTCTGGGTGCTGGCCCTATTACCTCGATTGTGGCAATGTTGGTATTAGCAGCAGCTGTGTCTATTTGTTCCACAGTTGATTCTTTCTTTGCCCTATCTTTTGCCTCTACCTTTACCAGTGGTTCCCTGCTAGCTTTTCTAGTCTTTGGCCCGATGATTGACATCAAAGGTGTAGGGTTAATGTTATCAATCTTCAAGGCTAAGGCTCTATTTTATCTATTTGCCCTGGCAGCACTATTAACATTTCTGTTCACCTTGTTTTTGAATTTGCACGTCATGTAAATAACTTAAGAGTCCAATGCCAAAATTATCATCACCCTTGACTGTTGACATTTGACTCTTGACTCTTGACCAATTCTCATGAATTCCAAACAAAATCCTCAAATTAAACTCCAAAATTTGTTAATGCCTTGGCTGGATGTTTTAGCAATTACAGCTTGGGGCATTTTAATTCTCAAATACTGGGCTACAGGCAAACTGAACTTATTAATTCACCCTGATTATTTCTGGTTAGCAATTGCCGGTGGTATCGCATTGCAAATTGTCGGTTTTTTAAAAGCTGGACAACTTTTGCGGCGACGACGGCGAGATAATGTTGCTAATCCCATGCATTTGAATATATTTCCCACAGGATGGGGAAGCGGTTTGCTCTTGACAGCAGCCATTTTGGGTTTCATCATTACACCACAAGTTTTTGCTAGCGACAAAGCACTGCAACGGGGTGTGACCCTTGATTCGTTGGGAACTACACGTGTGAAACCCCAAGCATTTCGGGCCACTGTTCGCCCAGAAGAGCGATCGCTGATAGATTGGGTACGCACCCTCAACGTTTACCCTGAGCCTGATGCATATAATGGACAAAAAGTCAAGGTTCAAGGCTTTGTAATTCGCCCACCAGATCTGGGGAAAGAATATTTTTTCTTAGCAAGATTTGTCCTCACCTGCTGTGCTGCTGATGCCTATCCAACCGGATTACCAGTGAAACTTAGTGACGCTAGCAATCAGTACCCAGCCGATACCTGGCTAGAAGTAGAAGGGCAAATGATCACAGAAACCCTCTCAGGTAAACGCCAGTTGACTATCGCCGCTAGCTCTCTGAAAAAGATTCCCCAACCTAAAAATCCTTATGATTATTAGGCAAGAGTCAAACCCCTCAGGGGTAATTAAAAATTCAAAATTCAAAATAGATCACCCCAATCACCTTTGACATTTGACCCTTGACCTGAAACATGAATACATCCAAAGCATTCATTCAACCACTTGATCGGGTAGCGATCGCATTGATACTGCTGCTGAGTTTGCTAATTGGGTTAATCATCTGGCAAGGTGATGCTGTAAAGCCAAGAGTCAGAAATTTTACTTGGCAGAATCAGCAAATTGGCTCAGAAGATGTATCCTTTACCCTCACCTTTAGCCGCCCAATGGATACTAAAAGTGTAGAGGATAACTTAAAAATTGAGCCGCCCCTAGCTGGGAAAGTAAGCTGGGCAGGGCGACGGATGGTTTATACACTTTTGACACCAGCACCCTATGGCACGAATTATAAAGTCCAATTGCAGGGAGCAAAAGATAAATTTGCGCCACTAGAAAGTACAACCAGATTAGTCCAACCATTTACAGGCAGCTTTCGTACCCGCGATCGCGCCATTCTTTATATAGGAGTTAATCCTGAAGAAAAAGGGCGGTTAGTTCTCTACAACTTAACCCAAGAGCAAAAAAAGATACTGACACCCCAAGATTTAGTTGTCATGGACTTTGAGCCATTTCCCAATGGGGAGAAAATTGTCTTTTCGGCTCGTACTACCAATGATCAAGATTTACTTTCGGCTCAACTTTACACAGTTACAACGGGAATTGCTAGCCAAGCCGATCAAGAAGCACAATCCCCAGGGCGAGTTGACTTAGTTTTAGATAATAAAACTTATCAAAACCTCAAATTTGACTTATCTCCAGATGGAGAAACCATAGTCATCCAGCGCGGAAACAAATCTAATCCCGGCGACTTTGGCCTGTGGGTAATGCCAACAAGCAGCGAATCTGGCGAAAAGCCCATTGCGAAACCCCTAAAAAGCCAGCCAGGGGGAGACTTTATGATTACCCCTGATAGTAAAGCTGTCGCCGTGGCTCAAGGAGCAGGAGCCGCAATTTTACCGCTAGAGGGGGATGCCACCAAACCTTTAGATTTTTTACCCCAGTTTGGGTTAGTTAAAGCTTTCTCAAAAGATGGCTCGCAAGCAGCGATGGTCAAATTCAATACAGATTACACAAGAGATTTATTTTTGGTAACTAACCAAGGTACTCAAAAACCCTTGTTAAAAACTACAGGCTCAATTCTTAATTGCCAATTTGATCCGTCTTCTCCCACCCTCTATTGCTTACTAACACAGTTAGTGTCAAAAGAAGAATACATAGAACAACCTTATGTAGTAGCAATTGATCTCAAAACCGCACAACAAAAACCTTTGTTAGTGTTGCCTATCGCGCAACGAAATGTGCAGATGAATCTATCGCCTGATGGTTTAGGCTTATTATTTGACCAAGTAGTAGCACAGGAAGCAACTGCGCCATTATCAGGAAATATCTTAAAAACTGATGATGGAGAAGCGATCGCAACTAGTGACTTGTGGTTAATGCCGTTATTGCCCATCGCGGACACTACTACTGCTGATATCAAGCCAGAAAAGCTTCCCCTTAACGGATTTGATCCACATTGGTTACCTTGAACGACCTAGGGCGAAGCTTTGTGTAAACTGAGAAGACTTGACAAAATGATATACGCCATTGTGTAACCCAATAAGACAGTATGGCTAAAGCACATATTAGTTGCTAGTTAGGTTGTGTTACATTAGCAATACTTGCACTTGCAAAGTATTGAACAATTGAGAGGAAACCATTATCGTAGTCCAAAAACAACTAATTAACTCACAAATCAAGGCACCTCAAGTCTTCTTGATTGACCATGAAAATAACAATCGTGGTTTAACAGATACCTACGAAGCTCTACAATTAGCGCAGAGCCTCGAGCTTGACCTAGTTCTAGTTTCCGAAGGCAAAGACGCTCCAGTTGCAAAAATTCTTAACTATGGCAAGCTTCAGTATCAAAAGAAAAAGCGTCAGGGACAGAGTGCTAGACCGACCGTAAAGGAAGTCCGGCTACGACCAAACGTTGGTGTAGCCGATTACAACTTACGCATTCAGCAAGCACTTTCTTGGTTGAGTAAAGGCGATTCAGTGAAGTTTGCCATTCGTTTACGCGGCCGAGAAAATCAATATCGTGACAAGGCGGGAGAACTACTAGAACGCATTGTCAGCGATTTGAGTGAAGTAGGTAAAGTTCAATCACTCGATAAACGTTCGCTGATTGCTCAAGTTATTCCTGCGTAAACTACCCGCGCTGTAGTATTTGTCTAATTCTTTGATGAACTGATAAATAATTTATCGCTTGCCGTTCTTGCCAGTCAGGGACGGTTTTAAATTGTTTTTCCAAATCTACTGGAAAGCATATAGGTTGACAGCTACGACTGGGGAATCTTTGAGCTTGGCAATCAAAGTTGCTTGGTAACAATGTACTAAAAATATTTCTAGAGTGCTACTATAGACACTCACAAGCTGAATCTGACCATGAAATTAGTTTGCGCCCAAAGCGACCTTAGTACAAATCTTTCACTTGTCAGCCGTGCTGTACCCTCACGTCCGACACATCCCATACTTGCTAACGTTCTGCTACAAGCAGATGCACAAACTAACCAAGTAAGCTTAACCGCCTTCGATCTCAGCTTGGGTATCCGCACTAGCTTTAATGCTGAGGTATGGGAAGGGGGAGCGATCGCACTTCCTGCCAAAATACTGGTAGACATCACCTCCCGTCTCCCAGAGGGAGAAATTACTCTAGATGATGAGTCAGCAACGGCAACCTCTGGCGGAGAAGGTATAATTATGACACTCACGCCCAAGAGTGGACATTACCAAGTACGGGCAATGGGGGCGGAAGAGTTTCCCGAATTACCGATAATTGAAGATGCTGAACCACTGCAATTAACTGCTGCGGCGTTAATCGAGGGATTAAAAGGTTCATTATTTGCTACTAGTGGTGATGAAACTAAGCAAGTACTCACCGGAGTTCATCTAACAGTTAAACAAGATACATTAGAATTTGCTGCTACTGATGGACACCGTTTAGCAGTAGTAGAAACTACTAATGAACGTCCAATTGAAGGTAGTAGCCAGCTAGAAGTAACAGTACCAGCTAGAGCCTTACGGGAACTCCAGCGGATGTTACCTCATAGTTCCTCTGAGGATGAGCCTGTGGCTTTATATTTGGATCAAGGTCAGGTGGTGTTTGCTTGGAAAAATCAACGCCTCACTAGCCGTACTTTAGAAGGTCAATATCCAGCTTATCGCCAACTGATCCCACGTCAATTTGAGCGACAAGTAACAATTGATCGCAAACAATTCTTAAGCACTTTAGAGCGAATTGCCGTACTAGCCGATCAAAAGAATAATATTGTTAAAGTTAGCATTGATAGCTCTCAGCAAGAAATTACCTTATCTTGCGAAGCTCAAGATGTAGGTAGTGGTAGAGAATCAATGCCAGCACAGATATCTGGAGAAAATATAGATATTGCCTTTAATATCAAATATCTTATGGAAGGCTTGAAAGAATTACCTGCTTCCGAAGTGCAAATGCATCTCAATCAAAGCTTAACCCCAGTAATTTTTACACCACTGGGTGGATTGAAAATGACCTATTTAGCCATGCCTGTGCAGTTGAGAAATTAACAGAGATTTTCAAAAAAGTTAAGTCTAATAGATTTTAATGTAGGGTGTGTTGTCACGCAGTGCAACGCACCAAAGTATTATTAATAAATGGTGTGTTAGTCTACGGCATAAAACACCCTACAAAAATACATTTAACTAATTATCAGTAATCAGTATTTTAGACTGATGTCTATTTTGATAAACAGGAATTTCAATCCAGAATTCTGTGCCTAAACCCGGCTGAGATTCACAATTAAATATGCCACCATGTTTATCTACAACAATTTTGTAACTAATTGATAAGCCTAAACCAGTACCCTTACCAACTGGCTTAGTAGTAAAAAATGGATCACAAATTCGCGATCGCAAAGCTTCTGGGATTCCAGGGCCATTGTCCACAATGCGAATTACCACACTCTTAATATTGCCCTTCATTTCTCCAATAGAGGTGTGGAGAGTAATTAGACCCTTATTGGGTTGATATATAGACTTAGACTCACTTTGATCCTCTAAAGCATCAATCGCATTGCTCAAGACATTCATAAATACTTGATTCAATTGTCCGGCGTAACACTCTACTAAAGGCAGATCGCCGTAATCCTTTACTATCTCAATACTGGGGCTATCTGGTTTGGCTTTCAGGCGGTGTTGCAAAATTAGCAGGGTATTATCAATACCTTCATGAATATTGACCGCTTTCATTTCCGCCTCATCGAGACGAGAGAAGTTCCTTAAACCTAAGACAATTTGGCGGATGCGATCGATGCCTACTTTCATAGAAGAAAGAGTTTTGGGCAAATCTGCTGTGATAAATTCTAAATCAATCTCTTCTGCCCTCTCCTGCATATCAGGGCTAATATTTGAGACTTCCTGTTGATAGAGTTGCAACATACTGAGTAAATCTTCAGCATATTGGCTGACATGTAGCAGGTTCCCAGAAATAAAGTTGACAGGGTTATTAATTTCATGGGCGATACCTGCAACTAGTTGTCCTAGTGAGGACATTTTCTCAGTTTGAATTAGTTGGGTTTGAGTTTCTTGTAACTCGTGCAGGGCTTGAGTTAGCTGTTCTGTTTGCTGCTGTGTTTGCCAGAGTAAATCAACTTGTTGCAGTGCTACCCCCAGCTGATTAGCAATTTGAGCTAAAAATTGAATTTCTGAGAGTTCCCAGTGGCGGGGTGCAGAGTTTTGATAAGCCGCTAGCAAACCCCAAAGTTTTTGCCCAATAAAGATAGGTGCGATCGCATAGGCTTTAACTTGATATCGCTCTAAACACTCAATATGACATTCACTATGCCCTACCTGATAGATGTCATTGACTGCAAAGGTTTCATTGTGGCGATATCGTCCACCTTCGGTTTCTTGCAAATAAGTATCTTGCCAAAATGAGGTGATTGTTCCACCTACCAGCTTTTCCCAACCTGCAACAACAAACTCAGCAATAAACTCACCACTCCAATCTGGGAGAAATTGGTAAACAGCTACCCGATCTGTTTGCAGCGATTGGCAAATTTCTTTAGTCGCAGTTTGAAAAATAGCATTGAGGTCGAGGGATTCGCGGATTTTGGTGACCACTTCAAACAAGACTCGTTGTTGTTCGGCTGCTTGTCGCAAAACTATTGCTTGTTGCTGTGTTTGTGTCAGTAACTCAGCTTGCTGGAGAGCTACCCCTAGTTGCGCTGCTATCTGACTGAGAAAGTTAACTTCCGAGTCTAGCCATTGACGCGGGCCAGAATGTTGATAAGTCGCTAGTAAACCCCAAAGTTTTTGTCCTAAAAAGATAGGTGCAAGTACAAAAGCGTGAATTTGATATTCTTCTAAATTGTCAACATGACACTGAGTAAAACCTTGATGGTAAATGTTATCTACCGCAAATGTTTCGTTAAAGCGGTAGCGTCCTCCTTGTGTATCTTGTAAAAAGGTGTCATTCCAAATTGTATTTACTCCCAGTTTGGAAGCACTTGACCAGTGGGGGCTAGCAACTTCAAAATCTCCAACAAATTCACCTCCCCAATCAGCATCAAAGCGGTAAATAGAAACGCGATCAGCTTTGATTAATTGACAAACTTCTTTAGTCGTAATTTGAAAAATAGTTTTAGTATCAAGAGACTCGCGAATTTTGGCAATCACTCCAAACACGGTCTGTTGTTGTTCCGATGCTTTTTTCAGTTCAACTGTGCGCTTTCTAACTTGTTTTTCTAAGCTACTATTGAAAGCTTCTACCTGCTGGTATAGTTCATACTGCTGAATTGCTGAAGCAAAATGTTTAGCAATTTCTCGGGCCATTTCTATTTCTTCAACAGACCATTTTTGCACTTGTGCTGTTTTAGTTTCGCACCAGGCATCAAAAGATAAACGAGGATAAATTTGCCTTTGATCGGGATCGAATCTTCCCGCCCATAAAGTTTCTGTATCTATTTCATCACGAAAAATACTCAAATAACCTACTAATTCTTGACGATACTCTAGTGGAATCATCAAAATACTGCGAACTTTTGTAGGCTGAAAAGCAGCTTGTACAGTTAGTAGATGAGGCGTTTGGTATATGTCTGAAATTGCCCAGACATCATACTTTCCAGATGCATAGTGTTCTTGCCAGACATTATATTGCTCTATGAGTGGATATACATTTGGTTCCGACATCACAGGTTGCTGTCCGCAAATATAAAGCCTGACACAATCACTTCCTGGGATTAAACATTGTGCAAAGGGCTGAAAACTACTATTTTGAAAATTAAAAGCATTATGTCTGATACACAGCCTACCACCAGAACCTCCCAAGGCAGCAACAGCCTCTTCTAAAGCTGGCTGTAATACAATTGTGGGCAATGAATGCAGTAAAGTTGCAATGCGGTTAATAGTAGCTTCCCGTTCGGCTTTGTTATGGGTTTGGGTGAGGAGATTACTTTGAGCGATCGCTACTGATAATTGATCTACTACCATCTGTACCGCTTCTAGTTCCTGCTTGCCAACCCCAAAGCTTGTGGAGTGATGTGACACCAACAAACCCCAAAGTTGATCTTGATGTAAAATTGGCGCTGCCAGAGAACACTCTACTCCCATCGCTTTTAAGTATTTGAGATGGCAAGAATCTACAGTGCGATAATATATGTCCTCTGCAATTAGTTCTCCTGAGTCCAAGAGATTTAAAAAGCTGTGGCCAATTTGCTGCTTCTCGACATCAACAATTGAACGCACTCGTGACTTCACAAACAGTTCTCTAGCATAAAGCGGTATATCATCCGCGGGAAAATTTAGCCCTAAAAGTGATGGTAGTCTGTGGTTATAAATTGATTCCGCAATGACCTGACCACTACCATCGCCATGAAACTTGTAAATCATTACCCTATCAGTACCCAGTAGCGATCGCACCTCCGTCGTTGTCGTTTTGAGGATCTCTTCCAAATTTAAGGTGCGACGAATACGGTCTGTGATGCGGCGTAATAAACCTTCTTGCTCAAGGTTTACCCGTGAGTCTGGTTTGGCGATCGGGGTCATTGCTTGTACTTAAATAATTTTTCCGTCAGAAAAAAACTAAAAATTAAAGAATTTCTATATCTAAAAATATTATTAAATTTATTGTTTCACGTGTCTTCAGTAAAACTACTGGCTAATAATTGTTGATAAATTAGATTTAAATTTAAAAAAACATTATATTTTTTTATAGGAAAAATATTCTTTATTTCTCCACTATTACTAAATTTCTTGCTATTATCTTTGATTGAATAAAGTGTGGCTTAACTGACAAATATTAAAAACTGTCTGCCATGAAAAATCTTCGTAATCCTTGTATACTAAGGCTTTATTTAAAATAGTACTTATTTTTAAGTGTAACTAAATACATTTAAATTACTTAGCAAAGGCAGAAACGATTATAATACGCTTAAGAATGTTTAAACAGTTTAATTCTGCTGATCAAGCCAGCAGAATTAAACTTTTACATATTAAGCAAAACGGATTTTTAGATAGTCTTCATCCATTTTTGCTCCTGAGGGTTGGAGTGCTGCCAGTGCTTGTGGCAATACTAAATTACGCCGATGGTTGCCAATGGTAATATTTAATTCATCACCAGTTTTACTTAGTTGAACTTGATTTTTGGGAATACCCGGTAAATACAGTTCTAAACTGTATTGGTTGTTATCCTGCACAACTCTAATAGTTGTTTCTTTGTGATAAACCTGGGTGGGGTCTTCATCCTTATAAAGAGTATCTTTTAATCTTTCTAAGGCTGCTAGCCCACACATTTCTTCTGAAAAGAGTGGAACTTCCTTCACAGGTAGAGGATGAAAGTCGTCATGAATTTCCTGACGATATTGCTGCTGATTTTCTTTCCAACGTTGGAAGAACGGGTCTTGGACTTCGGGGGGAATGATACGATTAGCTACAACTAAATCGGTGGCAACATTATATAAACTCAAATAAGCATGAGCGCGCAGAGATTCTTTAATCACCATCTTTTCTGGGTTGGTGACTAGGCGCACTGAGGTTTGAGTGTTATCCGTTAATACTTTTTCCAGAGCCTCAATCTGTTCATAAAACTCATAAGGAGCATCCATCACTTCTTTATCTGGCAGAGAAAAACCCGCAATTGGTCGAAACAGCGGTTCAACCAAAGGTCGAAGTGCAACAGAGATGTTTTGGAATGGTTTGTAAAAACGGCGCATATACCAACCACCAACTTCTGGTAAACTCAGCAGGCGTAATGCTGTACCAGTAGGCGCAGAATCGATAATCAAGACTTCAAAATCGCCTTCATCATAATGGCGTTTCATTCTTACCAAACCAAAAATCTCATCCATGCCTGGTAAAATGGCTAATTCTTCTGCTTGTACCCCTTCTAAACCCCTAGCTTGTAAAACTTGGGTAATATAACGCTTCACAGAACCCCAGTTTCCTTCTAGTTCTTGTAATGCATCTAGTTCCGCACCCCACAAATTTGGGCGAATTGCTTTTGGTGCGTGTCCCAATTCCAGATCAAAGCTATCCGCTAGGGAGTGAGCGGGATCTGTACTCAACACAAGTGTGCGGTAGCCCAATTCTGCACAACGGAGTCCAGTGGCCGCTGCTACAGAGGTTTTGCCAACGCCACCCTTGCCTGTCATTAAAATTACCCGCATGAATGATTTTTTCCTGCCTGAGAATTGTTTACATTTATTTACCTATCTCTATTATCGACTGTTTGCAGGGAATAAATCCTGTTGCTGCACATCCAGGGGCCTAAAGTTGCCAAACATGGCTGGAGAAAAATATTCGGCTTGGTGGAAATGATTGCTGCGATCGCTCATCTGTAGATTTGCACAATGCACACAAAATTGTCATTAGCAGCTTAATTACCGACTGTTTAAAGAAAATAAATGTTGCTTAAGTACATCCAAAGGAGAACAGTTCCAATAATCAATATGGGAAACAATCAAACCTTCAGCGTTAAGACGTAATTCACTCCAGCCGGAAATAGATATTCTGGGTTTCCACGGTAGAGGACTATTCCAACTAAGTGTCCACTCAGTTTTAATGGTGTCGTCCAAAGATTGAATATTATGCAAATCCATTTTTGCATTTAAAAACGCAGTCTTAATGAAATTAATCATCAGCTTATAGCGTTCAACACCACGAAATTTAAAAACAGCATCTTGAAAATAAACATCTGAAGCATAAATGCTGTAAGTTTGATTAACTGGAAATCTTTGATAGTCCTCTTTAAGAATTGAAATTATGTCCATAGATTTAAAAGGCTGAAGTATAAAGTATGAAAATGAAAAAACCAACCTAGATTCAAAATTCAAGATTCTAACTAGTTATTGATTTTGAATTTTGAATTTTTTCTATGCTTCTATTTGATGCCACCAGCGTTCTAATTGATGCTGCCATACAGCTAGTACTTGTTCCCTGGCTTCTGGAGTTTGCTCAATTTCTCCTAACAATCCTTCTGTATAAAAACGTTCCAGATTTTGCATTGTAGAGTGCAGGGATTGTCCTTGCTGTTTTGCAGCCAAGATAATTTGTCGGATACGGCTTTCAATCAGTCGATTAAAGACATCATTTAATCCAGTTTCATAGAGAGATGTGAGTTTAGCGATCGCACTAGACAAATCCTCTTTTACCAAAGTGTTGCTATTATGCTGAAACACTCCCCACACTACACCTTCATACAAAGCGTAGCGAACTTCCTGAGTGTCATCAAAGTTAGCTTCTAGAAACTGTTCTAAGAATTGTTCAGCCGCTTCCATTGGTACAATCGGCAATAAAACCCGTAGCCAGGTATGATCTTCGGCAAGTAGCACCAAAAGGCGAAAATTCGCAGTTTCTACTTGCCAAGATCCAGGTGCGATCGCATTAACTGCTGCTATACCAAATAATTCTGCCAGCGTCCCCGCTATTTCTTCAGGTTTCATAGGTAATTTTTCTGTATATACCTAGGGTAACGCTTTCAGGTATCAATAGTAGCGGGCAAGATGCCTGATCTACAAGAGTTATAAGATAATTTTTCTAGTTCATGTATGTGCAATCTGTTGTAAAAATATTTACCATTCAAAAAATATTATTCTTATTGAGCTTGGATTACTCTTATCGTTCCCACATAATCAAAATTCTTCTGCAAAATTTCGGTAATTTTATTTCTGAGTTTGGGATTTATTACATTATTATTTACCAATCTAATATATATATTTAAGTCGCAATTAAACTGTGTTACTTTTAAATCTTGAATTTGCTGAAATTCTAAATCTTGGCTATTCACTACTTTGTAATCTTGCAAAATTTGACGTGCATCCCAGGCTAGAGCGCTGTTATCGGCTGTACCTGTCTCCTTACGGATTTTACATTTTGGATTTGATGTACTAGTGGCTACAGGTGAAGGCACATTTCCCGGAGTAGGAGGACGATTTGGTGATTTAATAGCTATATAGCCCAGAACGGCAACTGATAAAATTACTATTACCCCAACAGCTTTTTTAAAGCTTAACCACTGTTTAACTTGTTTTTGGCGTTCTAAATCTTGTTTGACTTCTTCTAGAATCTGCAAAATTTCTGCTGTATTTTGTGGGCGTTTCTGGTAATCCCATTCTATGAGTTTATCAATTAAATCTGCAAAAGTTTTTGAGACCTGTTTAGCACTATTTCTCCAATGTAATACCCCTAAATCATCTCTAGAGAACTTATTAGGATGTGTGCCAGTTAGTAGATGCACAAATGTACAGCCTAATGCGTAGAAATCTGACTGTGGTACAGCGTTCCCATCTACTTGCTCTGGTGCTTGGTAACCGCTAGTACCGATGATGGTTAAATCTTTTCCCTCTGCTGCTTGGGCGATTGCTGTTACACTATCTAAATCAATTAAAATTAGTTCTTCAGGTTGATTTCTCAGCATAATATTTGAGGGCTTGATATCTTGATGATAAAACTGTTGTTGATGGAGTTTACTTAAAATTTTGACAAGTTGTTCTAACCATTGAATTGCTTTCTGGGGAGACAAAGGTAAATTAGTTTTATTAGCCAACCACTCTTGTAAATTTTTACCATCAATTTTTTCCATCACCAAGGCATATGCTGGTGTTAAATTTTTCGGAAAATCAATATGAAAATATCCACCTTTCTGGACTTTTGGCAGCCCTGCAACTCTGTGGTTTATTAAGAAATCAGCCCCTCTGTTAAAACGAGTGAGTGCTTCTGGATTATAGGTATACAAAAATTTTAGAACTTTCAATTTATTGCTATCAGTAATATCTACAACATTATATAGCTGACAAGCTTTATTTTTACTTTCCTTTAATACATCAATTACCCGATATTTTTCATTCAGCAACAAAGCTGCACCACAAGCTTGGCAACGATTTTCATCTTTACTTCTTTTAGGACTTGGGCAGTTTGGGTTGATACATAGGCAATATTCGTTGCCGTTAAAGTTCTGCGGTTCTGGGTCGCCAAAAGAGTTTAAGCTTGCCATTATGCTGGGAATAAAGTGGTAGATATATTTAAAAAATGACTGTGAAGCTAGCTATTTTATATCGGGTATGATTACGTAAAATTTTACTCAATATAGTTTAATATATTCACAATTAAATATAATAATTTGGTTTAAAACCGTACCACAAATTTTATTAATATTCGATTGTAGCAGATTTTAATTATTGACTAATAGACTAATAAGATTGCTTTATTGCTCTGCGAGAAAGTAATAAAATTGTAAAGTTTTATCAATACTTAAAATTTTGGTTAGCAACTGTAACCTCTAATACAGATATTTAATGAATTTACACATCAACGCTTGACTAATCGGTATTGTAAATTATATATTATCACTCTAATTTGGGAAAATACTGTCGAAATTTTTACATTAAAAGTAATTTTCAAAGCGGTATAAATAATTAACAGCTTAAACAGTAAAGTTTATCTATCAAACTCTTGCTATTGTCTATGCCTAACACTGAAAACCAGAAAGCAAGGCGAAAAAAAAGTCTGCTTTTTAAATATGCTTGTTTACCTTTACTAGCCTTGAGCCTGGTGTTCTGGATATCTAGTGCTACTGCAGCTACTCCCTTTGCAGAGACTCCAGCAGTTGCCGAAAATACTCAGTGGGTACTATTAACAGGTTGCTTAGTGTTCTTCATGAATGCTGGCTTTGCTATGGTAGAGTCTGGCTTTTGCCGCAGCGCTAATGCAATCACTGTGTTAGCTAAAAACCTGATTGTGTTTGCCATTGCAACCGTAGCCTATTGGGTTTTAGGTTTTGGGTTCATGTTTGGTGACGGGAATGATTTCATTGGTCTGAGTGGTTTTCTATTACCGCCAGACTTGAGTCCCCTCATAGGAAAAGATTACCAAGGAGTTTTTAGTTCTTTAAAATGGGCAGCTATTCCACTCGCTGCTAAATTTTTCTTTCAATTAACCTTTGCTGGTACCGCTGCAACAATTGTTTCTGGCGCTGTTGCTGAAAGGATAAAGTTTTCGGCATTTATAACTTTTAGTTTTTTATTGGTGTTGAGCTATTCCATCACCGGTCACTGGATATGGGGAGGAGGTTTTCTCTACAAGCTGGGTTTTAGGGATTTTGCCGGTTCCACCGTAGTTCACTCAGTTGGTGGTTGGGGTGCTTTGATAGGAATTTTACTATTACAGCCACGTTTGGGAAAATATAGAAGATTTAGCCCAGATGACAAACGCACTTGGCGAGACACAACTTTTTACGGCAAAAAAATCATTTCTATGCCAGCGCATAACCTTAGCAGTGCTACTCTTGGTTGTTTTATTTTGTGGTTGGGTTGGTTTGGTTTTAACACAGGCTCGACACTGACAGCCAATTCTCAAGCGATCTCTCATGTTCTGTTGGTAACTCTCATCGGCGGTGCAATGGGTGCCATCGGTGCCACTTTTTGGGCTTGGCAGTTTTATGAGAAACCTAGTCTCTCATTCATGGTGAATGGCATCTTAGCTGGTTGCGTCAGTATCACAGCTTCTTGTGCGTTTGTGAATATTCCCAGTGCCGCTTTTATTGGTTTTTGTGGTGGTGTACTGGTTGTATATGCGGCTATTTTCTTGAATAAATCTCAGATTGACGATCCAGTTGGTGCTGTTCCTGTTCACCTTGTTTGTGGAACCTGGGGAACCGTAGCAGTTGGGCTATTTAGCCAAGATCCGAGCAGTTACAGTTGGTCTAAACAGTTTTTTGGTCTTGAGAAAGGTGGTTTATTCTTTGGTGGTGGGACAAATCTCTTATTTACTCAATTATTTGGGATATTAGTAGTTGGTACCTTCACCGTTGTATTAAGTGCGATCGCCTGGATTGCGATCGGTTATTTGATATATAAGGTTTCTGATACCTCTGGCTCTGATTTTAATGTTTCCAAATCTTTAAGAGTTTTGCCTCAAGAAGAAGTTGTAGGTCTCGATAGTTTGTTTGCTGAAGGTAATAATATCAAACGCTTAAAACGAGAATACATCCAGGCTCAGAGGCAAAGACGTTCCTGGGAGCAAAAATATAATATCCGTGACTAAAAGTGTAGATACAGCGCAATACTACTCGGTTAAACATTTTGAAACCAGAATTGGTTAAGGGGAAAAGGTTAAAAGTCAAGGGTAAAAGGTTGTTTCTTTCCCTTTTACCATTCTCCTTTTTCCCCTTAACCGACAAGTATTGAGGTACGCTGTATTTACCAAGGGATGCACATACAAAATCAGGTTCCTAATGAATAGGCAACCTGATACAAGAAAAAATCAAATTTTATTAAAATTATTTGCGTTCAACAGAAGCTACGAAACAGAGAAGGCGACAAAAATCAAGCCACCAACCAATAAAACAGCGGCGATACCTACAAATAGGTAGGTTCGCTTTTGCCCTGCATTTGGAGGTTCTGCTGCATAAACCTTTGGTTCACGAGCAAAATTATTGAGAAGGCCGCCTTCTTCAGTTGTATAGGGCATGAACTAATTCCTTGTTCTTAGCGTTTGTTTAATTGTTACATAAACTTTATATAACGCTTTTATTAAAGTAAATAAATCGTTACATTGTTCGAGAGTCAAAATTCAAGAGTCAAAAATTATTTATTTCCCGACTTACTTATCCATCATTAACGATGTACTAGAAGACAGGTGAAATACTTACAACTCGCTATGTACCAACAGTTAACTACTTATTGGTCGCTCACCGCCAAGCTTACGCTGTGGCGGGAGTCTCCTGGGGGTGTTAGATGAGTGGAGGATTTTTCGCTTTCCTCGATTTCCTATTTCCTAGTAAACTGCGGCGTAAATAAAGCTACCCTTTCAGATTGTCAAAAGCCTTGATATATCAACCTTTTGACTTACTCGGCAGCGGTACTAGTTTCTAGAATTCATTAAATGTGAATTCCACATTCAGTTTTGCCAGTTCCACGCCAGCGTCCAGCGCGTTCGTCTTCACCATCGCCTACTTTGGTGGTGATTGGTTCGTCGCCAATGCTGGGATAGCCTTGGTCATGTAAGGGGTTGTAAATTACGCCATGTTCAGCTACATAAACCCAGCTTTCTTTGCGTGTCCAGGTAGCTAGAGGATTAACTTTCAAGCGTCCTTGAGCATCTAATTCAAAGATAGGCATATTAGCACGGGTAACAGCCTGGTCACGACGACGACCAGTAATCCACGCAACTGTGTTGAGGTCGTCCAAACCTCTTTGCAAAGGTTCAATTTTGGTAACGTGGTGGAATTGGGTAATATCTTTGTCCCAGAGTGCATCGCCGTATTTAGCGTTAAAAGCTTCACGGCTATCTACGTCTGGAGTCTTATAAGTTTTCAGATCGAGGTTATAAGTTTCTTTAGTTTTTGCGACTAGTTCTAAGGTTTGGGGGAAGTGGAATAGGGTATCGAGAAATATAACGGGGGCTGGGTGCTTCAGTTCACTATAAAGAATATGGGTAATTATCATGTCATCCACGTTAAAGGCGCTAGTTTGCACCAGTCCCGTGGGGATATTTTCTACAGACCATGCCAGTATGTCTTTTGGGGTGGCAGTTTCAAATTGTTGATTTAACTGTTCTAAATCAAACTCTTTGGTTTGGTTTCTCGATACCGTGGAAACTGTCATGATAATTTTTTAGGTAAATGGGTCTTTATACTTCAACAAAATTTATTTTACCCCAAATAGGTAATGCAAAGGCACATAAACCGCTAGGGTATCAGTTATTTGTAAAACTTATAGCTTATAGCATTTATACCTATATTGGCAAATATATTAGGGATTGGGGATTGGGGATTAGGGAGATGAGGGAGATGAGGGAGATGAGGGAGATGAGGGAGATGAGGGAGATGAGGGAGATTAGGGGACAAGGGGAGAAATTTGCATTACCCATTACCCATTACCCATTACCCATTTGTAAGTAAATACCACAGCTTTTACTAAGATAGTTTGCGTAAGATAAACTTTTGCCACATTTATATAGATATTAAATTCTGAGACTGATATTGTTAATGAATCCTTAACTTTGATGTGGATTCTAAAAAAATGAATAACTCAAGAACTCCTGGATCTTTTGGTGAATCTATAGTTATGGGCGCTCTCATCATGTTGACCAGCGTGAGCATCATCACTATCATGAGTGCATTTTAAGAAAATAAAATAAATTTTAGCAACGAAACTTTACAAAGCTCCTCTGAAAAATGAGAGGAGCTTTTACATTTTGTAGTCGATGGGGTTAGCGATCGCCTACATTTGCGTTAAGTAATTTTGTTAATTTGCTCAGTATCCACACTGAGGTGATTATTGGTGCAAGATATCAAGGAACAAGGAAGATAATTTTTGCCAGTCACTATATGTTGGACTTGCTGATTCAAAACGGTTTGATTTTCGATGGTTTAGGATCTGCACCTATTCGTGGAGATATTGGGATTCAAAATGGCCGGATTGTAAATATTGCTCCCAATTTATCTACCCCAGCGCGTGAAGTGGTTAATGCTTCTGGGTTATGGGTTACCCCAGGATTTATCGATATTCACACCCACTATGATTTAGAGTTAGAAATTGCACCAGGATTGAGCGAATCGGTGCGTCATGGTGTTACCAGCGTTGTAATAGGCAATTGCAGTTTATCTGTTGCCATTGGTGAAGCTCAAATGCTGGCAGATATTTTTCAGCGAGTCGAAACGCTATCTCATCGGTTAATTGGCAAATGGCTGAACAAGTCAATATCTTGGCAAACACCAGGAGAATATTTACAGCATTTACAACAGTTACCGCTAGGGCCAAATGTTGCGCCTTTGTTTGGACATAGTGCTTTACGCGCTCATGTGATGGGATTAGAACGCAGCTTAACCGTTCAGCCGAGCAAATTTGAGCTAAAACTGATGCAGAGAATCGCAGCAGATGCTTTAGAAGCTGGATTTGTGGGTATTTCTATTGATATGTTTCCTTGGCATCGTATGAGTGGCGAATGGCGAGGTTACACAATTCCTTCGCAACACGCGAAATTTACAGAATATGCGATGCTGGCTAATTTGTGTCGGAAAAGCGATCGCGTTTTTCAAGTCACTCCCAATTTACAAAAGCTGGCTTCCTTTGTAGAGATTCTGCGTATGGGTTCGGGGTTTGGCAAGCGGCTGCGGCTAACTGTCCTCTCAGCTTTAGATGCTGTACATAATCGCAAACTCTGGCGAATATTTTCCCCTCTTCTATTTATCTGGAATCGGCTGCTTAATGGTAATGTACGCTTTCAAACGCTAACAGAACCATTCACAATTTATTCTGATGGCCCTGTTACTCCTTTATTTGAAGAATTTGCGACAGGCGCACAACTAAACGGTTGTGAGTCACGCCAGGAAAGAGAAAAATTGTGGCAATCTGAAAGTTTTTGTCGTCAATTTCGTCAAGAATGGCTGAGTAAATGGCGGAAATCATTTCATCGTCGGTTAGATTTAATGGAAGTTATTGACTGTCCTGAAGCTAGTTGGCAAGGGTTGAGTTTTGCAGAAATTGCCCGTCAAAAGCAACAGGAACCTGTGGATTTATTTATCCAGGCTTTGCAGAAATACGATACAGATTTGCGCTGGGTAGCAACAGGAGCCAATGATCGCTTAAAACCGCGTTTAGCGATGATGCAGCATCCTTATATTTTCCCTGGATTTACTGATGCTGGCGCTCATGTGCGTAACCTTGGTTACTATGATGGCGCTTTGTCTTTGTTGAAACAAGCGGTGACAACAAATTTTCTGACACCGGAAGCGGCGATTTTTCGTATTACAGGAGAACCCGCTACTTGGTTTCGTCTGGATACAGGGGTGCTGAGAGTTGGCGCGAAAGCGGATATCGTTTTACTCAACCCCAATGCACTCAATCAGCCAATCAGTCCCCAAGTGGAAATATTAGATCCTGTGTTGGATAGTGAACCTCGGATGGTGAAGCGTGGTTCAGATGAGATTATGGAAGCGGTTTATATTAATGGAGTCCGGGTTGTTTTTGGGGGTAAGGTAAGCGATCGCTTAGGGCGTGAAAGATTAGGAAATGTTTTGTCTCCGTTGTCATGAGAGTATCTCATGCAAAAAGAATTTTTATTAAATTCTATCCAGCCATTGTTTTGGATCGCGTTTTGCATGGAAGCAAGCAAGTACAAAAACAGTATCTTGGTCGAAAATGTAGAGAATTATGTATGGAAATCGACGGATTAATGCTCTTCTTACCTGTTTGTGGATGACTTGATAAGCAAGCGGTTTTCGTCCAATTCCCGACAGACAAGCATCGACTGCACGGACAAACTCGGAACCTAAGCCTGGATTTTGAGATTCATACCACTCAAAAGCATCCTGAATATCGTATTCTGCTTCTGGCTGGATAATCAGGTTATAGTTCATCGGGAGAAGCCTAACCGTTTTTTAACCTCTTCCCAACTAGAACCATTTGTGGGATTTTTCTTGTAACTTTCTAAGCGTCGATCTAGTTCCTGTTGTTGCGCTTCACTCAAGGGAAGTTGCTCTTGCTGTTCTAAAATGCTATCCCATAAATCTTCAGCAAGTTGGATACGTTCTGCAACGCTGAGTTCAGAAATATCAATTTTCAAAAGGGGATGAGAACTCATGAGTCTAGAGTTAGGGTTTAGCTTTTACCTATATTACCTCATTGCCGCTTGAGGTCTTGGAAAGGTTGTTGGCGATCGCATCCCGAAGAAACTGATCAAAAGCAGTATACTTATTTTGCTCGCAGGTAATAAAGAGTATGGCTAGTTGCTAAGTAGATAGCACCGTCTGGATCTACTTTCTGCAAAAGTAATCTATATTATTTATGAATCAAGTTAACTATAATTTTCAACAAAATTTGAGAAATAAAATCAATAGTCAAATTCAGGAGCATCCTTTTACAGATTATTGGGATATTTTTGTTCTTAAACATCAACATCCGATTAATATTGCTCTCCATATTGTAGGAATCATCTTTTTTTACGGCTTACTATTTTTTACGTGGAAGTTGCAAAACTTCTGGTTACTTTTAGGCTTACCATTAACTCAGCTAATTGGATTAACCGGACATTTTTTATTTGAGCGTAGCCATATAGATTTACAAGACGCTGTGTTTTCTTGGCGCGCTTCTTACTGTTTAGGTAAAATGCTATTCAGAGTAATCATAGGTAAGTATCAAGATGATATTCGCCAACGGCAGGAAATATTAAATAATTATCAGTCATCTAAAATATGAAATAAACTTTTGAATAAATAATTATGCAAATATTTAACAACTGGAATATAGTAGTTAAGGGTTGGTATATCGCCTGCCCTAGTCAAGAATTAGCTCGAAAAAAAGCTAAGTCTGTAGAAATTTGTGGTCAAAAAATTACTATCTTTCGTGGTGAAGATGGGCGAGTAAGAACTTTAGATGCTTACTGTCCGCATTTAGGAACAGATTTAGGAATCGGAAAGGTTGATGGTAATTGGATTCGCTGTGCTTTTCATCATTGGGCGTTTGATGAAACAGGAATTTGTCAAAATATTCCCTGTCAATCAGCGATTCCGAATCAAGCGAAAGTAGAGGCTTATGCAACAGAAGAAAAGTATGGTTTTATCTGGGTTTATCCTGATGCTGTAGCGCCAGAAGGTGTGCCTAATTTTGATGAATTGAAAGGTAAAGAAATTATTGCACAACCTGATACTGCATTTGAAAGAAGTTGCCATCACCATATTTGTATGATGAATGGGATTGATGCTCAACATTTAAAAACAATTCATCATTTAGATATCAAAATGGATTTGTCGCTACATCGTAGTGAATTAGGTACACAAATTGACTTTACAATGCGGGGACAATTTCCTCAAACAACCTGGAGAGAAAAGTTAGGACAAAGATTTCTAGGTTCTACATATGAATATTCGATGCGCTATGCTAATGGTTGCATTGGTTTATTAACAATGATGAAAAATGTGCGGCTATTTCCGCCGTTGCACATGATATATGCTTACACTCCAATTGCACCAGGAAGAACGCGCATTCAACCTATTTATGTAACTGCAAAACGTAAAGGAATTGTGGGATATCTGCTGAGTAAATTTTTGCTATTTTGTACTCGCTTGGCTTACTATATGCTCAGAGATGAAGACGGCAAGATTTACGATAATATTCGCTTTAATCCTAAATTGCTCTTGAGTATCGATCAGCCATTGGCTCAATATATGGAGTATGTAAACCAACTAGAACCTTCTCGATGGTCAAAATCTGAGGTAAGTTCAAAAGTTAAGATTCAAAATTAAGCTAATAAATTTAAATCGTAGGGTGTGTTATGCCATAGGATAACGCACCATCTTTTATGGTGTTCTATAAAAGGCTTTAATAATGTTTTTAGTGACAAATTATATCGAAGATATACATTTAACACATATTACTTATACTTCTGATTTTAATTCATAATTCATAATCTACTCAATAACCATTTGAAAATCTGTCACATTAGTATGTAACTTTAGCGACCGACTCGTTAAAGTGTTAATTGATAGCTTGTATCTAATTATTTTTAAGTAATTACCGATAATGAAGAGTTCGCTGGTTCCTGTTCAAAATTTGCACCCAAGCGATCGCATTGCTATGTATGCGCTGTTAGATAATCATTTTAAAGGTGTAACCTGGGATGGCTTTCAGGCTGATTTAGAGCGTAAAAACTGGGTGTTGTTGTTGCGGGACGAAATTACCCATACCCTGAAAGGCTTTTCAACTCTCATGTTGAGCCAGACGACTTTTGCAGGAGAGCGAATTAGTGTAATTTATTCCGGCGATACGATTGTTGATCCTAGTGCTTGGTCGAGTACAACGCTACCGCGTTCTTGGATTAATGCTGTGAATTTTCTGCGCCAACACTATGTAGAAAATAAGTTATACTGGCTGCTGATTTGTTCTGGCTTTCGTACTTACCGCTTTCTCCCAACTTTTTGGCAAGAGTTTTACCCCCGCCACAATACCATTACACCTACCCATATCACCAACCTGATAGCGAGTTTGGGACAGCAATATTATGGTGATTCCTATCAACCAGCAAGTGGTATTGTTCGCTTCCAAAATCCGCAGATTCTGCGCGATAATTTAATTGAAATTCCTACAGGAAGACAGACTAACCCCCATATCCTGTTTTTTGAACAAAAAAACCCAGATTATCGCCAAGGGGATGAATTGGTGTGTTTAACTGAAATCACTTATGACAATCTTACACGTGCTGGACAAAGAATGTGGCATTCAGAATCGCTGTTAGAATTTGTGCAAGATTCGGTTCTGATTTAAAACCTACGCGTCTATCAACTAGTGTATGAAAGTTAAAAGTGAAGAGATAGTAATAACTAAGACTGTAGAAGCACCGCAGTTTTTTGGTGTTAATCGCTTGTTTACTAACCTGCGCGGTGATTTCGCGGGAGGACTGACGGCTGCTGTGGTAGCCTTACCTTTAGCATTAGCCTTTGCGGTGGCTAGTGGCGTAGAACCAAAGGCGGGACTGTACACTGCTATTGTGGCAGGAATTGTCGCAGCAATTTTTGGCGGTTCACCAGTACAAATTACAGGCCCTACAGGTGCAATGGCTGTAATTTTGGTGGGAATTGTCGCCAAGTACGGACTAGAGAAAGTTTGGATTGCTGGGGTAATGGCTGGAATCATCCAGATTGCTTTAGGAGTCGCCAAACTTGGACAATTAGTTAAATTTATTCCCTATCCGGTAACGGCTGGTTTTACTAATGGGATTGCCGTTATTATTTTTTGTGGTCAATTAAATAATTTCTTTGGCTTACAACTACCGCGTCAAGAACATTTTTTGCCAGGACTTTGGCAAACTCTAACTCATGTAGAAGCGTTAAATTGGGCAGCAGTTTTATTAGCAATGCTGGTAATTGCAACGAATCTTCTATGGCCCAAGATTAATACGACAATACCCGGTTCGTTGATGGGGTTGGTGTTAGCAACTGCGATCGCATCTTATTTGCATCTCGAGGTTCCCACCATTGGAGCCATTCCGCAAGCTTTACCAATGCTACAAGGTATTCCCCACTGGAATAATTTTGGCTTAATTCGGGAATTGATTAATCCAGCTTTAGCTTTAGCAGCACTGGGTAGTATTGAATCCTTGCTGTCAGCAGTCGTGGCTGATGGTATGACTGTGAGCGAAAAACACAACAGCGATCGCGAATTAATTGGTCAAGGCTTAGCCAATATCATTATTCCATTTTTCGGTGGCATTCCCGCCACAGGTGCGATCGCGCGGACTGCAGTTAATGTCCGTTCTGGTGGTAAAACCCGCTTGTCTGGAGTAATTCACGGCATTGCTTTAGCGCTGATTGTATTGACTTTAGCACCCCTTGCAGCGCAGATTCCCTTAGCAGCATTGGCGGGGATTTTGATGGTAGTTAGTCTGCGGATGATTGAGTGGGAAGCCATTGGCTTACTGCTACGCGCTACCTACTCTGACTTTGCGGTGATGATTCTCACCTGGTTAGTCACAATATTATTTGACTTGGTTCTGGCTGTAGAAGTGGGATTAATTGCAGCCGGCGCATTATTTATTAAACGGATGAGCGATTTAAGCTTAGCGAAAATCCCAGAAACCGAAGTATTTCCCCCTGGTATTCCTTTAGAATTAGGCAAAGAAATTGCTGTTTATCGTGTAGATGGCCCCGTATTTTTTGGTGCTGCGGAAAGGTTTGTTACTTTCCTGAGAGAGCAACCAGAAGTGAAGTATTTAATTTTGCGGTTGCGGTTTGTACCGAATATGGACACAACTGGATTAGTAGCTTTAGAGGATATTTATCACGATTTGGCAAGGCATAATTGTCGTTTAATTCTCACAGGTTTGCAGCCACAGGTTAAACAGTTATTAGAACGTTCGGGATTGTTACAAACAATTGGATTATCTAATTGTTTTGAAACAACTACAGATGCTATTTACTCTATTACTCCTCAATCTTCTCAACCTGTAGCGGCTAATTTAAAATCTTCAGAGTTGTTAGAGTTAAATGATTGAATTAACCGCCGATAAACACCGATTCATTGGGTGTAGATAGTTAAATCGTAGTGGATTGACACAGCTAAAATAGTGCATTAGGAAAAACGAGAAAGCATTGATTTAATCAACTTCATCAAAAATCTATTGCATCATTTTAGGCGTGTCAGTCTAGTATGGTGCGTTACGGCGAAGCCTAACGCACCACCAATAAATTATTTTAAATAATTAATATTTTCTAATTCCAATCATTATATGCATTCTACTAGCCCAACCTCTATTTTTAACAATCCCAAACTATTTGTTGAGGGATGGTATTGGGCACTACCATCAAAACAGTTAAAAGTTGGCAAAGTAAAAGCTATAACCCTACTAGGTAGAAATCTCGCAATTTATCGCGGAGCTAGTGGACAAGTAATAGCGGTGGATGCTTATTGTCCACACATGGGCGCACATTTAGCAGAAGGTAAAGTAGAAGGTGAAGGAATTCGCTGCTTTTTTCATAATTGGAAATACGATGAGCGCGGAATTTGTGTAGAGGTTCCTTCATTGGGAAAACCCTTACCTGTATGTATTAAAACTTGGTCAACAGCAGAAAAATATGGCATGATTTGGGTTTGGGTGGGAGAGGATAAGCCAAGTAAATTACCTTTTGTACCGGAACTAGAAAACGTAGAGTGCGACTATATATTAGGAACTCGGTTTGTCAAAAATTGCCATCCCAATGTGTTATTAATTAATGCAATTGATGCTCACCATTTCAATACAGTACACAATCTACCTTTAGAGATTGTCTTTGATGCTCAAAACCTCAACTCTAATGCTATTACCTTCAGCAACACTACAAGAGGAGGCGATGATTCCTGCCTAATTCGTTTAATTCGCCCTCTATATCGCAATGAGGTGACTTATAGTATGTGCTATTGGTATGGCAGCACTGGTACTGTAACACTAGGCCCAGATTTTCTGCATTTCTATATTATCTTTACGTTGCGAATGTTAGAAGATGGCAAAACTGAAGGGCAAACAATTCTCGTAACTCCTAAGCGAAATGGATGTTTAGGATGGAGTATAAATCGTGCATTATTGTGGTTAACGCAGCAGGTTGGTAATTACTTTGCTAAAGGTGATACCCAAGTCTTTCAAACAATTCAATTTGATTTAAAAACTCCTACTAAAGCAGATCAGTCAATTCTGCAATTTATCCAACACGTCAACCAGCAAAAAGCTTTAAGCTGGGGAACTTGGGAAACTGTTGATTCTCCTATTTCATCTGCATCCTTATTTGAACATGAAAACCATTGATTTGTCATATAAAATTGCTGGACTCGATTTACCGCATATCAATTCTGATGATAAATTGGGGCGAATATTAACAGCAGCATTACCTAATAAAAGCGATAAGACTGCACAGCAGCAATCAGATTATTGGGATGCAGAATTTTTTAATTTACATCAGGTAAAAATTTTCCAACAAGCGAGTTTAGATGAACAGTCTGCCATACTTCAACTTACGAATTGTAGCTTATTAGCAGAATCTTACTTTATTGAAAAAGCTGGCGTTGGTTACATGGCAAAAATGGTATTGTTAGCCGAAACAGTGGAAGAGCGAATGCTCTACGCAATTTTTAGCGCTGATGAGGCTACTCACCTCAGCCAAATCATTAATTTTTTACCAGTAATTGCATCAACTAGTAGCAACGATCCATTTTTGAATTTATTAGCAGAAGTAGTTGAAAGTGCAGATAAAACAGTATTGTTGTTTGTGCTGCAAGTAGTTTTAGAAGGATGGGGATTAAGCCATTACCGCCGCTTGTCTAAAGAGTGTCATCATCCAATTTTAAGAGAACTTTTCTCCAGTTTTATCCAAGCAGAATCTCGCCATCATGGTACAGGAACAATGCTATTTAAGCGCAATCCTGTTTCGGCAACAAGTAAAGCAGCCGCAATTGAGGTATTAGCCAGCTTTCTATCGATGGTACAGGTAGGGCCGCAAAGTGTTCTATCAGCAATTGAGCAGGTGAAAGGACATCTTTCGCGATCGCAAAAAATCCAAATCCTCGAAGAACTAGATACACAAACCCACAGTGGAACCCGATTAGAGATATTGCGATCGCTTATGCGCGGTGCATCTGCAGAAGCTATTGTACAAGCTTTAGACGAACGAGACGCATTTCAACCACTCCCACCTGATAAATGTGTGTATTAATAATTAAAATTAGTCAATATGGAGGCAAGGTGATCAGGACGAGACAAATGGGGACAATGTCCTCCAGGCATTTCAATAACATCAACGCCCAAACGCTTACGTGCAGCGTAGCGTGACCATGCTGGAGAAATTATTCGGTCATCTGTACACACAATATATCTACACTCTATTTTTGGTAAATATTTCAAAGGATTAGGCTCAAAAATATATGCCATTGATTGCTGTGAACGACTTTTTGCAAGCGCCCAGTGCATTATATTTAGTTCACAATCGTGATAGAACAGTTCCATCAATACTGCTTTATCTGAATAGTCTCTACCAACAGAATCCGGCTTAAACATATCAGGTTCATCATTAAATTGTGCCAGTTGACTTACATCTTTTGGTTCGTAATTTAATGATTTAAGACTATCCCTATCGAGGTTATGAGAAAATTGATCAATTGTACTAATTCCAGGGTATGGAATCAGCGCATTCAGGAATACCAATTGACGTACTTGATGCGCTTCAGCCACAAGAGGAATAAATGTACCAGCCATTGAATGACCAACTAAAACAATATCATCATCAGTTTTGGGTAGGGCTTGAAGTACTACATCAGCAAATTGCGATAAACTTGCAGATGCATCTTCAATTGGCAAATCCATTGCTACTGTTTTGTGACCTTGGGCTTCTAAATAAGGAATTAAAAAATCCCAACACCAAGCGCCTTGAAACGCACCGTGAACTAGACAAAAAAGGCTCATAGCGATTGTAGTAAGTTTTATGACTTGTGCTTATCTTCTACTTTACATCTTGCACAATGATCAAGAAGCATTACTGCTAGCTTAAAAAACGCCACGCTATAGGCTACAAATGAAATAAATACAGTAATTTAAGCCCTTATTACCTTTTTAGCCTTGCCTTTTACCTCATATTTAAAGAATCATATCTATAAATTTTTTTATGACAAATACTATTCACCAGTTAACAGAAAATCTAACAACTTATCGGAAATTACAAATTAACCACACCCGCAATAAGCAGCAGGATCATACTGCTTTAATGGATGAAGCAACCGCCAACTTTCGCTATGAAGATTGCCAAAACGAATATTGGAATCCCGAAGAATTTTCCCTACTCTACGGTACACCTCTATGGGAACAATCTAGCCCACATCAGCGTGTTATTTTAAATCAACTTTACTGGGTAGCATACTACTCGCAAATTGTTTCTGCTGAAATTGCCACTATATATTTTAATCAAACTAGCGCAGCCGGACTTTATGCTTACGAAGATTTCCGCTTAATCTGCGATACTTTAGATTTAGAATCTTCCCAAGAAAGAGCGCATATTAATGCTTTTCGCACAATCGCTAAACAGGTTGAGCAAGCATTATTTGGAGAACTCATCTTTACTTACCCGATGCGCGGCCCGTTTACCGAAACGATGGTTTATGCTGACACAAACGCACTGAAAAGTTGGTGGAAAAAACTTCAACTGCAATACTTTGGTTTAATTTCTGCAAATAATACATTTTTAGCTTGTCAATATTTCACAGTCAGAGGCGTGCGGACACTGAATGGTAAATTAGTCCAGCATAAACTCAGCAATTATTATCAGAAACATCCTCATCCTGAAACTGCGCCTGTTCCTGCAAAAATCTCTTACTACCACTTTCTTGATGAAAGCTTTCACTTTAATAGTTCGACAATTATATCTCACGATGTCGTTACCTTTCTTCCAGCACCGACGGCATTTGAGAGCCTAGTTGCTAATTTAGGATTGCTGGGATGTCAGCGCGATCACTTTCACTTTTCAGCAGCAATTAACGGTATTTTCTGGTACGATCCAGCACTATATAGCAAAATTTATCAAGTGTTGCGATCGCCAATTTTTTCTATGAGCGATAATGATGCTAAAGAAATGATGCGTCGCTGTTTTACTGAAGAATCGGAAGGCTTGCATCGCAGTTTTTCCACCCATCAAGAAGCAATGGCATCTTATAAAGTATATGTCGAAAAGCTTGATTATCTTTGGCAACAGAATCGAGAAATGTCAATCATGGGAGCTAATTCCCTAGCTCGATATTTAGCAACTCAAAAAAGTGCTTTGCAAAGGTTTAAAACTTATCAAAATTGAAATAAATCTTAATCTATATATTTGATAAAACAAAAGTTATCTACATAGCTTTTGTCAGAATATATCAGTAGACATACAAGAGGTAAATATCATGCATAAAGAATATATGGAGATTCTAGAAACATTACTTGATAAATTGACATTATCTGCAATTTTAGAAATGTTAGAGCGCTTATGCCACAAAAAAGCAGAAAATTTGAGAACTCATTGGCAAGACGAACATTCAGCAAAGCTGTGGGAGAAAGCTGCTAGACAGATAGAACAGATAAATGTTGATGTTTGATGTATCAATAAAGCCAGAGTAATCAACTTTGGATTTGAGAGTTTAGCAAAATTATTTGTAGGGTGGGCATTACGATCATTAGTGTCTATCCCAATACTTGTCGGTTAAGGGCAAAAGGGGAAGGGGAAAAGGGCAAGAAAAAACCTTTAACCCTTACCCTTTCACCATTTCCCCAAACCAAATTCCGAGTAGAAAATCCTTAACCGAGCAGTATTAGTGTCTATCCTACCCTTGATTACTTTTAGCAGATTTTTGTTTAAGTATTTTTACGGTTTTTATTGCCCAAGTTTCGTAGGAAGCAAATCATTTTATACTTAAATGTAGACGGGCAACTCTTCATTACTCGTGATAGTGCCAGAAGGTGGGTTATGGAAAAGTTTAGCCTTTCAGGAAACATCGTAGACGTTCTCCACAAAACCATATTTCCGGGAACAGTCTTCATCAATAACGGGCATATTCAAGCCATAACACCTGAATATGGGCAAATTTACAATCAATATATCCTTCCTGGTTTTATTGATGCCCACGTTCATATCGAAAGTTCAATGCTTGTACCTACAGAATTTTCTCGTCTCGCAACGGTACATGGTACAGTTGCAGCCGTTTGTGATCCACATGAAATTGCCAATGTCTTGGGGTTAGCAGGTATTCGTTTTATGCTTGCCAATGCTGCCCAAACACCATTTACAATTGTTTTTGGTGCGCCTTCCTGCGTACCCGCAACTGAGTTTGAAACAGCAGGCGCAAAACTGACAGCCACAGAAATTCACGAACTTTTTGAGCAGGATGGTATCACTTACCTCAGCGAAGTGATGAACGTTCCTGGGGTTTTAAATCGCACAGCCGAGGTGATGGATAAAATTTCTATTGCCCAAAGATTAGGATATCCAATTGATGGACACGCACCGGGGCTATGTGGAGAGCAAGCACGTAGCTATGCTAATGCTAAAATTACTACAGACCACGAATGCAGCACCTTAGCAGAAGCCCTAGATAAACTTGCATTCGGAATGCAAATTCTGATTCGTGAGGGTTCAGCAGCCAAAAATTTTGATGCACTACACAGCTTGATTGATTCTCACCCAAATCAATGTATGTTTTGTAGTGATGATAAGCATCCCCATGATTTAGTTAAAGGACATATTAACGTACTGGTACAGCGTGCTGTAGCCTTAGGGCATAATTTGATGAATGTACTGCAAATTGCCTGTATCAATCCTGTATGGCACTACAAAATAAATGTAGGATTGCTGCAAGTTGGAGATGCTGCCGATTTTATTGTAGTGAACAACTTACAAGAATTTACCGTAATTTCTACCTATTGCAAGGGAATTTTAGCAGCGAAAGAAGGACAATCTATTCTGAAATCTGTGCCAGTAACACCGATAAATTACTTTCTCACTAATCCAAAAGAAGAAGGAGATTTTCGCATTCCTAAAAACGGCTCAATTGTACGTGTAATTACAGCAATTGACGGGCAGTTAATTACAGAAGAAAATCACTTACCTGCCCATATTCAAAATAACGAAGTTACCGCAGATATCGAAAATGATGTTCTGAAAATTACTGTTGTTAATCGTTATCAAAATACTTCACCATCTGTTGCATTAATACATAACTTTGGACTCAAACGAGGTGCGATCGCTTCTAGCGTGGCTCATGATTCCCATAACATTGTGGCAGTGGGGACAAGTGATAAAGAAATTTGTGCGGCGGTAAATGCCATAATTCGCACTCAAGGAGGTATTGCTGTAGCTGACGGAAATACTGTGCAAGTGCTAGCTTTACCTGTAGCTGGATTGATGAGTACAGAAGATGGCTACAAAGTTGCACAACAATACGCCCAGTTGGATGCTTGGGCAAAACAGCTTGGTACTATTCTTGCAGCACCATTTATGACGCTTGCGTTCATGGCATTGCTAGTAATTCCAGATTTAAAATTAAGCGATCGCGGCTTGTTTAGTGGTAAAGATTTTAAGTTTGTGTCCCTATGGGTTAATTGATGAATTATGCCTGAACTCTGTAAAATATCCTTTCCGGAAACTAACTATTCCTCTATTAATTTGTCCCCCCATCAGAATTTATCAGAGCATCTGACAATTCAAAATTCACCTGTATTATTTGGTTGTCGCACTGGTATTTGCGGAACTTGCTTGGTTGAGGTGATTGGTGAAATTCCTCCGCCCAAACCTGATGAACAAGAAATGCTAGATGCATTAGCTCCCGATAATAAAAAGGCACGATTAGTCTGTCAGATTGAACTCACAAATAATATTGAAATTCGCATAACCTAACGATCGCTCTCAGCAATCCCCACTATCAACTATGCAATTTGCAGATTTTTGGTATATTGTCGCACTCAGTGAGCAACTACCACCAAACAAGGTATTAGCAAGAACTGTTTTAGGCGAGTGGCTAGCAATATTTCGTGGCGAAGATGGACAACCTGTAGCGTTGCGCGATCGCTGTTTGCATCGCAGTAGTCGTCTATCAACTGGTAAAGTCTGTGCAGGGGCTTTGCAATGTCCTTATCATGGTTGGGTATACGATGAAAATGGCAAGGTGATTGCAGTTCCGGCTGAAGGAGAAGATTTCAAACCTTCGCAGCAGCGTCAAGCCAAGCGTTACGCCACTAAAGAACAGGATGGTTATATATATGTGCGGTTAGCGGAGACTCCCAGCGAAGAGTTTCAGCCATTTTCTATGCCAAATTATGGAGAACCTGGTTGGGAAACGGTGCGGGTAATTAACCGTTTTGCTAACAACGTTACTAATTGTGCAGAGAATTTTATTGATATTCCCCACACAGCTTTTGTACATCCTGGTGTATTCCGTACCTCTCGCCAACAAAAGTTAGAAATGACTGTGGAACGGGAAAATGGCGCAGTTTTAGTAGAGTATCGTCACGAAACTAGTAATTTAGGCTGGTATAGCCGATTTCTTAATGGTGAAGGTGCAGAGATTAAACATTGCGATCGCTTTTATATGCCTAATATTACTTCTGTGGAATATAAAATGGGGCGCGATCGCCATCTGTTCATTACCAGTCAATCTATCCCAGAAAGCGATAATTCCACTCTGGTTTATACAGATGTCACCTACAACTATGGCATCTGGAACAAGCTAGCACGTCCTTTGGTGTGGTGGACTGCTCAACATATTATCCGCCAGGACATTGAAATTTTGGGTATTCAGGGAGAAGCGATCGCTAAATACGGTACACAATTTTCTAACACTCCTGCGGACACAATTCATGTGTTTGTAGAGTCAATTAGAACAGCAATTTCTCGTGGTGAAGATCCGCGACTTTTGCCCAATCAATCGCTCAAGGTAACATTTTGGGTTTGATAGTAATTCATATCAAGTTATATTGTTTATAAAAATTTTTAGAATTATTCATTATGCATAATTTGGCACAAATTATCATTTTTATTGCATTTATTTTCTTGCTTGGATGGACAATCAATAATCAATTTTGCAGAACTCAATTTCAACTCAAAAGTCGTGAAGATTGGCTTTTAGATGGTGTAGGATTAACGATTCAAGGAATTATTATTCCTTTATTACAGGCTACTTTAGTTTATGAATTTTACCATTATTTATTACCACACTCAAAGGGGATATTACAAATCTCACCTATTTTGTCTTTTATTATCAGTTTTATTGTAGTTGATTATCTATATTATTGGAATCATCGTTTATTACATAGTAAATTTCTGTGGCAAGTACATCAAGTGCATCATACTGTGACGCAGATGGATGTATTAGGTACTTCTCGTAATACGCTGTGGACAAGTTTGTTAATAATTTATTTATGGATACACACTTTATTTTTGTATCTTCTATCCGAGCCAACGGCTTATTTGCTAGGGGTTAGTCTGACTTCTGCCCTAGATTTATGGCGACATAGCCGCTTGATGATTGATGAAAATAGCTGGCTATATCGATTTGTATTTCCCTGGTTAATATTACCCCAGGATCATGCATGGCATCATTGCAGCGAAGTTTTTAATTGCAATTATGGTGCTAACTTAAAATTGTGGGATAAGCTACATAAAACTTATTACGAAAGCAAAAATTTACCTACAAATATGGGAATTTCTACTTCTTTATCATTAAGCCAAAAACTTTTATGGCCATTTTCATAAGATTTACAAAAAAGGCATGAGCATATCTCTTTCTATGCCCAATGCCCTATGCCCAATGCCCTATTTATATGACAATTTTAAGTACAATTCTTTTATTTTTTCCTACCCTGATATTAATACTAACTGGGGCTGCAATATTCTACCTCGCTTATTCACCCAGCGTCTTTAGCATTATGGCAGTATTCGTTTCTATTTATGGATTACCTGTGCTAGTTTACCGCTTACATCAATGGGTGTATCCTGTGCAGGAAGGTATTAGTTATTTACGTGGTAACTCATATAGTCCTTGGTGGGGTAGCCATCAAATTCAGGTAATTTATATTGCAATTCCTGTATTGGAAGCAATATTGCGATTGATTCCCGGTGCTTTTTCGTTATGGTTGCGATTGTGGGGAGCTAAAGTAGGGCGAGATGTTTATTGGACACCAGGATTAGAGATTGCCGATCGCGGTTTAATAGAAATAGGCGATCGCGTAATTATGGGACATCGTGTCACTATTTCTTCCCATATAATCAAGCCCCGCAAGCAAAATTTAATGTTGTATGTCAAGAAGGTCAAAATTGGTAATGATGTGTTTGTGGGGGCTGGATCTACTCTCTCACCTGGTGTAGTCATTGGGGATAGTACATTCCTAGCTATAGCTACAAACCTTTATCCTAACCAGCAGGTACTTGATTAGGGACTTCCAACTAAAAATATTCCATCCCTGCGGGACGCTACGCGAACGCTGTGTATGCAGAGGAGGTAGAGGAAGCAGAGGAAGCTGGGAGCAGGGGGAGAAAGAAAATCAGCTGATGCACATCTAAATTGCACCTACATCTTGTTTGGGTAAAGTTAGAAAACATCACGGCACAACAAACTACAGTCTGTTACAATTCAGAGCTGCGGCATTCGCTTTCAGTCTTAGCGTTTACTGCCCAAAAAGCCCTTCAAACCTTTATTCGGGAGCCTAAGACTGACGCTGCCACAAGCGACAGGCCGATGTTAATTATGGAGTTCTATGTCTTTTTCTACTCTCGGCTTGTCCAATGAAATTATTCGTGCTGTCACGGAGCTTGGGTACACTAAACCCACGCCTATCCAGATGCAGGCTATTCCTGCGGTGTTATCGGGTAGCGATTTACTAGCTGGTGCCCAAACAGGGACGGGAAAAACCGCCAGCTTTACCCTACCGCTGCTGCATCGCTTGTCGTCCGATCAGAGCTTGAGAAGCACAGCTAATGGGCGATCGCCAATTCGAGCGCTGATTCTTACGCCAACTCGCGAACTTGCTGCACAGGTGGAGGAGAGCGTGCGCGACTACGGCAAGTATCTGAAACTGAACTCAATGGTAATGTTCGGCGGAGTCAGCATTAGTCAGCAAAAACGGCGTTTAAACAGCCACGTGGATATTCTGGTTGCTACCCCAGGACGACTACTAGACCATGTGCAGCAGGGTACGGTGAACCTGTCGCAGATTGAGGTATTAGTACTGGATGAAGCAGACCGGATGCTTGATATGGGCTTTATTCGGGATATTCGCCGCATTATTGCGCTTTTACCCAAACAAAGACAGAATTTACTATTTTTTGCCACCTTCTCGGAAAAAATTAAGGAACTCGCCGCCGGGCTACTCAATCGCCCGAAGATGATCGAGGTAGCACGCCGCAACGTTACCGCCGAAACCGTGATCCAAAAAGTCTACAAGGTAGAACGTGACAGGAAGCGGCAATTACTTGCTAACCTCATACGCCAAGGTAATTGGTACCAAGTTTTAGTATTCACGCGTACTAAGTATGGTGCTGATCGCCTAGTGAAGCAGTTGGGCGATGAGCGGATTCAAGCACTAGCCATCCACGGTAATAAGAGCCAATCGGCCCGTACCCATGCTCTAGAGAAATTCAAGAACGGCAACTTACAGGTATTGGTAGCAACCGACATTGCAGCGCGAGGTCTTGACATCAGCGAACTACCCCATGTGGTCAACTTCGATTTGCCATTTGTACCAGAAGATTACGTTCATCGCATTGGTCGTACTGGTCGCGCTGGTGCGTCAGGTGAAGCAGTATCCCTGGTTTGCGTTGATGAGTACCATCTGTTAGCAGATATTGAAAAACTAATTGAACAACGTTTGCCCTTTGAAGTAGTTGCTGGCTTTGGAGCCAACCCCCATACTCAGTCCCAAACAGTTCCAGATGGACGCAATCACAAACCCAGCCCTAAAGGTGGTAAGCGTCCGGCTCGTTCTACACCTAAATCTTCACCAGAGACATCGGTTAAACAATCGACACCAAGAACTGTAGCTGGTGGTAAAAAATCCGGTGGTAGTTCTTCCGCATCACGTCGTTCGGCAAAACGCTCACGCAGATCCATCGGTAGTAAGTAATCATCCTGAACAGGGCTATAGCAATTTTATTTCAGTTGTGTGGCTGTTAACTGTTAACTGTTAACCGTTGACAGTCAACAGCCAACAGTCAAATGTTTTCCCTATTTCCTTATTTCTTGAGAGTTAATCCTATTTCGTTAAACCTATCAAAAGTAAGATATTCCCACAAGTAAATGCGTGTATGGGAACTCAGAATTGATACATGGCATCTAGTAATAAGTGCTACCATTATTCTGCTATGGTTTCTTAATTGACCAAACAATGCCAGCAATTTAGCTGCTTCAGAAAAGTATAAATAATCCTCCACAGTTGCAGCCGTAAAAACACAATCAGCAATAAAAACTCAAGCTTAACAATCATCTCCATGAACGTTTTACTTTTATATCCACGCTTTCCTAAAAGTTTTTGGTCTTTTGAAAAAACCCTAGCTTTGTTAGACCGTAAGGCAATGATACCGCCTTTGGGTTTGGTAACTGTGGCTGCGATTTTGCCTCAAGAATGGAACTTCAAGCTAGTAGATCGGAACGTGCGTCAAGTCACAGAAGCAGAGTGGGCTTGGGCTGATTTGGTGATTCTGTCGGCGATGATTGTGCAGAAAGAGGATTTACTAGATCAGATTAAAGAAGCTAAACGTCGAGGTAAGCGTGTTGCGGTGGGTGGCCCTTATGCTACAGCTTTACCCGATGAAGTCAAAGATGTAGGTACAGACTACTTAATTTTAGATGAAGGGGAAATCACTCTACCGTTATTTGTAGAAGCGATCGCACAAGGCCAATCTAAAGGTGTATTTCGCGCTGGTGGTGAAAGGCCTGATGTTACTCAAACTCCAATTCCCCGCTTTGATTTGCTGGAATTTGAAGCTTATGCAGAAATGTCGGTGCAATTTTCCCGTGGATGTCCTTTCCAGTGCGAATTCTGCGACATTATTGTCCTTTATGGTCGTAAACCCCGCACTAAAACCCCAGCGCAGCTGCTAGCGGAACTAGATTATCTCTACGAATTAGGTTGGCGGCGCAGCATTTTTATGGTGGATGACAACTTCATCGGCAATAAGCGCAATGTGAAATTATTTTTAAAGGAACTCCAGCCTTGGATGGTGGCACATAACTATCCATTTTCCTTTGCCACGGAAGCTTCAGTTGATTTAGCCAATGACCAAGAACTGATGGATTCAATGGTGGCGTGTAATTTTGGAGCAGTTTTTCTGGGAATTGAAACCCCTGATGAAGAAAGCCTCACCTTGACTCATAAATTCCAAAATACGAGAGATTCTCTCAGTGAAGCAGTACACAAAATTACTCGTTCGGGGTTGCGAGTTATGGCTGGCTTTATTATTGGCTTTGATGGTGAAAAGCCTGGTGCTGGAGCCAGAATTGTCAAGTTTGTGGAGCAAACAGCGATTCCCACAGCTTTATTTAGTATGCTGCAAGCACTGCCAGATACAGCTTTGTGGCATCGCTTAGCTAAGGAAGGACGACTCCGCAGTAAATCTGCCAATATCAACCAAACTACGTTGATGAACTTTATACCAACTCGACCCTTGGAAGATATCGCTCGTGAATATGTAGAAGCTTTCTGGGAATTGTATGAGCCATCACGATTTTTGGATCGTGCTTACCGCCACTATCGAATTTTAGGCGAAGCAACTTACCCCAAAAAAGGCAAAGGTGCAAAAAAAGCCTTGAAGTGGAAGGTAATTCGGGCATTGTTAACCATCTGCTACCGTCAAGGCGTGTTACGCAACACACGCTGGCAGTTCTGGCGCAACTTATGGAATATGTATCGGTATAATCCTGGTGGAGTGAGTAGCTATTTATCGGTTTGCGCCCAAATTGAGCATTTTGTGGAGTATCGCGAAATAGTCCGGGATGAAATTGAAGCTCAAGTTGCTGAATTTTTAGCAGCAGAAGCCAAGGTGAAGTCTGAAGTGATGGCGGCGTAAGAGGTAGGGGGATAAGGGGACAAGGGGACAAGGGGAAGGGGACACGGAGCAATCTAAAATCCAAAATTGATTACCTTGCTTCCCCAATGAGAGTAAACGCCGCCCAGTTCTTAGGAGTTTCAGGATATTCCTTCACCAGCTTGAGCATGGCATTTCGCAAAGATTGGGCTTTATGATTATTTTGCTGTAGCTGACTATAAAATTCGGTCATTAAATCGGCTGTGGCTTTATCGGGAACTGACCACAAAGAAACTAATACACTTTCTGTTCCTGCAGAAATGAAGGAACGAGATAGCCCGATGACACCATCACCAGAAATTCTACCTTGTCCAGTACTGCATGCACTAAGAACAACTAACTCTGCGTTGAGGGGGAGATTGATAATTTCATCGGCTGTCAATAAACCATTATTTGTTGCCGAAGTCGGAGCCAGAGCGATCGCACCTGGTATGCCTAAATCTTGCCCATAACTTTTACCACCTTGACTACCGTATTCTAATAAGCCGTGGGTAGCCAAATGTATGAGTCTGGCCTTGGGTAATTCTTGCAGTATGTTCGTTTCGGTGGCTTTTTCGCCAGTCATTGCAGTTGTCTGCAATAGATTAGCGATCGCATTTGCTTCCTTCTCGGCGTTGGGTAGTGCTTTTAACTGCGTTTTAAGTAATATCGGCATGGGTGCAGGATTGCCGACAATCAAAGCTGATGATTGAAACCTTCTGATTGAGGCATTGTTTCCTCTATTTTTATTTCTTCTTTCTCTCAGTCCTCTTGTTAAATCTAGCACCTGAATTGAAGGCGCAGTCAGGATAGTATGCTGTTCAATTAAGTATTTACCATTTTTATCTTGCAGTGCTGGGAAGGGAACTAGAAATAAAGACTCTTGAGGGATAAAAACAAGGTTAGCATTGGGATCTGATGGTAGTAAATCAGCAATGGGTGAAATTAAAATTTCATGCAGTTGTTGTAACTGCTTTTTCTGACTTGATTGATTGACGATCACTTCTGTAGAAAAAAGACCACGGCCATCGTCAATACCCATGAATTCGCGGCTATTTTTGACCAGGGTTTCTAAAGACTTGTATTCTGTTTGCCACAAAAATTTTAAATCACGGCGGCGGAAGCTAACTTTACCATTTGGTTGCACTACCCAAATAAATAATTCCTGTTCTCTACCCCGTTGCTTGCCACGAAATTTAAAATCATCGTCTGGAATAATAGTATATTCTACGAGTGTGGCGTTTTGCTGGCGGGCGATTTGGCGAATTTTCTCAATATTAGGTGAAGTATTAGCTGATGAACTATAAGCCTCTGATTTCACAGATGCGTTAGGTTTGGCAGCGTTTATAGTTAATTTTCTAGTTAGTAATTCAGCAAAAGCACGGGCTCGTCCTTGTTCAGAAACTTCCAAAGCTGCTTCCGGTTTTTTAGCAGTAATTAAGATTTGTTGTAATAAATTATAAGTAAAGACTTGGGTATCAAAAATTGAGACTTTATAGATATCACTCAGCCCCAAACGGAGATTATCAAGTAGTTTAATTGCCGACCGCAATTGTAATTCAGCATCATTCAATTTGCCAGCACTAAAAAAAGCATGTCCCAAATTATTAAAAATCATCCCTTGGGCTGCTGGATCGCCAATTTTCTGGAAAATTGCTAAACTTTGCTGTTGATGTTGAATCGCCTGGGGATACTGTTGTAAGTCTTCATAAATTAATCCCAAACTACCCAAAGCTTCAGCTTCGAGTTTATTATTCTTGGCAGTTTTGGCAATTTCTAAAGCCTGTTGATAATAGCTTAGGGCTTTTGGGCGATCGCCTAGGGAATAATAATTAGAACCTAAGTTAATTAAAGTGCTAGCTTTTCCGGTAGCATCATTAATTGCTTCACTAATTTTTAGGCTTTGTTGATGGAAAGCAATCGCCTGTTCATACTTTTGCTGGTCAGCTGCTGCTGCGCCTAAATTGCCTAAAGCAATAGATTCCACAGTGCTATCTTTAATTTCCTGTACAATCTTTAAACTTTCTTGAAAAGTTTTAAATGCACTGTCATAATCACCCAAGGATTTGTAAGCATTACCAAGATTAATTAATAACTTTGCTTCTATTTTACGGTCTTTTAATGTACGCGAGATTTGCAAAGCTTTTTGATTTAATTCAATCGCACTATTATATTGACCTAATATTCGGTAAGCCTTGGCTAAATTACCGAGAATAATTGCGGCTGCCAAATTTGGCTGCGATTGTGGAATATTTTTTAAACCTTGTTGATAGAATTCTACTGCTTTGGCATAATTTTCTTGGCTAGCATAGATATCTGCGAGTGTGACTAAAGCTGCTTGTTCACCTTGGCGATCGCGCAACTCTCGCGTCAGATTCAGGTATTGTTGTAAATGTGCGATCGCTTGGGGATAGTCGGCGAGTTCTATATAAACCGCACTTAGATTTTTCAGGGTTGTTGCTTCACCCACAAGGTCTTTCAGGCTACGATAAGCTGTCATTGCTTGCTGCCAAGACCCAATAGCATATTGTAATTGCTTGGCTTGATACTGGGCTACACCTTGTTTAAAAATGCGATCGGCTTCCTGGCGAGTAAGAGTTTGGGCTATTAATACCGCAGAAACAGTTGTAAAACTTGGGTTTAAAGGTAAGAAGCTTGTTAGTAAAGTAATAAAAATTACTAAGTTTATTAATTTATATCTCTTCAACCTAGGATAAAAACGATAATTCAATTTTTGCATTTTCGTCTTCCTTTCTGCTAGTACCTCTATTTTCTCTGTGATTAGAACACTAATTTATGAATAAAAACAGTATTTTTGTATGGTGGTATTTCTAGTTATACCAATTTGAAAAAAGAAGGCGACAAATTGTAGGGGCAAGGCATTGCCTTGCCCTCTAGAATATATTGATGTGTCGCAAACATTATTTGAGTTGATATTATTTCTTTCACCCCTGATTGGATTTAGTATCCACCAGGACTTACGCAACTGGCACAAAGAGCGGGTAGGGCTGCGCCTTACCCCGTGACAATTCAAATCAAACCAAGCACATAAGAATACTTGGGCGTTTTAGTT
>NZ_JACJQJ010000049.1 GCF_014696615.1 Nostoc linckia FACHB-104 | reverse complement strand
CTTTTTATCGTTGAGATGATTCCCAAGTGTAAATATTTGAAGCACTCATAATTTCTTACTTCTTTAAATAAGTCTTTATACTCTGCACAATATTCATCTATGATGCCAACTGTTGGATGAGGATCTCTTGCTAAATGTTTCAGGATTTGTAATTCTACATCCATTGCCCTGCTTACCTTCCAGAGTTTTTTCTTTTCATCCTTTTATTCAGAATACTCGGAAAGTGACAGAAGAGGGATATTAGGGTAGGCAATAGCAAAAAATAAACTATCTCCCATCTTTATATTATCAGCGATGCGTTAGGCGAAATGCTTAACGCATCCTGCTTTGTGCCACAATCAAAACCCAATTTATAACTCTAATATCAGATTTTTTCAGATATTAGATAAATTGTATCAACACACTTAGGTAATGCGGTATCTAATTCTCCCGAATGCTACAGTTATATTTAGATACTCATCTGAGCTATCTCCGGCTTATCGGCGTTTATCGGCGGTTAGTTATTCATTATTTGAAATTTTTACGTAAGTCTGTAGTATTATATTTTTATGCAATTTTTTGTTTTTAAATTACAGTAAACCCCAACACAATTGTCCTGATAGGTAAAATTTGCTTTGGGTAAATAATCCCTGAATGTGATAGCAGGGAAAAATAAGTTTTATTTATGTCAAATTCTTCAATCAGTATAACCGTCAAGTTATTCGCCGCCTATCAAGAAGCATATGGGGCATCAGAACTAGTATTAGAATTGCCCAACGGTACGCCGGTGAAAGCAGTATGCGATCGCTTAATTAGCGAACGTCCAGAACTCAAGCAATTTCGAGATATCACCCGCTATGGGATTAATCTCATATTCGTGGAACCAGATACACCCCTCCAAAATGGTGATGAAGTGGTATTAATTCCCCCTGTTAGCGGCGGTTAGCAGTCAACAGTCAACAGTCAACAGTCAACAAAAATCTCTTCCCAACTTTTACACTGTTGTGCAGTAACCAGCCTTGGCTTCTCAAAAGCTGGTGATTTCACAACCGTCTAATATCTTTACAAACACCAAATGCCAAATAACCAAAACAAACCAATTGTTTGGGTGCATGGAGACAGCCTCAGCCCCTACAATCCTGCACTCCAAAAATATCCTGATGTGCCTGCTATTTGGGTTTGGGACGACGCTTTAATCGAAGAATGGCAACTGAGCCTCAAACGCCTTACCTTTATCTACGAATGCTTGCTAGAGTTACCTGTGGAAATTCGTCGTGGTCATGTGGCTCAAGAAATTATAGCCTTCGCCCAAGAGCATAATGCCAATTTAATTGTGACAACCGCTAGTCCCAGTCCCCGCTTTGCTGATATCTGCAAGTTGGTAAAATCGTCTTTAGGGATGGAAGTGCTAGAGGTAGAACCATTTTTTGATTACGATGGCTATATTGACCTGAAGCGCTTCTCTCGCTACTGGAAAGTCGCCCAGAAGTATGTTTGTGACTAGCGAGTTAAGACAGCTAGCTGTTTTCTAAACTGAAACTAAGTTGTAAACAATCAATGATGACACAAATCACATTTAAGGTAGAAGCATTTTGGAACTCACTAGCAGAAATTGCGCGAATAATTAGAAAATAAATGCAGTTCGTCATGCTTACTACCTGGAAATGCCGACTAAACTTGCTGATGCACAAAATTTGCTTTCTGACCTAATCGCCCGCTACTCATCTTATGTGGATTATTTGATGATCCGCCTGGAAGAAGCAGAAGGTACAGACATCTTATTGCGTGGTGATAAAGTAGAAACACTGAGTGAGGGTATCTCCATTGGTGGACATATTCGCGCTTGTTATAAAGGTGGGTGGGGTCTAAGCTGCTTTAATCAGCTTTCGACCATTACAGCACGGATTGAAGAAGCGATCGCAGCTGCACGGATGGTGGGAGATGAAGAAACCATACTAGCCCCCATTGAACCAATACAAGCAATATGCAGTCTACCCTTAACAGGGACAGACCCGCGAAAAATTTCTCTGATTCAGAAAAAGGAATTGTGCGATCGCTATTCTGAATTACTCAAAAGTGTTGACTCCCGAATTAGTACGACTTCGGTACGCTACGGTGATAGTTCCCAAAAAATCATCCTGGCTAGCTCAGAAGGTACATTTATCGAGCAATCTTGGGTGGATATGGAAATGCGCTTCGCCGCCACTGCGAGAAACGGCGAAACGGTACAAACAGGAAGAGAAACTACTGGTTCTCGCAAAGGCTATGAAGACTTAACCACTTTAGACGCACAAGTTAAGAATGCAGCCGAAAGAGCGATCGCAGCGTTATCTCTACCATCAGTTAAAGGCAATACTTATACTGTAGTCATTGACCCCATACTAACTGGTTTGTTTGTTCATGAAGCTTTTGGGCATCTTTCGGAAGCAGACATGGCTTACGAAAACCCCGATTTATTGGAAGTCATGACAATCGGACGGCGATTTGGCCCAGAAGAACTACAAATTTTTGATGGTGCTGCACCTCCAGGACATCGCGGTAGTTATTTTTACGATGATGAAGGTACACCAGCTACAACCACCCAACTCATTAAAGATGGGGTTTTGGTAGGAAGATTACATTCTCGTGAAACCGCAGGTAAATTAGAGGAATCACCTACAGGCAATGCACGTTGTCTCAATTATCACTTTATGCCAATTGTGCGAATGACAAACACCTGGATTGAGCGGGGTACAACACCAGTTGTAGACTTATTTAGCCACATTAAAGAAGGAGTATATGCCCGTAATTGGCTAGGTGGAATGACCAATGGCGAAATGTTTACCTTTAGCGCCGGCGAAGCATGGATGATTAGAAACGGCAAAATTGCTGAACCTGTTCGTGATGTCACACTTTCAGGTAATGTTTTCCAAACTTTAGCTGATATTGAAGCCATTGGTGATGACTTTTACTGGGATGAATCTGGTGGTTGTGGTAAAGGTGGACAAAATGGCTTACCTGTAGGTTGTGGTGGCCCAAGTCTGCGAATTCGGGATGTAGTAGTTGGCGGTGAAGCTTAAAAAATTCATAATTTGTAATTAATAATTCAGTTTAAAATGTACTTTTTTAATTGCGAATTACTAATTACCAATTACCAATTACAAGCATTTTTGCTTGCACCAATTAGCAAGCTGTAAGCTATGCTTTTAAGCATAGGGTAAACACATCTCATTTTTAGCTGTTCTTACCATTAAGAACAGTGAGCATGATTTTCATGACATTGTGTTCATGAAAATTTATTGACATTTGTCATGCTTTGCGTAAATCCTGTTGAGTTTTGATTGGTATCAGCTAGCAGAGGAGAATTTGCCAATCAAAACGCTTTTACTCTGCTATTAAACAGGATTTAGCTTGAGAGGTATTTCATCGTGGATAACGCTTCCAAGACGCAAAGCAACGCCAGTATTCCCCTACTGAGCAGATTAAGTTTAAGAGTCACCAAAAAAAGGATTGTATTTACTAGCTTAATCTTGTTTTTGGCTTTCACAAGTTTGGGTGGTTTCTGGTTTTACAATAGATATAAAGTTGCCAATAAAATGGCAGTCAAAATTCAAGAATTTTCTAATGCTGAGTATCCTGCAAATCCAGCATTATTAAGCAAAAACTATCAAAGATATTCTAACCGCAAGTTAACTGTTATCAAGAAAGATGATACTCACTTCGATTTTGTACTAGAACCAACAAACAAAACAACAGCGAAGATAGTCATCAAAAATATTGACCTAAAACTATTAGTACCGAAAACACCAGAATGGGCAAAAAAAGATAATGATTTAGCATTAATTACTTTTATTGAGCGTGAATGGAATCGACAACAGGTAACTTTTCCTGCTAACTCAGAAAATATTGAAATCATCGGTGGAGATGGTTTTGAGTTGCAAAATCTCACGGAAGTAGCATTAACCAACAATTGCTTAAATGCTGGTTTTTGGGAGATTGCGCTTGTCACTAAAGAGGATGCCAATAAAACCCTTTACTATCAAGGTTGGTTCGATTTTCCCATAGGGCATTATAAAAATATTTTTGAAAATATTAATAAAATTTCTTATTGGGATTATTGGTGGAGATTAGAACATTGGCAAGAACCAAACGGTGCAATTATTAAGAATAATCTGCTGAGAACTGTAATTGATGAAAAGGTCGTCTTAACTAATTTCCCACTAGATGAAAAGATAATATCATCGGGAGAGCAGAGCAGAAAAGTACGCACCACTCTCACGAAAAACCTCACCACTTGGAGAGATTTTTATAGTAATCAGCAAGAAATTAAATTTGCTACTTTCCGTACTCCAGGATTTTATAATCCCCAACAACCTTGGAATACGCAGTACTGGAGAATCGGTAAATTTGAAAAAGCCACCTTGCGGAATATTAAGCCGATTAATAGCCAGTCAACTTTACAAGAAATCGAGTTACTGTTTAGCGATACCAAGACAGGTGAAAAGAATAGATTATTTATTGGTGGGGTAAATCTTAAAGATTTGCCAAAGCTAGCAATATCGGATTATACCAAAGGCTTATCTATGCCATTGGGTATCAGCTTACCTCCATTTTTCCAAAGCTACGAAGATTTACAAAAGAATCATCCAGATGAAAGTCTCTTCTTTAGTTATCTACTAGATTCTCAAAATAGATGGATTAATCATCATCAATTAGGGGTTGATGGTTCAATTATGCATCTGGATAAAGATAACCCCAATCTTTTACATCTTTATTTGCTGTCCTATGAAAGGAATACCTTAATTGCCCACTTTCTTGTGAATCTCTAATAATTATTGATAATCAACAAGATACCCGAATTATCACATAATTCGGGTATCTATTACTTTTATGAAAAAATGCTCATTCGCTCAAATTTACACCAGTAAATGATGGCTACTTAGTCAAATTTTACTTGCTTCACTAAAGCTATCCACATATCAGACGGATTTGAGTAATAATCAATTTCTTCCACTTGATATTGATATGGTTTACAGCCAGATTGAACAAGAATATAATCACTGGTTTTAATACCTTTTCCTGTTCCAGTCATATAACCTCCTAAGCCTCCGTGTAATGCATCAAACACGTAGTCTCTACCACTGACTAATTGGCTATAATCGTGTATTTTATGCTTTTGTTTTGATTCATTTAATATAAAAAGCATTGGCAAGAACCCACTGACTAAACTGAAGCTTAAATTAATACCTGTTTTAATAAGAGACATAGTGAGTTCTCCAAACGGTTACGTTAATCACAAGGGTTTTAACAAGGCAATTCTAATTGCTTTAGAACAATAAGCAGAGAGAAAATTATGTGTAAATTCTAATTAGGCAATAACCTTGAAAGACTGTAATTCAAATCAGAATTTATTGAATTACAAACAAAACAATATTCTATAAGTGGTAGAAGGAACCCCGTATAGTTTAGTTAGTCTTGTTGATTTTTTTGGATAAACCTCAGACTCTAATTAAGCAAAGGAATATCTAACCCAAGTTTTATCTGCACCCTATAGAAATCTAAATTAAGAAATAATTAGCAGTTTTTAAGAACAAGTTAAAAATAATTCCAAGATTGCTCTTATTTGGAAATATTTTTCAAAAGGAGATTAGGGGACATCTTTTCACTTGTCACACTATACAGTGTTTATGGTACTTATGTTCCATAAATCATGGAAACCAGAAGTAGTAAATCTGTAACTAGCTAATCATGTACCCTTAATATAGAATGCGCTCTTAATAAAGAGTCTACAGTAATAGTAATCTTGCCGTCTACTGTAAAATTACGAATATATTATGTGGATTTGATTGATATTTAAATTTTTTATGCACAATATTGGGATATTAATTAATCTACCAGTATCTGATGTTTTTGGACTAGTAATCAGATGTATTTTAAACAACAAAAATCTTTTATTTAAAGCTAGTTTTTTTCAGTGCCTCATCTACGTGCTTAAGTAATAATTCTACAGAGAATGAGTTATCTAGCACATAATCTGCTAGAGCAATTTTTTCTTGAATGGGAATCTGGCTAAGTATTCTAGCCTGCGCCTGTTCTTCATTTAAGTGGTTTCTTTGTATTAATCTTTGCATTTGCTGCAAATGAGAACAATACACTACCCAAATTTCTGTTACTAAATTAGTCATGTTCGCTTCAAACAGCAGAGGTATGACTAATACTATTGTTGGTGCAGAGGATTCCGCAATTTCTTGGAGGAAGCGATCGCCTACATACGGATGAATCAAACTCTCTACCCAATGGCGTTCCTCTGGACGATGAAAAATAATTTCGCCTAGCTTTTGACGGTTCAAGTTACCATCTGATAGTAAAATCTCTGAGCCATAACGTTGGGCGATCGCACTCAAAATCGGTGAACCTACAGACACAGCATCTCTAGCATAAATATCTGCATCTAAAATCGGCAAATTGTAAGCACTAGCTAAGTAATTAGCGACAGTACTTTTACCGGTAGCAATGCCTCCAGTTAGTCCAATAAGACGTTTGCTCATTTGTCATTTTTTCGTGTTAATTTGTCATTTTTTCTTGTGGGCTGATGTTTAGTACTTGTATTTTTATCTTCCCATTAGCCAGCCCCAATTACCCAATCCCTACTCGCTATTTCTTGCCCAATTAATTAAAGCTTGAGTTAAGCCATCTAAAGTATATTCTTCTGCTTCTACATCAACACGTCCAATTAAAGAATGGCAAGTTTTGGAGGTTTGGGGGCCAATGGAAGCAATACAGACTCCTGCTAAGATATCTAAGTGATTGATGAATCTACTACTAATTAGTTGGCAGAAAAACTGTACAGTTTTAGAACTGGCAAAAGTAATTATATCTACTGAGTGATTTTGCAGAGCTAATTCGGCAGTCTGAGGAATAGTACTAGGACAGCAAGATTGATATGCTGCAACTTCTGTTACTTCTGCATTCTTAGCGGTTAATTCCTTAACAAGAACTTCTCTACCACCGCTTTCCACTCTAGGAAATAACACCTTTTTCCCCGCTAGATTCTCCGGGAAGTTTTCTACTAAAGAATCTGCCACAAAATTAGGGGGAATAAAATCGGCTTGCAAACCCCGTTGTTTGAGACTTTGGGCAGTTTTTTCGCCAACAACAGCTATTTTGATACTGGCTAAAGTACGTGCATCTTTGCCTTGTGCGGTTAATCTGTCAAAAAAGTAGTCTACACCATTAGTAGAGGTGAGAATTAACCAATCGAATTGAAGTAAATTAGCGATCGCATGATCTAAAGCTTCCCAACTCGAAGGGGGGCCAATTTCTAAAGTAGGCATTTCAATTACAATTGCACCTACATTTGTGAGGCGATCGCAAAATTGGCTTGACTGTCCAACTGCACGGGTGACTAAAATTGTTTTACCACAAAGAGGAAGCTGAGAGTTGCCTGACATAGTAGAAGGTCTGAAAGTTTGGGCTAAAGTTAAATTCTCTGAAGATATTGTCTCAGGTTGTAAGTAATTGCGTAGCCCCACCACCTCACCAATTACAATCACCACAGGCGAAAGAGATAAGCCAGCCGTCTGTTCGAGAATATTACCCAGTTCGGCTATCCAAATTTGTTTATTAGGAGTACCAGCCCAGCGAATAATTGCAATCGGTGTCAGACGCGATCGCCCTTGCTTAATCAGCCGATGTACAATCTCTGCAAGATGCTGTCCACCCATCAATATCACTAAGGTTTCCAGCCGTGACAGTGCTTCCCAATCTAAAGCATCGGGTTCATGGGCTGTCAAAACGGCAAAACAACGGCTTAAAACTGGATCTGTTAGAGGAATAGCGGCTAGTAAAGGTGCAGCTAAAGCCGAAGAAATTCCTGGTACAACTTCAAATGCACAGCCAGAAGCTTTCAAAGCTTCAATTTCCGTAGTACAGCGCCCAAAAATAAACGGATCGCCTGACTTTAGCCTGACAACTCGTTTCCCTTGCTGACAGTAGCTAACTAATAAATTGTTAATCTCAGCTTGGCTGGTGCTGGGTTTACCCCCACGTTTACCGACATCTAATTTTAAACAATCAGGCGCTACATATTGCAACAATTGCTCATCTACTAGGGCATCGTATACCAACACCTGAGCTTGCTGCAAAAGATTGTAAGCTTTTACCGTGAGGTATGCCACATCTCCTGGCCCAGCACCTACAAGGTAAACTTTACCCATTGCATCAATCATGGCTGAGATTTTTTACTGATTATGATTTCCTTTAAATTACTCTTACAGATTTTGTAGATAAATCAACGACGCAATCCCAAAAATTTGGTGTGCAAAATAGTTATACCCGAGAAATAATCATTAATATTAATTAATTTGAGAGTTAATTTTTTGCAACAATCGCTCAATCCGGTCAACCATCTCTTGATTATGCTGAGATTGAAATAAACCTCTAGCTTTTTGGAGATTAGCAACTGCCTCATCTCTTTGGTCTTGTTTGCTGAGAGTCACACCCAAATTATAATAAGCGAATGCAGAGTTCGGATCTAAACTCAGCGCCTTTTTGTACTGAGCGATCGCTTCTGGAATCTTGCCTTGATCGTATAGCACATTTCCTAAAAGACTATATGCAACAGGATTTTGTGGTTTTAAGCGAATAGCTTCTGTATATTCCACCACAGCTTCTTCCAGCTTACCTTGATTGTGAAAAGCACTACCTAAGTAATAGTGCGCTGCTGCATATTGTGGATCGATTTTAATCGCTTGTTGATATTGGGCGATCGCTTCTGGAATCTTACCTTGATCGTACAAAGCATTTCCCAACGCTGCATAACCTGCTGGGTTTTTGGGTTCCAAGCGAATAGTCTCTTGATATTCAGCGATTGCTGCTGCCAATTTTCCTTGATTATATAGAGCATTTCCTAATCTATAATGAGCCTCAGCATCATCAGGAGCAAGAAGAATCGCTTGTTGATATTCTGCGATCGCTTCATCTAAACGCTCAAGCTTTGCCAAAGTCAAACCCAAATTTAAATAAGCTTCAGCATCGTTCGCATCAATACTAATAGCTTTTTGATAACTGGCGATCGCTTCTTTGGTTTTACCCCGATCGTCGAGAACATTTCCTAACCCAATATAAGCTTTGGCATAGTTAGGTTCTAGTTCAATTACTTTGCGAAAAGCGATTTCTGCGCCTTGTAAATCTCCTTGAATATAGAGATTAATTGCCTTTTCTAAACTAGCGATCGCTTCTTTATTTTTAAGTGCTTTTGCCTGATATGAGTTCTTGGAGTTTACTAAACCCCTATCCAAATTCGTTGCTAATACAGCATTTATCTGGGTAAAACATAAGCCCAGAATTACCGCAGGCAGCAGAGTTTTAATGTGCAACATTTTTCCTACTTTACCTACCTTCCAGTTCAGCTTATCCTATTTATCTCAAAAAAGATTTTTACTGGAAAATTTTTAGATAAATTTAATCTTGTATATTTTGTATGACTTTAATTAATATTAACTTTTTCTGCTTTTTACTCTATTTATCTTCAGTGGTTGAAATTACGAATTATAGCCTTTCCTAGTCTAATGAAGTACAAATTTATCGCCACGGTAGCTGCTACCCTGCGAGTTACACTTTAGTGTGACAAATCTGGAAAATGCAAGGGCATAATGCCTTGTTTATCTGCATTTATCCTCTTTTATCGGCGGTTAATTTTTTATTGCTCTACCTCACCAATATAGGTATAGTAGGATGCGTTAGCAATAGCGTAACGCATCAGTGCTAAAGCTCTTCGTGTGTTACTGATATTTTTTCAAAAATCAAATCGGATTCCTACACTTAGTTGGATTTAGCATTCATTTTCTTTAAAACCTGAGCAACTTTATCCGCCTTTTCTGGTTGACGTTGTTTCCGCAATAAATCTTGTGCTAATTGCAAATTAGCTTTAGCTGCTTCTCGCTGTTCTTCCTGCATCAGCACATTTGCTAGACGTAAGTAACCTTGAGGATTCTTGGGACTCCGACGAATTACATCTTCAAACCATTCTTTTGATTCTGCAATTTTACCTTGCTGATTTAAGACATCTCCTAACAGCAAGCGCACCATATCATTAGTAGAGTTACGAGCAATTACTTGGCGAAAAGCTGCTTCTGCACCTTGATAATCTTGCTGCTGATAAAGATTGACACCTTTTTGAAATAAATTCGAGGTAATCAAAGTTTTGACAGCAAAATAAATGAGTAGCGCAATGCTAGAAGCTACTAGAACAATAGCGAAAATATCAGTTGTATGAAAATTATTCAGCATTTTTTTAAGCCAAAAGACAGGCGATCGGGAAAATCAAATATTCGATGAAAAACAGTTTCCAGATAAATTGGTAGAATTGAGCGATCGCACTTTTTTCTTGCAAGTCCACTCCCAAACTCCGCACCCACAGAACACACAGCACTACTAAATGGGTAATTACCAAAAACAGTATGTTAACCGAGGCTAGACGCAACACACCCACTAAAATCATGCCCACATAACATATAGTGAGTACTCCAAGCGCCAGATTAAACACTGCTTGCGGCCCAAGGTGGATAGTCAAAGTTCTGATATTGTACAAGCGATCGCCTTCCATATCGGGCACATCTTTAAAAATTGCGATCGCAAATGTAAACACCAAAATAAATACTGTCAGCACCCATACCGTAGCCGGAATAGATGTATTTTTTTGTGCTAACCAACTAAAGTGCAAAAACAGCCCTAAATTAACAATTGTTCCCCGCACCGAAAAAATACAGAAAGCTGCCCAAAAGGGAAACCGCTTCAAGCGAATTGGTGGCAAAGAATAAGCAGTACCAATCGCCAAACTAATCGCTACCATTCCAAATAAAAATGGCCCAGACAGTGCAGCAATCACTAGTGCCAAAACCCCAGTAATCGCCACAATTAACTGTCCCTGTTTCTTAGAAAAATCCCCTGATGCTAGTGGTAAATGAGGCTTATTAATCTTATCAATCTCAATATCTTCCAGTTGGTTCAAACCCACAATATAAACATTGCCGCACAAACAGGCAAACCAAGTTGCTAAAACAGCAGAAAAAGAATAATTACTATTTCCCACAGCCACAGCAATCAAATACAAAGCCAACACACTCAAACTCGTGCCAATAATTGTGTGTGGTCGAGAAAATTGCCAAAAAGCATCAAGCCAACGACCCCAAACACCAAAAGGTTTCTGTCCAGAATACTGATTCATAAATAATTTTTCGATGCCAAATCTTCAATATAGAATCTTGGGTGAACAAACAACTAGTACTGCAACGCAGAAGTTAAGTAGGTCGGCGAAATGAAAGATAGCTGGCTGAGGCTGTCATTTGTCCTACCCTGCGGATTCGCCGTTAGGCGTTCTCGTTAGAGTAGCCGCTAAAGTGTCTAGGTCATTTGTCATTGGTAAGGATTTCAAACCTATTGACGTTTATTAACATAGTTGGGTTTATTTCCACCGACTTACTTAATCTTCCTCATCTTCCTCATCCCCCTCATCCCCCCGATCCCCAGTCCCCAATCCCCAGTCCCCAATCCCTCACTTATCCCCGCACAATAACCCAAACCGAATCAACCCGCGCTGATATCCCCGACTCATCAAACCTAAAGACAGCGCCCCGACAATCGTAGTCCAACCCGCAGTTAGTAACCCCCAAATAGCCTTGGGCGTAAATGCCGAATCAATTACAAAATCCCAAAATGGGGCTACAGCTTGTGACCAATCAGCCGTGCGAATATTTTGTAAGGAAATTTGATTAGCGATCGCAGCATATTCTGGTAGTGAAATCACGTAGGGTAAACAATACACCCGATAAATGTCTTGTAAGTGCTTGCGTTCATCATCTGTTAGCGGTTCATTATCAATTGGGCGATGACACCAAGTCACCATAATCAACTTTCCACCAGGTTTCAGCACTCGGTAGCACTCTTGCATAAACTTGATTTTATTGGGCATATGTTCGCCACTTTCCAAAGACCAAACCAAGTCAAAAGTATTGTCAGCAAAAGGCATTGCTTGAGCATCTGCGACCAAAAATTGACTTCTATCACTCAAATTCAGCTTTTGGGCACGTTCTGTAGCCCTATTCGCCTGTACTGGACTGAGAGTGATTCCCGTTGCCTTAGCATGAAACTTTTCTGCCAGGTATAGCGAACTACCACCAATACCACAGCCTACATCCAAAATATTCTCTGCTGTTTTGACTTCTGCCCAATGGAGTAATTCCTCAATTAAATCAATTTGAGCCTGACGACGGTCTTTTTTCTCGGTACCATCAGGCCCGTAATAGCCGTGATGCATATGTTCGCCCCAAATCTCTTCCCAAAGACCAGAGGATGCATCGTAAAACTGCTGAATTTGTTGGTACAGTGTTGTGCTCATGAAGAAAGCAATGTTATGACAAAGCAGAACTTAAATAAACCTACTCGTAGGCTACCATGTGTGTTTTTAATTAAATAAGGGTATTTTGGGTTCCGAAGAGGGAAAAGCCCATTTATACCTCTGAGTACAAATAATTAATTGGACTGTGAACGGCTGTAAAATATTGGAATTGATACAGTCAGCCCCCAGCATTCTCAGTAATTGAGAATTTTTTCATTTGGAATTTGGAATTTTAAATTATTTATGACTGTTGCCCGAACAATTTGCTTAGGATTTTTGGCGGTCATTACTGTAGGTACTATCCTACTAATGATGCCTTTTTCCACTACTAGTGGTAATTGGAACGATCCAATTGTGGCGCTGTTCACTTCAACATCCGCAGTTTGTGTAACTGGTTTATCGGTAGTTGATCCTGGGACTTATTTTTCCTTCTGGGGTCAGTTTTTTATGGCGCTATTGGTTCAAATTGGTGGTTTGGGCTACATGACAACTACCACCTTTTTGATTTTGCTGATTGGGCGCAAGTTTGACTTAAGAGACAAAATTGCCATTCAACAAGCTTTAGACCGACCAGGAATGAGTGGTAGTAACCAAGTCATTCGCTCTATCATTGCCACTACCTTAATTTTTGAACTCACTGGTGTCTTCTTACTACTACCAGCATTTGTCCCAACTTATGGTTTGGATCAAGGACTATGGCTAGCAATTTTTCATAGTATTAATTCTTGGAATAATGCAGGTTTTAGCCTATTTAAAGATAACTTAATTGGCTATCAGACATCAGCTCTAGTAGTATTCACGGTTTCAGGCTTAATTATCTTTGGTGGGATTGGCTACCAGGTAATTTTGGAAATGTACTTTTGGTTACGCGATCGCCTGCAAAAGAAAACGCAAAACCAGGTATTTTCTTTAGATTTTAAAGTTGCTACCAGCACAACTTTAATACTTATATTTATTGGGACTATTGCCTTTTTAGCTATCGAGTTCAGAAATCCTCAAACCTTCGGGGGTCTGAATTTGGGTGATCAATTATTGTTAGCCTGGTTTCAATCAGTAACACCTAGAACAGCTGGATTTAACACCATCGATATCGGCAAAATGACCACTGCTGGTTTATTTATCACAATCGCACTGATGTTTATTGGTGCTAGTCCTGGTGGTACAGGTGGCGGTATCAAAACTACAACTTTAAGAGTTCTCACCAGTTGCACGCAATCAATTCTGCAAGGGAAAGAAGAAGTTTTATTATATGAACGTAAGGTAGCAATATCTTTAATTCTTAAAGCTGTAGGTGTGTTAGTTGGTTCTGTGGCTACTGTAATTTTATCGACAGTTTTAATTGCCCTCACAGATCCAAAGTTAGATTTCATTCAAATTTTGTTTGAAGTAGTATCTGCATTTGCAACAGTCGGGCTTTCAACAGGGATTACTGCTAGTGTTTCCACTGCTGCCAAACTAGTCTTAATTGCCACAATGTATATTGGACGAGTTGGTGTATTGCTCCTTATGTCTGCTATCCTTGGAGACCCCCGTCCTACAAGAATTCACTACCCTGAAGAAAATCTATTAGTGGGATAGTTAGAGTCAAGAGATAGACCAAGCAGTGACCGTAATAGCTAATGCACAACCTGATACAATTTACACTATCAATTAAAAGTTGATGTTTTAATCTTTGGTAAATTTAATTTTCCTTGTTTATCAACAATAACATTGTAGGTGAGTGTCTTCCCCTCTCTTATAATGCAACTTCAAAATAAACTGGTTTACTCAACCCCTAATAACTTTTCTGCCATCAACAAAGGGTGTACTAATAAAGGATAGTAATTGTGAATCTTTCAGCCTTAAATTTTTTTCGCAGTTTACGTAAAGACAATCACCAATTTGCAGTGGTTGGTTTAGGTCGTTTTGGTCGCTCTGTATCCTCTACATTGCATAGATTAGGTTATGAAGTATTGGCAACAGATATTGATGAAAAGCGAGTATCTGAAGCACTCACAGAGCGTATCGTTGGTCATGCATTACAGCTAGACTCCACAGAACCAGCGGCACTTAAAGAAGCTGGCATTTTTGAATTTGATACTGTGATTGTAGCCATTGGTAATTATATTCAAGAAAGTATCATTACTACCTTAAACGTAAAAGAGGGAGGTGTACCTCATGTAGTAGCCAAAGCTTCTAGCGAAGTTCACCAAAAACTCTTAAAACGAGTGGGAGCAGATCATGTAGTGTTCCCAGAATACGAAGCAGGTTGCGCCCTTGCACGTACACTTACTAAACCATCAATCCTAGAACGGTTTGACCTCGATCCAGATAACAGTATTGTTGAGTTGATTGTACCTGACGAATTTCATGCCAAAACCATCACAGAGCTGCAATTGCGTAACCGCTATGGCTTAAATTTAATTGCAGTTAGCCAAAATGGTAAATTTATCATTAATCCAGAACCCACCCAACGTTTAGAGCGTGGTTCTGCAATGGTAGTGATTGGTCACAATAAAGATATCAATCGCTTGCCAATTTAAGTAGACTATCAAATATTTCAGCAAGCTGTACTTTATAGTTGCTCTCAGATATCAGCGTATTAGATAGCAATTATCAGGTTGATTGCAAATGACAATTTAACTGAATTACCATTAAAACCTTCATCACCAAATAGTAATTAATTAGATTACTATTTGGTAAACTAGTAGTATTTTAATGAGTCAGCAGTTTTTCTCCCTTATACCCCCTGATTGACCACTCTTTTGAGGAAGCAAGCTACACGTCAACTCCTGCAGGGATAGCATTTTTTTATATAGAAGTCCGTTACTGGTTCTCTTTCTACGCGAGTAATTTCAGCAATCAAAGCAGATTCCCATCAGCCTCAGATTTTCCTCATTTTTCCAGTTTAAGTTTATTACATAACAAAATAACCTGTAAATTTATACTTGCTAATTGCTTAAATTGAGTATACCAATATGTAGTAAATATGGCTTTTTTAGGGTTAAATCTCCATTAATTCAGAGATTAACGCAGATTATAGCTATTTATCTAAATTAAACTTCAATTTACCTAATTTATCTCTGAAAAACGTCACATCTCAAGCTTAATAGTGAGTTTGTGATGCTATAACAACTTACTTTTTCAGTTCTTCAAATACATGATATGAGCTAAATTTCTTCTAGATGCAATTTGTATTCCTAGCATAGAAATAAGATAAATTAACAATATTCATCAGTTTTAATATCATTGCTATAGTGATTGAATAACTACTAATTTATTGGCATTATAAACATTTAGGCTAACAGTGGATCATGTATGAAGTTGCCACTGATGGTAATTTATATACGCTTATATATGCCAGTAAAGTATTTATTTAAATGTATTTTTCCTTAAAGAAACAAAATTAGAGTATATAGATAATTTCACAGATTAAAAGTAAGAATTCCTTATTTATACTGAAGTTTTTTTTTAGTAAAACAAGCTAGATTTTTATTTACCCAATGAGTTAAGCAGCACAAACAAATAAGAAGTCTTTCTGATGCATATAAGTCTTGGCTCGCAAGAATTAATACTGCTTAAGATAGAAAAGATGTCTTTAAACCTATACTGGAAAAGTTTTGAGTTCAATGAATAATTGAACCGAGCAAATAAGCTTCCTAAGACTATAAAGTTTTAGGCTAATTTAACTTGGCAATTGCCAGATAAATGGCTAAAAAAAATCCTGCGTATTTCAGCAGGACAGATTTCGATTGAATATATACACCTCTATCATGCCAAAAACCAAGAGATTTATCAAACAGCCTTCAAAGTTCTACCGTTCTTTGGTAGCAACAGTATTATTGGCTAACGGCATTTTCCAGTTTGTTACACCTGTATTAGCTGAAGGGACTGCTGCTGGTCAATCAATCAGCAACACTGCAACTGCGACTTACGAAGATCCGAACAATCCAGGAACAACCATTAATGCAACCTCTAACACTGTGACCGTGACAGTAGCAGAAGTTGCAGGTATTACCGTAGCACCTAGAGGTGTACCTGAGGATCAGACCCCTGCCGATCCTGTTAAGGTGGGTGATTTAATTATCTATACATACGAAATCAAGAACGTAGGTAATGACCCCACCAGATTCCGGATTCCTAACTTAGCAACCACAACTGGGCCTGGTACAGTTTCTGGCATATTAGCTGGTAGTACCACTAGTGGCGAATTGCAATACAGTACTGATGGTGGCACAACCTGGGTTAACTTCAATGCTGCTGAGGTAGTTACACCTTCCGTTCCTGTTAACGGTACTGTATTAGTACGTGTACCAGTCACCGTCCAAGCTGGTGCGAATACAGGTGAACTTATTACAGTTACCCTAGGTAACACACCAGGTAATGCTCAGAACGTAGAACGTATAGGCAGTAATATTAACGGTGGTGACGTTTACACCGTAGATAACCCAGATGGTACTGGCGCTCCTGAAATCACTGGTGCACCAGTCAATGGGACTCGTGAAGCTAGCGACATCCAAGAAATTACAGTTGGCGCTGTCCAGAAAAATCTAGCCTTAGCAACATTATTGAAAACTCGTGGCGCTTACGTAGATAATGATGCTGCCCCTGGAACACCAACACCTGCTAATCTCTCAGATGATAGTGTTACCTACAATTTAAGTGTCAGGGTTGAAGGCAATGATGTTACTGGTTTAGGTATTACTCCAAATCCGCTAGCAGGTACTGCAGGTATTAGTGTGGATGGAAATACTACCAAGAATTACATCTTAATTTCTGATGATATTCCTGCAGGTACAGTCTTAAAAGCAGCGCCAACAGCGCCTGTAGGTTGGACAGCAGTTTACAGCACTACACCGATTGGTTCAACTAAGGCAAATGATGGTACATCAGTACTATGGAAAACCTTCCAAGCAGGCGGTACTTTACAAGGATCTGATACTTTAGCTTCTGTAACACGTGTGGGTTTTGTCAAAGAGACTCTAGTAGCTGCTGATAATATTCCTGTAAATACTACTTTGACAGGCTTCTCAATTAAATTAGGTGTTGTTGGTACACCAGCAACTTTGTCTATTAACAATATCGCGCAAGTATTTGGTCAAACTCCTAATGGTGGTTTACCTGTGTATGATGAATCTGGTGACCAAAATCCCAGTAACTACGACGGCCCTGTAGGTGGTATGACACCTCCTGCTGGTACAGATCTTAATAATGATGGTCTACCTGATAGCCCCACAGCAGTAAATAATACCGTTACTAATGGTGTTGCTGACCCCACGACACAAGGTGTTGACGCAAGTAATAACAACACTGGTGCTGGCCCTGGCGGTGAAGTTAACACCTTCCAAATTCAAGCTGCTACGGCTGCATCTGTACTGAATGGGCCTTTAAATGCACCAGGTGCAACCGGGCCGGATGGTACAACTGCAACTGACTTTACCAATAAATCTTCTTTAATTCCTGCCAATACATTGCCAGGTAGTAAAATTGACCCCTCACCAGTAGGTTTCACCAACACATTACAGAATACTGGCACAGGTACAGGAGATATCACACTTGTACCGATCACACCAGCCAATCCTCTAGACTTACCTACTGGTACAACGGCAACTATTACCTTTGGTAGTAATTCTGCAGTTTATACCTATACTCAAGGTTCTGGTTTTGCTCTGACTAGTGGTACGGCGATTACAATTCCCAGTGTTGCCTCAGGTGCAACTACCAGCTACGGTGTAGAAGTTAATTTACCAACTGGTACCAAGCTGTCAACTGATACTTTGACAGATTATGCAAATGATGCAGAATTTGGTTACCCTGTACCGATTCAAGCCAATATTACAGTAGGAGCAAATACATCCACTAACGTGACTATTGACCGGGTATACACTGGCTTCCTCAAGTTAGTCAAAGTTTCACGAATCTTACAAGGAAGCGGGCCAGCAGTAGGTGCAGGTCAGGATGACTTTGAAAGTACACCGAAGTACACACATCCCAACGGCGTAGATATTGATCCAAATTCTAACGTTACTGATGTACCCAGAAATCCTGCACCTGGAAATATTATTGAATATCAGATTCGATACACAAATATTTCCAATGTCCAAGCTGGTGCAGGTAATGTGGTCTTGAACGCCGGCAATGTTGTAATTACTGAAGATGGTACAGCATCTCCCAATAATTGGGCAGTAGACAATGATGGCAACGGTATCATTGATACTAGTAACATAACTAACCCACAGGCTGCGGATTCTGCGAGTGGAACCATCCAGTTCTTCCCATCTGGTAACCAAACTGGAAGCACTCAAGCTACAGATGTTACCAAGTATGTTGATACGGCTAACGGTAATGTTATACCGCAAGAGCAAAGAACATTTACCTTCCAACGTCGAGTGAACTAGAACCCTTTGCCCCTCTTCGTCATAAAAGAGGGGTTAACAAGTCCGTAGTCATGACTACGGACTTAAAAAATTAATGACATAGACCACTAGAACAATTTTCTAGCACAAGTAGGGAAAAATAAATCACTCATCAACATCTGAAAATATTCTGAGGTTTATTGACATGAAGCGTGTTTCTATTGCAGGTATGGGAGCGATCGCTTTAATTGCGACAGTTCCCTTCGTCAGCCAAATACCAGGAGTCGCAAGTATTTGGCAATCGGGAAGTGCGATCGCACAAAATACCAAATATCAAGGTCAAGTGCAGTTGCGCCTAGATGCAGAAAAGCAAGTAATCGAAAAGGATCAGCAGGGTAAACAAACCAAAAAATGGCAACCTTTAAAAGGTCAAGCTGTAGTCCAACCAGGAGATGTGCTGCGCTACACCTTGAGTAGCGAAAATAAAAACGCTCATCCAATTAAGAACCTTACTCTCAATCAACCCATTCCCAAAGGAATGGTTTATGTGCTGAAATCTGCAAATGTGGATGCTAATAAAGAAGCCAAAATTACTTACAGCATTGATGATGGACGCAGCTTTCTAGAAAATCCCACTGTCAAAGTTACTCTACCCAATGGCAAAGTGGAAACGCAAGCTGCACCAGCCACTGCTTACACCCATATCCGTTTAAAACTACCATCTGTAGGTGCAAAGTCAATAGTAAAAGCATCTTATCAAGTGCAAGTTCGTTGAAAAAGGGATGAGGGACTAGTACTGCTACGGGGAAGTCAAAAGTCAAAAGTCAAAAGTCAAAAGTCAAAAGTCAAAAGTCATTAATTATTTCTTCCTTATCTTCCTCATCCCTCATCTCCAGTCCCCAATCCCTAGTCCCCAATCCCCAATCCCCAACCACATTTACAGTCTTGGTATTTCATAGGAGAAATGTTAAGTGCTCTGTCCCAAAATCCAAAAGCATTTCACTCCTAATAGTAGATGGTTGCAGAAATTAACTGCAACGCTTCTTGTGAGCAATATCTTGCATGGTTCTCTACCAGCAGGAGCGCAACAAGCTGAAAACCAAGTTGTACGTCCAGCTTTTATTAATCAAGCTCAATATACTTATACAGATACAGCTACTAATCAAAAATATCTATCAACTTCTTCTCAAATCAACCTTGGCTCTGATAAATTAGTTGACCCATTAGGTAGAATTTTAGGCTGTAGTGGGGAATTATTACCTGATTACACTGGCTTTTCTATTGCTGTATATGAACCTAATCCCAGCGATCCCACAGGCACAGAATTAGGGAAATTATTACCACTAACGCGAACAGAAGTTCCTGATATTCCTGACAATCAAATACCTGGTGGATTAAAACCAAATATTGAAAATAGTAATCCTTACTTTCTGACTAATAGCGAACCAAGAGGTACTTATAACTTTTTATTAGATCCAAATCAAGGACAAACAAATCCAGGTCGTACTTATATTTTAGTCATCAATCCACCTGCAAATTCAATTTACCAACAACGACGCATCAAGATTCAAATTGTGGAAAATAATGGGAATGGCAATAACAGCATTATTAGGTATGTTGCTACTTCCCTAGATGGTCAACCCATTACCACTACAGGCGGTACTAATTTTACAGACACAGTAGCCCTTGTCCCCAATGCAGAAACTGTAGGACTGGACTTATTAGCATTTCGATTTACTACAGGGATGTGTCAACCCAATCAAATACAGATTATCAAAACAGGCGATCGCGCTACTGCTGAACCTGGAGATACAGTTATTTACCGCCTGACAATCAAGAATTTATCAGATGCTGGTTTAAATAATCTGGTCATCACCGATAACTTACCACTAGGATTCAAATTTTTACCACAATCAATCCGTGGTGAAATAGACTCTCAACAAGTCGCTATCTCCTCACAAACCAATGGCAACATTATTACATTACGCGCAGATGTTACTGCTAGTGCCGGAAAAACACTGAATATTGTTTATGGGGTGCAACTTACCAGCGATGCGGTGCGGGGAACTGGTCGCAACAGTGCGATTGTGAATGCACAACGAGCTGATAACCGTTTTAGTACTAAAGATGGGCCAGCCACTTACCAATTAAAAATTCGTCCCGGAATAGTCTCTGATTGTGGCACAATCATCGGTCGCGTGTTTGTTGATAGAAACTTTGACGGGGAACAACAACCTGGTGAGAAGGGAATTCCTAATGCTGTAATTTTCTTGGAGGATGGTAACCGCATTACTACAGACCCCAATGGACTATTCTCTGTAGCTAATGTTTTGCCAGGAAACCATACAGGTGTATTAGACCTCAGCAGCGTCAATGGTTACACCCTAGCTCCAAATGAGAAATTCCGCGAACGTAATAGCCAATCTCGCTTAGTGCGTTTAGAACCTGGTGGGCTAGTACGTATGAATTTCGCCGTCACCCCAGCCTTCCCGGAGCAAATTAAGAAATGAAACCCAGACTCCACCATACAACTACTTTCAACCTCAGCTTGATCGGGGCTATGGCAGGAGCCTTGAGTATAATTTTGTACCCAGTTGTCGCTCATGGGGAAACTACTGATAATTCACAGCCTGCAGTTGAAGTTAATGACAACTTCAATACTGCTTCACAGGCTGAGAAGGTTGAACAAATTACAGCCAGTTCAGAACAACCAGAGAGTCAAGTTCCTGAAACAATAATCGATATAAATTCTGCTGATATTGTTGAGAACAATCAACAAAAACCTACAACAGTTAGCTTGATTGAGAGTTCATCTATCAATTTTGAATCCTCAACATTTGATACTGAATTTAGCCATCAATACGGCACAATAGCGACAACGGAAGGAGGGAAAGAAACAGAGCTTTCTTTAGGAATACAACCTTTTCAACCAGCAGTTGATACCACATTACCCAGAGGCTTAACTAAAATTGCGGCTGATGCTTCTAGTCGTACTACGTCAGCAACAACAGAAATCCAAACCTTTCAGCCAGCCGTTGAGACCACATTACCCAGAGGTTTATCTAAAATTGCGGCTGATAGGTCTAGTAGTACTACGCCAAACACAACAGAAATTCAAACTTTTCAGCCAGCATTTGATGCCACATTACCCAGAGGCTTAACTAAAATTGCGGCTGATGCTTCTAGCAGTACTACGCCAACAACAGAAATCCAAACCTTTCAGCCAGCCGTTGAGAGCACATTACCCAGAGGTTTATCTAAAATCGCAGAGGGAGTCAAAGAGAATATAGATGCTAATTCCCCATCTCCCAATGCTTCCCCTATCTCCACAGGAGTGAAAATTCTGACTCCAACAGCTGACAGTGTTTTAGATGCACCAGCAACTACGGTAACTGTACAATTTCCGGCTGGGAGTCAAATAGAACTGCGCGTAAATGGAGCGCTAGTAGACCCTTCTTTAGTGGGACGAACAGAAAGTGATAGTGCTACTAACCTAGTAACGCAGACATGGTATGGTGTCTCGTTAGCATCAGGAAAAAACACTATTTCTGCACAAATCTTAGGTAGTACAGAACCGCCAGCGACAGTACAAGTAGTAATTAGAGGCACGCCAAAACAACTGACATTAGAAACAGTAGAATCTCGGATTCCTGCTGATGGACGTGCAACGGCGACAGTTAGGGGTCAATTAATCGATGAAAACGGCAATCGCTCTAACCAAGATGCTGTTATCACTTTAATACCTACGGCTGGGGATTTTGTTGGTCAGGACTTTAAGCCTGACCAACCTGGATTTCAAGTGGAGGCGAAAGGAGGGCAATTTACAACCACACTACGTTCTAATCTGAAAGCCCAAACTGTAAGAATTCTAGCCAAGGTAAATGATTTAGAAGCCTTTACCCAACTGCAATTTGAAACAGCACTACGTCCTAGTCTGCTTACTGGTGTAGTCGATTTACGCTTAGGTGCTAGAGGTACAGATTATTATGGTAGTTTTCGTGATTTTCTCCGTCCAGACAGAGATAACAGAACCCAATTAGATTTCCATTCCGCAATATTTGCCACTGGCGCGATTGGTGATTGGTTATTTACTGGTGCTTACAACAGTTCTCGCAACCTCAACGAGGACTGCAACTGTGATAACCGTCTATTTCGTAGTTACCAATTCAGCGAGCAAAACTATCCTGTCTATGGGGATAGTTCCACATCTACTGTTGTCACTCCTTCAATTGACAGCGTATATGTACGTTTGGAGCATTCATCTGGTATTCCAGGGTCTACTCCCGATTATTTTATGTGGGGTGACTACAATACAGAGGAATTTGCTCGACCATCGCAGCAGTATACCGCTACTACCCGTCAACTTCACGGTTTTAAAGCCAACTACAATTTAGGAAATCTCCAATTTACAGCATTCTATGGCAATAACCTCCAAGGTTTCCAACGAGATGCGATCGCGCCTGATGGTACTAGTGGTTATTATTTTCTGTCTCGCCGGATATTAGTTCCTGGTAGTGAAAATGTATTTTTGGAGTTAGAAGAACTCAACCGTCCAGGAACTGTATTACAACGTAAACAATTAGGCCGAGGTTCAGACTACGAAATTGATTACGATCGCGGAACTTTATTATTCCGCGAACCAATTCTCCGTACTGATATTGATCGAGATGGACAAGTTTTAGTCCGGAAGATTATTGTGAGCTATCAATATGACACTCAAGATTCTAATAGTGATATTTATGCAGGGCGCTTACAATACAACTTCTCTCGCGCTGTCAATCAGGAAAGTTGGTTAGCTGCAACCTACGTCAGAGAAAATCAAGGGGTGCGCGGCTTTGAACTTTATGGCGCTGATGCCATGATTGCTTTAGGTGGTAACAGCAAGTTAATAGCAGAATATGCCCATTCCAGCAATAATTCTGATGTTATGGGTCAGGTTAGCGGTGAAGCTTACCGCTTAGAAGCTGAGGGACAAATTTTCAAAGGTATCCAAGGTCGTGCCTATTATCGTTATGCTGGCACGGGTTTTGCGAATAATGCCACCATCAGCTTTGTTCCAGGTCAAACTCGTTACGGCGCACAATTAACAGGTCAAGTTTCTGCAACTACCAATATCCGACTGCAATATGACCACGAAGATAATTTTGGCATTGCACCCCAACCACTAGATACATTTGAAGAACTGTTTGCACCCCGTTCTCAAGCCGTTCCTGGTAGCCAAGTTGATAATTCCCTAACAACGATTTCCGCAGGGATTCAACAACGCTTGGGTAGTGCCATTGTGGATTTAGATTGGATTCATCGCAACCGAGAAGATCGGATTCCTGCAAATGCGCTCAGTAGTAATTCCGATCAATTGCGATCGCGCTTAACAGTTCCCTTAGCAAGCAACCTGACCTTCCAAGCGCAAAATGAACTGACTTTATCTTCAACCAAGGATACTGTTTACCCAGACCGGACTATTTTTGGACTCAACTGGGCTGTCGTACCTGGTATTAATATTAGTCTTGCCCAACAGTTTTACAGTAGCGGTCAATTGTCTGGTAATTCTATTACTAGCCTCAGTGTTAATGGCGAACACAAACTGGGTACTGATACTGTCTTGACTGGTCGTTATTCAATTTTGGGTGGTGCTAATGAAATCACTACTCAAGGAGCCATTGGTTTAAATAACCGCTGGTCTATTGCGCCTGGTTTGCGGTTAAATCTAGCTTACGAACATGTGTTTGGCAGCTTCTTCCAAAAGACTGCAGCGGGTCAGCAATTTGCCCAACCTTTTGCTCCCGGTCAAAGTGCTTCTGCTATTGGATTTAATGGTGGTGATAGCTACAGTATTGGGCTGGAATACTCTGATAATCCGCAATTTCAAGCCAGCGCCCGTTATGAGTATCGTAGTTCCTCTGGTGGTTCCAATACTGTGATTTCGGCGGCTGCAACTGGTAAGATTTCTCCGTCTCTGACAGCTTTAGTACGCTATCAACAGGCAAACTCTTCTAATCAAAAACTCACAGGATTAGGAGATACAGTCAACCTCAAGGTGGGTTTAGCCTACCGTGACCCCAATAGCGATAAATTTAACGCCTTGTTGCGTTATGAATACCGTCAAAATCCTGCAACTATTCCTGACACTATTTTGTTAGGTAGTGGTACAGGTTCCGAAGATCATACCTTTGCTTTAGAGGCTATCTATGCTCCCAACTGGCAATGGGAATTTTATGGCAAATATGCTTTACGTAATAGTACCTCTTACCTAGCTAGCGATTTAGTTGGCACTACTACAGTAAATCTGGCACAATTCCGTGCTACCTATCGCCTAGGGTACAGCATGGATTTGGTTGGTGAAGCCCGTGTCATTAATCAATCTACCTATACAGAAACAGGCTTTGTCATTGAGGCTGGTTACTACCTCAGCCCCAATTTGCGGCTGGCGGCTGGATATGTCTTTGGTAAAGTTGACGATCGAGATTTTTCTGGTACTCGCTCTGCAGGAGGGCCATATTTAGGTATAACGCTGAAGCTTAACGAATTATTTGATGGTTTTGGGCAGCAAAAAGTTACCCCATTCCAAGAAAAAGAATCTCAAGTACCAGGAAAGTTAAGAATATGACGAAACTTATACGTATTTTTTTAAGTAATTTAACCTTAAAGTCAAACAACTCACACGCGATCAAGGCAAATAAAGAAGGAAAATTAGGAGTGTAAGACAAGTTACTCAAAAAATTGCTCTAGATATCAAATTTTACATTGATGAGGGCAAGAAATGTTAAATATAATCTTACTTGCAGCAGCAATTATTATAGTTAGTGTAGTGATGATTTTACACAATCGAATAAGTTATAAATTATACCGTAATTTTATAATTGGCTTTTTAAGCCTCATCCTATTTATCAGTCCTCTCAATTATCACAACGACATTGTTCTCGCTGCGGGAAATGACCCTTGCGCCACACCCGGAAAAGATGGCTCTGGCACCATCAACGGTATTGTCAATTCCTATTTTGCTGCCAACTCTGGAACCGTCAATAGTGGCGTAACTTCGATTACTGTCAACGTAGCTAGTAAATTGCCTAACACTGCCCCCGATATTGCAGTTGGGGATTTGCTGATGATTATTCAGATGCAAGATGCTGACATTGACTCCAGCAACACAGCTAGCTACGGAGATGGTACAGGCGGAGATGTACCAGCCTATAGTAGTCCTGAGCCAACTCCTCCTACTGTTGCTACTGATACTCCCCCTTCTACTGGAGCGAGTGGCCTTACGGCAATTAATAATGCCGGACATTATGAATTTATTACCGTTACTAGTGTGTCGGGGTCAACAATTGGCATTAAAGGTACCGGAACTAGTAAAGGATTGAACTATACATATCGCTCCGCATCTGCCACGAGCACAGCTGGCAGACGTAGTTACCAGATTATTCGAGTACCTCAATACTCTAGCGTCACCCTAAATGCTGGCGTTACTGCTTTACCCTGGGATGGGACGGTGGGTGGAGTTTTTGCTATAGATGTAGCAGGCAAAATGACTTTAGGTGGTGGGACAATTGTCGATCTGCGGGGTAAAGGGTTTCGTGCTGGAGCAGGTCGTCAATTAAGAGGAACGAGTGGAGGTGCCAATACAGACTATCGTACTAATTCCCAAAATAGCGGCACAACTGGTTTTAATGGTTCCAAAGGAGAAAGTATTGCTGGTACACCCAAGTTTGTACTTAATTACTTCGATCCCAGTAGCATTAGTGCAACTAACGGTAACCCCCCGACAGCAACATTTACCACTAATACTGATGAAGGCTATCCCAATGGTAGCTATGGACGAGGTGCACCTGCCAATGCAGGTGGAGGTAGCACAGATGGTAATCCTTCTTCTAACGACCAAAATAGTGGCGGCGGTGGGGGTGCCAATGGTGGTGATGGCGGTCGTGGGGGACGAGCCTGGAGTAGTCAAGTGCCATCAGGAGGTTTTGGCGGTAAGGCATTTACCACAGCACTAATTAATAATGGTGAACGCCTATTTATGGGCGGAGGTGGAGGTGCAGGTACAACCAATGATGCTACCACTTCTGTTAGTAGAACCCTTGGGACAAACTATACAGGTTCACCAACCTATGCGAATGGTGCAGATTTTGATGGTAATAATAAAGCAAATAGTACTGGTATCTACAGCAGTGGTGGTGCAGGAGGCGGAATTGCTGTAGTGCGCGCTGATACTATCGCTGGCAGTGGCATATTTGATGTGAGAGGCGTACAAGGTTTAAGCATTGCTAATGATGGTGCTGGTGGCGGCGGTGCTGGGGGAACTGTTTATGCTGTTGCCTATGATGTTAAAAGTACGGGTACAACGGGGATTAGTAATCTCAGCGTGAATGCTGCTGGTGGGGATGGTGGTTGGTCAACCTTTAGAGAAGCTCACGGCCCTGGCGGTGGAGGCGGTGGTGGTGTTGTCGTTAGTACGAGTGCAGCCGCGACAGTCGTTAGCTTAGCAGGAGGAGCTGGTGGTCAAACAGGATTATTAGGTAATGCTAATCCGCGTAACTTTTATGCAGCAGGCGGCACAGGTTTATTAGCTCCAATTTCTGCCAACGATAGCCCAGGAATTAAAAGTGGCGCTCAGTGCTTACCGAAATTAACAGTAACTAAAACCACTAGCACCCCCACAATCACTAAACCGGGAACGGGCGCAATGACTGCGACTTATACCATCACAGTATCTAACGCTGCTCTCACATCATCAGCTACTAATGTGGTGATTTCCGATTTGCTACCTACAGGTTTTACCTATGCTTCGACTACCTCAGTAACTACGAGTAGTGGTGCAACTCAGCCTACAAGCACTAATCCAACTGGAGGAGCAACTAATCCTAGTTGGGGGACGTTTACCATTCCGGAAGCTGAGTCTGTCACCATTGTTTTTAAAGTTGATATTCCTAATGCTACCGCTTTAGGAACCTATCAAAACCCAGCCACAGCCACCTATGACGATCCAACTCGGACTACGGCAGGTGGAACTACAACTGCTAGTTATAATTCTGCCTCGAGTACAGGGGAAGATGTAACGATTATTGGGATAGATTATGGCGATGCACCGGATACGAGCAATGGTACAGGTGCAGGTGACTATCAAACAACTTTAGCTAATGGAGGAGCTAGTCATAACATTGTTAGTACTCTCAAAATGGGGGCAAACATTGATGCTGATGACAGCACATTGCAAAATGCTAATGCCGATGCCGATGATACAACAGGTACACCTGATGATGAAGATGGTGTGACTTTACCCGCTATCAACACCAGCACTACATCTTACACTGCTACAGTCAACGTTACTAATACGGCGGCGGCAGCTTATTTAGTTGGTTGGATTGACTTTAACAAAGATGGTGTGTTCGCAGTTAGTGAAGGTGTCGCCTATGATTCCAATACAAGTTTAGCAGGTATCCAACCGATCGCAGTTAGTGCTACAGCCCAAAACATCAATATTCAGTGGATAGGGATTACGGGATTAACTGCGGGTGATACTTATGCTCGTTTCCGCTTGAGTGATAGCGCTACTCTCACCACCTCTACTCCCAATACTGCGATCGCCAATGGTGAAGTTGAAGACTATAAAATTAGCATTGGTGCTGTGCCAAATCTTAGCCTAGTTAAACGGATTACGGCGATTAATGGCACAAATATTACCACTACTTTTGTTAATGATTCCACCGCCAATGATGATGCATCTGGCTGGCCGACAAATAAAGATAAATATTTGCGTGGAGCGATCGCTTGTAATACTGGTAATGCTTGTAACTCAGTCTCCGGAGTATTACCAGGAGATAACCTAGAATACACAATTTATTTCCTTTCCAGTGGTACAGATAATCTCAAGAATGTGAAAATCTGCGATCGCATTCCCACAAATACCACTTTTCAAGCAGATACTTACGCCGTCGGTAATGGCATTCTTTTAGGTTGGGATAATACAGCACTGGCTGATCCTAGTACTTCAACAGGAACAGGTAAAGTACAACTCACCAACACTGCAGATAGCGATCGAGGTCAATTCTATAGTGCTGGCACATCATTACCCAATCCCCCTTGTGGTGCAGCCACCAATACAAATGGTGGAGTTGTAGTAGATTTGGGTACCAGCACTATCGTTCCCAAAGCCACTGCAGCTGGGACACCTTTTGCTTCCTACGGTTTCGTCCGCTTTAACGTGACAGTTAATTAATCCACCGCCAATCAAATCTATGTGATTTACTTACTCAGTACTAAACCCCAAATCCTTTCTTTTGCCATCAAGTGCGATATAAATAATGTGTCCTTATTGCACTTTTATTCTCATACTCAGGGTTTATACGGAGAAATACCAGATATGAGTTAATTCTTCTGCCCATTAGGGGGAGTTACTTTACAGCCAAAACTAGATAATCGCTATGTCAACCTCCTTTCTTCGAGCATCGACTCGCTTATTTTTAACCACTGCCATAATTTGTGGCAGTTTCTTACCTTTACTAAAAACGGTTTTGGCTGATTCGACTCCTCCGGGAACTACTATCGACAATAGCGCCACGGGCAGTTTTGAAGGAGAGACATCAGGCACTACTAACACCGTGACTTCTAACACTGTCAGCGTCACCGTTTTAGAAGTGGCAGGAATTACGATTAATTCGAGTAGTGTGCCAACAGAAGCCCCTAGTAATGTTACTAATGCGGGCACATATCAAGGAATTGCAGGGATTAATACAGGTGATGTGGTCTATTTTGACTTCACTATTACTAACACTGGCAACGATCCGACGCAATTTTTTATCCCTGGTACAGCCACAATTACAGGTGGAACATTAGAAGGTATTCAGATTATTGCTGTTGATTCTGATGGTACAGGTGCGGCTTCAGCGACAACTGTTGCCGTTAATGTTCCCAGTGGCGGGGATAATACGATCAATTTGTTAGGTACAACTAATGGTTATATCCCTGTAAATGGCACAGTAAAAGTGCGAGTAGCTGTCAAAGTTACAGAAACAGTGGTGAATAATTCTATTACTGTAACTTTAGGAAATACACCTGTTCCTCCCAATCCCAGCAGCCAAAACCAACCTTATACAGCCAATGGCAATCTTGATGTTTACACAGTAGATTTGTCCAATGGGACAACTATTCCTAGTAGCTATGCCAGCATTCCTACAGTCAGTCAAGTTGCAGAAGCTAGCGGCAATCCTGCTAATGGCGATTCTACCAATCATCGCCAAGAAGCAAGCGCAAATCAATCTATTGCATTAGCAGCTACACCAAATACTTCTGGTTATAAATCAGTACAATTAACCACCGACAACGATAGTACCAATAGCGTTACTCCTGGTGACAAACTTACCTGGAGAGTGACCTATGCTAATACTGGTTCTGTAGATATTAGCAACTTCCAAATTACTGATGCTTTACCAGCAGGAGTCACACTATCCACAGCATTAGCTGCTGCTAATATTACTGTCAATGCTACACAAGTAACAGCACCATCTCCTAATACTAGTTATAACGGTACAGGTAATAATAATCTTTTTACTGCTGGCGTAACATTCAAAGCAGGTGGAGTGATTACAATTGATATTCCTGTGAATGTAAACGCTGCATTACCTAATGGCACAATTCTCAGCAATCAACCTACTGCTAATGGCTCAAATTTACCGACAGTTGGCGTAAAAACAGACAATATTGACAATACTACTACAGGTTTACCTACAGGAGTTACGCCCCTAACTAACAGTATTCTGCAAACTCAAAATTCTAGTATTGACCCCACAACTGTAATTGTGGGAACTCCTACTGTAGTTGGTTATAAATCAGTTAAATTAACAACCGATCAAGGTGCAACAGGTCTTGACCCTGGAGACACTGTAACATGGACAGTAATTTATAAAAATACCGGAACAGTTGATGTTCCTAATTTTCAAATTACTGATACATTACCATCAGGGGTAACTAAATCAGGAACACCTACTCTCGTAACAGCAAGTGGTGGTGGGCAAACTTCCCCGACAATTAATAGTAGTTATGACGGTATTAGTAATACTAACCTCTTTGCTTCTGGAATTACATTAAAAGCAGGAGGTACAATAGTTGTTAATATTCCTGTAACGATTAATAGCGGAGTATCAGGCACAAAATCCAACCAAGCCACAGCCAAAGGTAACAACTTAACAACCATAGGCATTAATACAGATAACGTTGATAGCGACACAGGAATAACAGAAGTTCCTGCAGCTAGTATTAAGCAAACTCAAACAGGAACAATTGACCCCACTGTCATTAATATTCCTGCTACTACGCCAACGCCAAGTTTATCAGGTTATAAATCTGTAAAACTGACAAATGATTTAGATAGTAGTAGTAGTATTACTGCGGGAGATACAGTTACATGGTCAGTTACTTACATCAATACAGGTACAGTTGATGTTACTAACTTCCAAATTACTGATATATTGCCATCAGGATTAACAAAATCAGGCAGTATTAATATTACGACTAATAATACTCAAGGTACAGCACCAACTGCTAATAGTAGTTATGATGGCACTGGCAATAATAGTCTTTTACAAACCCCAATTACTTTTAAAGCTGGGGGTATTATTACAGTTACAATTCCTGTCAATATTAACGCTGGATCATCAGGTACAAAATCTAATCAAGCAACAGCTAATGGTGGAAATATCTCAGCCACAAATACAGATAATGTTGATAGTAGCACTAGCGGATTACCTACAGGTGTAACCATACCTAGTGGTAGCGTTACGCAAACACAAAATCCCAGTATTGATCCAACTACATTCACAATTATTGCGCCTCAAGTATCAGGTTACAAATCTGTGAAATTAACCACAGATGCAGATACAAGTAATAGCGTTACTTCCGGAGATACAGTCACATGGACAATTATTTATAAAAACTCAGGAACAGCGAGTGTTCCCAATTTTCAAATAGCAGATGCTTTACCAACTGGAGTCACAAAAACCGGAACACCAACTATCAGCGTGAGTGGTGTAGGGCAGACAACTCCTAGCATTAATACTAACTACAATGGTAACGGCAATAATAATCTTTTCAGTACTACAGTGCCTTTAGTTGCTGGGGGTGTAATAGCAGTTAAAATTCCTGTGACAATTAATGCTAATCAAGTAGGAGATAAAGTTAACCAAGCTGTAGGTACAGGCACAGGAATCACCGCACTTAATACAGATAATGTAGACAACACCACCACATTACCTAGCGATGTATTAGCGCAAATTGAAACAGGCAGTATAGCACAAACTCAACTAGCATCTGTTGACGCTACTAAAATCAGCATTCCCGAAGTGCAAGGATTTAAATCTGTCAAATTAACTAATGATGTAGATGCTAATAATTTAGTTACGGCTGGTGATGAAATAACTTGGACAATTGCTTATAAAAATACTAATACCGTACCAATTACTAATTTCCAAATTACAGATGTTCTGAATAGTAATGTTACTAGAACTGGGGCGAATCCGATTTCTGTGAATGTGAAAATTGCTGGAGTAAGTCAAACATCTCCTACTATTAATTCAGCTTACACAGGTTCCAATCCTAATGCTAATTTAATTGATGCCTCTACTCCCTATACATTACCTGCTAATGCTGTTATTACTATCAATGTTCCTGTAAAAATTATCAGTGCTACTCCGGCAAATACGGTTTTAAGTAATCAAAGTATAGCCACTGCTAGTAACTTGCCTAGTATTGGTGTCAAAACAGATAACGTTGATAGTAACCCTAGCACTACTTTACCAGCAGATGTCACTATACCTAGTAATAGTATTGATCAAACAGAAAATGCGGGAACAATTGACCCGACTACTGTAACTACAACTGTTCCCGCTAGTAGTGGTGTTCCGAATTTACTGTTGGTGAAAAGAATTACGGCGATTAATGGTGTGAGTATCACAGGGTTTGTAGATGATACGACAAGCGCGCAAGCTAGCGATGATGATCATGCTAACTGGCCTACTCCTAAAAATACTTACTTACCTGGAGCTATAAATCTCAGCAATATTAAACCAGGCGATCAACTAGAGTATACGATTTATTATCTTTCTACTGGTACTCAAGATGCGACCAATGTCACAATTTGCGACTTGATTCCTAGTAATACTACCTTTTTGGGAACAGCATTTAATGGACTGACTGCTGATACCGGTGGTTTACCACAAGCAGATATGGGGATAGCATTTGCCAATAGCAACACTAGTTTACCTACTGTGCCAACAGTTTACATGACTAATGTTGCTGATGGCGATCGCGGTGTTTTCTATGCGCCTGGTAGCACTCCTCCAGCAATTTGTAAAAAGCCAGTGAGTTTTACCACGATGACAGCCGCAGATAATACTAATGGTTTGGTGGTGGTGAATGTAGTTAAAAGTCCTGCTACCTTACCCAAAGCAACTGGATCTGGTACTCCGAATAATTCTTATGGATATATAAGGTTCAAAGTTAAGGTGAATTGATAAGTTGTTACGCATTTAAATTGTATATCTCGCACTAATTAGTCAAGGGTCAAGAGTTCAAAATCAAAGACTCTTGACCCTTGACAGACCTCAGACCAGAATATTTGATCTCAGCACGTATCAGCTGAAGTTTTTAGGATAATGCGATAAATATATAAAATAGGGGCACAAAGTTTGTGTCCCTAAAGAATATAAATGAGTTGCAGATATTGTTTGAATTTGGATAACAGTCTCTAATGTTTAACGTAAATTGGGGCAGCTATTTATTAACGGGTAATACCAATTCCAATCATGTTGGTGAAAAATTGGTATTACCTATTCTTTTGTTAAGGTAAAAATTTGGATTTTAATCAAAGAAAAACCACATTACTGAGAATTCATTGATGTTGGTTGTGGTGGCACCAAAATTGGTACATAGCCAGGCTCACCTTGAGGTTCTTGCGGATTTTCTGGAGAATTTTCTGGTTGATTTGGTTGTTGTAAATTACTTTCTGGAAATAGATTAATTGCGGAGGTTGGCGCAGCAGGAGTCTGTGTTTGAGCAACTTGGGCAGGTTTAGGTGCTAATATTTGAGCCATTTGTTGCATTAACGTTTGCATTTTCTCAGCTTGCGCGATGTTCCCTTGAGCATTGTACTCATGGTGGGCACGTTTAAAGGCGCTATTGGCGGTTTTAAAATTGCCCTGATTGTATAAAGCTACGCCCAAATTATAGTAAGCTGAGGCATTTTTAGGATTATGTTGAATAGCTTGCTGATAAACAGCGATCGCCTCAGATGTCTGTCCTTGCAGTGCCATCAGGCTACCCAAGTTGCTGTAAGCTACAGCATTGTCAGGATCTTGTTCTATGAGTTGTTTGTATGTAGCGATCGCTTCTTGAATTTGACCTTGTTGTTGTTGGGCGATCGCTAAATTAAAGTAAGCATTGGTGTTGCGAGTATCCAGATTAATCGCTTGTTGATAAGCTGCGATCGCTTCTGGTATTTGCCCTTGTTCGTAAAATACTACGCCTAAATTATATTGGGCTGCTGCGATTGTCGGATCTATCAATAGGCTTTGACGATAAGCAGTAATTGCTGCTTCTCTTTGACCTTGACGTTGCAAGGCTAAACCTAAGTTGTAGTAAGCTTGGCTGGAATTAGGATTAATCTTAATTGCCTCTGCAAACTCTTGTACAGCTACATCTAAGCGGTTTTGCTGTAGGAAAATGGTACCTAGATAATTCCTAGCCATTCCTATTTTAGAATCTAAGCGCAATGCTTCTCTAAAGGCATATTCTGCACCTTGCCAGTCTTGGCGGTGATAACGCATCACTCCCTGCTGGAAGAAACTGGCGGCTTCTAGATTCTGGCTGACGACATTCTGGGCTAAAACTTTGCTTCCTGGTAAATTAGTCAATGTTGGTACAGCCAATACCAACATTGCAACAGAAGTTGAGAGCAGCTGCCGATAAGCACTTCGGTGCAGCGCTAATTGAGAAAAACTGCGAAACCACTGGCGAAGTTGATGTTTCTCTGACATGAGTGGCAGGCCTCTACTTGTTCCTTAGATCCTTATTAGTCAGAGTACCCACCACAACATGAAAAATTAAAAGTCAAAAATAAAGATTTTACAGTAGTGATTTACTTGGGTAATTGGGTAATGGGATGTTTGGTATTTGTTACTTCTCTTTATCCCCTTGCCCCCTCATCTCCCTGCCCCCTGCCCCTTCGCTTATGGCAAAATTAACATGGCATCACCAAAGGAATAGAAACGATATCGAGCAGCGATCGCTTCTTGGTAGATATTGAGCAATCTTTCTCTACCAATTAAAGCACTCACTAGCATTAATAAACTGGAGCGTGGCAGGTGAAAATTAGTAATTAGACCATCTACTACTCGCCATTGGTATCCAGGGTAAATAAAGAGGTTTGTTTTGCCACAGAATGGTTGTAATTCTCCAGATTGAGCGGCTCCTTCTAAGGATCTGACTGCTGTTGTACCTACCGCAATTACTCTACCGCCTGCGGCTTTTGTGGCGCGAATTTGCTCTACTGTAGCGGCGGGTACTTCTATCCATTCTTCATGCATTTGGTGGGTAGTGACATCTTCTACTTCTACAGGGCGAAATGTGCCTACACCCACGTGTAATGTAATGAAAGCTTGATTAATGCCGCGATCGCGCAACTTTTCCAATAATTCGGGGGTAAAGTGTAGCCCCGCTGTTGGTGCGGCGATCGCGCCTGGATGTTTGGCATAAACAGTTTGATACTGTTCGTCGGTAGCTTCGGAGGCTGTGATGTATGGTGGTAAAGGAACTTCTCCAAATACATTTAATAATTGCACCAAGGGTACTCCCCCTGGGACATCAAATTGCAATATTCGCCCCCCAGTTGCGGGATCTGTTTCTAAAACTGTCGCTGTGAGGGATAAGGGGAAATTAACTTCATGATGTTCTTTTGCGCTCTGCGTTCCTAGCTCCCGCGTTTCCCTTGGTGCAAAAATGATCTTCGACCCACGTTTGAAGCGTTTGCCAGGCTTGACTAAAGCTAACCAACAGTTATACTGGCGTTCTTCTAACAATAACACTTCAATCTCCGCACCAGTGGCTTTTCGCCCATACAGGCGCGCCGGAATAACACTAGTATTATTCATTACTAGTAAATCTCCGGGATTTAATAAGTGTGGCAGGTCGTGAAAAATATGGTGTATAGTTCGGTAATTAACTACCAGTAGCCGAGAGCTATCTCTAGGAAATGCCGGATTCTGGGCGATAAGTTCGGTTGGTAGTTCGTAATCATACGCAGATAATGAACGGTCTAATTCCGTATTTACTACATCATTATTTGAGTTTGGGGTCAAAGCTGCTGGTGTTAATTGTTGCTCCATTGAATTTAATTCTGCCTTTAATTAAGCCTGTTTGAGCTTTCCTTGCTCATCACAACTCTAGGCGATCGCGGCTCGATTTTACTCCCTGAATTTTTGATTGATACTATTAGGTAACACGGAAATACCTATATGAAAATTGGGTAAACCTCCCTATCCAAAAACGGGGGCTTCTACCCTACCGGGAATTAGTATTTATTACGAATATAGGAATGTAGGATTGGCTTTGATCCCAAGCACCAACATGGAATACTTGTATTACCTGGCAAATGCCAGTCTAACTCTGAGGGTCGTTCAATACCTGCACGGCAGACCCCAGATGCCTGTTTCGTTCGTTACTGTCATCCATCAAATTGATGGTTGGGTAGTTAGGATAAAACTAAAAGGTCAAGTGTCACCCCAGGTTGATGGTGATTTTCGAGCTTTTATGAACGAATTAGGAATCAGCTACGAACCACCAATGCGGGTACAAATGGCACTTTGGAGTTTGGAAGCAGGACAGTGTCCTGTAGACGTAATGCGTCGCTACCAAGTAGCAATAGTCTCTCATGGTAGCCCAGAAAGAGAGGAAATTGAAGCATTTCGGCAGCAGTTTGTTCGGGGATTGGGCTATTGTCCCGAAACATTAGCATAATCACCTTTGGTTGTTACTATTGATAGAGAATAATTGAGTAATTGGTCATTAGTAATTGGGATATTATATCTATTGCTGGTGACCAATTACGCGTTATCATTCACAGAGTCGAAAGCGGCGGGAATGTATTCTTGTAGCTGGAACTGATAACCCGCAACTACAGAACTAGCTAAAACTTGAGGTTTAGATGTCGCTTCATGAAAGTTTTTGGGAATTTTTTGGCAATAGACAATCGCCACATCAAACCGACAAGGGTAATCGGCTTTATCTGGGTGTTGAGCTAAGAATATCTCCGCAGTCCGCCAAAGTTTTGTTTGCTTTTTTGCAGTGATGGCGCTTCTTCCGCCCATATCCCAGTTACCAGGGCTACGAGTTTTGACTTCTACAAATGCCAAGGTAGAGTTTGGAGTGGGACTGTCATGATATTGGGCAATAATATCGATTTCTCCCCAGCGACACAAAAAGCGACGATGCAAAATTAACCAACCTGTAGATTGCAGCCATTGTGCTACTAGATCTTCACCTACGTCACCAATGTCGGGATAATGGGATGGAGGAGGGTTCACCATTGGTTAAAAATATGATGAATAAGAAATTAAGTATTAGGATTTGCACAAGTATACTCTGTGTATTACTGGGGGGAGTAATTGCCATTACCGCCATTATTGGTTTTGTGCCCACAGCTTTGGCATTGCAATACAATAAAGAAATTTTGACAGAAGCTGATTTTTCTGGACGAGATTTAAGAGATTCTAGTTTTACGAAAGCTAATCTCAAAAAAAGCAACTTTTCTGGTGCAAACTTGAGTGGTGTTAGCTTCTTCGCCGCCAATGTAGAATCAGCAAATTTTGAGGGAGTCGATCTCAGCAATGCTACTTTAGATTCAGCTCGTTTTATCAAAGCAAATTTGACCAATGCGGTGTTAGAAGGTGCTTTTGCAGCGAATACTAAGTTTGATGGTGCGATTATTGATGGTGCAGATTTTACGGATGTGTTGCTGCGTCCAGATGAGCAGAAAAAATTATGTCAAGTTGCAAAGGGTACTAATCCCACTACAGGGCGAGATACGCGAGATAGTTTATTTTGTCCCTAGTAGCGGTTGAGATTTCTTTATACCAAATTAAATAATGTTTGCGACACATCAATAATATTCTAGAGGTCAAGGCAGTGCCTTGCCCCTACAATCTGTCGCATTATTTTTTCAAATTGGTATTATTAATGGTGAAATATTATCAGAACTTGAAGGCTGGTCAAGGCAGGCATGAAGCTTTACGTTCTGCACAGTTAGAATTGCTCAATAGTCCCGATTCTCAGCATCCTAAGTACTGGGCTGCGTTTTTTCTCTCTGGTAATTGGACAATTTTGAGCGACAAGTAGTCTCAGAAGTTGGAGTTTCGAGTTCAGAAGGTGAAAGTTCGAGCTTTTTACTCGAATGTTCGAGTTCAGAAGGTGGAAGTTTGAGCTTTTTACTTGGATGTTCGAGTTCAGAAGGTGGAAGTTCAAGCTTTTTACTTGGATGTTCGAGTTCGGAAGGTGGAAGTTCAAGCTTTTTACTCGGATGTTCGAGTTCAGAAGGTGAAAGTTCAAGCTTTTTGCTCGGATTTTCGAGTTCAGAACCTAACCGATGCAATTAAGCTGTTCTCCCAATTCATTAAATAATTGATAGAGATTACTTCCTCTGCTCCTCTGCTTCCTCTGCTCCCCCTGCTTTTATTAGGAACTCCCTTACTTCAGTGCGATCGCATGATGGCGAATGTGGTCTTCGATCAAGCTGGCTATAAAATAGTAGCTGTGGTCATAGCCTTCTTGATAGCGCAAGTTGAGGGGTTGGTTGACGGCTTGACAACTTTGCTGAAACACTTCTGGTAGCAATTGTTCAGCTAAAAATTTATCAGCAGTTCCTTGGTCAATGAGAATGGGGCTATGATACGCTCCTAGCTTGATTAATTCACTAGCATCATAGTTACGCCAATCTTCTTGATTTGTTCCTAAATAACGACTGAAGGCTTTTTGTCCCCAAGGACAGCGCATCGGTGCGGTAATGGGTGCAAAAGCGGAAACTGATTTATAAAAATGGGGGTTTCGCAGCGCACAAACTAGCGCCCCATGTCCCCCCATAGAATGACCGAAAATACCTTGTTTATCAGCGATCGCGGGAAAGTTGGCGGTAATGATTGCGGGTAATTCTTGGACAACATAACTATACATTTGATAGTGCGATCGCCAAGGTTCTGTTGTCGCATCCACATAAAAACCTGCACCTGTCCCAAAATCCCAATCTTCATCCTCACCGGGAATCCCTGTATTGCGCGGACTGGTATCTGGCGCAACTAACATTAACCCATACTCTGCTGCGTAGCGCTGCGCCCCAGCTTTGACAATGAAATTTTCTTCAGTACAAGTTAAACCAGCCAGAAAATAAAGAATTGGTACAGGTTGTTGACTCGCCTGTGGTGGTTGATAGACAGCAAAGCGCATTTCCCCGTTACAAGCTGAGGAAGGGTGGGAGTAAAAGCCGACTTTACCACCAAAGCTTTTAGATTCGGAAATTAGTTTGAGGTTTGTCATTTGGTGTTTATCATTTGTCATTTGTCATTTGTCATTTGGTAATTGGTAATTGGGTGTTTGTTACTCTTTTCCTCTCATCCCCCTCATCTCCCTCATCTCCCTCATCTCCCAATCCCCAGTCCCCAGTCCCCAGTCCCCAATAATGACACGCTTTATTTTGGGAATACTAAATTCACCTCTCACTGAATTTAATTACTCAAAGGTTATGGTTAGCACGGAAGTTATTATCCCTGGTTATCGTATCAGCGAAGAAATTTACAATGGCTCGAGAACGCTGGTTTATCGTGGGTATCGAGAGGCTGACCATCAACCTGTGGCGATTAAGCTACTGAAAAATCTTTATCCTACTTTCAGCGAAATGGTGCAGTTTCGCAATCAGTATACCATTGCCAAGAATCTTCAATCTCCTCTTGTAGTGCAAACCTATAGCCTAGAACCCTATCAGAATGCTTATGCATTAGTGATGGAGGACTTTGGAGGAATTGCGCTTAACTTGTGGTGGGATAGGGGGGAAGTTGTAGGTTGTTTGCTGGAGTTTTTGAAGATTGCGATCGCTCTTTGCAATATCTTAGATGTTATCTATCGTCATCGCATCATTCATAAAGATATTAAACCTGCGAATATTTTAGTTAATCCCGAAACTCGTGAAATTCGCTTAATTGACTTTAGTATTGCATCGTTACTACCACGAGAAACTCAAACTTTGATGAGTCCCAATGTCTTGGAAGGAACTTTGGGCTATTTATCTCCAGAACAAACGGGGAGAATGAATCGCGGTATTGATTACCGCACTGATTTTTACTCTTTAGGCGTAACTTTTTACGAATTGCTGACCGGAGAATTACCATTTCAATCAAATGACATGATGGAGATGGTACATTGTCATATTGCCAAACAACCAAATCAATTCAAAATTCAAAATTCAAAATTCAAAAATGGGGAATTGATTCCGTCAGTTCTGGGTGAGATAGTCATGAAACTGATGGCGAAGAATGCGGAAGAGCGCTATCAGAGTGCATTAGGTCTGAAATATGATTTAGAAAAATGCTATGAGCAACTGAAGACAACGGGGAAAATTGATAGCTTCCCAATTGCACAAAGAGATTTGTGTGATCGCTTTATCATTCCTGATAAACTTTATGGTCGGCAAACTGAAGTAGAAGCGCTGTTAAATGCCTTTGAGAGAGTTAGCAATGGTAATACAGAAATGATATTAGTTGCTGGCTTTTCGGGAATTGGGAAAACTGCAGTTGTCAATGAAATTCATAAGCCGATTGTACGTCAACGGGGTTATTTTATTAAAGGTAAATTTGACCAATTTAATCGGAATATCCCCTTCTCTGCTTTTGTGCAAGCTCTGCGCGATTTGATGGGACAATTGCTGTCTGAAAGTGACGCACAACTGCAAATCTGGAAAACTCAAATCCTCAAAGCTTTGGGTGATAATGCCCAGGTAATTGTGGATGTAATTCCGGAACTAGAACAAATTATTGGTGTGCAACCACCTGTAGCCCAATTGGGAGGAAATGCAGAGCAAAATCGCTTCAATTTATTGTTTCAAAATTTCATTGCTACCTTTACTACAAAAAAACATCCTCTAGTCATATTTATTGATGATTTGCAATGGGCAGATAGCGCTTCGTTAAAGTTAATAGAGCTATTGATTGAAGAAAACCATCATGGCTATCTATTATTGATTGGCGCTTATCGTGACAACGAAGTATTTCCTGCTCATCCTTTAATGGAGACTTTAAATGAAATTGGTAAAAATCAGACCCAGAGAATTTTTAACACTATCGTTTTAACACCACTCAAAATATCTCAAATTAATCAACTGATAGCAGATACACTCAGTTGTTCCGCAGAAATGGCTTTATCTTTGACTAAGCTAGTTTATCAAAAAACTAAAGGTAATCCTTTTTTTAATCATCAATTTCTTAAGGCATTATATGAAGATAGACTAATTAGCTTTAATTTAGAAAAGGGTTATTGGCAATGTGATATTGCTGAGGTTAACACATTATCTTTGACAGATAATGTGGTTGAGTTGATGGCGATACAGTTACAGAAATTACCTCAGCTAACTCAGAATGCTTTAAAACTAGCTGCTTGTATTGGCAACTCTTTTGACTTGGGAACACTAGCTATTGTTTATCAAAAATCGCAAGTAGAGACTGCTGTTGATTTATGGCCAGCTTTACAAGCTGGGTTAATCTTACCAAAAAATGAAGTTTATAAATTATTTCAAGATCATGGAAATCATGCTGAATCTCAAATATTGAGTAGTTACCACTTTCAAACTCCAAATTATAAATTCCTACATGACCGGGTGCAGCAAGCAGCTTACTATCTAATTCCAGAAGTAGAGAAACAATCCACTCACTTAAAAATAGGTCGGTTACTTTTAGTAAATACTCCTATAGCAGAGCAAGAAGAGAAAATTTTTGAGATTGTGAATCAGTTGAATTGTGGTTTGGAAATCATTACCCAGCCCGATGAACGTCAACAATTAGCACAGTTAAATTTGAGAGTTGGTTGTAAAGCTAAAGAATCTACTGCTTATAGTGCAGCAGTTTATTACTTCAATCAGGGAATTCAGTTATTAAAAACTAATAGTTGGGAAAATGCCTATGAACTAACGCGCAATTTATACGAAGAAGCGGCGGAATCGGCTTTTCTCAACAAAGAATTTCCCCTGATGGAATCTTTAATTCAGATTGTCTTGCAACAAGCAACCTCATTACTCGATCAAGCCAAGGTTTATGAAATTAAACTCCATGCTTATCAGGTACAGGGACAACAACTGCAAGCGATCGCCACTGGGCGAGAAATTCTTCAAGAACTGGGGGTGACTCTACCTGAATCAGTCACACCTTTAGATATTCAGCAACAAGTAGAAAATACTCTCGGTACATTAGCAGGCAGAAATATTTTAGATTTAGTGCAGCTGCCTGTAATGAAGGATACTAAAGCTTTGGTGGCTTTGCGGATTATGAATAGTATTGTTCCTTCTATTCACCAAGCTGCTCCTTATCTGTTTCCCATTATTGCTTGTGAAGAAGTAAGTTTATCGCTCAAATACGGCAATGCACCACTTTCAGCACCAGGATATGCAGATTTTGGCATTGTAGTTAATACAGTATTAAATAAGCTTGAAGAAGGCTACAAATTTGGTCAGCTAGCTTTATTAATTGTGGATTTATTTCAAGCGAAATCTGTCGAAAGTATGACTATTATGAAGGTGGCCGCCTTCAACGAATACAATCAGCACCATGTGAGTCAGGCGATTTCCTTATTACAGCAATCTTATACTATTGGCTTAGAGACTGGCGATTTTGTGCATGTGTTGGTCTCGATGTTTTTCAAACTTTTTTATACTTACTTAAGTGGTGTAGGTGTTCTAGAAAATCTGCTAGAAGATATACGAGTATATAAGTCTAACTTTGCTAATAGCAACAATTTTTTGAATTGGGCGAATATTCTTGCACAAACTACTAATAATTTAACAAAAAATCATGATAATCCAGATTACATGATTGGAGAATATTGCGATGAAAAAGGACTTTTGTTGACTCTCCTGGAAGAAAACGATGAGTTAGCAATTCATGTATTCTTTCTGAACAAGTTAATGCTCGCTTATCTTTTTAAGAACATTCCTGAGGCTGTTAAAAATGCAGATCAAGGAGAACATTATCTCAAAGGTGGTGCAGGATTGCTATCTGTGCCAGTTTTCTACTTTTATGCTTCTTTGTCTTGTCTTGCTGCTTACCCAATGGCTGAACCATCAACTCAAGCTCAACTGCTATTACGGGTTAATGAAAATCAGCAAAAATTACAGTTGCAAGCCAAGTTTGCACCGATGAATTTCCAGCATAAATACGATTTGGTGTTAGCTGAAAAACATCGAGTATTGGGGCAAAAAGCTGAAGCTATTGAATATTATGATCGCGCTATTACCTTAGCTAAAGAAAATCATTACTTACAAGAAGCCGCACTAGCTAATGAACTTACAGCCCAGTTCTATTTGGAATGGGGTAAACATAAGTTGGCTCAAGTCTATATGCAAGAAGCTTACTACTGCTATGCTCATTGGGGTGCAAAGACCAAAATTTATGACTTAGAAAAACGCTATCCTGATCTGCTCCTTCCGATATTACAAGCACAAAGTTATCGCTTCCAACTTAGCGAAACCTACATTTCTACTATTGATGCTTCTTCATATCTCCATCAAACTATCCAAACTACTAGATCTAGTAGCAGTAGCAGTATTTCTAAAAATCTCGATTTTGGCACTATTTTTAAAGCCTCACAAGCTTTATCTAGTGAAATTGAACTAGAAAAATTGCTCAATACCCTCATGGAAGTATTGATGACAAATGCGGGTGCAAAAAAGGCAGTTTTATTAGCAATCAGAGATGGAAATTGGCTAATTGAGGCAATTGCTACCACAAATGAAGGTACAAATCAGCAAACTGTGCCATTAGAAATTAGTCAAGCCATTCCAGAAACATTGATAAATTACGTCAAACGAAGCGGTAAAACTGTAGTTTTGGATGATGCAACTTCTCAAACTGATTTTATCGCTGATCCTTATCTGATGCAGCAACAACCTAAAAGTGTGATGTGTACACCGATTTGGCATCAGGGCAAATTAATTGGCTTATTGTATTTAGAAAATCAATTAACGATCGCCGCCTTTACTCGCGATCGCACGGAAGTTATCCAACTATTATGTACCCAAGCTGCCATCTCCCTAGAAAATGCCCATCTTTACCAACAAGCTCAAGATTATGCCCAAAAGTTGGAACAGATGCTACAGCAACTCAAGCACACACAGCTGCAAATGGTGCAAAACGAGAAAATGGCTTCTTTAGGTAATTTAGTTGCAGGGGTAGCCCACGAAATTAACAATCCTGTAGGCTTTCTTAAAGGTAGCCTTAACAATACTGAACAGTATATCCAAGACTTACTTACCCATCTGCAATTGTTGCAAGAAAATAACCCTACTATCGCCCCCGCAGTTACCGATCATGCCGAAGAGATTGATTTAGAATTTCTCAGGGAAGATTTACCCAAGCTGGTGGGTTCAATGAAAGTTGCATCTGAACGCATCAAAGATATTAGCACCAGTTTGCGTACCTTCTCGCGGGCAGACACAGCCGAAAAAGTTGCTTGCAATCTCCATGAGGGGATTGAAAGTACACTTTTGATTTTGAAATATCGCTTGAAAGCTTCCGAAAAACGCCCAGCCATTCAGGTAATCAAAGATTATGGTAATTTACCGCAAGTTAAATGCTTTTTAGGGCAACTTAATCAAGTATTTATGAATATTTTGAGTAATGCAATTGATGCCTTAGATACAGCTAGCGAGGGACACTCTTTTGCTGATTTAGAAGCCCATCCTCAGCAAATTACAATTTGCACAGATATTTCACCTGATGGACGCATGGCTATAATTGCCATCAAAGATAACGGCCCGGGAATGCCAGAGTCAATTCGCGATCGCATCTTTGACCATCTTTTTACCACCAAAGAAGTTGGTAAAGGTACGGGATTAGGATTAGCGATCGCGCGTCAAATTGTTGAACAAACCCACAATGGGCGTTTAAGCTGTAACTCTGTTCTGGATGAAGGTACAGAATTTGTCATCGAAATTCCCTTGTAATTTGGTAGCCCTTCGGTTAGAGACTTATGCTGAAGCAGCAGAGGGATTAGAGGACGCAAAGGAGAAGATTCTCTAGCTTTCCGCACAAAGTTACTAATCATAACCGCATCACCGATCAACCCAACAGTCTTCATGAACTGCGTACACCAGCACGCATGAAAATCTCTCTTTCCAGTCAACAGTTATCTGTCATCCGTCAACACTATTGACAAGTCAGGATATAAAGAGGAGCGCAAAGCTTTGCGCCCCTGCAGATGTTTGATGTGTTGCAACAATCTTTTCCAGATGAGATTGATGTCTAATCATTTTATTATTACAGATTATGAAGAATTTTTAATCTAAGCTTAGGCTGTGATAACTCATGTGCAGCCTAGCGAGCGAACTGAATTAGACTCATCCACAAGTGAAAGTCAGTCTATTGAAGGTGATTGGTGATGTCAGATAATAAAACAGCCATGAGAAACCATTTCTCAAAGGCAAAAGATAAAGAAAATATTAAGTATTAAAAATAATGTTTAATTGCATGAGATTGTAAATAAACAATAAAACCTCTCATTTTTAATGGGGTCAGCCATTATAAAGACCCTAAGTATAAAGCTGTCAAGCACTCTCATTGTCTTTGACTTTGGGGGTGCTAATAGCGTTGGTATCTATCAGTTTGAGCCAGAATCAAAATATGAATATGGCAAGTTTATTGCCGAAGATGTTAAATACCGGACGCAGCTTTGCAGAGATTTAGACCAATCTCAATCAAATTACAATTCCCACTGCTAAGAGTGAAGATGGTAAGCAGGTGGTAAGCTAATGCGTGTCTAAATTGCATAAATACTAATCAAGGCTGTCAACCGTCAACCGTCCTCACGATGGATTGTGCAACTTAAAAGCAGAATAGCTTAATTAGCATTTAAGATAACGGCACAGGAATGTCTAAAAAAGTCCAACACAAGATATTCGATCATCTCTTTACCACCAACTAAGTTAGTAAAGGTACTGGTTTAGGATGAGCGATCGCACGTCAAATTATTGAAGAAACTCACAGTGGGCATTTAATTTGTAACTCTGCTTCAGGTCAAGGTACAGAATTTCTCATTCAAATCCCTATGTAAATTTTTTGGGGAAAAGGTGAAAGGGTAAGGGTGAAAGGTTGTTTCTTTATCTTTCCCCATTCCCCTTTTTCCCCTTCCCCTTTTTTCCCTTCCCCCTTTCCCATTTAATTGACTGTAATCATCACTCCCTGGCTTTCATTCGCTAATCTATCGACAGCGCATACAGCGTATGTTCCTGGCCCTACAGTAGCAAAGGTTGTACCAGCAGATAAAATACGCTGAATTACCCAGCCATCCCCACTTTGACGATAAAGTGTCCAGGAACGAACGGGTTGATCGTCTCCAGGTTTCCAATTGAGTCTACCGTTCACATAGACTAGCCCCGTGGGTGGTGCTGGTACTGTAGTAACCTGGGAAGACCAAGTAGGAGGAATGGCAGGTTTGTTATAAATTTGAGTTTGGAATTTATCAGCGATACCTTGGCTATTTTCCATCAAAACACCCAAATTAAAGAAGATATTGCCCAGGGAATACCTTCCTGCTTGGCTGCGACTAAATATTACCTGCTTTTCAATCTCTTCACTTTCCCGACTCTTGTTGCTGGGTTCGGTCAAATTGTTACCAGCGTAAACGTGTTTTTGCTTGGTGTTTACCTGTGTCCACCAATTGAGTAAAGCAGAATAACTTTGTTGTGTTTGGTCTGTACGCCAATATAGTTGAGGCGCAATATAATCAACCCAGCCCAGTTCTAACCATTTCTTGGAGTCAGCATACAGTACATTATAGGCATCTAAGCCCGTAATACCTGCTGGTTGTCCAGGGCGATAAATTCCAAAGGGACTAATGCCAAATTTAACGTGCGGTTTTGTGGCTTTAATTCCTTCCGATAGACGCAGCACCATCAGATTGACGTTTTCCCGTCGCCAATCACCTAAGCTAAGTCCACCACCAGCAGATTTGTAAGCTTCATAGGTTTTGCTGTCAGGGAAAGTTTGCCCAGATATGGGATAAGGATAAAAATAGTCGTCTAAGTGAACGCCATCAATATCGTACCGACGCACAACATCAAGAATGACGTTATATGCCCTATCCTGAACAATTTTAATCCCTGGGTCCATCCACAATTGATTGCCCCATTTATAAACCACGTCTGGATTCGTGACAGCTATGTGGGGACTGACATTAATTCCGCTATTAACACTAGTCTTAGCGCGGTAAGGGTTAAACCAAGCATGAACTTCAATGTTGCGCTTGTGGCATTCTGCGATCGCAAACTCTAAGGGATCGTAGTATGGATCTGGTGCTTTCCCTTGAGTTCCGGTAATCCAAGCACTCCAAGGTTCTAAGGTCGAAGCATACACAGCATCGCCTTCTGGTCGCACCTGTAAAATTAAGGCATTAAAGTTGAGTTGCTGTAATCGAGTGATAATTGCAACTAGTTCAGATTTCTGTTGTGCAACAGGTAATCCAGATTTAGAAGGCCAATCACCATTCCAGACTGATGCTACCCACGCCCCGCGAAACTCCCTTTGATGACTTAGCCTCACAGTATTCTGTGGTACTTCTACCTTAGGTGGTTCAACTGGAGTTACTACTACAGGTGGTGTTGGAGGAACTTCTACCTGAGGCGGTTCAACCGGAACTTCTACCTTAGGTGGCTCAACCGGAACTTCTACCTGAGGCGGTTCAACCGGAACTTCTACCTTAGGTGGCTCAACCGGAACTTCTACCTGAGGCGGTTCAACTGGAGGTACTACTACCACAGGTGGGTTTGGCGATGGCACTAAGTACGTAGAGGTAATCTTTTCTGCTTTCCCCTGATATACCAAAGCTTGATAGGCTATGACCGCTAAATCAGCACGGGTTGCAGCTAGATTAGGGTTGAGTAATTTTATATTTGGGTGGCTAACTACTAACCCTGCACTTGTAGCAATAGCTACCTGATTTTTGGCATAGCCTGCGATCGCAGTGGCATCTGTATAATATTGGGACAATTTATTGACTAAGTCAGGTTTTATCTTAGTAGCAATCTCCAAGCCATTAACTATTGCAACTAAAACATCACCCCGAGAAATTCTATTATTGGGGCGGAAAGTTTTATCAGGGTATCCAGAAATAAACCCTGCTTCATAAGCATTTTTAATAACATTGGCTGCCCAATGATTAGTCGGTACATCAGTAAACGGGGAATATTTCCGCTTAGAAGTAAGTGTAAAGACTTTGGCAATGAGGGCAGCAAATTCAGCACGAGTTACTGAGTTATCTGGGCGAAAAGTACCGTTAGGATACCCATTTATTAATCGCCGTCCTGATAAAGCTCCAATAAATGAGCTTGCCCAATGGCCTTTAATATCCGAGAACGCTGTAGAAGTAGATACCATTGTTGATTGCAGCTAGCGTTGTCATTGTGATTATCTCTTGTTAATTTAGCAACATCAGCGCGATCGCTGCATTTCTACATTTTTCTTCTTTCTTCTCCTCATTCTTCTCTCTTATGGGTTTTATCCCCACCCTCACCTTACGATTTGTATTCATTTATTCTAAAAGTTATTAACTTGTGATATATCTCACCAGATGCGTAACTACAAATTCTATGATTGCAGTGAGGTAACTATCAAAAATAAATTGTCTCCATGCCTGGATTGCACAAGACTGCTAATTCCCTCGACTCCCTGCTTTATCAGCGATGGGACATTAATTTAATTGCAAGTCGCTGAAAGGGAACCTTTTTGAGGCTGACTGGTTCAGATATTAACCAAGTTCAATTATGATGTATCAATAAAATTTTTCTAATACCATGAGTATCATATTCACTAAAAAAATTCGCTCAGCAGTAGGTTTGGCTACCTTATTAGTTGTTGGTTTCGCCAATAATCATTTATCTGCTCAGTCAAAAGATAAACAACTAATTACAGAAAATCAGACTACACCAAATCTCTCTTTTACTCAACCAGAAAAACCAGTTACTTTATCATCATTTCTGCTTCCTTTAATCAAGTCTGCTAAGATACTTGCTGCAACTGGGCAAAATTTAGTGAGTGAATCGCAAATAGGTAAAGGAGCAATTACTCAAGCTAATCATCATACATCAGGGCAAACTTTGGCTTCAGCATCTAAAAAATATGATGTAGTTGATGAGTTTAAAAAATATAAATTTAGTATTAATTCTAATCAGATTTTTGCTGCAGCTAAGTTACCAAAATCTAAAATTAATTTTAATCAAAAAGACTTATTAACTGTACTAGTAAACACGAGAAAATATTATCAAGACTATGCTCAAGAAGACCCTGATATTTTACGTACAGGTGTTCTAGGTTCTCAAGGAGTTAGCATTGATGATGTGCTGAAAACCCTAGAGTTTATGATTACGATTTTACAGCAAGATATTGCGAATAATCGCACTACTCGCTTACAAGATCCTAATTTCATTAATAGCAATTTCAAAGTTATTAAATGGTCGCCTTATAATCCCAAGCAAACAAAACAACAAAAATTACGCATTACAAAATATGCTGTCTTTATTCACACTGGTTCTCATAAAAAAACATCTACTTTTAATATTCCGATTTATAGTTTAAAAGATAATTTGGCTGCTGATAAATTCTACACTAGATATACAAAACAAGATGTATTATCAGGTATTTATGAACCTGGAGGTAAAGAATATGGCAAAGTTGAGCCGCTGGCATATTTAACACGCCAGGGTTTAGAAGAAGCCCTAATGCAGGGAACAATATTCATCAAATTTACTGATGGTACAGAAGCATATTTCAATGTGGACAGAAACAATGAAATGCCGTATATCCGTGGATTAAAAGCTACATCACAAAAGCGTTACTGGTACTTTAGAAAAGTTGATGCTATTAAAGGTTATGGTTATAAAATAGATGCCAAAATATCTATTAAACCAGGAGTAACTTTTGCAGGTGATATTCTCAATGTCGGTTTAGGTAAAATTATTGTGCTTGAGAATATGATAAATGGGCGCAAGCAACTGCAAATGGGCGTGGTTGCTGATACAGGTGGAGCCTTTTTACCTAACCTGTATCAACTCGATTTTTTAGCAGGTATTTTTCAGAGTAATAAACAATTTGCACAGCGGATTGCACAAATGCCTGATTATGCTACAGCATATATCTTAGTGAAAAAATAAACAATCAGCTGTTGCCCCTAATTGGTGATTTCTAATCTGATATACCCCAGGTTTCTCTCCACAGTTTTTTAATAGCTTGAATCTTGCGCCCTTTTTTCATTTCATTCCAACCCTCTTGAATAGCTTTTTTTTCTTTATCAGTTAACCTCCAAGATAAAGGTGGTTGATACCTGCCATTTTTGTAAAATTCTGGCGCATCTTCTTCTGACGGAAAGAATATAGAAAAGTATTGGATATCTACCCCATCTTTATTTTCTGACTTGTCTTGATATGCTTTCCATCTGTTTTTTAGCAAATCTGCTTCAGTCGCGTTTCGATTCGCTTGAATTGGATCTCGAACTTTAAACATCGCTAGTAATGGCCCAATAGTTGCCATAAACCAGCCACCATCACCTTTAACATCTTCACTTTTATTATCTTTCTTAAAACTTGTTTCCGGAAAGGCATTAATTTGCAATACCAGCACACGTTGGATATTCAATTGCTTTTCCGGTTTGAGCCATTTATTAAGCCATTCTGCGATGGTGACGAAACCAGAATTATCAAAATATCCACCATCAGCAATATGATAATTTTTGCCAGGAATATTTTGATTACTACGACAGATTGGAGAAACATAGGGAAAAGTAGAAGAGAGTCTTGCCGCTGTCACAACATTTATGTCATAGCTGTTATAAAGCGTATTGAAATCTACATATTTTTTTTCATTTTTCTCACAAAAAGTCATAGGAGAAATGAGGAATCTCCGACCATCTTCCACAAGAGTGGCATTGAATATAGGAATAGGAATTTCACCTGCAAAAATTTGTTTGCGCCATGTTGCTAAGGTTTTTTTGGTTCCTGATTGCCTCATTTCCCCTTGCCAATCGGTCTCAACGGCGGTACCGCGATCAAAATTTTTGCGAACCACGAAGGGTAAGCCAATAAATCGCCATATATCCAGATATGCTAAACCCCAACTAACAGCATCTAAACTATCTTTTGTAGCACTCTTAAATATACAATCTAATTCATGATCTTGAGGATAACCTTTGTCTTGTGAATCGCTTTTAGTATCTTCAATAAAGCGATCTAAGTAGTACATTGTCCCTACTGAACCGCCAGAAACAGCACTAATTAAACCAATAGCTTTAGTAAATGACTTGCCTAATAGATCTTCATCTTGTAGCCTAGTTAATACTTGTGCTGTCCAGCCAGCAGCTTGAATTCCGCCACCACTAGCGCAAACAATCACTAAAGTTCGTTCTCCGGTTTGGTGTTGAAGACGTGTATCTAGGATTTGTTTAAAGTTTTCAGCATCGCTATTAATTGCCTGCTTGTTATCTTGATTTTCTGTTAATGGATCAAGTTGAAAATAGTGATCTACTCCAAATGCATAATATGTAAAAGCTGAGAAAAGCAGCAAAATAATAAATACAGGAACCCGAAAATAATCTAGGTAAAAACTTGCACCTCCATAAAAAAGTGTTGCCATAGAAAGAATTAGCAACAAATAAAAAAGTGCTGGTGCTTCGGGACGATCTGGATTGGATTCTGGATTGAAAATTAAACCAACCGCGATGTAAATAACTGTTCCCACTAACAGAAAAGCGATCGCAGTTAAATGTCCTTCTGTCAATTCGTTATTTTGGAGATTGATATAGCCTTCTACACCATGTTTAATCATCGAGAAAGCACTAGCAGCTGTCTCTTTAAATAAAGCATTTGACCCTAACCAATTTCTGAGCAAACTAGTAAAAATCACCAACCCAATACTGGCGACTAATCCTACAAATGCCCCCCACTTTATATCTTGTGACTGTAGCTTCTCGCGAGATAAATCTATTGTCACAAAACAAATATATGCACTCAAGCCAATTGCGATCGCATATTGCCAAAATTCTGAAATTTCTAGGATTACTGGTACACCAAATCGCTCTGGTGCATTATGTATAATAATCGATGCCACCAATACTACCGATATTCCGGCGGCGATCGCACTGATAATCACGGCGGCTAATTGCCATTTATTTCGCAGCACAAATAAATTTTTGAGTATGGCTGGTAGCCAATCTTTGGCAGCTTTAGGGAGAAGCAACAGGAATAAACCCATGATTAAGGGCATACGTAAAAAGAAAATGTATTGCCAAATAATGCTGGGACTGAAGAACCATACTGCTATGGCTGTTAGCACTAGTACAGACCAAATAACTTTTTCCATTTCTGTTACCCTCTTCGGGTTGGTATTAATATGATTGCAAGCTACAAAAGGTTGTGTAATTTTTCCGCAAAAATCTCACAGTAAGGCCCTAGGATAATTCAAAATTCAAAATTCAAAATTTCAGATCCTCAAAATCAATCCGGTGCTTAAATTAATATTCTTTGACTTCTCTTTTTGACACAAAGCCAGCGCTAACTGCACTCTAGGCGAATGCACTTTTTATTGTCCATAGATTAATAATGTAGCTAGTATCCCCTTTTTCTTCAGTGGCTAAAGCGTTATCTGTTGTGTTACTGCAAATACCGCAGATATTATTAGCATAAATATTCTCTGTAGCCCTGAAGAATTTAACTATTTGTAAAATAATCTCTTGACAAAAAAGCAATCATATTTATCCCCAAATTCAGCTTGAGGGAGTATCAAGTAGAGGTTGCATCCTCCCAATCTGATTCAGAACTTTATGTATTAAATTCTAATTACTCAATAATTTGGTTGCGATCGCACTCTGTTTTACTATGAGCTTAATCCCACCACATTTATTTAAACTTGGATAATTCTCTCAATTATTTTTAATATTTATACCAGTTTGAATGAGCCAAAAATTTTTCTTGTTATTAATAGCAATAAGGGCATAACATAGTTATGCCCTTACAAAGTGTGGTATTGCAAAAATAGCTGCTATATGAAAATTTTAGGCAGCGAGTTTTTCCTCAAGTGGTTGAAAAGTCTTTTTAGTTGCACCACAAATTGGACAACGCCATTCTTCAGGAATATCTTCAAAAGCTGTACCAGCAGCAATTCCTGAATCGGGATCGCCAACAACTGGATCGTAAATCATACTGCATTGTCTGCAAATCCATTTACGAGTTTTTGGATCTTCTCCTGCAACTCTGGTTGCTGCTTGTCCACCATTTAATACTTCTAAAGCTTCAGCGTAGCGATCTGCATGGTAGTTTTCAATGAATTTGAGCAAACCAAAACGATGGGCTGCATCGCGGAATGTGGTAGCGTGTTCGCTAGATTCTTTTGCTTGTTTGAGAAATTCTTCTGCTGCGGGATTGTCGCGATCGCGTTGAGCAGCCGAGGCAAATTCTGGATACATTGTAGTGTATTCATAAGTTTCGCCTTCAATTGCCAAAGATAAGCAACGAGACATAATTTCTCGCTTTTGTTCGTCAGTTAATGCAGCTGGATCTTTGACAACTAATTCTGGATGTAGCAAAACAAAATGTGCAAAAGCGTGTTCTGTTTCTTGATCTGCTGTTTCTTTAAAAAGTTTCGCTAAGTCTGTAAACCCAAGTTTACGCGCCACATCAGCAAAAAACAGATACTTTCTATTTGCCATCGATTCGCCACCGAAAGCAGCTTCTAAGTTTTGAAGTGTAGTAAAGTTTGACAAATCCATAATTGTAGGATGTTGCGGAATGAGATTTCGTGGGTAAAACAGAAGCCAAAAGTCAGTGAATCAACTGATATATATAAGCGTTGTCAATGTTTTAATACAACGTTTTTTAGCTCATATTCACTCACCTGTTTGGTTAGCTGCCATAGCCATTATATTGGGTGTTTGCTATTTGGCGTTTGGCATTTGTTATTTGTTAAGAGTCAAAGGTTAAGAGTAGTTTCTCATGTCTCATCCACTTCTTAAATCTAGTGGTGACTTGTGTAAGTTACTTTGCCATCCTGGGTAGAGTTTGGCAATTGTGGGTGCTGAGGATGGCGACGGAAGCGATCGCGAATTTTGCCAATCACGATATATAAAATTGGCACTACAAACAAACTCAATAAAGTAGAAACTATCATTCCACCAGCCACAGCGTTACCTAGTGATTTTCTGCTGGCTGCACCTGCACCTACGGGATTGACTAACGGCCAAATCCCTAAAATAAAGGATAAGGAAGTCATCAAAATCGGTCGTAAGCGCTCTTGTGATGCTTGAATGGCAGCTTTAGTGAGTGAAAAGCCTTGTTCTCGGAGTTGGTTGGCAAATTCTACAATCAAAATCGCGTTTTTACTGGCTAAACCAATCAGCATCACTAAACCCACTTGGCAAAACACATCATTGGCTAAACCACGCATCGACTGTGCTAACAATGCGCCTAAAATAGCTAGGGGTACTGCCAGCATAATAATTAACGGGTCAACGTAGTTCTCATATTGAGCAGCCAGTACTAAGAATACAAACACCAGCCCCAAGATAAAGATGATCGGTGCTTGACCACCAGATTCTTGTTCTTCGGCGGCGATTCCTGACCATTCGTAGCCCATACTCGCTGGTAAAACCTGCTTAGCTAGTTGTTCCATTGCTGTGGTTGCTTGTCCAGAACTATAACCTGGTGCGGCTGAACCGTTAATTTCAATTGAACGGAACAAGTTATAGTGATTGATTGTTTGCGCGCCAATAGTGGAAGTGACTTTTACTAGATTGCTGAGAGCAATCATTTGATTGTTGTCAGAACGAACGTATAACTTACCAATATCTTCAGGATTGGAGCGAAATTGCGCGTCTGCTTGCACATATACCCGATAAGTTCGTTGTAGCAAGTTAAAGTCATTGACATACCGTGAACCCAAATAACTTTGGAGGGTATTAAAAATCTCGTCTACGGGAACTTGTAAGGCTTTGGCTTTATTGCGGTTGACCTCAATCAGCATTTGCGGCGTATTCGCGTTAAATGTGCTAAATACGGCTTGTAATCCTGGTGTCTGATTACCACGTTCGAGTAACTGACCCATGACTTGCAGTAGCGTATTCAAACCACTGTTACCTGCTCTATCTTGTAGCTGAAATTGAAAGCCCCCAAAACTGCCTAAACCCTGAATTGATGGCGGGTTGACTGGGAAGATTCTGGCTTCTGGAATGGCTGATAGCACTCCTGCTAACTTACCAATAATGGCTTGTGCTGACTGTCCTGGTTCGTGGCGTTCTTCCCAAGGTTTGAGGGTAGTAAAAATCGCCCCACTATTAGCCGAGTTACCACTAAAACCAAAACCACCAATTGCAAAGGTACCTGTAACTTCTGGTAATTTGAGAATTTCTTTTTCTACCTGAGCCATCACTTTACTTGTGTAGTTCAGGGAAACGCCTTCTGGCCCTTGAATGATGGTGATGAAATAGCCTTGGTCATCGTCGGGGATAAATGCTGTGGGTACGCGGGTGTAAAGCCAAGCTGTGAACCCCAAGGAAAGGACAAATAAGAGGACAACGATCGCTCTGAGCTTATTTAAACGAAATAGCGATCGCTCATATCCTCGGCGTGTCCAATCAATAAAACGGTTAATGCGCTCAAAAACCCAACCTAACCAACCACGTGGTCTTTGTCCGCGACGCAGCAACAAAGCTGAAAGCGCAGGAGTTAGGGTCAAAGCTAAAAATGTAGAGATCACCATTGAAAAGGCGATCGTCAGCGCAAATTGTTTATATATCTGTCCTGTAGAGCCAGGAAAAAAGGCAACAGGGACAAATACAGCCATTAGTACGAGAGAAGTGGCAATTACTGCCCCAAATAGCTCCCTCATGGATTCAGACGCGGCCTGAAGCGGAGGCATTCCCTCATCTTCAATTAAGCGAGAGACATTCTCTACCACGATAATTGCGTCATCCACTACCAAACCTGTAGCGAGAGTTAAACCAAACATGGTTAGGGTATTGATGGAAAATCCAAAAGCTTTGATAAAGGCAAATGTCCCTACCAAAGTTAAGGGAATTACAATCACCGGAATCAAGGTAGTGCGCCAGTCTTGTAAGAAGAGGAAAATCACCAAGACCACAAGAGCGATCGCTTCTATCAGCGTCTTAACCACCTCTGCCAAGGAAGCTTCTACAAATGATGTTGTATCAAAAGCTACTTGATATTTCATCCCTGGTGGAAAGCTTTGTGCTAGTCTCACCATTTCTGTTTTTACGGCATGAGCTACGTCTAGAGCATTACTTCCGGGGGTGGCAAATATCCCTATACCCACACCTTCGTTACCCCTAAATCGCAGGAAGGAGTTATAGTTTTCTGCTCCCAATTCCGCCCGACCTACATCTTTCATCTTGATCAGCGTGCCATCGCTCGCAGTCTTGATCACAATGTCGTCAAATTCCGCGGCTTCCGTCAGCCTGCCGATAGCTTGCAAGTCTATTTGATACATTTGATCTGGCAATGTTGGCTGCTGACCAATTTGCCCTGCACCCACCTGCACGTTTTGTTCATTGAGAGCATCAATCACATCCTGGGCAGTGAGGTTGCGACTAGCTAGACGGTTGGGGTCAAGCCACAAACGCATTGCATAACGTCGTTCCCCAAAAATCTGTGCCTCGCCCACACCATTGATTCTTTTGACGGCATCGACGATATACAAGTCAGCGTAATTACTTAAAAAGACATTGTCGAACTCTTGGTTATCAGAGTACAACCCGATCGCTAACAGGATATTGTTCGATTGTTTGGTGACAGTCACTCCAGTTTGCTGCACCACTTCTGGTAACAACGGTTCCGCTAGAGAAACGCGATTTTGCACATCAACTGCGGCAATATCTTTGTTTCGTGATGGATCAAATGTGACTGTAATCGTACTATTGCCATTGTTACTACTACTTGAAGTCATATACTTCAAGCCTTCAACGCCATTAATTTGGCGTTCTAATACCGTCGTCACGGTATTTTCAACAACTTCCGCACTCGCACCAACATAGTTTGCAGTCACAGTAATTTGAGTCGGACTAATTTCTGGATACTGTGCTGTAGGTAGCGTGGGAATGCTGATTGCGCCTACCAAAAGGATGATGATAGAGCAGACACTTGTAAATACAGGTCGCCTGATAAAGAAATCGACAAACATGAAGAATGGGGAATGGGTAATGGGGAATGGGTAATAGGGCATGGGGCATGGGGCATGGGGCATGGGGAATGGAGCATGGGGCATGGGGCATGGGGCATTTATCATCTATTGCCCTCTCTGCTCCCGACTTCCCAGTCTCCAGTCCTTAATCCCCAGTCCCCTATCCCCTATCCCTACTCTGCAATCACAGGCACGCCATCTCGCAAATTCAGCAACCCAGAGACGATAATTTGTTCTTCGGGCTGCAATCCTTCGAGAACTTGGTAATTATTACCTTGAATATTGCCTAGCTTGACTCGCTTTTGCCGCGCGACTAATTGCGCTTTACCTTGGGGATCGTTTTCTGTTTGCGCTACATAAGCAAAGGTTTCTCCAGCTACGCGAGATACTGCTGTTGTGGGAATCAACACTCCTGGCTTTTGATTCCAAATTACTTTCGCCCGGACTAATTGATCGGCTCGCAATCTACCTTGCGAGTTGTTCAATAGGGCTTTCACTTGTATGGCTTGTGTGCCATTACCCACACTGGGAGAAATAAAGAATATTTGGCTTTTACCTATGGGTTGTCCTTGAGCATCCATGATTTCCACAGGTAATCCTTTACGTAATTGTGCCCCTCGCTCTAGTGGGATGGAAATATTGACTTCAAGTGGTTGATTCTGGGTGATAGTAGCTAATTGCGTGGAATTATTCACGAAATCTCCCACTTTCACGGGAATATCACCAACGGTACCTGCGAAGGGTGCAGTAATTTTGTAGTATTGCAGCTCAACTACTTGTTGCTTAGTATTAGCCTCAGCTTGCTGCAAAGCTTTTTCTGCCTGGGATACACTAGCCTGCTGTGCTTGAATTTTGGAATCTATGGCGTTGAGTTGTGCCTTAGATGTAGCTAGGCGATTAGCGTACTGATCTCTGATCTGCCGGGAGACAGCACCTTCCGCAGCGAGGGTTACATACCTGTCATAATCCTGCTGGTTTAATTTAACATCAGCAACATTCGATAGGCGATCGGCTTCTAAGGATTTTAATGTAGCCAAAGCATTTTGTAATTGTGCTTTCGCTCCTTGGGCCCCTGCATTTAACCCGCTAACTGCTGCTTGTTGCTGCCTTGGATCTACCTGGATAATTGGCGTTCCTTCAGCTACTCTATCTCCCGATCGCACAAATATCTGAGTGACTTGTCCTTGGATTCGCGGTTGTAGTCTAACTGAACGCCGGGACTCTAGGTTGGCAATAAAATCTGAACTTTCTTGAATTGTGCCTGTTTGCACTGGAGCTAACTTGACTCTGACCCCTGGCGGTTGAGCGTTAGTTTGCGCTGTTGGCTGTTGCGGGGTTACCAAACGCCAAACTACAGCAGCACCACCCAGTAATAATAGTGCAGCTAACAATAACCGAAGCCACCGCCTTTGTTTTGGTGGTGGCTCAAATGATGATTCGGGAAGGCTTTCTTCAAAATCAGTAGGTGAATTAGGGGATGTCATGGTATATAAGGAACCTCAAAAAAAGTTAAGTAAAAATTAATTTGAATTTAACCTCATAGAATGTTCAATCTCCTCCGCTTCGTTGTGGTGACTCTAGAGCCGCAAGGGCAAGTAATTCAAGAGTTTTGAATGAGGACTTTAAACCCATATTTTCCCTAAGTGTTGACTTTTAACCCGTAACCCTTGACTCCTGAATTTTTACTATTAACTATTTTAAATCTACTGATTTAGCATGACGTTTGCTGGCAAGTTTTCTGACATTACTTATCAAATATACTACTTTTGTAGTTATCTATAATCTACCGAAAGGTAAGTGATAAAAATCAGTTTATATATATGCATTTAATACTGTGTTTTCAATCCTTGCGGAAAATGTTCTAATCTTGCTTGTCTGTGGGATAGCTGCCTATGTATTCCCGGAAATAAATGTAATTTATGATTCCATTTATCTATTGTATAAATTTATTTTTTTTACACTTGCTACACTTAATTGAGCCAAAAAACTAGACATAAAACACTCTCGATATTTATAGGACTTACGCAACGACGATAATGTCATTGCGACCTAAACGAAGTTTAGGCAAGCAATCCCAGCGTCAGGGGAGATTACTTCTCTGCGAGATGCTACGCGAATGCTATCGCTTGGCATGACGGAGTTACATTATTTTTGCTTAAGTCCTGATTTACTTTAGAGGGTTTTATGTCTGACAAGTTTATTGTCTATTCGGGTATATCCAATAACATCAATAAAAGCGGCTGTATACCTAAGAGACTTGCCTTTCCAGAGCCAATATTGACGAACTTAGTGATGAATTAGGCAAATGTGATGTTATTAGCATTTTCTCAAAAGCTTTGGAAAGAGCTGTTTGAAAACGTTGTCTATGTTTGAGTTTAAAAAAAGGTCGAATTATCTCTACACTCATGCTAGAGCTATTTCTATTATCTATAACTCGGATTGTACGTAAAGTCCCTAGTTGGATTTCCTTTTTTACCATTAACTCAGAAATTCCTGTAGCACCTACTCCGCTTTCTACTGCGGCTTTTGCCATCTCGCCACTGTTGAAAACTAACATAACATCGAGTTCACTAAGGTTTATCCCCCAATTTTGTAAAGCTTCCTCGAATCTCTGCTGTGTTCCCGAACCAGGTTCCCGCATAACCCAAGGAGTTTGAGTCAGTTCTATGAGTTCAACTTCACCGCGCTCAAACCAAGGGTGCGTTTTGCCGACAACAATTTGTAAGCGATCGCTTCCGATAATTTCATAGTCCATCGTTGTTTGCAGTTCTGGCTTCACATCCCCTTCCACCAAACCCAAATCAAATTGTCCCATTGCTGTTCCTGCACAAATTGTCTCTGCGTTAGCAAGGGTACAGTTAACAGAAATTCCCGGATATTGGCTTTTAAACTCGCTAATCTTACTCGGAAGCCAATAATTACCGATTGTTAAACTCGATCCCAATTTTAATTCTCCCCGTTGCAGATTATTGAGTTCCCGTAATCCGCGTTCTGTCAAACTCACCTGATCGAGAATTTTGCGCGCCTCCTCTTGAAGTAATTTACCCGCTTCCGCAATCTCAATGTGACGGCCAATGCGATGGAACAGCTTGACTCGGTATTCCTGCTCTAAGCTTTGGATCGCAGCACTAACAGCCGGTTGAGTAATATATAGCTCTTCCGCTGCACGAGTAAAATGTAGATGCTCCGCCACAGCGAGAAAGATGCGTAGCTGATCGAGCGTCATCCCTGCCATGTGAACTGTCCCTAATTATGTATGTCAAAATTTTAATTACTTCTCTTTATCATTTTGACAAAAAAAGCATCTGATTCTATCATTTAAAGTCTGTAAAGTATAAATCAAAATCTTTTGCTCCCTATCTCAGCAGATGCGACAGAGCTAGGAATTTTCAAATAATAAAAATATCCCATCACTGTCTAAGCCTGGGCCTACAAGCAGGTGATGTAGGAAGGAGAAAGAGCTTATTCATCGTCTTTGCTCTCCAAATTGAATAATTTAATTTCTGGAAGTCCCTAAAAAGTAAAATATTTATTATCTGAGTAAATTAAATAATTGATTCTCTGGAAGCCCTTAACATGACTTTGATTAAGATTTGGCAGTTAGCTTGACTAATTGATCTAGCTCATGCTGCATTTGATTTAAAACTAATTCATAACATTCATTGACATATTCGCGATCGCACGCCGCTTCTCTGCCATAATGCTCAAACTTAATCGGTGGGCAAACTCTGGTATGAATAGTCACAGGAAAGGGTATGTTAGGCAATGGGCCAAGTGATAAACCCCAAGGTAAGCCTAAATAAATGGGAAAAACTACCGGATCGATGTCAAATAACCAAGGCATTCCCAATTTGTGAAGTTGGGCGACAATGTCATAACATTCAGTCAATACAATCAGCGTCTCATGAGCACCCGCAGAAATCACAGGGACAATCGGTACTCGTTCCCGCAGTGCTACCTTGATAAACCCTTGTCTTCCCGCAAAATAAATTTGGTTCCGTAAAGCATAAGGTCGAAAAACATCTTCTGCGCCACCAGGATATACAAGTACACTAGCTCCAGAGCGCAAAGCCGCATAGGCCATTTTGGGATGAGCCATAATTGCACCACATTTAGCTACCAGTTGTGCTATTTGCGGAGTTACTTCCCAAACTTTGGGATGCATTAAACCATAGACTGGCTGCTCTACACCAAATTTTCGGAACCAGTCATACATCATCATCAGCATATCCGGAGCAGCTAGTCCCCCATTGTGAGAACCAACAAATAAAACTTGTTCTTGGGGTGGTATATTCTCCCAACCACTAGTTTGAACTCGAAAATAGTGGTCATAAAACCACCCCATTATAGGCATGATGGATTTGATGAATCTTGGATCTCGCTCATCCAAAGACCATCCGAGTTTTTTTTGCAAGTGATGTTGTGTTTCTGACATCCAGGCATATTAACAAACTTGGTAAAGTTCAGACAATGACTACTGTCTAGATTCCAGGATAATTTTTGGGATTGGGGATTGGGGACTGGGATGAGGGAGATGAGGGAGATAAGGGGGATGAGGGGAGCAATTACCAATGACAAATGACCAATAACAAATGACCAATGACAAATGACCAATGACAAATGACAAATAACAAACCTGTGATACGCTATCTGCGAGACAAAGCGTTATTAGGTACTGAAGATGACTAAGCTGCGGGTAGGGTTGCTGTTTGGTGGACGTTCTGGGGAACATGAAGTTTCGATTAGTTCAGCACGGGCGATCGCTAATGCCTTAAGTGCAGAGCAAAATAGTAGTAAGTACGAAATTCTGCCTTTTTATATTCAAAAAGATGGTTTTTGGCAAGATGGGGAAGTGGCTCAACAAGTTTTAGCTTCTGGCGCTGCTATCCAAAATCCTGCGGCTAACCCGAATCTTTGGCAATTCCCATCCGAAGCGCAAACGGTAGATGTTTGGTTTCCGATTCTGCACGGGCCTAATGGTGAGGATGGCACAATTCAAGGGTTACTTAGCCTGATGCAAGTACCTTTTGTTGGTTCTGGGGTGTTGGGTTCGGCAACGGGGATGGATAAAATTGGCATGAAAGTGGCTTTTGCCCAAGCAGGATTACCTCAAGTTAAGTATAAAGCCGTAACCAGAGCGCAAATTTGGTCAAATCCTTGCGTATTTCCGAAATTATGTGACGAAATTGAGTCTGACCTTGGCTATCCTTGTTTTGTCAAGCCTGCAAATTTGGGTTCATCGGTGGGGATAGCCAAAGTGCGATCGCGCCAAGAATTGGAAGCGGCGTTAGATAATGCGGCTAGTTATGATCGCCGGATCATTGTAGAAGCTGGAGTGGTCGCCAGAGAAGTAGAATGTGCTGTTTTAGGCAATGATCAACCCCAAGCCTCGGTGATTGGGGAAATTACTTATAAGAGTGATTTTTACGATTACGAAACAAAATATACCGCTGGTTTAGCAGATTTATTTATACCTGCTCAATTACCAGATGCGATCGCCCGTCAAATTCAAGACATGGCTTTACAAGCTTTTGCTGCTGTTGATGCGGCTGGTTTGGCAAGAGTAGACTTTTTCTATGTAGAAGCTACAGGCGAAGTGTTGATCAATGAGATAAATACTTTGCCAGGGTTTACCGCAACTAGTATGTATCCCCAATTATGGGGATATAGCGGTATTCCCTTCCCAGAACTAGTGGATAGATTAGTTCAACTAGCTTTAGAAAGAGATACTGTAGCCGAAAGACAGAGTTAATCTCACCAAAGTAGAGTTTTTCTCAGAAATAATCAGATTTAGTCCCTTCAGCAGCTCGCAAAAGTTACTTTGTTGTAAAATTGTGCTACTGATACCTGAATCCTCCAGTATGATCTTGGATCAAGAGGGGTACAAATCTGCAAGTAATCTATGGAAAATAGTCAGAGTGTACAGCATGAGGCAACCCAATCTACTGGGGTCACTCCAGAGCTGACAAAGAGTAAATCGAGCGTCATCAGTAGTTCAAAAGTTCTGATACAAATCCTGGCACGCCATCCTTGGCTGTTGTTGATTGGGTTATCAGCAACATTTTTTGCAAGTGCTGTGCTGGCCTTGTATTATCTTGGTTCTGTTGGCATTGGCAATATAAATCAGCCACAAGAAGAACCAGAGAAGAACCAAGAGGTAGCAACTGTAGCGGAAGCAGCTATCAATACGCCATCTGAGACAAGCAATCCTACACCTTTATGGCTGATCATGGCGATCGCTTTTAGCTGTGCTAGCGGGTGCTTAATTATTTTACGCGTCCTCAACCGTCCAGCGAAGGGGCAAAAAGGGCAAAAGCAGATTAAACGCTATCCCACTCGTTCTGTACCCAGCCAGTTACCTCAAGTAGAACCACAACCTTCTCGAAGTCCGCAAGTATTTGTCCCACCCCCATCACTTGCGCCGCTTGCTTCTATGCAATCTCGCACAAAACCTCTGACGACAGTTCTACCACCAGAACCGAAATACGGTATGGAGAAAAGCAAAGAGTCTTTGGCAGATTTATTGGATCTTCGTAAGCAAAGTTCCCTGTCTACCATTTTACGCAAGTATTAATATCTCTCCACCAAAAAATCGTTTAATTACAATTTTGTCAATAGGGGTATGGGTAACCATGCCCTTATTTTTATGTTTATACCAATTTGAAAAAGAGTTTGATAGATAAGTAGGGGGTACAGCAATTTTGAATTGATATTATTTAGTAAATTGCCAAAATGGCAACCAATCAGAAATTATTCTAGTTAAAGTGTAGAAGATAAACGACTTCAAGGGTGTTGTTATCAGGGTCTACCAAGTAATTGGCAATTTGTAATACCCTACGGGAAGCACAAAGCGCTACTTAATTCATAGTTAAGACAGCCTTATATTATTAGGATTATTAATTTAAATTGGTTGCATATTATCCCTCTTCTGTCACTCTCCGGAGTAAGCAAATAGTAAAAAAGCTAAATCATCCAGAAGCATAACAGGGTTTAAATTGATTCATTGCCGCAATTAAATGATTGAAT
>NZ_JACJQJ010000048.1 GCF_014696615.1 Nostoc linckia FACHB-104 | reverse complement strand
CGACTTAAGCGATCGCCTGACTCATGCCATTACTCCGGTAGTGGGCATTAAAGCTGTGACCTTTACTCCATATAGCTTATAGCTTTTCTTAGTGCCATTCGATTTCAACTTACTTTAATAGAGGGCTTTAATCATGACTCAAGCATCTGCATCAACTGCTTCTGTAGCAACTATCAATGGTTCAATTTCTGCCCCACCCGTTGAACTAGTACCCCCAACTAATGGTTCCCGCCAAGATAGTAGTATTTTAGATTACCCTACCGTGGAACCTCCAGATCATAAGATTTCTGCTACGGTTGAGAATCGCCCTACCCAAGCTCCTCCCCGTCAATTAACAGAGAAAGAAAAAGCTATCGGTGCTGGCTGGCAATTGAATAAGAAAGTGGTGGGACTCTGGAGTTACTGTTCCGATCAGAGGAATGCTTACATGTATGTTGATGGAATTGGCTGGCGCAAGTTTGCTGACAATTCCGACAGCGCTATCATGGCATTCAATATTATTGCATCTCATGCCAAAGTAACTGGTAAAGGTGCTAATTTCTATGAAGGAGATGATGGCAAAGTAAATACTCTTTACGTTTGGTAAGGCTTGTTCCTACCGACTTTTCTACTTCATACTAAGTCTCGTTCAAGGATGTTACATCTGGTTTATTGGCGGTTGATGCTTTAACTTCAAAGTTCACTGTGCAACCGTCAACATCTTCAGCAGCAAATTACTATTTTAACGTGACTAAATCTGGTGATTGCTGTCTATTTTGACATATTTTTTCTGTATAGATTTTAAAAATCAGCGATACTCTTCCTGATGCTTCCTAAGTTAGGAACATTCTCTCTTCATCACACATCATTTTATTAAAATTGATGAATTACCCCTGCACATATTTAAGAATTACTGATATATTTCCAGCCTTACTGCTTTCAACCTATTTAGTATCCTGTACTCTCCAATCCCCTAGCCCTACTCCAAATACTCATACAGCATCTCTTTCAATGCCAACTGAACACCCAAAACAGTTATCTATACAATCGGCTCAATCACAGCCTACATCACAATCTATGTCTGAAGTGACTCTATCAAAAGTTAATAATGGTCAAGTTGTAACGCTCAAGTGTAGACAGATACTAATAGTTCATTTGGACGAAAATCCAACAACCGGCTATCGTTGGTCGAAACCCACTTTAGATACACAAGTTTTACAATTGAAGAGTGACAAGTTTAATCTGCCTAGTAATGCTGGGATTGGTAGTGGTGGACAGCATGTGTTTACCTTTCAAGCAAACAATCCCGGTCATGTCAAATTACAACTGAAAAACTTGCGTGAGTGGGCTGGTGAGCAATCAAATATTGAACAATTTGAAGTCACTGTTCAGGTAATTGAATAACAGGACTTTGAAAATTGTTCATCTCTAAAAAGCGTAGGCGCGGCCAGTAGTAGACATCGCTCTACCAACACAACCAACTGTTCAAACCGAAGCAGAGCGATCGCATTCACTTCTCATAACCCCAATTCTAGGATTTGAGGAAGTTTGTCTGCAAAGGGTTGAAGCTGATTTACAACTTCATCAGGTAAGTCAAACGTAACTTGCATAGACGTTTGGTTTTACTACAAGGATACACTTTCTGGATTTTAGCTGACAGAATATTCCACAATTAAATCAATGGGGTACCGCGATCGCAATTGTTACTCATGATTTTAGCGATCGCACTGAAAAATATCTTCACTTTATTTCGACACCTACTTATCATTTTTTTTGACTTCATTAACCTTATCAGTATTCCTCACGTCATTGATTGAATTCAGCCAATGATTAGTCGTAGTCTGAATAATCTTTTTCTTTTCTTCTTGCACAATTTGAGGATCAAGTTGTTCTGTAGCAGAAAGTAGAATACTTAGCTCACCAACATGGTAAATTTCTTGATGATATCGATCTAATCTTTCGTTTGCCTCTTTAGCACGATTAAAAGCTAATATAGTAACTGCCTCTAATATCACACCTGTCACAGCAGAAATTCCTCCTCCATTTATAATATTTTTGGCATCACTTTTTAATAACTGAGGAACACCAGCAAAAATCAATCCAAGACCTGTGATTGAAGCAACTACTGAAATCACAAAAAAGAATGTTGCCTGCTGTCGTGCATACTTGTAATCAATTTTAATGTCTTTAGATAAATCTTCACTAGCCTTCTTTTTTAATTCTTCAAGCCGCGTGGCATTTTCGTACGCTAATGCAATCTGATTTATATAAACTTTGTATACATCCTTATCCTCTTCTAGCTGTTCTTGATCAATGGATTTCGAGAAAAGTATCCATATGACCCCCATTTTTTTTAACCCAGAAGATAAAGGAAAGCATAATCCAGAAATTACAGGTTTTTCAAACTTTATCTGGTTATAACCTTTGTTATTTTGATCGATATTACCATCTCGGTAAATCTTCTCTTCCTGATTAACATAAACATCTAAAGAAATTTTTTTTAAGTCTTTTATCAAATAATTACATCTAGGTGGAAAAATTTCATCAATCGTATGATCATCTTTACCCTTTTTATACGTAATCACGATAACTTCTTTAGCGCCTAAAGCTTCAGGAGTCGTAGAAACTACTTGATATAGAATATTTTGAGCAGATTCCGACATAATATTGGGGAAAGATTGATGCAGAGTAGTTAATAATCTGTTATTACTCCTAATGCGATCAATAAGGTTTTTCTTTTGAAATGCAATTGCAACCTGTCTTGCAAAATGTTCGATGACAGTCTGATGTAGCCTAGTGAAAGCATAAGGTTTACGATGCTCAAGGTTAATTATACCAATTACCGTGCCATCTTTTTCTAAAATAGGTACGGCTAACTCCGAACAAGTGTCCTTTTTAAATTCAATATATGCCTGTCCATATTCTGAGTTATTTTTCTTGTGTTCATGAATATCATTAATAAGAATGCTTTCCCCTGTGTTAGAAACAAGACCTGTGATTCCTATCTTATTATCTTCACGATGCTTACTCTTTAAATCAGTTAATATATATTCAGGCCATGCAGCTTTGACTTTAAAATTATTTGTAATATCACGAATAACTAGATAGCTGAAATTCGCATTTACGAGCGAACAGGAGTATTTTGCAATATCTCGTAACAGTAAGTCTATATTGTCGTTGTCCGCTATCGATTGAATAGCTCTAACAAAATGTTCGTGAGCATCAGCCATGAACTTATTTTCGGATAATATCTTCTGATCGTAGATGATGCTAGCTGCTTGACTTGCTAATAGTTCTAATGCGAACTTTTCAACTTTAGACAATGGTTCTTCTGAGTATTTATTCAAGTATAAGGCTCCAATCAGTAATTGTTGATTATCTTTACTGGTGAGTAGAGGGACAACGATCTTATATTTAACACCTTTTTCTATTTGTTCTGGGGCAATCCTATAAAAGTTTCTATGGTGTTCTGAAAACTCTACAGTTTTGCCCTTTTCTATTACCAAATCAGTAGTGCCATAACCATTTAAACGAGGATCTGCTTCTTCACCATGAGGATAAGTATAAAAGGGTATTTTTATGGGTATATATTTTTTTTCTTTTTCTAAATAATTGAGAAGATGAATACTGGCCGATCCAGCACTTGTCACTCTCAATGCATGGTTACAAATTTGCTTGAGCAGTTTTTCAGATTTATCTGTATCTAGCACAAGTTTAGCCATTTCTGAACTGATATCATTCGAGAACTCTAAGGTCATTGTACGTTCAATTACAGTGGCTGCACTCAGTGCAATATCTTCAACAAGATCTCGATCATAAACAGTAAAATAATCTGGTTTTTCCTCGTAGCAACAAATCACACCAATGATACGATTAGGTTTATTTGAGTGTTTGTTAGATATCGGTATTACAGGTACTGCTAACATAGAAAGATTGTAGCCTGGATGGTTAAGGGTTGGGAGAAATTCTTTATCTTCAGATGCATTAGGGACAATTCTACTCTTGCCATCCTTTAGTACAGCCCCTACAATGCCATCACCTTTCTTAAATTTATGGGAACTTTTTTCTAGTTTTTTTATAGCATCTGAATCATCTTTAGCTGATCTCCATTCCTCCTTCAATATTTCTTTATTGTCAGAATCATATGAAACTAAAAAATAGTTACAGGTATGACAATGCAACTCATCTTTCAATTTCTGGAGTATTTGTCTTACCAAATCTTCACTCTTCAAATCGTCTCCCATTTCATTGATTATTGCTTTGATCACACACTCGTTCCTTTTGAGAAAGAAATTCTGAATCGCATCGGCAAAAATCTCACCAAAATTTCTCAGATATTCTATGAGTTTCTGACTAGATTTTTTATATTTACCTGATATTTTATGATGGAGAGTAATAACCGCTACTGTCTGATCTTGATGTTTCGCAGCTAATCCAATCCAAGATTTAATGTCTTGTGTTGAAACTTCGCGTTTCCAACCAAAGTCAATTAATTGTTTTTTACTTAAAGATTCAATATCTTCTATGATAACTACTGTTTCTCTATCGACTTTCATCATCAATTTGTCACCAGCTATTCTGGATACGAGGGATATGAAGTTTATAAACCATAAATCAAGCTCTTCAGCATTAATCAGTTGACTACTTCGTATCGCTAAATACCAGTTCCACCAGAAAATCAAGAGAGCCTTGTCGCCGTGGATATCTTTCTGAAGACTTCGATCTGGACGAAGGCTTGGTGGATCAATTTTTAATAAATATCTTTTACCAATTTTAGTTGTTCTATCAACCAACGATATACTTGCCCCGTCATATCCAACTAATGGATGGGTATTTAACTGTTGAAGTGCCTTCTTTACGATAGAATCTAAACTGTCCGCTTTAAGTAAAGCATTCTTTAAATCTGCCAGAGATTTCTTATACTTCATTTTTGAATCTAGTGCTTCAATACATGCCAGAAATACTTCAAAGTCTATAGGGCAGACAAATGGATATATTCGCCGCAACATCGCTTCGCGAGCATTTTCGAGTAAGTTTCCTTCTTTAAAGCTAAAAATAACAATAAATCCCAGATAATATAATGTCTCTGACTCTTCCATGAAATTATCTAACTGATGCCAAGCATCATAATTTTTATGATCAACCCACATTATCAAAACATCATGATTATTATCTGCTAGTTTTTCTTTAGCATCTTCTATTGAAACTGTTTGTTCTAATATTAAGCTGGGGCGAGATATCAGATATGCTAAAATATCCTCAATATCTTGGCTAAACGCATCACTGCCATTAGACTGATTGAAAAATAAAACTCTGATTTTATCCATAATGCGCTCCTTTTTGAATTTGTTAAATTTGCCAAACTTGTTTTAATTGATTTTATTGTTTAGCGATCGCTATTCCTGCTTCGATTTTCCTGCATAGGTTTTCTTGATTTGGATTTAATAACTCTTTGGGGTCGATTGAGAAACTTTAACTGTTCAAACCAAAGCAGAGCGATCGCGCCACCGCCTAAACAAATTGCCAAGTCGATTGGGTGTAAGAAGGAGAAGCTAAACAATTGACGCAAAAATGGGACATACAACACGAACGAGAGAAAAGCCACTCCCCCACCAATCACCCACCAAAGGGCATTATTGGGAGATTTCAGTATTTTGAGGCTGAGGCGCGATGAAGAACTTTCACTCAAAATTAATCCTAAATTTGCTAAAATTAATGTCGTAAACGTTAAGGCACGGGCATCAAGTTCGCCTTGTCTGCGATATAGTGCAACCACAAAGATGACGAGAGCGATCGCTAAAATCCCTAACCCTTGTAGCATTGCCAAAGCCAAAGTCTTCTTACCAAATAATGGTTCTTTGGGGTTGCGGGGAGGACGCTGCATCACCGTTGCTTCTGCGGGTTCGGCTTCTAAAACGATTGAGCAAGCTGGATCAATAATTAAATGTAGAAAGGCAACGTGAACGGGAAGTAATACTAATGGCAACTTAAACAGCACTGGGATTAAAGACATCCCAGCAATGGGAATGTGAATCGCTAGCAAATATGCCATTGCTTTGCGGAGATTATCAAAAATTCGCCGTCCCATTTTCACTGCTTGCACAATGGACGAAAAATCATCATCTAATAACACTAAAGCCGCCGACTCACGAGCAACATCTGTACCTCGCTGTCCCATCGCAATCCCAATTTGGGCAGATTTGAGAGCAGGGGCATCATTCACACCATCCCCAGTCATGGCGACGACTTCACCCTGGGATTTCAAAGCATTAACTAACCGCAGTTTTTGTTCGGGAACAGCGCGTGCAAAGATGTTTGTACTTTGAATGCGCTCCTGGAGTTCAAGATCACTCATGAGATCCAATTCTGCTCCCGTCAAAATAGCTCCCATTTGCATCAATCCAATCTGACGGGCAATAGTTTGAGCCGTTCCGGGATAATCACCCGTAATCATCACCACTCGAATACCTGCGGTGTAACACTCTTGAATCGCCGCCGCCACATTTGGACGCACTGGATCAGACAGTCCTACCAATCCGAGAAATTGAAAAGGAAAGTCATGTTGCTCGTCGGGTAAATGATGCGGATTGAGCGACGGATGAGGCGGTAAAAATGGGGGCGGTGCATCAACAAGAGAGGCTTTGGCAACGCCTAACACACGCAATCCTTGATCTGCCATTTCACTGATTTGGGCTGCCATAATTTTCTGCTGTTGGGGCGTGAAATGACAGAGATCCGCGATCGCTTCCGGCGCTCCTTTGGCAGCAATTTCATACTGTTGTCCATCGGCTGACTGCCAAACGTGAGACATTGCCAATAGCTGCGGTGAAAGCGGATATTCTCGTAACAGTATCCAATCGTTGTGCAGATGTTCAGTATGTGCCAGATAGCGATCTCCTAATTCCTTAAATGCTTTCTCCATTGGATCAAATGGATCTCTCTGACTGGCCAGAATGCAAAACTCGACTAATTCATGAAATGCTTCGGGGAGCAACTCTCTTAAATGCAATTCCAAATTATATGGGTGAGGGTTTTCTGCCTGGTTGTATGCGAATAGCTGTTGTACAGCCATCTGATTCAGGGTTAGTGTCCCAGTTTTATCCACACACAGAACCGTTGCAGAACCCAAGGTTTCCACGGCGGAAGCACGACGAGCTAAGACGTGTTTCTGAGAAATGCGCCAAGCTCCTAATGCTAAGAAAATCGTCACGACAACCGGAAATTCATTCGGCAAAATTGCCATCGCTAAGGTAATACCCGCAAGAAATCCTTTGAGCCAATCTCCCCGCGTCAGTCCATAAATCACTACAATCGCCACACACAACAATAAAGCGATACCAAATAAGCGACTCACCAACCGAGTCATTTCCTGTTGTAGGGGAGTCGGTTCTGGCTTAACTTTTTGCAAAGCCTTACCAATCTTGCCCATCTCCGTTTGAGCGCCCACCGCTTGGACTTGAGCAATTCCCTGTCCTTGAACTACTAAGGTGCCAGAATACACAAACGGCAACTCATCGCCCCCTGGACGTGCCATTTCCACGGTAGCGGCGGCAGCAATTTTACGGACTGGTAAGGATTCCCCGGTTAATAATGACTCATCGGTGGAAAAATTTGTGCAAGATAGCATGATTGCATCGGCAGAAATGCGATCGCCTTCTGCTAGAACTAAGATATCTCCCCTAACAACTTCTCGCCCTGCAATCCGTTTTCGCTCACCATCCCGAATCACCAAGGCGCGAGGACTGGAAAGGTCGCGTAATGCTTCTAGGGCGTGTTCGGTTTTACCTTCCTGGTAAAGACTGATCCCTGTGATAAAAAAGACGAAACCCAGCAAAATTAAGGCTTCTTGTAGGTCGCCTAAAATCCAATAGATGATACCGCCGCCGACCAGTAACAGGAAGATCGGATCTTGAACGGTTTCCCAAGCAAAGGATAAAATACTGCGAGAGCGAGCCGAGGGGAGTTCATTATAGCCTTCATCTTTGAGCCGAGCGATCGCCTCTTGCTCAGATAAGCCAGCTACAGTATTGATATCGACCATCGAAACCATAATTCTGCTTTTTCCTATGAAACATCAAAAACAGTATTTCGGTTCTTAGCGACTGCTGACTCCATCAGTCGTGTGTCCGCTTAATTCATACTCGTGGATGCGGTAGATGGCGATCGCTTCTGAACGTCCCTCAGAATCAATCCAAGTTCGATTGATTGCGGGTGACAGCGTTGTATTGCGCTCTTTGATCAAGTTCATTGCACGATCAATGTCTGAATTCTCGGTGAGGCGCGAGGCTCGACCATTCACAATCACGCTGCGCCAATGCAGAGACCCGTTAATTTCTTCAACCTGTAGGCAGATTTCTGGATTCGCATCTATGTCATGAGTTTTCATCCCAACTGTTGTAAACAGGTAGATGTCCTCTTCTTCGAGATAATAATACATTGGTATCACGTAGGGTTTACCTTCGTGTATACAGCCCAGATGACCATATCCTACTTTGTGTAGTAGTTCATGTATTTCTTTTAAACTCATTTCATCAATATCTAACATGACTATTTTTCTCACTATTCAGATAATTGGATTTTATTGTCCCAACTTACTTTGTGTTGATTAACTCTCAATATCTGCATAAATTACTGATTAATAACCTGATTCTCTAATCAAACATAAAACAGCAAATATTTCTTCTATCTTGGTAGACAAATAAGTAAATTTTCTTCTACAACTTTTGAATGTTTTATTAATATTTGTATATTTTGTGTAGAACTAAAACATTAAATCAAACATGATAGTTGACAGCAAAATTTTATACTTATTCGGCTTTTAAATTGCACAATCCATTGTGAGGGCTGTTGACCGTTAACAGTTAACAGTTAACAGTTAACAGTTAACAGCAACTTGAACGGCTCGTTGCGACACCTGTTGCTGTTGTTGGGATTCGAGTTTTGTCATGGGTCTTACGAACTAACACCGATGAGACTGAAAGCCGCCCAATCTTTTGAGTTTGGGTGCAATTCTTTAGTTTTAAGCATTGCGCTGCGTAAAGCTTGTGCTTTGTTATGATTGTGCTGTAACTGACGATAAAACTCAGTCATCAAAAAAGCAGTTGGGCTATCTGGCACAGACCATAAAGATACTATGACACTGGGTACTCCTGCGGTAATAAATGAGCGAGATAATCCAATGACACCATCACCAGTAATCTCGCCCCGGCCAGTATCGCAAGCACTCAACACTACTAGTTCAGCGTTGAGATGAAGATTGATGATTTCACTAGCACTTAACAGGCCGTTATCCTGGTTTGATGGTGCAAGTGCTATTGCTCCTGGTATCTCTAATGATTGAACATCATCTAATAAACCGTGGGTAGCAAAATGAATCAAGCGGGCTTTAGGCAATTCTGGCAATATTTTGGCTTTACTGGCATCATTGCCGATGATGGCTTGTGTTTTCAGTAAACTAGCGATCGCTTTCGCTTCTTCTTCCGCACCAGGAAGTGGGGATAACTGCTGAGGTGGCTTTCCTGGTTCAACGGTAATTTTGGGCATGGTAGGATTGCCAACAATCAGCACTTCCTTGGCTAATCCTTGAATAAGTTGCTGTTGTTTTTGAGTTAAATCTAACAACTCAATTGCTGGAGCCGAAAGTATAGTATGCTGTTCAATCAAATATTTACCTGTGCCATCTTGCAGGGCTGGAAAAGGTACTAAAAATAGGGATTCTTGCGGGATAAATATCAAAGGATCATGTGGTTTTTTTGGTAATAGATCAGCGATAGGTTCAATCAGCAGTTTATGCAGTTGTTGGAGGCGTTGCTGTTGGTCTGTGCTTGGTTGAGAGATTATTTCCAAGCCAGCGCGACCTCTAACACCAATTGACTCACGACTTTTAGCCACAAGTTGCGTTAAGGAAAGATTGTTTTGTAGCGACACAGGTTTGAGGTCAACGCGGCGAAATATGACTTTACCCGTAGGTTGAACTACCCAAATAAATAGTTCTGATTCTCGACCTCTTAATTTGCCTTGAAACTTAAACTTGTAGTCAGGAACAATAGAATATTCAACTAAGGTAGCATTTTGAGATTTGGCAATTTGTTTAATATTTTCAATAGTAATTAGCTTTAGAGGTTGGGGATTAATTTTATTTGCTAATCCCTTATCTAATAGCTCTACAAAAGCTCTGGATCGACCTTGTTCAGAAATTTCGAGTGCCGCTTCTGGTTTTTTGGCAGCAATTAAAACTTGTTGCAGTAGATTATATGTGGAAATTTGCGTATCAAAAACCGAAATATTATAATTATCGTTTAAGCCTAAACGTAGAGATTTTAACACCTCAATAGCAGAACGCAAATTTTTTTCAGCTTCTCTTAAATTTTGAGCTAAAAATAAAGTATGTCCGAGATTATTAAGAGTTAAAGCCTCTGCTTGTGGGTTTTTAATTGTCCTAGCAATCGCTAAACTTTGTTGATGTAGCTGAATGGCATTTTTATAGTTACCTTTATCTTCTTCAGCCATTGCTAAACTAACTAAAGCTTCTCCTTGCAAGGGGCGATTGTTGAGAGTGCGCGCAATTGCTAAACTCTGATGATAATAATCAATTGCTTGTTTTAAGTCACCTTGGATATGGTAAGCCACTCCCAGATTATTGAGAGTATATCCTTCCCCCTCGCGATCGCCAAGGGATTTAGCAATAGTTAAACTCTGCTGATAACATGCGATCGCTTTTTCATAATTCCCCTGACTAGCATACAACCCTCCCAAATTTCCTAAAGCTGTACCTTCTGCAATTCGGTCATTATTTCGTTGAGCAATTCGCCAGCTTTGTTGGTGAAATTCAATTGCTTGTTGATATTTACCTAAGGATGCGTAAGCATTTCCTAAATTACCTAGAACTCTTCCTTCTCCTTGTTTATCTTGAATTTTCTGCATAATTGTCAAAGCCTGCTGATTTAACTCAATTGCTTTGACATAGTTGCCCAAATTCCTCTGAGCAATTCCCAAATTAGCTAAAATTTGACCCTCAGCTTGGCTATTTTTTATAGCTTGGGTAATTGTCAACAAAGGCTGTAAAAAATTAATAGCTTTGCTATAATTTTTTTGAGCTAAGTGAACCGCTGCTAACTTTTCTAATGCAGACCCTTCACCATAAATGTCATGTAATCCACGATATATTTGTAGTGCTTGTTCCCAAGATTCAATAGCATTTGATAGCTGCTGTGTTTGAGACTGTTTAATTCCTTGTTGAAATAATGTATCTGCTTGTACTTTACGACTATCTTGAATTTGCGCGCTTGCTGGAGGCATTGTAAATTCTGCTGGTAAGCCTTGAGTAAATATAATCAAGGCAATAATCAGCAAGCTAATCAGCAGATATATTGCTCGGCGTAATCGAGTTGAGCTAATTTTTAAAGCTAGCATTATTTAGAAGGTAGCTGACTAGAATTTCCTATTTTTTTAGGTACACAAGAACCTGTTAATTCTATTGTGCGATCGCTATTAGGTTTCATTTGGGTAGCATTACATTCTTGAGTACCATTGGTGAGATTTTCATCAACAGTCAGCCCAGCAGAATCAGAAGAAGGTGCAGAAGAAAGATTAACCTGGGCATTTTGCTGTATTTCTTCTATCGGTGCGTTATTCACTACACCTCTGTCTGTTCTACTACCTTGAGTTACGTTGCTGCTTGTACTACCATTACTGGTGCTAACCGTAGGAGAGGAGTTATTAATTGGAGTATTTTGTGGTGGGTTGTTAACTCCACCATTATTTATTCCCGTATTGCTTTGAATACCACTGCTATTGTTACCAGCAATATTATTAGCACCACTACCACTGATGATATTACCAGTTACAGGATTAGTAACTTTGGAAGGAGGAGGCGTAAAATTTATTTGAACAGGAGTCTCATATTCTTGCAATCCTGAAAAATTTGTATTTAAGGGTAGATCTCGCACGGAAAATGGCATATATCCATTACCCCCAGAAGTTGAGGCAATAGCACCAGCAGTAAAACTAGTACTGTTAGGATTGGGTAATTTATTTAATGTGAGGGGGATGGTTATAGGAGCAACATTAATCAAATTAGAACCATTCCTATATATGGGAGCATATATATTGTTTGTTTCGCTATCCCTAAATACTAATGAATTGACATCTCCTTGTGGATACACCTTAATACCTGTGAAAGATACCCTCTGTTCACTGTCAGGCCCAATTATAATATTGCCATTAGGATTCTCTTGAACTAGTTGATAAATTACTTGTTGAGTTCTCGAATCTTTTTGAAATTGTGGCCCTATTACAAAATAGGTGCCTCCATGCTGTATATTTATCACTCCTAATGGGTTACCAAAAGGAGAAGAGCCAGTTAAGATGCTGGTCGGCACTAAATTATTCCTTTCAAATCCTCGTGGTCTATATTTTTCTTCAACTCTTAAAAATGTTAGAAAAGAACCTGTAGCTTGGAAATTACCGCTAGCTTTGATCTCAATATCTCCTCCTGTACTATTAGTCAATCCATAGGCATTAATTGTCTCAATAGTAATGTTGCCATCAGCCGTAAGATTTACATATCCACCGAGGAAGCCTCGATAGGCATTATATAAAGATTGATCATCCTGCCGTCTATAGAAAGTTCCACCTGTTGTAATATTTTTAGTTGTAATATTTCCATTAGCAGATAATATTACAGGCCCTTTGTTAGTAGTGATATCACCATTTACAGTAATATTTCCTACCGATGGCTGATTAACAGTAGATGTAAAATTTTTTCCTGTTATCGGTTGATTAGAGATATTTGGAGAGTTTTGTAATTTAGTTACACCTGCTCGTAAAATTAAAGCAGAGCTATTAGCTAAAATTGGAATATCCTGATCTTGTGCTAAGACTGGTTGATTTGCATCTATGCCACTCAGAATAGAACTATTTGAGCCTGTAATTTTGATATTTCCTGTTGCAGTAATGCTACCTTGAGCTTCAACTTTTAGTGCTACACCTTCGTAATTACCAAAAGTTACATCTCCTTGGGAACTAATAATGCCATTGGAATTAATAGAGGTAATGTTAAAGTTTGTAGGTTCGCCTGACAATTTGCGAGCAGAAAAGTCACCACCAGTAGCAAACCGTCCATTACTTGTAATGACTCCATCACTTACCAAACTCAGGTTCCCCCCACTTTGAAACCATGACAGAGGATTCTTTAAAGCATTGATATTAATGGCTTCCTTACCCTGAATATACAAATCGCCATCTGCTTTAACTAATAACGTGTCCCTGATTTGAACTGTATTATCTGCTAATAACTTTATATCTCCAGAGGAACTACCTGAAGCATTGATAGTACCAGAGGAAACGATATCACCACTCTCGATTTTGATACCAGATCCTGTGAGCGATACTGTGCCATTATCATTAACTTGAATTCCAGTTGCATTACCAACATTACCGCCTGTAAGTAATTTGGGTAAGGTGGAAATGGGTAAATTCCAATTAGTCGGTAGGGTATCATTATTTAATGGTTGTTGCACATCCAGACTTAGGATATTTCCCTTTTGGCTAATGCGTACCAATTTCTCACCGGGGATCGCTGCTACAGTAATGTTACCCCCTGAGGATTTGAGTTCTCCAGTATTGGCAACTGTTCCACCCAACAGTGTTAAATCTTTACCCTCACCAACTTCCAATTTCCCTGCATTGATAATTGCTCCTGGTTCGGACATCGTAAAAGCAAAAGCGTTAGGGTTACCCACTAACGCTGCGTAGTTATTTTGACCTGAGGCATTAAACCATTGATCGCCAAATCTAATACCATTCGCAGTTGTGGCTGTAAAAGACCCAGGAACATCTAATCTTGCACCAGAACCAAAAATTATTCCAGCAGGATTCATCAAATACAAGTTAGAATTACCACCTGTAACTTGAATTAACCCATTAATTACCGAAGCATCTCCACTAGTGACACGACCTAAAATATTTTGAATTGATGGATTAGAGATAAAGTTAGCAGTTTGATCTGCATTGACACCAAATTTCTCGAAACTATGGAATAAATTTCCCTGGGCTTTGGTACCACCAGTGATATTGATAGTATTGCCATCTGTAGAAATTACTGTCCTCGCATCGTTGGGTGTAGCTGTAATTTGGGCTTTCCCTACAGTTTGTAGTCCGTCTGCAATTACAGAAGCAGCAAATAACAAACTACTAATACTTACTAATCTCTTGAGTTTCGCAATTGAATATTTTTTCATGGTCTTTTTTACCTAATAATCAAAACAAAAAATTCTCAAGTAGAAATCAGAAACGATAGCCTGCACTAAAGTAAAAACCTCGGTCTTGGGCATTTTCGCCGCGATCGCGCCATGCAATTAACGGTTGTGCATAATCCAAGCGCACTAAAAAACTAGGGATTGGTTCCCAAATCAATCCCAAACCTATAGATGCTAAAAAGGTTTCGCCTGTTAATTTATTGGGATTATCGGCAGTATTCCACACTGCACCCATGTCTACAAAGGGCGCAATTTGCAGATTTGGTTGTCCGGTGTCATCGCGTTGCAGGGCAATTCGGTCTTCTATTGATAAGCGAAAGCCACTGTCTCCAGAACGAGAATTTTGTCGATAGCCGCGTAGCGACTGACCGCCACCTATGACAAATTGTTGTGCAGGTAGTAAACTATTCAAACTGAATTGCATATCAGCTTGCACAATCAAGAGATTGTCTTTGCCGAGAAATTGCACTCGCTGTAGTTGCCCCAGCCAACTAAAAAAGTTAGCATCTGGTGACCCTCCTGCGTTATTTGTGGCATCTAGAACGTCAAGACCAAAGTTAAATTGCGACCTTGCTGCCCATGCACCCAGGCGATCGCGTTTTATATAATCCTGGCCAAATTTTAATACTCTGGTCTTACTATTGCCGCTTTCATCGGGCCCTTCACTAAAACGTGTTGGCGTACCTTCTAAGAAAGTTTGCCCATCTTGTATAGTAAACGCTAGAGATAATGCAAACTCCTCCCCTGGACTGCGAATCAGAGGTTGGCGATAGCTAATTTCGTATAGTTGGCTATCAGCAGTAATATTAAAGTCAGAAAATGGCGGTTCAATAATTCTGCTATCGCTGGGAGCATACCGCAACTGCAAAGTTCCATTCATCGGATTGATGGGTACGCGGTAGATAAAATCAAAGGAATTAAATCCACCTGCTGTGGAACGATAGTAAGAAGCGCTCAACTCATCACCGATGCCGATTAAGTTACGGTAACTAATTACACCACCCAAGCGCTCCGAGCCCACAGCAGGAGGTGAGTAGTTATCAATGCCAACAAAACCGCTCAAAGCATTTGCTTCTGTGACTCGCACAGTCAAAATACTTTTACCAAGTTCGCTTCCTGGCTTGAGACTGGCTTCAATGTTAGTAAATAGCGGATCGGCTTTGAGGAGTCGCAGCTGGTCTTCGAGTTGGTCTGCTTTGAGTGGTTTGCTTACACCCAAATTAATCCGATTGCGAATATAAGTAGGATTTAAGCTTCGAGTTCCTTCTACCTCAATTTTTTCTAGTGAACCTTCAATGATTAGGATTTGAACTACACCGTCAGTAATTGTTTGGTCTACAAGAATTGCTCTCGAGGTAATGTAACCATGTTGTATATATAGCTGGGTGATCCCATTAACAACCTCTCGTAAATCTTTCAGGGTTGCCAATCGCCCCTCAAATGGTTTGATAATAGCAGCAATTTTATTTTGATTGAGGATAGTATTCCCCGCCACTTCAATTTTGCGGATGAAAATATTAACAGCGGATTCTTCTGATGGAGGTGTTGGGGTAGGCGGGGCGGGAATTAAGGGCGCAGTATCACTGGGGGGTAAAGGCTGGGGCGTGGGTAGAGATTGTGGAAAGCGATCAACATTAGGATTTGGTTTACCATCACCAGAGACAGGGGGTATTTGGGCGATCACTGATGGAGTACATAGCAGCGAATAGTAGGCAATAAATTTAGGGATTAAATGCCTCAACCATTTTGCTAAAAATTGTAGATACATCAATTGTCCTAATATTTTTCTGTGTCAAGAATACAACCTAATCAGGCAAGATTCCGCAAATCAGCAGGTAAATTCTTATTCTTTGACCTCAATTAAGGTTGATATCGCTGCTAATTTAGTTGTATCTACGGCTTGTACTCCATCAGAAATAATTTCTAAACCAGCCCGAGCCATTTCATTTAAGTCTGCGAGTAAATTACCCATTACCTGTACTGGCTCATCTTCAGATAACCCTAAAGGAGAACCTTTGCCAATATCGCGGTTTCTGGCAATATTTTGTAACCCCTTTAAAGCGTTGCGAATCGGTTTGATACTGGCTAATACCAACACTTCCAATGTGCCCGATGGCCCTTTAAGGCGGAATTGAAAATTATCACCTATTTGGGGAATAGCAATGTTTTTCCCCGGAGGTACTAAAGCCTCATCTTCTGGTGCATCCCAGTCACGAGGAAATAAAACTACCAAATTACCACTAGAGTCAATCAATACAGCACTAATGTAAATATTGCGGCTTTCGTTATTTTGTACCTGAAGCTGAATGTTTGTCCCCGGTTTGAACTCTACAGCTTGAGCAACGCGGATTTGTGGGGTTTGTTGGTTGCTGCGGCTGGCGTTAGTTGTCGCAGTGCTATCTAATGGTTTGATGGTGGTCGCTACTTTTAACGATGATGCACTTGTGGTGAGCAGCTGTAAAATGCGTCCTGCTAACAGAGATTTCAGTTTGGTTCGCAGCCTTTGTGACATTGCTTCGGCAATTGATTCACCCACTTTACCAAACGAATTAGGTACAGGTTCTCGCCCTGCATTAAACAAACCAATAGCACCTACAGGTGGTGGATTGGAAATTCGCTGCTGTTGAAACTGATGGAAGTCGTTTTCTGTAACTCGTCCCAAGATGTAATGTACTACAGCTTTGTGGTTAACTGGTACTACTTCTATGCGCTGCACTGCTTGCATAGCTGTTTGAGCTTGGGACATTTCTGTGCCTAAAGACGAATCTAAACCGACCTTCAAAGTTAAACCATTAGGAATTCCGCGCACCCTTTCTCGTAATAACATCCCTGGTTTAACAACATTGACAGAAGTCCCTTTGACAACCTTACCGTAACCAACTAATCCTACACGTGATTGTTGCTCAATTTGTCCGATTTCTTTGCCTTGTTGATCGATTAAGCTAAAAATTGCCCCAGATTGAAAACCTTCTAGGGTTTGGGAAGCTATACCACCTAGCCAAAATTCTATCTGCTCGCCAGTGATTTTCCGAATCACTCCTTCTGCACCAGGAGTTACATATTTTTGGAAGTAGAGAAGTTTTTGGTCGTTACTTTTGGGCTCGGCTTTTAATTCTGGATCTTGGTTAGGATTTGATGACTTGGCGGCTAAATCACGGGTACGTAAAGATAGATTGACAAAAACTTTACCAACAGCATCATTTTGAGTTTGTTGCCATAGGTAGCGGGTAAGTAAATAACTAAAAGCTCCCGCATGAAAATCATCAAAGGGAGCATCTGTAGCTAATTGATTTTCCTTAGCAGCTGCTAGGACTACACCTTTGGCAATTCCCTGAGCTCGTTTTTTTTGAAACTCTTCTAAAGAAAGAGAAAGTTCTTTCAGCCACCGTTGCTGATAATCAAATTCTTCTGGAGTAGCTTCGCTGTTTTCACCTCCTTCTAAACGAGCAGAACGAATGGCTAAATTGCCTCTGTAGGCTCCACCAGAGTAACAGCTATCCAAAACAACACTGATATTTTCTGTAGGCACCGCAGACATCAATAAAAACAATGTCCGCCCCATAATATCTTTAACTACATTGGCTGACTTTGTATCATTCGTATCAACTGGTACAAGTGTGCTGTTAACTTTTTGGTTACTGACGGGGGTAGGATCTTTTACTTGTGAACCATGTCCAGAGAAGTGGAAAACTACTATATCTCCTGGTTTTGCTTGCTTAATCAGATGGGTTTCAAATGCTGTAAGTATTTGCTGACGTGTAGCTTGGGCATCTTTCAATTCTAGAATGTCTTGGGGATGAAAGCCAAAGCGGTGAATCAGAAGTTCCCGCTGCATTTCTACATCAGTAAGGCATCCTTGTAATGGACGGATATCACCAGAGTAACTATTAATACCTACTAATAAGGCAAGTTTACGTGAAGTGCTTTGTGCTATTACCTGAGCATATCGATGTGCTTGATGGAGAAAATCGAGCTGACTTAATCCCAAAGCAGCAAACAGCGAAGTGCCAAATTGCAAGCAATGACGACGTTTCATGATATTAACTACCTTGGGCAATAATTCTTAAAAAATTATAGTATCTCTATTCATGCTGATGAGTCTCTACTTGTGGAACTACAGGAACGTCATTCAATTTTAGATTTTGGATTAACCTCTTCTTGTAAAGAAGAGGCTTGAAACCATTTTTTGGATTCTAGATTTAGATTTAATCCAAAATCCAAAATCTAAAATCCAAAATTGTCTCGGTCAAGCACTCTTTGAGGGTAGCGTTTCAACTTAGCTTGAAATACTGTCCTCATATTTGTTTCTAGCTTCCACCTCAACCCCTAATCGCCAAATAAGCGAAGTTACGCCGAGAAACTCTCGAAAAGCTTCTCGCTTTCGACTATTTGAGGTCAAAGCGATCAAGGTTCATCACCTTGTCCCACGCTGCTACAAAGTCATGCACAAATTTCGGCTGCGAGTCCTCAGAGCCGTAGACTTCCGCAATGGCTCGTAGCTGAGAGTTAGAGCCGAAGATGAGGTCAACACGGGTACCAGTCCACTTAAGTGAGCCGGTTTTGCGATCGCTCCCCTCAAACTCATATTCATCTTCAGAGGTCGCCTTCCAAGTTGTACCCAGGTCGAGCAAATTCACGAAGAAGTCATTGGTCAACGTCTCTGGGCGATGGGTGAAGACTCCATGTTTGGATGCTCCATAATTCGCACCTAGGACGCGTAAGCCGCCCACGAGAAGCGTCATCTGTGGGGCTGACAGGCTCAGCAATTGCGCCCGATCAACCAGCAACTCCTCAAGGGATTCGCTTTGTTTGCCGCTGGTGTAGTTGCGGAACCCGTCTGCAGTTGGCTCTAGGACGGCGAAGGACTCGACATCCGTTTTCTCCTGCAACGCATCTGTGCGCCCTGGCTGAAAGGGAACCGTCACGTTGTGACCAGCATTTTTCGCCGCTTGTTCGATGCCTGCACATCCACCCAGAACGATTAAGTCAGCCAGCGAAACCTGCTTCCTGCCAGACTGCGAGCTGTTAAATTCCTGTTGGATTGCCTCTAGGGTTTGCAGCACCGTTGCCAGTTGAGTCGGTTGATTGACTTCCCAATCTTTCTGCGGCGCGAGACGAATACGCGCCCCGTTCGCGCCACCACGCATATCAGAGCAGCGGAACGTTGATGCCGATGACCAAGCAGTGGAAACGAGTTGGGAGACAGACAGCCCCGAAGCCAGAATCTTGTCTTTGAGAGCGGCGATGTCCTGCTGATCAATCAATTCATGGGTGACTGGGGGGATGGGATCTTGCCACAAAAACTCTTCGGCTGGAACCTCAGGGCCGAGATAGCGCGATCGCGGCCCCATATCACGATGGGTCAGCTTGAACCATGCCTTGGCAAATGCATCAGCGAACTCATCCGGATGCTCGTAATAGTGCCGCGAAATCGGCTCGTAGATAGGATCTACCTTCATGGCCATGTCCGCTGTAGTCATCATGGGGGCGTGCCGTTTTGCTGGATCGTGCGCGTCAGGCACCGTATCCGCACCAGCGCCATTTTTAGGTGCCCACTGATGTGCGCCCGCAGGACTTTTCACCAGTTCCCAGTCATATTTGAACAGGGTTTCGAGATAGCTATTGTCCCACTGCGTCGGCGTGGGAGTCCATGCACCTTCGATACCGCTGGTGATCGCATCGATGCCGACACCCGTGTTGAAAGTGCTCTTCCAACCGAGGCCCTGCTCCACAATGGTGGCACCCCCAGGCTCATGACCTACGTGTGTCGCCTCACCCGCACCATGACATTTGCCAAAGGTATGTCCGCCGGCAACAAGCGCCACCGTTTCTGCATCGTTCATCGCCATCCGCCCAAAGGTCTCGCGAATATCGCGCCCTGAGCCAACCGGATCGGGCTCGCCGTTTGGCCCTTCCGGGTTGACGTAGATTAGACCCATCTGAACGGCGGCAAGGGGATTTAGCAGCACGCGATCGCCGCTGTAACGCTCATCCCCAAGCCATGCTTTCTCAGAACCCCAGTAGATGTCTTCCTCTGGCTGCCAGACATCCACGCGCCCGCCAGCAAAGCCAAGGGTCTTGAAGCCCATCGACTCCAGGGCGCAGTTGCCGGCGAAGACCATAAGGTCGGCCCAGGAGATTTTCTTGCCGTATTTCTGCTTGATTGGCCAAAGTAACATGCGCGCCTTATCAAGATTGGCATTGTCAGGCCAACTGTTGAGTGGCTCAAACCTCTGGCTACCCGATCCCGCGCCGCCGCGACCGTCGCCAATCCGATACGTCCCTGCGCTGTGCCAAGCCATCCGGATGAAGAGCGGCCCATAATGACCGTAGTCAGCGGGCCACCAATCTTGAGATGTGGTCATCAGCTTATAGATATCTTGCCTCACAGCATTTAAGTCGAGACTCTGAAACTCCTGAGCGTAGTTGAACGCCTCACCCATAGGATTGGACTGGGGTGAGTGCTGGTGGAGAATGCTCAGATTTAAATAATTTGGCCACCAGTCTCGGTTCGACGGCACATGACGAGCCTGAAATTTCTGGCCTCCGCCCGTAAATGGGCATCCGCTTTCGCTGCTCATAGTATCTCCCGTCAAATTTTGTGGTATGGAATTTTTTGATGTAGTGCTGGTATAGCCAACAAATAGCACATGGGCAATTATTGGAATGATCGATGAGAAATATAATCGAAAATAAATATAAACAACGTTATAATTTGAAACAATATTTTATAGTCATCCCATTACTGCGCTCTCTGATAAGCTGTTACGCATTTAAATTGTATATTTCGCACTCAGGTTGTCCAAAGTCAAGAGTCCAAAGTCCAAGCTAGCCTTTGACTCTGGACTCTTGACAGTACTAACGCCAGAATATTTGATTTAGCTGCATATCAGCTTATTGATATTAAAAACTGTAGCCCTTGAAATTTTAAGTATATGTAGTGCGATCGCCTGCTTCTAGAAGACTTTCAATCACCTCCATTTTCAATTTTGCTGCATCCGAAAGTCCGAAACAATAATGTTCGTTTCAACTTGATTATTATTAATATCTGCGGAGCTTGTGGAAGTCATAGATGTTGTAGGAAAATATGTAAGCTGTTACGCATTTAAATTGTGTATTTCGCACTCAGGTTGTCAAAAGGAGCCAGTGCGTTGGGCGGCTTTGCCGACTTGAAGCAACTGGCGTTCGATAGTCCAAAGTCCAAGCTAGCCTTTGACCCTGGACTATTGACCATTGACAGTCCTAACACCAGAATATTTGATTTAGGTGCGTATCAGCTTATTCCGCATTTAGTGTTTTATTAAAACATATTTTCATGTAAAGATTATCCATACTTAATTTAAAATTTGCATCCTAGCAAATGTTGCCTTATTGCGATACTCTTCCTGAGTTGTGATGCGATTGCTTTGGTTTAGGTTCCCAGTTAAAATCATGAGGACAATCGCATTCTTGAGCTTGGTTGCAGTTAATTACCATCATGCTAAAGCAAAAATTTAGGAGAGTCCCGTTGTCAAATTTCACTTGTAAATTGCCTGGACTACGAAACCCAGCACCACTATAACCAATAATTTGATACTGAGAACTTAAGTTTGAGACATTAAAGAAATATGGTTTAGGGCTGAAGCTAGAATCTCCCTTTAAATCATTTAAACAAAAGGCTTTTGTGATATACCTTTGTGCGATAATTTCTGCTTCTTTTGGCGATGGGTCACCAATTGCACTGATAAAATTATCGGATATTTTGGTGATTTGATGAGCTTGAGTACAGTCAACTATATAGGTTACGGGAAAAGCAATACGTAATAAATGATATGTCAAACCTAGTGATAGAATTGTAATAATTGAGATTTGAATAAGTTTTTTCATTGACTACAAGGGAAAATGCTGTCCTAACTTTGTGTTGCTGATAGGGAAAGTGCGTTCGCATAGCGTGTCGCTTCTGCGACTCAGCGGCGGATTCTGCATCACGAAGTGCTACAGATGAAAGCAGAACATTCCATTACGGATAGCAGCGATTACTCGTTGATGGGCAGTATCTATTGCGATCGCCTGTATAATTGCATCTGTTTGGTACTCTGCTTTCACGACTCCATCTTGAATATTTAGCAAAGCCAGGGTTTTTCCTGCTCCTAATACTAGGGTTTGGTCATTGAGAAAAGCAATATCACTTTGCCAATAATTTTCGTCATCATGCTGATGTTCGATGTAGGGTAGGGATACTTCCCAAACTTTATAGAGAACAGAATTTGGTGTCGGGTTGTTATTTATTCCCCAATGACTGCGATCACTAAATAACTGGGAACGATTAAATCGACGGTATGTCACCAATAGCTTGTGTTCAAAGTGATACCAAGTATGGATAAAAGCGTCTTCATTGGGACTAAAAATAATGGTATCGTCATGACAGCGCATATCCCCCCAAAAACCTCCCCGAAGGGAAAACTGACCCGTTACTAAATCATCAATCCAATGAAGTTGAAAATAGCTGAATTGGTCAATTGATGAGTTGATAAAAAACTGCATCTTTGGGTCAAATACCAGGTTCCGATTATATTCTGTCTCAAAAGCAAAACGCTTAATTATACCCGATTGCAATTCTACTAGATATAGCGAAGCATAGGATTCGACAACGATGATGTACTGTTGACAGGGAGTAATCGTGACACAACCTGGTATATAGGTGCATTCAGGTAATTCTATTTCCTGGATACAGCTAAAATCTTCCCAGTGACGAATTTCTAAGATGGCATTGACTGGCTGGTTGGGAAGTTGGTAAATATTATTGCACTGAACAATGGCGATCGCATTTGCTTGGGGTATTTTGGTAAGTAAACTTAATTGTGTATATCGTTCCAAAGAAGACTCTAACAACATCTGGGGTGTATCGGAAACATCCCAACGTATCAATTTATAACGCTTTTTATCAACAGTTAAAGTAATTGCTTCTTGCTTATTTGGATCGTAAATTAAAGTTTTGCAGTTCATAGTAGATTAACCGGGTTCATAAAGTTTTCGTGCTATTTCTTATGGCAAATCTGAAAATCGAAAAGCAATAATCAACAATTTGATATCATTTGTAAACGCCACCGTTGAGCGTCCACTGTAAGGTATGGTTAGGTGATTTAGCTATGTTTTTTCGACTTACTTACCATGAAAACTAAGGCAGAGGCAACAATTTGATAAGGGATGAGCAAAACAGCCCCAATGATAGCTTGCAAAGTCCACCCAATGCCCATAGTCGATCGATAAAGTTTTATAGCTTCCTCTCTGAGTTCAGGGGCAATCTTTCTGAGTCGGTCTTCGTCTGACCAGCCATCAAAATTAAAACCCAGATAATCAAGCCGCAGTTCGGCATATAAATGTGGCAAATATGCCAACAAAGAAACTAGAAGTACGCAGGTTATAAAAGATAGAAAACTACTTAAGAGCAAACTAGTCACATAACCATTCCGCCTTAACAGAAAGGGTATTGCAAATGGCGTTATTACCATCATCACCAAAATAGAAAAATAAATTGCCGAAGATATATACTGCATTTTTTGCTATCTATTTATTACACAGGAGATAATCACATCATAATGATTTGTGAAATCTGGCATGAAGGGTTGTTGAATGTTAACCGTTGACAGTTGACACCCAACAGCCAAAACCGATATTTCTGGATATCTACCCTACAAATGTGAACTTATGTATACAATAATTGACAATAATGAACCAACATAATAAGTTAAGATTGTTCTTAAGCGTACATAAGCAATATTAACTAATCACTAAAAAAGAATAATCATAGCAATCCTAAGTGGGTTATAAAATTCTTCTTTGCATTAGGGAAGATGAAAGAAGAATCACGAATTTTTATTGTGTTTCGCAAAATAATTTAGGACAGCTATATTAGTTAATTATTTAAATTATCGGGTACATCTACTCTTAGAAAAACACCATTATTTAGTACCAAAAACTGAATATATAATGTTTTCAGACAAGTCTCTCTGTTAAACGCAGATGGTAATGAATTGCTAGTATTAGTTTTAATTTTTTACACAACAAGGAGATTTGATTGTGTTAACTGTAAATAATGTGATTCTAGACAAATTAAGAAAAATTTTTATAAAAAACGATTTTTATAATCGCTATTATAAAGGCTCTTCTTTACAGAAGTTATATATTCAGATTTTTAGACGTGATTTAGTTGCAGAAAATAAAAAGATCTGGCAATTTAATCAAAGTATTTTAGAACCTAATAGCCTTGTATTTGATATCGGAGCAAATGTTGGTTATAAAGCCAATATTTATTTAAAAATAGGCTGTCAAGTTATAGCTGTAGAGCCAGATCCTAGAAATATCAAAATTTTAAAAAGGTTATTTAAAAATAATAAAAAATTAACACTAGTAGAAAAAGCAGTTAGTAGCCACATTGGAGTTGAAAAAATTTATATATCACAGCATTCTGCCTTAACGACTTTCAGCACCAAGTGGAAATCATTTTTAGAAACAGAAAATGATAGAGGTTTACCTCTATTTGCAGTTAGCCAAGAAACTTATGAAATACCCACTATTACCATTGATGCTCTAATTAATCAGTTTGGAATTCCTAAATACATAAAAATTGATGTTGAAGGATATGAATTAGAGGCATTACAAGGATTATCTTATCCAATCAGCTTAATTAGTTTTGAGGCTAATCTTCCTGAATTCTGCGAAGAAACAATAAATTGTATTTTGCAGTTATCGAAAATACAAAATAATGCCTTATTTAACTATGTGGTAGATGATACTAAAAGTTTTGAATTAGAAAATTGGTTAGAATCTCGAGAAATAATTGATTTTCTCAAAAATACTGATTTAAGATATATGGAAATTTATTGTAAAATGGAGTAATACCAACTACCTACAATTTCGCCAACACATTAAAACTCTAAAACTTAAAATTCTGTAAACGTTTCTGAATTTTTTAGTGCTTTACCCTTACCGTAGGGTATTTTTAATTGGTATTACTCCTGCCTATTTATTCAAATACATTACTCTGCTTCCATCAGAACTTTTAATCTTCGAGTTTTTTTACTAATAATGATTATCGTCTAGAGGACGAAAAGAACCTTAGAAGCAACACTCTGATCCCTACTTTTTTTTTGATTATCATTATTATTTAACTAATATTTGCGTTTGCGATCGCCCAACAACAGAGCGATCGCTTGTCTAATAAAATATTGTAGTGGCAGTTATAGTTTAACTCAAGGCTAGCAGATAAAAATGCATAAATATACTTGGTCTATCCTCTGTTTAATCATGATAAATGGTATAGTTTACCTAAATATTCAAAAACTACAAGCATCTAGTATTATTGTTAGACCAAATAAATTAACCAGTCAACGTTCAAAACCTCAACCTGTGACAAGTCCACTATTTCGTATTGTCAAAAATGGCAAGTATGGTTTTATTGACAAAACTGGGAATATAGTTATCGAGCCGCAGTTTGATTTAGCTTGGAGCTTTATCGACGAGCGAGCGCAGATTAAAATTAATGATAAATATGGGTATATTGAACCCAGTGGGAAACTGATTATACCTCCTCAATTTCGTTTAGGTTTTGCGTTCTTTAATAGACTCGCCTTAGTTGTAGTTGAAGATAAATATGGCTACATTAACACCAATGGGAAATTAGTAATTAAACCTCAATTTGAGGAAGCTTTAGCTTTTAAGAATGGGTTAGCAGCAGTTAAGATTGATGAGAATTGGGGTTATATAGACTTGAGCGGTAAATTAGTCATTCAGCCGCAGTATGAAAAAGCGCTACATTTTAATGAAGGTTTAGCAGCAGTAAAAATTAATAATAAATGGGGCTATATAAATTCTCAAGGACATATAGTTATACAACCCAAGTTTGATGAAACTTTAGTATTTTCACAAGGATTAGCGGCAGTAAAAATTGATAATAAATATGGTTATATTAATAAATATGGACAACTTGTTATTTTACCAAAATTTGATGAGGCTTGGGAATTTACTCTTAATTTATCAGTAGTAAAAATCGGTAAAAAATGGGGTTATATTAATCTTCGTGGAGAGAGGGTTATTGCTCCTAAATTTGATAGAGTAACCTCATTCTCTGAAGGATTAGCTGCTGTCAAACTTGATAATAAGTATGGCTATATTGATACTCAAGGCAAGATAGTAATTCAGCCCCAATTTGACTTAGCTCTGAGTTTTACAAATGAACTGGCTTTAGTATATCTTGATGGCAAGGTGGGCTATATTAATAAAAACGGAGATTTGATTTGGACTTCCAGCAATTAATCACAGTATAAAACTTCTTTGTTTTATTACCTCAAAACAAAATATTTTTGTCAGTCAAGCAGGTGCAGAAATTTAAATGCGTAACAGCTTACCACTGGTGCTGACAACATAACCGTAAACTGAATGAGGTGAGTTGCTCTCCACTGCAACAAGGATTGAGACATCTGCAAACATCTATCAAAATTGGTTAATTCTGTAGGTTCTCGGTGTCATCCCTGTGAGTTGTCGAAACTGTTTGCTCAAATGGCTGTGACTGTTGAATCCACACATCACAGCAATTTCCATAATCGATTGATCGCTGTGTTTCAATAACTGCTTGGCCCGTTCAATGCGTTGTTGAAGTAAATATTGGTAGGGCGTTATGCCCATCCCTTGCTTGAATTGGTGACAGAAATAAAATTGGCTCATGTTCACTAGCGCAGCTAAATCTACCAACTTGATCTCTTGGTGGAGATGGTCATCAATATAATTTAAAACTTGCAATAATTGACGCTGGGGTAAGCCCCCTTGATAAATGGGAAGCTTTTGTGGATCTGTAGCGTATTGTCGGATTAAATGCACTGCCAAAACGTTTGCCAGCGATTCTATATAAAGTTGACTGCTTGTATTTTGCTGTTGTAGTTCACGCAGCAACATGAAAGCGATCGCTTCAATTTGCGGATCGCGAGTCCGAAATTCGCCCAGCAATTCTAGGCGATCGCCATTCATGTCCAAAGCTTCTTTGGCAACTCGTTGGATAAATCGAGATGTAATGCGAATTTGCAGATAATTATCTTCTTCATCCCAACGAGCGAAAAACGGCACCTCAGCAGGCATGAGGGAAATGTCACCCTTGGCGTAAAGTCCGGTGTAGGTTTTGCCTTCTCGGATCTGGAGTAAACGAACGGGACGGGATGCTAGGGATAGACACAGGGTATGTTCATCACTGTAATGACAATATGCTTCGCCAGGGGGATGCTGAAACTGCTCAACTGTAATATTCTCCCAGCCATAAGTCTGACTCGACAGGATGGGCAAAGTGTCTGTTTCTAGCGGGTTAGGGGGAAACTTCATGATGCAAACTTAGTGCGCCTAGTTTCGATTGTATTCATTTTCAGAAATTACTATCTGCGCTTTTGAAAACTGACTACAAGATTTTGATAGTTGCACAAGAATCAGAAAGTAAGGAATCTATTATTTTTCTAAGCTAAAGAGAATTGATTACCAAAAACTATGGCACATTTATTGCATATTGATTCCAGCCCTCGTGGAGAACGCTCCCATTCTCGCCGCATGACTCTTGAGTTTGTGCAAAAATGGCAGCAAGCTCATCCAAATGATACTGTTAACTATCGAGATATTGGCCGTAATCCTATTCCGCATTTAGATGAACTCTGGATTGCAGCCGCATTCACTCCGCCTGAACAACACACCGCTGAACTACGTCAAGCAATTCGCCTCAGCGATCAGCTCGTGGATGAATTCTTAAAGGCTGATATCTACGTCATTGGCGTTCCTATGTACAATTTCAGTGTTCCTAGCACATTCAAAGCTTATATCGATCAGATTGTGCGAATAGGACGAACAGTTGCCTTTGAACCTGATGATTCTGGCAACGTTTTTCAGCCTCTGGTATTAGGCAAGAAAATGTTTATCATCGAAGCACGGGGAGACTCTGGCTTTCAACCCGGTGGGCGCTACGAAAACATGAATTATCACGATCCATACTTAGTCACCGTTTTTGGATTCATGGGCATCACGGATATTACCTTTATTCATGTAGAAAACGATGAGTATGGAGGACAAAAGTTAGCAGAGTCAATTACCCATGCACGTGAGCAAATTGCCCAACTGGTAGCAGCATAAAGGACTTCTGAGTGCTGAGTTTTGAGTTAAAAGATTGCCCACAAGGGGGAGCCACTGCGGTGGATGGGTTAAGAAGCAACGGTACAGCGAACTCATAAGGTATTTTGAATTTCTCGGAGGGGTTGACTTTCTAGACTAGTACATTTAACCTAGTAGTTAATTAACTGCGCGGTTAAATACTTCCAATCTAAATGTCCACCGATCAATTGAGCGTCACCTTTGCCGCCCTTGCCGATCCGACTCGGCGGGCAATCTTAGCTCATCTTGCTAAGGGCGAAGCATCGGTAACTGAGCTAGCCCAACCCTTTGAGATGAGCCTACCTGCTATTTCTAAACATCTCAAAGTGCTGGAGCGTGCGGGATTAATCGCAAGGGGTCGAGAGGCTCAGTGGCGACCCTGCCGATTAGAAGCACAAGCGCTCAAGGAAGCAGCAGATTGGATTGAGCAATATCGCCAATTCTGGGAACAGAATTTGGATCGTCTAGACGAGTATTTACAACAATTGCAAGCAGAGGATAACAAACGCGATCGCGAATCATAAACTGCGTTCCTTTCTTCAGGAGAAACAAGATGTTGAAACAAAATGACTCCACATCCACTCAGTCCGAACGCGAGATTATCATTACCCGTATCTTCAACGCACCGCGAGAACTTGTATTTCAAGCATGGACAGACCCAAAACACATTGTCCAATGGTGGGGGCCAAAAGGCTTTACAACTCGTGTAACTGAACTAGATTTGCGTCCAGGCGGTCAATCGCGGTATGTCATGGTTGGCCCCGATGGTACAGAGTACCCTGTCAAAGGTGTTTTCTCCGAAATCGTCCCTCCTGAACGGATTGTCAGCAGCGATGAATTTGACGAAGGCTTTGAAAAAGTAATCAACGGAGATTTGCCGCAGGGAATCGTCATGACAGTGATGTTTGAAGATTTGGATGGCAAGACTAAACTGACTCTTCAAATTCGTCATGCAACCGAAAGCGATCGCCGTAAGCATGAAGAGATGGGTGTGGTTGCTGGGTGGAATTCCACTTTCGACTGTCTCGACGAATTCCTGGACAAGCAAGCCAAACAGCAACAGAATGGTTTTACTGTCACATTGCCATCAGATACAGAAATCCTGATTACTCGCATCTTTAATGCTCCACGCAGACTTGTGTTTGAAGCTTGGACGCAGCCCGAACATGTTAAGCGCTGGTTTGGGGGTTGTAGCAGTATGACAATGACAGTTTGCGAAATTGACCTACGCGTGGGAGGTTCTTGGCGGTATGTCTTACATGACCCCAAAAACAGCATAGAACACGCATTTTCAGGAAAATATCGTGAAATTGTGCCACCAGAAAGATTGGTAACTACCGAAATATATGAACCAGTCCCCAATAGTGACCATCTCAATATCCTGACTCTGAATGAAGTTGGTGGCAAAACAACCCTCCATATACACATCCAACACCAGTCTAGAGAGCAACGAGACGGGCATCTCCAATCTGGTATGGAAGAGGGACTGAACGAAACTTTGAACCGTCTCGAAGCACTCCTTCAATCAATAGGATGAAAATGCTATCCCTTGTAGCTTGAGTTTGGGGAAAGGGTGAAAGGGTAACGGCGAAAGGGAAAGAGTAAAAGGTTCTTACTTTCCCTTCGCCACTTATGCCTAGAGAAGCCGACTACCTCTAAGAGGATGCAGGGGGAGAAAAGAGGCTTATCTGAACTGTATTGTCCCTAAACTAACAAGTATTGAAGGAGATGAGCGCGATCGCTAATTGTCCCTGTGTAACGAAGGCTTTAAGTACAAGAAAATTTACAGAAAACAATATACATAAAATGTCTGCTTCACCTGATTGGGTGAAGCAGAGGCAGAAGGCTATTGCTAGTCTAAGAAGGCTATTACAACACTTTATTAAATAGAGGAAATACGATGTTCTACATTCATATTCTGCATCTACCTCTACATCACGTATCAATTCTTGCAATTCCTAACTCTGCCATAGAAATAAAGCAAAAATTGTTCATTTGAAATAATGTTGATGGTTGACTGTTGACTATTGACTGGAAAGTGAGATTTTCTGGTGAATGGCTGATTTGATATCATCCAATGCCTTGAGATGAATACAAGCCAAGAACTAGAAAGACCTTTCTTTAGATAGACTCAATGGGCAAATTTACTTGTTAAACTACATTTGTCATTTTTTGTATTATAGTTAGTAAAAATATTTAGTATTAAATAAATATACGTAGTTATTTGCATATAATTGCGTCCTGTTCTCTCAGTTCTTTGACTAATAGTTGCCAACAGTCAACCATCAACCGTTAACCGTCAACAAAGAAAAAACATTAAGTATGAATCAAACGCTACAAACCAAACAATCTTTATCATGCCATCTGAGAATATCCACCACACCGCACTCACAACCAGAGCAGTTGCAACAGCTGTATCAGTTGCTTCTGCCTACGGCATAAAAGTTGACACTCCCCATGTGCTGAATAATGCTTACTCAGTGCGGGTTTATTTACACCCTGCACCAATAGTTGCCCGTGTCAGTACCGTTACGGCTGTACTCCGTTCTCCCATTGAGTCCTGGCTGGCGCGGGAAATCTCTGTGGCGGAGTTTCTGGCAGCGCGGGGTGCGCCAGTAGTTGGAGTAAGCGATCGCTTAAGAGCAATTGTGCATCAGCATGACGGGTTATTTATGACTTTCTGGCGCTACGTTCAACCTGTATCTGATAGTTTGCCAGCACCGCAACTTATCGGACGAATGCTGGCTGAATTACACACCCTGCTGCAAGATTATCCTGAAGATTTACCTCTATTAGCACCCCCCCTAAATGACATTCCACGCGGACTGGAGCGACTAAAACAGGCGGGTGATATTCTCACTACTAGCGATTTAACATTGCTGCAAGAGACATATGATCGCTTATTGCCACAGTTACTAACCGATCAAATACAGCCATTGCATGGAGATGCTAATGCTTTAAATTTAATCCCCACAGCAGAAGGATGGCTTTGGAACGACTTTGAAGACACTTGCAAAGGGCATATAGCTTGGGACTTAATCAACCTTGATGAGCAAGGGAGATTAGCTTATCCCCATGCACCAGACTCTACCTTACTGGAGCCATACATCCAGATGCGACAACTCCACGTGATTGTCTGGGTTTATGCATTATTACCAGAGTTTCCTGACTGGTATGAACATGCCAAAGTCATGCTCAAAAACCTACGGGATGCACAAGCCTTAAGCACTGACAGTTAACAGTCAACCATCAACCGTCAACCGTCAACCATCAACCAATCAAACCCATCCCCCGCAAGTAATCTCAGCAGCTTCGTTTTTTATGAAAACTTCCCAATCCCAGGATTCATCACCACAACTTTCAGTGTCATCTCGCCGTCTCAAGCGATCGCACCTTGGGCTGGTAGGACTTCTGCTACTAGTGGGTGGCGGTGTGGTTGTTTGGCGGACAGTTACCCCCACCACCGACTCCGCATCTTCGCAAATGCCGCAAGGATTTCCACCAACGACTGTAGAAACTGTTGCTCTCAAACGAGGCGAAGGTATTAGACGCATCCAGTTATTAGGGCAAGTAGAGGCCAGTAAGAGCGCCACACTCCGCACCCAAACTGCCGGGACAGTAGAGCGGGTTTTGGTGGAAGTGGGCGATCGCGTCACGTCGGGAATGACAATTGCTACCTTAGATGATGCTGATCAGCAGTTATTGTTGGCAGAAGCCAAGGCCAAGCTAGCACAAGCGCGCAGCGAACTGGCGCGTCTGGAGGTGGGAACCAGACCGGAAATTATTGCCCAGCGGCAAGCGGAACTCCGCTCTATGCAAGCACGAGAACGGGAGGCACAGCAAAACCTCAAACGCTATCAAGAGTTGGTGACAGCAGGGGCAATTAGTGAGAGGGCGCTATTAGAAGAAAGGGCTACAGTCGATGCCACAAGAGCCGAACGCTTGAAAGTAGAAGCAGCCTTGGCGGAAGCTACAGCCGGGCCTACCCGAGAAGAAATTGCAGCGCAACAAGCTAGCGTTGCTGCTGCTTTATCTGCGGTGAATCAGGCACAACTTACCTTGGCGCGGACGCAAGTTAAAGCTCCCACAGCCGGAATTGTGCGATCGCGCGAAGTCAGTGTGGGGGATTTGGTTGAAAGTCGCGATCCGGTGCTAACTCTGGTGAATAGTAACGAGTTGGATGTCTTTCTGGAATTGCCAGAACAACTCAGCGGTAGCATCACCCCTGGTTTACCAGTAGAACTAACTGCTCGTGCGATTCCCAACTGGCAAAGACGCGCCACAATTAGTGGTGTAGTTCCCGCTGCTAATGCCGCATCACGGCGACAAATGGTCAGGGTGCGATTGCAGAATCCACCGCAGAATTTGTTACCCAAAATGGCGATCGCCGCAGAATTAAAGTTGCAGATCGCTCCTAATAGCTTTGTCGTCCCCCGCGATGCTTTGGTGCAGCGCGATGACAACTGGCTGGTTTACACCGTTGCTAATGGCAAAGCAGCCCAAGTACCAGTAAAACTAGTCGTGGACATGGGCGAAACAATGGCAATTTCTAGCAATCAATTACAAATCGGGCAACCTGTTGTGGTGCGTGGTGGTGAAGCACTGATGCATGGAGCGCCAGTGCAGATTGCTGAACAAAACACGAGGCCAGATTCATGAATTTTATTGAAACCTCTGTCCGGTGGCGACATGGCACCTTTGTTTTATTCTGTCTGTTGACGATGTTTGGGTTAATCGCCCTGTTCAGGTTACCTTTGGAACTGCAACCAGGAGGCGATCGCCCAGAAATTACGATTACCACACCCTACATCGGTGCAGCTCCTGCAGAAGTAGAAGATTTGATTACTCGCCCAATTGAAGATGTGCTGGAGGAAATTGAAGGGGTTGAGGAAATTACCAGCCAAAGTCTATCCGGGATTAGTACCATCACAATCAAGTTTGACTGGGGTACGGATGTTGATGCTCGTCTCGTCAACGTGCTGAACAAATTACAGCAGCTAGAAGAACTCCCAGAGGAGGCGGGAGAGTCTGATGTTCAGGTTGCTAGCGGTAATAACAACCCAATGATGTGGATTGTGCTGAAGCCCAAACCAGGCTATCAGACTGATTCTAACCGTTACCGCGATTTGATTGAGGAAGTGGTTGAACCTGCATTACGACGAGTGGAAGGAACCAGTCGCTTCTTTATTGTTGGCGGACAGGAACGGGAAGTTGAGGTCTTAGTCAATCCCAAAGCTTTATCCGATCGCAATCTCACCCTCACCGATGTTACCAATACCTTGAGAAACAACAACCGTGATATTCGCGGCGGCCCTTTAGTACTAGGAAAACGCGAATATCAAGTGCGGACGGTTAACCGAGCGCAAGAGTTAGATCAACTCAAAACCTTTGTGTTGCGGCGCGATGATGCAGGTACAGTATATCTGGGAGATGTGGCTGAAGTTGAAATGGGGCGCAAATTCCAGGACAGCGCCTTTCTCTTCAACGATTCTCCCTCTGCGGGTATTGGTATTATTCGGAGAGTAGGGGCGAATGTACCGCAAGTATCTCAGGGAGTGCGCGCCGTCTTAGCCAACTTACAAACACAATTTGATCGCCAAGGTGCAGGGGTGGAGTTTGAAATTCTCTACGATGAAAGCACATATATTGACCAGTCGGTGTCTAACGTCCGGGGCGATTTAATTACAGGTGGAGTGTTGGCGATCGCAGTTTTACTGTTATTTTTGGGTTCGCTGCGTACCGTTGTGGTGGTTGCCATTAGCATTCCCATTGCCATGATTGTGGTGTTCATCGTCAGTGCAGTGCTGGGGCGATCGCTCAATATTATCAGTTTGGCAGCCTTGGGATTTGCCGCCGGGATGGTGGTGGATAATGCGATCGTGGTGATTGAAAACATCTTTACCCACATGCAGCAGGGGAAAACTCGTCTGCAAGCTGCGATTGATGGTACCCAAGAAGTCGGCGGAGCAATTTTGGCGGCAACATTAGCCAACATCGCCGTATTTGCGCCGTTAGTGCTGGTGACGGGTGAAGTCTCACAGTTGTTTGTCGATATGGCAATCACCATCACGGCTGCGGCTGTATTATCGATGTTTGCCTCATTAACGTTGTTGCCAATGTTAGCGAGTTTGTTTCTCAACCCAGCAGAAGCACAGCAAACCTTCCAATTAGGCAACACCAGCGATTCTCAGATCCAAGGTAGCCGCAACTGGCTAGAGCGATCGGTAATGCAGACTTCCCTTGTGTTTCGACGGTTACAAAGCAAGTTAGAAAGCTTTTTATTAGCAACAGTAGGTTGGGCGTTGGGGCCGCGTCGGCTGAAGCGGAGACTCGTATTATTATCTATTCCCATTGTGTTGCTGGTTTCCAGTATTGTCTTGCTACCACCAGCCGACTATTTACCAGAAGGTAACCTCAATTTTGTATTTTGGTTAACTGAGAATTTCCCTGGAACCAGTGTCCCAGAAGCAGTAGAGCTATCTGCACCTGCTAGAGGATTCCTCAAACAGCAATCGGAAATCGCCCATACATTTTTTGTCAACTTTCCCCAATTTCGTGGGATTGGTATCAACCTTAAGCCAGAATCAGCAACAGGTAGCGGATTAGCGGATATGGTACAACGTTTAACTGCTAAAAGCTTTGGCTATCCAGGCTATAAATTTATGTTCCCGATTCGGTTCCCCATCTTTAACGATCCGGGTAAATCCTTTGAGGTGCAAATTATTGGGCCAGACTTGCAACAACTTAATCAGCTAGAGCAACAGTTAACAAAACAAATCTCAGCCTTACCAGGAGTTGCCAATGCGCGCGCTAACTCGGTTAACGGCGCACCTCAACTGCAAGTTATTCCCAACCGCGCCCGACTTGCGGAAGTGAGTTTGTCAGAATCGGAGGTGGGAGCGATGGTAGAAGCAGCGCTCGGCGGACGCTTTGCCTCTGAGTTTGTCGATGGCAAAGAAGAATTGGATGTAACTGTGCAGTTGCAAAATGTCTTTGTTAAAACACCGGAACAGTTACGCCAGTTGTCGCTTTATAGTTCTGGAATTCCGCAAGGGCAAGTAACAGAGAATAACCAGCAAATTACTAGCTCTCAAGGGGGACAAGTGCAGCTTGCAGATGTGGCAACTGTGCGCGAAACAACCGGGCCTGGTGTAATTAACCATGTGGATTTAGAACGCTCTACTACTTTAACGGTGAGCCTAACTCCAGACTCACCTTTAGGACAACTTGTCAATCAGACAGAGAATCAAATTCTGGCACCATTACGCAGTAAATTGCCGGCTGAATTTCGCGTAGAATTGGCTGGTTCTGCCGATCGCCTGGCGGAAACTGTGGGACAACTCGCTGCCGCGTTTGTATTCTCAGTGATTATCACCTATTTGCTACTGGTTGCCCTATATCGTTCATTCCTCTATCCCCTAGTAATTATGGCTACAGTCCCAATGGGATTGACAGGGGCATTACTGAGTTTGGTTGTTGCTAACTGGATTCCTGGGGTAATTGTGCCCTTGGATATGATTACCGGATTGGGGTTTTTGATTTTGACTGGAGTAGTAGTAAATAACGCCATCTTGATTGTTGAGCGAGTGCTACAACTTCAGGAAGAGGGGCAAAAGTATGATGAAGCTTTGTACAATGCCACACGCGATCGCCTGCGTCCTATCTTCATGTCAGCAGGTACGAGTGTGTTGGGGATGATTCCTCTAGCCATCTTTCCCGGACAAGGTTCGGAACTTTATCAAGGTTTAGGCATTGCTTTAACAGGAGGTTTAGCGTTTTCTACAATCCTGACACCAACAGTAGTTCCGGCATTGATGGCATTATTGCATGACTTTTCTGGCGATCGCCGTAAGCATACAACTAGTCATTAGTCATCCGAAGGGCAGGAGGCACTTCAATACGGTTCGGTTAAGGGGGAAAGGAAAAAGGGCCCATTCAAACCTTTCCCCTTTCCCAAAAGGGAGATAAAAATTGCTTATCCGAACCTTATTAGGAGACACTTTACTTCCTGCACTTTGCCCTCTTAGTTAGCCTGTCTATCTGTCCACAGACTGACTTTTCTTGCTAACTTATCTGATATTATTAGTACAAATGAACTAAATTTTGATGTTAAGCAGCAAATCGTGCGATCGCCCTCCACATTATTCAACTAATCAATAGGAGCGGATACGATGCAATTAAATTCTTACTTAATGTTCAACGGTCAATGTGAAACAGCGTTTAAGTTCTATGAACAATGTCTTGGGGGCAAAATTATCACCATGATGACTTATGCAGAGTCGCCAGATTCATACATGGTAGATAACTTGCCAACAGAATGGCGCAATAAAATTATGCACGTCAGTTTGATGGTAGACAATCAAGAATTGATGGGTTCTGACAACCCACCGGAATACTATGAACAACCACAGGGTTTTTCCGTATCGATTAGTCTTAAAGATCCAGTAGAAGCAGAGCGCATTTTTCACAAACTGGCAGAAAATGGGAAGGAGAAAATGCCTTTTGGGCAAACCTTTTGGGCTTACCGTTTTGGGATGGTGCTAGATCAATTTGGCATCTCGTGGATGATTAACTGCGATCCATCTGTGAACAACTGAAACCATCTCAGTTTGAAAATAAGATAAATGATGAACTACCCCGTCGTATAGACGGATGGGGTAGTTCATGAAGGCAGAAATGCGGAGGTAGCTATGCCGAAGGTGACAAAGTTAATAACTCGACCGGGAACGTAAACCACACGCTGAACCTCCTGATTTTTGAGATACCATTGAACTGCTTTTGTTTGCCTGGCGATCGCTATCGCTTCCGGCTGCGAAGCTTGTGGTGAAACGGTAATTGTCGTTCGAGTACGTCCATTGATTTGCACTGCGACTGTTACCTGTTCGGTAATCAACAATTCTGGCTCGAACTGGGGAAAAGTTTGCTGATGAATCGAGCCTGATTCACCCAATTGTTGCCAGAGTTCTTCAGTCATATGGGGTGCAAAGGGAGCCAACATCAACAGATAGGACTTCAATTCCACCTCTGCAATACTAGACTTTGACAGCAACACATTGAAATAACTCATCAAGGCGGCGATCGCTGTATTATATTTCAGCGATTGCATATCCTCAGAAATCTTGTGGATTGTTTGATGTAAACGCCGCTGCGATGCCAAATCAGGCGGATTTGGTTGCAAACTATTTTTGTGTTTGTTCACCCATTGATACACTCTATCCAAAAATCGCCGGATACCAGCAATCCCGCGATCGCAAAAATCGCCACCTTGGTCGTATGGCCCCAAAAACATCAAGTAAGTCCGCAATGTATCAGCACCATATTCCTCGATGTAGCCATCGGGATTCACCACATTGCCCTTGGATTTGCTCATTTTGCCACCCTGTTTAGTCAGCAATCCGTGGGCGCGGAATCGGCGAAAGGGTTCCTCAAACGGGATATGCCCCAAATCGTGCAACACCATTGTGATGAATCGACTGTACAACAGATGGAGAACAGAATGTTCCGCGCCACCAATATACATATCCACAGGTAACCATTTAGCGGTAATTGCGGGATCAAATGGAACATCAGCGCGATCGCTTGATGGATAGCGCAAAAAATACCAGGCAGAATCCAAAAAGTTATCAGACACATCCGTTTCTCGCCGCGCTGCACCACCACAGCAGGGACAGGTTGTATTGACGAATTCTGGAATGTCTGCCAAAGGAGAATTCCCAGTGCCTTGAGGCAACCAATTCTCCGTTTCCGGTAACTGCACTGGCAATTGCTCCTCCGGAACGGGCACTGTACCGCAGCTATCGCAATAAATAATCGGAATCGGCGGGCCCCAATAGCGTTGCCTTGAGATTAACCAATCTCGCAAGTGATACTGCACTGTGCCATCTATTTCGTCACGCCCAATCCAGTTGCGTTGAGCCGTTTTAACTTTTTCTGACCAGTCCAATCGCTCCAAATTGTCTAACAACCTTTGGGCATACTGGGTGATTTTGAAAAACCACTGTTCCAATTCTCGTTGAATGACAATGGTATTGCAGCGTTCGCATTCACCGCTAATGACTTGCTCATCAGCAAGTACTGTCTTGCATGAAGGACACCAGTTCACCGCTGCTTTTTTACGAACAGCTAACCCAGCGTTGAACAACTGCAAGAATATCCACTGCGTCCATTTATAATACGCGGGATCTGTAGTCTGAATTTCGTGATTCCAGCAGAAACGATTGCCAATTCTTTGCAACTGCGTTTCTCGAAATCGCTTTACATTACGCGCCGTCAATTCACGAGGATGAACGCCTTGCTTAATCGCAAAATTCTCGCTGTGAATGCCAAAAGCATCAAAGCCCATTGGCTCAAACACCGCTTTCCCTTGCATCGCCATGAAACGACCGTAAATGTCTGCTCCGGTAAAAGCATAGACATTCCCAACATGTAAACCCTCTGCTGAGGGATAGGGGAACATCATCAAATTGTAAAAAGGTTGAGCAGTTATTGCTAAATCGACTTCGTACAGTTGGGTTTGCTGCCAGATGGATTGCCATCGTGCTTCGATTGCGCGGTGGTCGTAAGTCAAAGAAGGTGGAATAGAATTGACCGGATCTCTTTGATCCGGCTTTATAGGTCCCAGTCGTGCATCATAAAATTCTTAATGCTTACTTGTAATATTATTGTAATACGCTCAAGAGAGTTTGTTGCCAAATTCTAGCTAGGGAAGTACCCCCATTTTCGATTCCTGAGATTGGCTACAATGAGAATTGAGATATTACGGAAAGTCAGCGGGAAAAGCCACTCCATCTAGATTCGTTAACTGCTGACACTCAATGCGCTGTAGCTAGACGGAGGAAAATGGCTAATAATCCTATAGAAATTAGAACCAAGAAATATTTCCACCTCAGTTCACAAATTGCTCAGTTAGATAATGCACAATTGCTTTCTTTGTTTAACAATAGTGAATCGAATGATTCAAGTACAGGTTGGGGGAGAAATTACACCATAACTCTGGGAGAATCCCAGGTTTTTGTGAAACTTGTTCCTGTGACGGACATCGAATTTGACAACCTCTTTTCTACCAAAAACCTCTATAACTTGCCGACTTACTGTAATTACGGCTTAGGTTCCACTGGTTTTGGTGTCTTTCGTGAACTCGTAACCCATATCAAGACAACTAACTGGGTATTAGCAGGTGAAATTGCTACTTTCCCCCTGATGTACCATTATCGGATTATTCCCTTCTCTGGGCAGCGTGCTGATGTAGATAGAGAGCATTACAAAAGTTACATAGAATACTGGGGTAATAGTGAGAACGCGGGGCAATATTTATTAGATAGAGCAAATGCCAACTATGAATTAGTTCTGTTCTTAGAATACATTCCCCATATTTTGGAAACATGGCTATTCTTAAACCCCGACAAAGTTCAGCAACCCTTGGATGAGTTACGCACAACGATTGACTTTTTGAGGATGAAGGGAATCATCCACTTCGACGCACATTTTCGTAATATTCTCACTGACGGCAAGCAGATTTATTTAAGCGATTTTGGCTTGGTACTCGATCAGAGTTTCGCGTTAACAATACAAGAAAAATCTTTCTTTGAGCAGAACAAATTTTATGATTACGGCGAAGTTCTGCGAAATCTCGGTCATTTGATTCGTGCACCTTATGATTCATGTTCAGAAAGGGATAAATACAGAATCAGAGAAAAATATAGCATCAAAGAAAGCTTAAAGCCTTATGAACAGAGGTCAATATTACTCGACAACATCGAACAGATATATGCTGACGGCGATATGAAGTTAAATGATTTCTATGTTGCCAGCATTGTTAAATACCGTAGCATCATTACGCTGATGCAAAACTTCTTTGCTGCAATGTGGGATAACAAAAACAAGGATACGAAATTTCCTCACAGAGAACTAGCGCGGCTGCTCAAAGAGACAGGATTTATCCGTAGCACTGGATAACACGGCAGATAGTTCTCTTTTAATATTATTAATTCGTGCGCTCCGCGTGTTTTTGAGAACTTCAATTTTGACTTTGTAAATATTCTGCATATTCAATTTTGAATTCGCGTGCATTCTTAAAATCAGTAGAAAACTGCGAAAGCACTTCTACAACAGCATCTTTATCTGTTTGGGCTAAAGCGATAATTCCGGGCTGTTGAGGGATGCGAAACTGGTTGTGGTCGTGAAAAGTAATGGTAACAATTGTTCCTAGCGAATCTCCTTCTATTGACTTGATAGTACTCCACATCCAACGCTGTTGATTTGTTTCTTCAAAATTACCCCATTCTCTAGATATACTAAAATCACCAGGAAACCTCGGGTTTGGATATAAACCAACCTGTTTTAGCTGCATATGAATGGGGCGAAACAGGAAATTTAAATAAGCTCCATAAGCCATATCTCCCGCTTTGGTAAATGCACGCAATAATTTATCATTATGTTTTTGGATTACGGTTTCCCAATTGATATTTATATGGGCTTCAATATATTGACCAATTGTAAAAATCTCGGTTTTTTGGTTGGCTGATACAAATTCTGTTAATAATTCCATTTATTGCAATCTCCCAATTCTGCTGCATCTTAATTTTGGCAGAGAAAAGATAGGAGGTATTGTAAAAAAATGACCTTAATCGGGTAATACAATATGGCAGGGATGAAGACCTCGGTGTTTGATATACTTACTAGGAGTGCAAAGAGCTAAACTGCGAAAGTCGTGAATAAAATGTGCTTGGTCAAAGTAACCGCAAGTGAAAGCAATATCAGTCCAATCGGTATCGGTATGTGTTTTCCCGGCTAATAGACAAAGAACTCTTCGCAAGCGTTGAATGCGACAAAATAGCTTGGGTGTTAATCCCACACAGTTGCTGAATAACTGTCCAAAATAACGGGGACTAATACCAATTTGGTTTGTAATTTCTCTAACTGTGGGTGGATGTAAATTTGCAAACTGATTTAATGCAAAATCAACAACTGGATGTTGTCGGGATGATTGCACCATAGTTAGGAGATAATGCTCCAAAATGTGGAAGCGGGTTTTTAATTGGGAAACTTTAAGCAGCTTTTCTCGCAATTCGTCAGCGCGATCGCTCCACAATTCATTGAGCGAGATTACCCGATTATGTAATTCTTTGATGGGAAGCTGAAAAAAGGGGACACTACCACCTGCTTGGAAACGCACACCCATCACAGATATTTGGCTGTGATTGTCAATTATCAGGCTTTGGGAATGGATTCCCAAAATTCTCATACTGCTTGTACTACCGCATCGTTCCCCACTGTTACTATCGTACAGAGGGATTGTATTCTCCCGGAGATTTATCAGTAATTCCATTGAGCCAATAGGTAGCAACTTCACCCGTGATGAAGGTAAGTTATCGCCCTCACTCGACCAAAAAAATTTGACGAACTTAGATAAAGGCGATCGCGGAATATAAGTATGGTAAATCATCGTTTTTCCTATCTATAGGAATTCGCTTTGATTGGGAGAAATTATTTGTGTAGTCAGGTGTGAAATTTATGCCGAATAATTGGTCACACAAACTTTATCTGACATTTCTTATTATTATAAGTTAACGCTTGGGAAAAATTTTATTGAGGTCTTGAAAAATAATGTTGTCGAGAAATTAATAATCATTTGAGTTGATAAATGATTGCAGCAGTATCACTATCTATAGCAATGCTATTTCAATTGTGAAAAATATCGGTTTTGGATGTAAAAAACTAGCTTCAACTGCACTCCAGTTAGGCATTACAATCGTCGTCTCAGTCCTGATAACAGCGTAAACGTTGCAATAATTGTTCGCGTGCTGGCGATGGTGTAACATTCTGAGCAACGGCGATCGCAGTTTTAGCATCTCCTGTACGCACTAGATTTAAAGCAATCCGCCCCCAGAGACGAGAACGTTCTGCAATTGGTGGTAAAGAAGACTCTGGCCCATTGCGGAGAGTTTGCATGGGAATATTGAGGAGCGATCGCGCTTTTGTGAAATTACCTTGAGTCAGATTCAGCTCCACAACTCGTAAAGCAAAGTCCAACTTTTCGCTAGGATTTCTCCCGGCGTAACTAATAAAACGGGATGCTTCCTCTGGCTGACGATTGGTGATCGCTTGATTACCTGCTAAGGTAGCAAAATCTACTTGCTGAAGTAACTTTAATTTTTCTGCCAGTGTAAAATAAGCTGATCGCGTTGCATCAAATTCTGGACTGATTGATAGCAATAATTGTGCTTGTTGTGGCAATGCTTTTTCTGTTTGTATCAGTGTGACAATTCGATTCAATAGTTGATCGGCTGGACGATTGCTGGAAATCAAAGCATTGGCGATCGCAGCATGAGTTGTGATGGCGGTAGGTAAAGCAGAAATGCTATTAGCGATTACTTGGCTACGACTAAATAATTGATCGGCAACAGCAACATTACCACGGCGATGGAAAGCTTGAGCAAATCGCAGCAATCGCCGCACATCGGTTTTTTCCCCAACAATTCTGGCTTCTGCATCCTGGGTTTGTCCGGCTTCAAGGGCGGCTATGGCAATATTATCTAGCCAGCGATCAGTTTCATCGAAATAGCCCGCATCTATCTGTACGATCATCGGACGTGGTAGTATTTGCCGAGCCGTTGTCAACTGCTTATTAGCAATCAAATCTTGCAAAACAATTCCCAAGACATTCACCGCACGCAGTTCAGCAATTAGGGCTTTGAGTTCGGGCTGATAGCCGCGAGTTTCAGATAAATTTGACATCTCGCCATACCATTCATTATCGAAGCGTCCACCAAACTGATCGGCTATGTTAGCGGCTTTGGCATCAGCAACTAAACGAACGATCGCTTGCTTACGAATTTCTGGCTGGTTAAATTTGCGACCTTCTGCTGCGATTGTTAACCAACTTCTAGCCCGGAAAGAATTAGGGCGTTTCATGTGAGAAAGAATTTGCTGCGATCGCCCTAAATCTCCACTGGGGGCATAGTGTAGCACCAAAGTCATTAATTTAATTTCCCGTTGTTCCACATCTTTAATTGCTAGTGCTGCTTTGAGCAATGGATCTAGTAATTTCTTTGCTTTTACTGGGTCTCTAGCTTGAAAGTAGGTAGCAGCAATCTGAGTGACGGTAATATCAGGATCGTAATCTTGCGGAGAAAGTTGCTTTAGCACCTCTAAAGCTTTTGTGGGTTGGTAAATTTGGAGATATAAATTAACTATTTGTGATAACGACTCACGTCTGGCGTAGGTATCTGTCAGATTTTTGATAGTTTGCTCAAACCCATAGTTGAGAGAAGATGCAGCTTCGGCCGATTTATCGAGAGCAATCCACCCTTCTGCAAGGCGAATGTGCGCCGCAACTAAATCTTTAGGAGTATTGCGAATTCCTGATACCGACTCAGACGCAAGCTGTAGCGTTTGTTTTCCTATGGTGAAGTGGCCAATTTTTCCATAGGCGATCGCAGATTCCGTCAAGACATAAGTTTTGCCCAGACTATACCCACTCGGTAAAGGTTTAGCTAAGACCACGATTTGATCGAGAATGGTAGGAAGTTTTGGATTATCCTTATATGTCAGTGATTGTACTTGAGTAGCAATTGCCTTGAGCGCAAAATCTAATGTCTGGATTGTAAAAGTTGTATCTCCTCGCCGTTCAGCATTTTCTAGCTCTCTGATAATTGCGGGGAGCCTATCAGTCGGGGACATTCCAGAAATTTCGTTCCAGCGTCGGGTACTTTCACCAGTTAGCTCCACACGGCAAGCTTTAGAAATCGTTATTTTAGCATCTGCTGCATAAATAGGAACAGAGTAAATTAGTTGAGAAGCAATAATCAAAGCGAGCGATAGCTTCACTCGCCGCAGGTATTGTGTGAGCATCATAAGCTTATGTTGTCTATTCGTATTTACTTAAATTAGGGCGTGTTAATTACTAAAAGCCTTGTATCTAATAGATTTATACTCAGCACTCAGCACTCAGCACTCAGGACTCAAAACTCAGCTATAGTTTGCTAAGAATCTTGCCACTGAGATTAACCGTATAATTCAGTGATTTCTGAAAATTTGTCACCGTGACATTCCAACCATCAAGGTTCTGCGTTGGTATGCAAGGTTCATTGGGTGCAGCCGTGGGACTACGGAAACAATAGAATCTTGGTGCAACTTGGGTAATGCTAAGATTAGCAATGGGTTGTTTTAAGTCTGATTGGGCGGCGTTGAATACTGTGCGAGCGATCGCAGTTGGTAAGTCATCAGTGCGGGTGGGAAGTCCGGCGATCGCTTCGGTGCGAAGATAAACTTTATCACTGCTAATTCGGTATATTTGCTGTGCTGGAGACTTTCCCGCCACCGTCACCCGATAGCCCCGGATTGTTTGTTGAGCGCAGGATTCTGCTAAATTCCCCAATCCTAAACAGCTATCAGTAAAGGTTTGAGGCTCGATTTTAGTAATCAGAACAACTGAGGGTAAGATTTGCAAGTGTTTGCTGGCAATACTCTTGATTTCGTTAACCACCGGAATCGGTAAGCCGCGTTCCATCACAGGATTACTACGTGCAATCAATTGTAAATCGTCGGCTGTTTCACCTCGAAATACCCAACTTTGGCGTTGGTGGGGAATGGTAATTTTCCAGCCTTGATTAATAATCGGATCGCAAGCATAAGGAAAAGAAATATTTTCACAACCACTTGCCCAAGTTGTCTTTTCAGATGAAATATCAGTTAATAGGGGTTCTCCAGGATAGCCCCATTCTTTCGCCTGTTGAATCGCTGCTGTGATCATTGCCGTTGGCGGAATTTCTTCGGCAGGTTTTCCCAGAGAATGGGTGTTTTGTCCGTTCATTTGCATCAAGACTCTAAAGTTACCATTATCAGTGGTGAAATAGACCAAACTTTTATGCTGATCGGCGATCGCAATTTTCCAGTAAGGTACAGGATTGTACATCCAGGTATCGCCCTTAGCAATTCGCTCAATTTTAACGACTTTTGCAGTATTATCAAGTTTTTCTTTGGCGATCGCATCTTGAAGCACTTGTTGAGCGATCGTCTTTGCTTGTGGTGTAGTCAAAATTTGCGGATTAGCAACGGTAGATTGTAAAGTAACTAGCGAACTAGAAAAAAGCAGACATCCGATAATAGTTGATTTAAATAAGGCTTGGTGGTAAAAGTGTTGCAGCATAGAATATTGATTGAAAAATATCAGTAAATCTTGCAGTCTCAAGTTAGCTAATAAATACTCAGACTCAGGATTGAGTTACAGATTTGGAAACAAAACACAGATTTGAGATGTAGGTTGGGTTGAGGAACGAAACCCAACATTTCCGTGGTTTTGTTGGGTTTCGCAAAGCCTCAACCCAACCTACAATTTTCCTTAACTGAACCTGAGTTACAGATTTGGAAACAAAATACAGATTTCAGTAGTTGCAGTCATATTTGTATGATGCTTGACGCTTACTGTCATTGTCAGCCGGAAGAAATCTGGTTATTTCAGGCGATAAATTCCGGTTTTTCCCGGAAAAATCCTGCTAACTATTCCCCATCGCTAAGTAATCACGGTTTGTTCTGGTTGTTTGGGTATTAGGGGGAATTATTGAGAAATCCTATGTTAGAAGATAAACATTGCTTTCTAATGTAGGGTTATGAGCTTAGACGCTGGATTTCAATGGAATGCTGCTCAACAACTCGTTGATCAGTTGATGCTACAGACTACGCAAAAGCATCTGAGTGATGTTGAAATCCAAGTTTTGCAGGGTGCATGGGAAGGTAAAACCTATGAAGCGATCGCGGCTGAGTCTTATCTTACCGTGAAGTATGTTAGCGAAGTCGGCGGGCGGTTGTGGCAATTGCTTTCAGAAGCACTCCAAGAAGAGGTGAAAAAAACCAATTTTCGCCAAGCCCTTCAGCGACGATGGCAAACTCATCAGCCCCAATTTTACCAGGGAATGAAGCAACCATCTCAGTGGGAATTTTGCTGTGCAGAGATTGATAAACCAGGGGCTTTACTCCGCATTAAAGCACCAATTCAGTTTGGTAAAACCACACTCATGGCGCAAGTTCTCAAGTATGCTCAACAACAAGGATATCGGGCGATCGCTATCAATTTGCGGGATGCGGTTATTGATGATTTTGACAGTTTAGATAGTTTCTTACAGTGGTTTATTGCTAGTGTTACCTATGCGCTCAATTTAACGGTGGATATCGAAACTCATTGGCGCAAAAGTTTAGGCAATAGCAAAATCAAATGTAGAACTTATTTACAAAAATATCTCTTAACTGATGATATCCCTTTAGTCATTGCCTTAGATGAAGTGGATCGCCTATTTACTCATCAATTAATTGCTGGTGAATTTTTGGGAATGCTGAGAACCTGGCATGAAGATGCTAAAACCAAATTGCTTTGGACTCAGCTACGTCTGATAGTTCTACACACTGAAGTTTACACCCAGATTGACATCAATCAATCACCATTTAACGCAGGTACAGAAATTCAGCTGACAGAACTAAGTTCCACAGAAATCCTCGCTTTACTAAATCAGTATCAGTTGCACTGGAGTCAGCAAGAGATGAAAAAATTAACTGCAATTGTTGGCGGACATCCTTACCTTGTCACCTTAACTTTACAATTTCTTGCTCAAAACCCAACTTCCCTTGAGCAATTGCTCAATACCGCAGCAACTCCTAATAGTATCTACCGCAGCCATCTAGAAAGACAATGGCATAAGCTACAAACTCATTCTCATTTACTTGCACCATTGAAAGCGATCGCCTCAGCTGATGCTGCTATTTCCATTCAACCACACTTCCATCTCGATGATGTGGTGAAACTCTATGACTTGGGATTAATCCAACTACAGCAACACCAAGTATCTATACGCTACGAACTTTACCGTCGATATTTTCGTAAACGTTTGGGAATTCAAACATGAACAATTACAACCATTATCAAGTCGGTGGTAGTTTACGAGAAGGTACTGAAATTTACGTTCATCGTCAAGCCGATAGTGATTTATATACAGGATTAAAATCCGGAATATTTTGCTATGTTCTCAACTCTAGACAGATGGGTAAATCGAGTTTACGAGTGCGTACAATGTCGCGCTTACAGTCAGAAGGATTTGTTTGTGTTGCTTTTGAAATGCGCGAACTCTGCGTTTATCAAGTGAGTGCAGATGAATTTTATGGGGGATTTGTCAGCCATTTTGCTAGTGAACTTAACATTGAAATTGATTTGGAATCTTGGTGGTCTCAAAATACTTTGCTGCATCCATTTTTACGCCTGAGTAAATTTGTGGAAGAAGTTTTACTAGCAAATATCTCTCAGCAAATTATCGTTTTTGTAGATGAAATTGACAGTATTCTCAATCTAGAATTTAAGGATGATTTTTTTGCTTTTGTGAGAGCCTGCTACAACAAACGCGCTGATAAACCCGAATTTCAAAGGTTAACTTTTGCCCTATTTGGTGTGGCTACACCCACTGATTTAATCGCCGATAATAAATTTACACCACTAAATGTAGATAGTCGCGCTATCGAACTTACAGGTTTTCAATTGTCCGAAGCTAAACCTCTGGAACAAGGCTTAATTGAGGTGGCTGCAAATCCTACCAAGGTGATGGCAGAAATTTTAGCTTGGACTGGTGGACAACCATTTTTAACTCAATGGTTATGTCAACTAATTAATACATCAAATACTTTTATTGTATCGGGATGGGAAACTTCAGCAGTAGAAGCGATTGTGCGATCGCAAATGATCGAACATTGGTTAGCAAATGACCGACAGCAGCATTTTCAAACAATTCGCGATCGCATTCTCCACAATAAATCTTTGGCTTGTTGGTCATTAGGACTTTATCAGCAATTGCTCAATCAAGGCGAACTTTCGGCTGAAGATAGCTGGGAGTTGATGCAGTTGTGTCTTTCTGGTTTGGTTGTCAAACGTCAAGGCAAATTGAGTATCTATAACCGCATCTATGCCACTGTGTTTGATTATACCTGGACAGAACAAGCTTTACGGGCTATCCGTCCCTATGGTGCAGAACTCGCCGCTTGGGAAATTTCTCAAGATGCTCAATATTTACTGCAAAATGAAGCATTGCAGTGGGCGTTAGTTTGGGCAAAAGGATTGAGTTTGAGTCATAGTGATTATCAATTTTTATCCGCCAGCCAAGCCCAAGAATTAGCGATCGCCCAATCCAAAACCCAAACAGCGATACAACAAGAAACTCAAGCAATTCAGCGATTAAAAACCGTGCAACATCAAACCAAAAAACGATTGCAAATTGGAGCGATCGCGCTTTCTGCGGCTGTAATTAGCACCATCGGCACGTTTTTCTACTTCCAGCAATCAGAACAGCAACTCAGAACCAATGCAGATATCTTAAATTTAGAACGAGAAGGAAGCCGAATTTTGCAAGTGCGTGCAGATGGTAATCAGTTGAAGGATTTGCTAGGGGCGATGAAATCAGCGCAAAAGCTCAAGCAATTGACTAAACAGCATTCTTTTAAACATTTACCCACCCACACGCCTTTATTTGCCCTACAAGCTGTTCTGTCCACGATTAATGAGCAAAATCGTTGGCATTTAGAAAGTCCGGCGGTAGCGATCGCCTTTAGCCGTGATGGACAGAAACTAGCAACTGGAGGCGAAGACGGGGCGATAACTCTTTGGACACTACAGGGAAAGAAAATTCAGACGATTAAAACTCACAAAACTAAAACTCTCCAGGGCTTCCCAATTTCCATTTCTTCTCTGAGTTTTAGTCCCGATGGTCAGTATATTTTATCTGCTGACTCCGACTATGAAATCCAGGTTTGGCATCTCAAAACAGGTACTCTTGTCAATAAGCTAAAACTCGATCAAGAAACTCTTAGCGATGTCCAATTCACAAATGACAACAATATTGTGGTAGTCAACGCCTTTGGCAAAGTTGCAGTCTTGAATTTGCAATGGAAATTACTCCATACCAGGCAGATTGCTCCACCTCAACAAGGTATTGACCTTACTATTAGTTTAGAAGGCGATGCAATTGTCTTTATCAATGCCCAAGGAAAACCGGAAGTTAGAGATATTAAAACTGGTGCTTTAATCAAAACCTATCCTAACATCACCCATAATTTAGGCAATAACCTTTGGCACAGTTTCCGCCAAAAAGATGGTGCTTATATTTCCGCCAATCTCAACACCCTCAAATTGTGGCATCCAAACGGAACTTTACAAGCAGAAATCAAAACTCATCAACTGCTGGTTTCTGGTTTTAGTTCTAGCTTTGATGGTTCTATCATCGCCACAAGTCACCCAGATGGGATGCTGAAACTCTGGAAAATCCATCCTCAAAAAATCTCCCCTGCATTAACACCACCAATACAAACGCCCCGTGTAGTTGTGGGAAATCAGCAACCCATCAACCGCATACAAATACCAGGTGAAAAACTAAAAATTGCTGGGGCAAAATCTGATGCTCAAAATAGAATTATGGATGCCACTCTGAGTCCTGATGGACAGACAATTGCTGCCACAAAATTCAATGGAGAAATGACATTATATCGGGCAGATGGCAGCGAACTCAGAACAATACAAACTAATCTCCCGGAAAGTGTGATTAAATTTAGTCCCGATGGTTCGCGCTTAGTTTTGTTATCAATTCGTCAGCAAAAAATACAATTCAGGTTAGCGAATGGGGATCTAATTCAAGAGATGGATGCGGCTCATTATAAGCCGGGAATCGAATTTAGTCCTGATGGCAAAGAGTTGGCAATTTCTGGTAATCAACCCGATAAAATTCAAATTTGGAGTAGTGAAGGTAAATTTTTAAAGACTATCAAAGATGCAGATTCCCTCTACTTTAGTCCCAACAATCAAACCTATATAACAGTAACTTCTGGTAATAGCCCAACACGTACCTTGCGCCTGTGGAGAAGAGACGGAAAACTGCTCAAAACCCTATCAGGACAACCAAATGAAATCACAGCAATGGGATTTTCCCCCAGGGGACAGTTTATGGTTGGCGATCGCTTTGGTAAACTGGTAATCTGGTCGGCTGAGGGTAATCTCATCCAAACCCTCAATCATGGCGCAGCAATTATTGATATCGCTCACCGTAACGATGGACAGCAGTTGGCGACGGTAGGAATTGATCAAAATATCAAACTTTGGCGTTCTGATGGTACGCTCATTCGCACACTCGAAACCAATCAAATTGGTCGCTTTCAATTTAGCCCAGATGGGCAATTGTTGATTGCTAAGACTATTGATAGCACAATCCATATCTGGCAAGCCGACGGCACACCTATTACTCGCATCCCAATGGGTGGTGCATTTAATTCATTCCTCAATTTTACCCCAGATGGCAACCGCTTGATTTCTAGCAGTGAGTCAATGCTCTATTCTTGGAATCTGAATCTTGACGATCTCCTTACCCAAGGTTGCAATTGGCTAGGCAACTATTTCCACAACCATCCCCAGGAGTTGCAGCAACTCCCATCTTGTCGTAAATAAATCCAATAAGGGACTTCCGGAAAATAAATTATCCCATTTTCATAGTGGCAGATTCTGTCTCCTCTGCTTCCTTTGCATACACAGCGTTCGCGTAGCGTCCCGCAGGGATGGAATATTTTTTTAGTTGCAAGTCCCTAATTGCGCGACGAACTTAAACCAATAAGTAAGTTAACATTCGCCACTTAAACTGAATTTGATTGAGACGAGGGACTACGTATACTTTTACCGTAGTTTTCTCAGTTGAGATATTATCTATTTAAGTAAGTCAGTGGAAATAAAGCAACTATGTTAAAAAACGTAAATAGGCTTGAAATCCTTACCAATGACCAAGGACAAATGACAGCCTCAGGCAGTTATCTTTAATTTCGCCGACCTACTTACATCAATGTCAACTGATTTCACAATTCGCATTTTTAACTCTCATGATCATGCAAGTGTAGCCAAGCTCATGGCGCAACTGCAAGACTATGAACGGCAATTACACCCAAGTAGAGCGCCAGGAAGTGTGGTTGCTCACAAACATTTGGATTATCTTGTCGAAATTACGCAACAGCAGAATGGGCAAATATATGTTGCAGAGTTCAATCAGGAAATTATTGGTTTTATAGTTTGTTTTGTAGAAGAACTTGAAGAGGGCGACTTACATATAGTAGAAAATGAACGCAGATATGGTTACATTTCCGATTTATATGTTTCCTCAAAAATGCGCGATAAGCGTGTAGGTGCCTCCTTGATGGCAATGGCTGAGAAGCATTTTCTTGGTTTAGAGTTAAAAGTTGTACGATTAAGTCTGCTACACAACAATGAGGCTGCAGAAATTTTTTATCATAGAGTAGGTTATCAAATTTACGAACTTACATATGAAAAAAGGTTGTAACATCGTTGTTTACTATTTGAAGGTATAATAGCTCAAGATACAATTATCCTCAATCAAATATTTTTCCCTTTGTTGGGGTTAGAGCAATCACTTAACTGGAGGAGAAAATAGGAGTATAGTCCTTTATGAATTTCTGTATCCTTGAGAACTGAGTGGGTGTTGCTTGGAAAAACTCCTCGGTAATGAATGGGCGATCGCTTGCAGGTATCTTAAACTTAGTGCCTAGAAAATTCGGACTCAACAATTGAGTCTGAAACAAATCAGTTACAATCCTTATACAAAAATCAATTCAGCCCTTGCTGATAATTTTGGCGGTAAATTTCACCCTTGTCCGAAACAAATCCACCAAAACCCTGATGATTGCGTTCGGAAAATTTCATGAAGTCTGCGAACCCGCACACCTTTGTGGTAAAAGACCGTTGGCAACGTTAGGTATTATTGTTTAAAAATCAGTGGAATTTAGATCAAATTGTGGGAGAACATCCAGAGTTGGAGTTAAGTCCAATTGCTTTACCACCTACAAGTGAGAAGGTTTAGAAAGAGGGTTTAGTGCAGCTTTGCGTAAGCTCATAAAATTTTTAAACGCATCAACTCAAATTACAATCGTTTTAACTCAAATTCTCAGATGGCTCAAATACCTTTGTTTTTAAGAAATACTTGGTACTATGCATTACCAAGTAAGCAGCTAAAACCTGGACAAATACTTTCAAAAACTCTCTTAAACGAGCAAATCGTTTTTAGCCGCGATCGCTCAGGTGTAGTCTTTGCTAAGACAAGTGAAACGAAAATTTATCCCATCAAAGAGGCGCAAGGCAATATTTGGATTTATATGTCAAATGATGAGAATTCTTTAGTACTAGAAGACATTCCCCGAATCCCTGAATTTGCCGACCAAACTCACCAAGCTGTTGAATCGATCCGCTTTCCTTGTAATGTCGATCATGCAGTATTCGGATTGATTGATCCTGCTCATATTGCTTTCGTTCATCAAGCGTGGTGGTGGCGTTCTCCACAAACACTCAAGGAGGTAGTCAAAACTTTTGAACCATCTTTGTACGGCTTTACTATGCGGAAGCATCCGCTAGAACAACAAACATTTTTCTATCGGTTGCTTGGAAGTAATCCACAGATTGAAATCTCATTTCGTTTACCAGGGATTCGGATTGAAAAAGTATCTACTGAGAAACATCTAGTCTGTAACCTAACAGTAATTACTCCCATTTCCGAAACTGAAACCGAGGAAACAACTATGTTCTACACCACTTTACCTTGGTTCTCTATTCTTCAACCATTGTTGCTGTGGTTTACGCGCAGTTTTCTCAATCAAGATAGAGAAGTTTTGCTTAAACAACAAATAGGCTTGAAATATAATTCACCCTTAACTTTAGTTGGAGATGCTGATGCTCAAGCCCGTTGGTACTATAGATTGAAAGCAGAATTTGCTCGCTCTCAAATGCAGAGGCGTTCTTTCGTGAATCCAATTAAAGAAAAGACACTTCGATGGCGTAGTTAGCTCGTTAAATCTAACTTTTCAATTAGCGCTGTTAAAAGTCCGTATCTATTAAAAAGATAAGGATTTTGTCAGCGATTTAGTAGTCAAGTTTTTCCGAAGAGAATTGCTCGGATATATCCAAAAAAATGCTGAGATAAACATTAAAACCTTCAGTGAGAATTTCCTGATAAGCTAATCGTCATTGAAATCTTAAAAGTTAAATTATTTCCTAAACAACGCCCAAGCTAAAAACCTCTCGGTGTAATATAGGGCTAATTGATTGCTCACACCGTTGAAAACAGCATCAAAAGCGTGTTCCGCCCAAGGTATTTCTAAGAAAACAGCAGTTACGCCAGCTTTGTGTAAACTTTCATACATCCGCCTACCAAATTTGGCTTGTACGACATGGTCGCGGCTACCGTAAACTAATAATGTTGGTGGTAAAGGGCGAGTTACGTAATTAATTGGTGAAGCAATTTTATACTCATCAGGTAATTCTTGCGGGGAACCACCAAGAAAAGTTTTGAGAATCGCACGAGTATTTAGCGGATCTGGTTGTGGTGGTTCATTATAGCCTTCAGTTAAGTTCGTCGGCCCGTAATAACTCACTACAGCACGAATCGGTGGCGCATCTGGTTGATAAGCCGCTAGCATGGCGAGGTGTGCGCCAGAAGAACGCCCTAAAAGTATCATGTTTTCTGGGTCGGCTTCATATTCTGCGGCTTGTTGGCGAATAAAATTGAGCGCTGTACGCACATCATCCAACTGTGCGGGAAACTGATATTTGGGCGCGTGTCGATAATCAATGGCAAATACTGTATATCCACGAGCTGCTAAATATTGATTGAATTTATAATTGGCATGAGGATTACCATTTTGCCAAGCTCCACCATAAATTACTACTAATGCTGGATATTTTCCTACTGCTTGTGGTTGGTAAACTTCCATTTTTAAAGGAACTCCCCCAGGTGTAGCGAATAAAATATCTTTCCTGTGACGGACTTTTTCTAGGGTAATACCGCGGAAGCTGTTCGCTAACGATAAGGGTTGAGGTTGCATTTTAGCGCTGAATTGAGGTGGAATTTGCGCTAAATAATTCTCACCTAATTCTTGTTGTATTGCTGCTGACATTTGCATTTGAGTGGGTGCAATTTTGAGCAAAACTGAAGTACAAAGCAGTAATCCAATTAAGCTGAAAATGCTAGTAAAAAGCTGTATTTGCGGTTGATAAATACATAAAATAGCTGTGAGTAAAGAGATGATATTCAATATGAATAACCAAGGGCTAACTTCTGGCGCGCCTACTCCTAAAGGCTGCAACAAACGATTCGGAGCCGGAATGATAATCCAAGAACTGAGAAATAAACTGGTAACACTCAGTATTATTGCCAGCCAAGGTAAAATTATTTGATATGTAGAGAACATCATGATGAAAAAAGAGCGCATTATGACTTTAGCCTAACGCACCCATTGACTAGAAGCGATAGAAGCGAGAATTACGAATTAAGCTAATTTGATGTGAATGGCTTTTGTTTCTAAATACTCTTCTAAACCATTCTTGCCAACTTCGCGACCAATTCCGCTTTGTTTGTAACCACCATAAGGCATAGTTGGTTCTAAGCCAGACGCATGATAAGAGTTCACCCAAACTGTACCAGCACGAATTCCTTTAGCCATTTTTAAAGCGGTATCAAGATTTTTCGTCCAAACTGCTGCTGTTAAACCGTACATCGTTTGATTGGCAATTTGTAGCGCTTCCGCTTCATCTTTAAATGTCATGATTGACAGCACCGGGCCAAAGATTTCTTCTTGAGCGATCGCCATTTCATTGGTAACATGATCAAAGATAGTTGGTTTAATAAATAAACCTTGCTCAAATCCGGGTACAAGATAACGTCCGCTACCACCAATTAAAAGTTTTGCACCTTCTTTTTGACCCAGTTGAATATAGTGTTGAATGCGTTCAAACTGTCTTTCGTTAATTACTGGCCCCATCATCGTTGTATTATCAGTGGGGTTGCCTATTGGAAAAGTTTGGGTAGCGGCAATAAATTGTTCGATAAATACATCTTTAATGGACTCATGCAATAACAACCGAGAACCTGCTTGGCAGACTTGACCACTATTAATATAGATGCCAAATAATGCCCCGGGAATTGCTTGAGATAAATCTGCATCAGGAAAGACTATATTAGGACTTTTTCCGCCTAACTCTAAACTAATTCGCTTCAGGGTGGGTGCGCCTTTAGCCATGATGCGTCTACCAACAGCAGTTGAACCTGTGAAGGCGATTTTATCAACTAAAGGTGATTCAACTAAATGTTCTCCGACCACTGGGCCGTCACCTGTGACAATGTTAAGTACACCATCAGGTAAACCAGCTGCGCTGAGAATTTCCGCCAGCATAAAGGCGGGAGAGGGAGTAAATTCGCTGGGTTTAACTACCATTGTGCAACCAGATGCGATCGCGGGTGCAACTTTCCACGCTACCAATAGTAGGGGGAAGTTCCACGGGGTGATAATTCCCACTACACCCACGGGTTCATGTACTGTTAAACCAATGACATTGCGATCGTATTGAGTAGTAGATTCTCCTTGTAGGTTCAGTGTTAAAGCCGCAAAGTAGTCAAATACTTGTGCTGTCATTTGCACTTCGCCAATACACATTCCTATTGGTCTACCTACTTCTTGGCAAATAACTTCAGCTATTTCTGAGGTTTTTGTGGTTAATAATTCGGCAGTTTTTCTCAGGATATCATGACGCACACGAGCGTGGGATGTTGACCATGTACCATCATCAAATACTTGTCTTGCAGCTTGAATGGCAACATCAGTATCAGCTTGATTACTCCAAGGAATTTGAACGATAGTTTCACCTGTTAATGGGCTTTTACGTTCATATTTTTCCTCAGATAAGGGGGAAATATATTTACCGTTGATGAAATTTTGGTAGGTGCGAATTGTTGTTTGTGATTGAGGAGGTGTGAGTTGGGTAGTCATAGATTTTGTTTTGTCTGTTAAGAGAAAGTATAAAATAGTCTCACACCGAGACGCATGAAAGGGATAAAATCCACAATCTAAAATTTATTCTGTCAATTCCTGAATTACCTTGAGAAACTCGTGCAAGACAGGTGAGGTATCTTCTTCCCGCCAAAGAACTACAATTTCTCTTGTTAGATTTGCTCCTTGAATCGGTTTATAAACAACACCTTTGCGTTGAAGATTTTGGACATTGCTGGGTAAAAGTGCTACTCCCACCCCACCTGCAACTAAACTGAGAACTGTAATCATCCAGGTGGCTTCTTGAACGACATTGGGAAAAAAACCTGCTTGCTGACAGAGGTGAATAATCTCAGTATAGGAAGGAACTAATTCTGTAGAAGGTAACACAAAAGGTTCATTTGCTAAGTCTTGCAGAGGAATTTTTGACTGAGAAGCTAGGGGATGTGTTTTTGGTAATGCAATCACCAAAGACTCGCGCCCTATTGGTAGATAACACAAGCCAGTATTCTGTTGATAGGAATTGAGTAAGCGATCAAAAGCAATATCCAGACGACGATTGTGTAGTTCTTGAATTTGCTGTGCGGCTGTGAGTTCGCGCAGTACTAGCTTGACATCGGGAAAGCGATCGCGGAATATTCGCAGCATATCAGGAAGCAAGCTATTGGCAATAGAACTATTTGTACCTACTATCAACTCTCCAATTTCACCGCGACTGGCGCGTTGTGTTTGAACAATTGCATGTTCGATTTGAGTTAAAACTAACCTTGCTTCTGCTAAAAATACTTGTCCCGCAGATGTTAGCTGTAGGGGACGCTTTTTGCGATCAAAGAGTTTTACGCCAATTTCCGCTTCTAGTGCGCTAATCTGCTGACTAAGGGGAGGTTGTGCAATATGCAAACGCTGCGCTGCATAGCTAAAGTTCCTTTCTTCAGCCACAGCAATAAAGTACCGCAAATGTCGAAGTTCCATTGCTTGCCAGAACTACTATATTTTAAAAATATAGTTTAGTTGTTAAAAAAGTATCTTCAATATAGTTGCTTTCGTTTATAGTCACAAACAAGGGCTATTGTGGAAAATTAAAATCAGGCTATCAGGGTGACCGCTATAAATATGAGTCAGATCAAACGTGTTGTGATTGTCGGTGGAACCCACGGAAATGAACTTACAGGAATTTATTTAGTGAAAAAATTTGAGCGATCGCCTGATTTGATTCAGCGTTCAAGTTTTGAAACCCTGACACTGATTGCTAATCCTAAAGCCTATGCAATTGGGAAACGCTATACTGATACCGACCTCAATCGCTGTTTCCTCTCCCAAGATTTAGAAAACCCTAGTTTGTCTAGTTATGAAGCCCAACGAGCTAAGGTAATTTATCAAACCTTTGGCGCTAAAGGTAGCCAGCCAGCAGATTTCGTCATAGATTTACACAGTTCTACGGCCAATATGGGACTGTCTATTATTTTAGGTAATGAGAATTTATTAAATATTCAATTAGCAGCTTACCTGACATCAATAAGCCCCAAAGTTAAAGTACTTTATTCAACAACTAAAAATCAAGAAAGGTCTCATCTCGATTCAATTTGTCAATTTGCCTGTACGCTTGAGGTTGGTGCAGTTGCTCAAGGTGTTTTGGATGCCGCTTTATTCCAGGAAACCGAAGCAATTATTCACGCAATTTTAGATTATTTAGAAGCTTATAATCAAGGAACGCCACTGCCTGTAAATGATTCGCTGACAGCTTATCATAACATCGAGACAATAGACTATCCCAGAAATGAATTGGGAGAAATTCAAGCAATGATTCATCCAAGATTGCAATTTAGAGATTATCAACCACTGCATCCTGGCGAGCCTATTTTTTTAACATTTGATGGTCAAGAAATTCCCTATGAAGGCAATGCAATTGTCTATCCAGTTTTTATTAATGAAGCAGCTTATTATGAAAAGGGGATTGCAATGTGTGTTACTGAAAAAAGGGATTTAGAAATAAAAAATCATAAATCACCTTGGTAATCAGGGAAATATACTCTGCTGAATAAGCTGATACGCACCTAAATCAAATATTCTAGCGTTAGGAATGTCAAGGGTCAATCGTCCAGGGTCAAAGGCTAGCTTGGACTTTGGACTCTTGAACGCCAGTTGCTTCAAGTCGGCAAAGCCGCCCAACGCACTGGCTCCTTTTGACAACCTCAGTGCGAAATATACAATTTAAATGCATAACAGCTTACAGCTTAGCAGTTCCTAATATTGGCGAGAGCAATAAAAAATTAACCGTCGATAGAAGATGTAATACCAATTTGAAAAAAGAATGCGACAGATTGTAGGGCGTACAGTTGCACGCCCCTACCTGTTTACTTTGTAGTTTTTGACCGTTATTTAGCAAAGCGTAAATTTAATTACTACCACCAAATACGATTGCCGTTTTCGTCAACTCTTGCTTGTCGAATTACATCAGAAATTTCTTCAGCATCTTTAACATGGTGAAGTGCTTTCTTTTCACCATTTGGTTCATCGACAACGAAGTAAGTAGGAACTTTAATGTGATCGCCTGTAATGTCGGGTGCATCTACAGCAATTTGTTGAGCCTTCTCTTCCACTGACTGAGGTTCGTCAGCAATTCTATCTCCAGGATTGGCTGTTAAGTTTCTTTCTTTGACATTGGGCTCGTCTTGAGAATGCCAATCTTCACTTACTGGTTGTTTAATTTGCTCGTTTGGTTCATTAGTCATAACTATTGCGGTGATTTAAAACTATGCATTTACTAACATCAATTTAGAGAATAAAATGCCGCAAGAGTTCTTTCTCTAGAGAGAGTTTGAGAATATTAATTTCAGGCAGATGTCTTAAGTTATATATTCATCACAATATTGTGAAAAAACTTCTTGCCAGAGAAATAGCTAATATTTATTTTTTGCCTCAAAAGACAGATTAACAGATGTAGCAACTTTCTTAGAAGTGAAGCGATCGCTTAACGCACTGAGAAAGATGGTGTGTTACTTTCAGGACTTACACAACTGGCACAAATATTTTCAAGGTGTGGTAGTCAAGAGGAGCCAGTCACGTGCAGAGGTTCTCTCCGTTGGGTAAATTGGCGTTCCAGAACCAAGGCAATACTTGTCGGTTAAGGGCAAAAGGGGAAGGGGAAAAGGGCAAGAAAAAACCTTTAACCCTTACCCTTTCACCTTTTCCCAAAACCAAATTCCGAGTTGAAAATCCTTAACCGAGCAGTATTGAGAACCAAGGTTCAAAAATTGGACTTGGGAATGCTAGTACCGCAAGGCGTAAATAAATAGACCATTCAAGATCAACAAAACGCTTACTCTGTCTTAATTTTGAATTTTGCGGAAAGTTGCGTGCGGGGGTTCCCCCCGTTGAGCAAACTTTCCTTGGCGTAGCCTCTCCCTTTGGGAGAAGACGAATTTTGAATTCCGCCTTGCGGTACTAGTTACTACCTTGCGAGTTTCGCGTTAGCGGTACCTGTCTGGCGACCGAACGCACTGGCTATTTTTGACTTTGGACAACCACTGCGGGAAAATATTACACTTGCGAAAGTTCTATACACATTTTTGGTTACACTTTGTAACAACTTTACAGCACTAGTTCTCAGGATTAAGTAACTATAAATTTATTTAGTGTAGTTTTTATTCTCAATAATATGCAATATATTTATTGGTTACCTGTTATATTTTTAACCAAAGTATAGGTCAGGATTTTTTTTGAACTCTGCTTTGAAAGCATACTCTGATTATAGATGAAATTACAGATTTTAACCTTGGTTTTCGAGTGTTGCGAGTAATAAAAATTACGTATAATTACACAAATAAAATCATATATGCTAATATCTCATTACTCAATTTTAATTCTGGAGGGTTCAGCCGAAGAACGGAAATTATACCGCAGTTATTTAAATCAAGATAGAACTGCCACCTATGATGTAGTGGAGGTGGAGACAGAATTAGAAGCATGGACATACCTCGCACAAAACAAGCCAGATCTAATACTTTTAGATTCTCAACTACCAGAGATAGATAACATAGCATTTCTCGAGCAGTTGCGGTTGGAATTTGACAGTTTTCAACTGCCAGTGATTATGTTAACGGGGCTGGGAGATGCGGCGATCGCAATTTCATCTATCAAAGCTAGTGCTTCCGACTATTTAATCAAAGAAAAACTTACCCAAACTGGATTCTGTCGGGCTATTCATACTATTTTAGAAAAAACTCAACTGAAGCGCCAGATTCGGATGCAGGAACAACAACAACTTTTGTCAGCCCAAATGCTACTCCGCATTCGTCAATTTTTACGTTTAGAGGAAATTTTAGCTACAGCTGTGCAAGAGGTGCGGCAATTTCTTAATACAGATCGGGTAATTGTTTACCAGTTTGATCATGAGATGAATGGCAAAATCTCAGCTGAATCAGTACTACCTCCGTGGACAAGTTCTCTCAATCATCACATAACCAACACTTGCTTTCGAGAGCATCAGAGACTAGCCTATGGTGATGGCAAAATTAGAGCAATTTCTGATATTCATCAAGCTGGATTTACAGCTTGCCATATCGAATTCCTAGAGCAATTAGCAGTTAAAGCTAATCTAGTTGTACCAATTTTGTTGGACACAGAAGCACAAGATCAGGAATCTGCTACACATCAAATTTGGGGGTTACTAATTGCCCATCAATGCAGCAATACTCGTGAGTGGCAAACAAATGAATTTGATTTACTCCAGCAACTTGCTGTGCAGCTGGCTGTAGCCATCCAACAAGCAGAACTGTATGAAAAACTACAAACTCTCAACCAATCTTTAGAGCAGAAGGTAAAAGAAAGAACAGAACAACTGCAAACAAGCGAACAGAGATTTCGGGCTATTTTCAATCACAGTTTTCAATTTGCAGGGTTATTAACAACTGAGGGAATTGTACTAGAAGTTAACCAAACAGCTTTAGACTTTCGGGGATTCCAATTAAAAGATGTGATCAATCGCCCGTTGTGGGAAACTAATTGGTTGACAGTTGCTCCCGCAGACCAGAACAATTTAAAGCAAGCGATCGCACGTGCAGCTCAAGGTGAATTTATCCGCTACGAAGTAGAAATTTTCAACGCAGATGAGCAAATAGTCACCGTAGACTTTTCTATTCGTCCTGTGAAAGATGAATCAGGAAAAGTCATCATGTTAATTCCCGAAGGGCGAGATATTAGCGAACACAAAAAGGCACAAAAGGCACTCCAAGAACACCAAATTCTCTTACAGGTTGTTATGGATAGCCTACCCATAGCTATCTTTTGGAAAGATAGAAACTGCCATTATCTGGGCTGCAACCGCCAATTACTTTTAGATAGCGGACATTCATCTATTCAAGAAATTATTGGCAAAACAGACTTTGATATGGTGTGGCGAGAGCAAGCAGCACTTTATCAGGCGGACGATCGCATCGTCATGGAATCTGGTCAAGCCAAATTTAGTATTGAAGAACCATTTACCAAAATAGGTAATATTCACAGATGGTTACGCACTAATAAAATACCATTACACAACGCTGATGGTGAGATTATTGGCGTTGTAGCCAGCTATGAAGACATTACAGAACGCAAGGAAATTGAGCAAGCATTACAGAAAAGTGAACGACGCTACGCCACTCTAGCCGCATCAGCTCCCGTTGGCATTTACCGTGCAGATGCTCAAGGAAATTTTTTGTATGTCAATGAACGCTGGTGTCAGGAAACAGGCTTGACTCTCCCAGCAGCTTTAGGATGCGGATGGCAAGTAGCATTGCACCCAGAAGATAGAGAACTCGTTGTGTCCCAATGGCATCGTTTAATTCAAACAGGCGAAAGGTTTTGTTTAGAATATCGATTTTTGCAGCCAAATGACGCTGAAACTTGGGTATTTGGGCAAGCCGTTCCCGAAACCGATCCCGAAGGACAGGTGATTGGTTATGTGGGCACAATTACTAATATCAATCCTAGCAAACAAGCAGAAGCAGCTTTGCGCCGCAGCCAACAACTTTATCGCACCCTAGTAGACAACTTTCCTAATGGTGCAGTGGTGCTATTTGACCATGACTTGCGCTACCTCCTGGTTGGAGGCTTAGAACTTGCTAGTGCAGGTTTGCACAAAGCAGAAATGGAAGGAAAAACAATTTGGGAAATCTTTGCACCAGAAGTATGTCAAATAATCATGCCGCTAATGAAACAAGCACTGGCTGGAGAATCTGTAATTGCAGAGGTTCCTTATCAAGATAAATTCTACCTTACACATTATCTTCCGGTGCGAGATGAACAAGGTAATGTGATTGCAGGTATCCTGATGACGCAAAACATCACCGAACGCAAAAAAGCTGAGAATGCACTCAGGGATAGTGAGGAGAAATTTCGCCAGTTTGCCGAAAATAGCCGCCAAGTCATGTTACTGCGTCAAGTTGACACAGGAGAGTTACTGTATGCCAACCCCACTTATGAGCAAGTCTGGGGACAAACCATAGAAAGCTTGTATAAAAATCCTGACTCTTGGATGGCTGCTATGCACCCAGATGATGTGCCACGCATTGCTACCGCCTATGAAGCCGCAAGAGGCAAGGGATTTTTTAGTGAAGAGTACCGCATCATTCGACCGGATGGCTCGATTCGGTGGATATGGGGTAGATGCTTCCCCATCAAAGATATTGCTGGGAACACTTATCGCCTTGGTGCCATTGGGGAAGATGTTACAGAGCGCAAACAAACACAACAAGAGCGCGATCGCCTGCTAGATATTTTAGCCAAACAAAATCAGACTTTAGAGGAAGAAGTTACTAAGCGCACCGCGGAATTACGAGGCGTTATTGATACGATTCCCGACTATTTATTTATGATAGATCGTCAGGAAATGCGAACTATTTACTGTAATGATAGCTATGCTCAAGGAGTCTTTCAGCAACCTCGCGAGCAAATAGAAGGAAAAACTATTTTTGAACTTTTTCCGAACCAAGATGCAGAATATTTCGCCCAGCAAAATCAGCAAGTATTTGAATTGGGAGCATCATTACGCATCCAAGAAACTCTGCATTTCTCAGGTAATACCATTACTTTTGATACGATTAAAGTACCACTAAAGCAAGAAAATGGTGAAGTTTATGCCCTAGTAGGCACAGCCAGAGATATTACTGCTATCAAAAAATTAGAATTGGAGCTGCAGCACAGCAAAGAACGCTTTCGTAACCTTGTAGAAACATCTAGTGATTGGGTGTGGGAAGTTAATGAATTTGGCATTTACACCTATAGTAGTCCGCAAATTCTCAATGTTTTGGGCTATTCCTCAGCAGAAATTCTTGGCAAAACTCCATTTGATATAATGCCACCAGAAGAAGCAGCAAGGGTATCGCAGGAGTTTATGAAATTTTTTTCTATACAAGCTCCTTTTCAATGTTTAGAAAATACTAACCTCCATAAAGATGGACGATTAGTTATTTTAGAAACGAGCGCAGTTCCTATTTTTGATGCCAATAAACAATTTCGCGGCTATCGAGGCATGGATCGGGATGTCACCGCACGCAAACTAGCAGAAACTCAACTCCATCTGACAAACGAACAACTTGCTGCTTCCAATGCCGAACTCGCTCGTGCTACCCGCCTGAAAGATGAATTTCTCGCCAATATGAGTCATGAACTACGCACTCCCCTCAATGCCATTTTGGGTATGTCGGAAGTGTTGCAAGACGAGATATTGGGCGCAATTAATGAGAAGCAAAGGCAAAGTTTGCAAACCATTGAGCGCAGTGGAGAACATTTATTGGAATTAATTAACGATATCCTGGATTTATCTAAAATTGAAGCAGGGCAGCTAGAATTAGGCTACGCTCCCATAGCGATCCGTCAGCTTTGCGAATCCAGTTTGGCGTTTATTAAACAGCAAGCAGTCCAAAAACGCATCCAGTTGGAGGTGAAAACTCCGCCACAGCTACCAAAACTATTGCTTGATGAACGACGCATCCGCCAAGTTTTGATTAACCTCCTCAATAATGCTGTGAAATTCACACCAGAAGGCGGGAGGATTACTTTAGAAGTTAGCTGTCATGCTTTAGAACCAGAGAAGACATCCCCACTAGGTTTTATTCGCATTGCCATAATTGACACGGGTATTGGTATTGCCCCAGAAAACCTCAAAAAACTGTTTAAACCCTTCATCCAAATTGATAGTGCCTTAAACCGTCAATACGCTGGTACTGGTTTAGGACTGGCTCTTACCAAACGGATTGTAGAATTACATGGCGGTAAAGTAGGGGTAAGTAGTGAACTGGGTGTAGGAAGTTGCTTTACGGTTGATTTACCCTGTAACAATCTCTGTGAATATTCTTTTGAGCCAGTTAACCTACTTACATCTGAGCTTAATTTCACACTCAACCAAACAGTAGTAAATTCACCCCTAATTTTACTAGTAGAAGATAACGAAGCTAATGTTTTGACCATCTCTAGTTATTTAGAGGCAAAAGGATATCAGATAATCTTGGCCAAAAATGGCCAAGAAGCGATCGCCCTCACCAAAACCGAACTTCCCGACTTAATTTTGATGGATATTCAAATGCCGGGAATGGATGGAATAGAAGCAATTAAGCAAATTCGACTAGAGAAAAATTTTGAAAGCATTCCCATCATTGCCCTAACAGCCTTAACCATGCCAGGCGATAGAGAAAAATGTTTAGCAGCCGGCGCAAACGACTATATCCCCAAACCCATCAAACTCAATCAACTAACAACCAGAATTAAACAACTTTTAGCAGTACAAGATTAAAAGATCAGGACTTACGCAACTGGCACAATGCGATCGCCAATTGCTAGTACATAGGTATTAGTTAAATCTGATTCCGAAAGCCTTGTATTCGTAATAGAAGTCGG
>NZ_JACJQJ010000047.1 GCF_014696615.1 Nostoc linckia FACHB-104 | reverse complement strand
AGTGGCAGTGCTGAGTTGTAAAATTCCAAAGCTTTCTGCTTTTCCCCTAAATCGTCGTAAACTCCCCCGATATTATTGAGGGTAGTAGCTTCCCCACCCCTGTCGCCCACCGCCCGTCTGAGTGGCAGTGCTTTGTTGAAATAATCCAAAGCCGTCTGCTTTTCCCCTAAATCGTCGTAAACTCCCCCGATATTATTGAGGGTAGTAGCCTCGCCTGTTTTGTCACCCAGCGTACGATATAGGGGCAGTACTGAGTTGTAAAATTCCAAAGCTTTCTGCTTTTCCCCTAATGCGTGGTAAACTAGCCCGATATTATTGAGGGTAGTAGCTTCCCCACTCCTGTCGCCCACCACCCGCAGCAGTGGCAGTGCTTTGTTGAAATAATCCAAAGCCGTCTGCCTTTCCCCTAAATCGTCGTAAACTCTCCCGATACCATTGAGGGTAGTAGCTTCCCCAGCCCTGTCGCCCACCGCTTGCCATAGGGGCAGTGCTTTGTTGAAATAATCCAAAGCTGTCTGCTTTTCCCCTAAATCGTTGTAAACTCCCCCAATATTATTAAGGATAGTAGCCTCGCCTGTTTTGTCACCCAGCGTACGATATAGGGGCAGCGCTTTGTTGTAATAATCCAAAGCTGTCTGCTTTTCCCCTAAATCGTCGTAAACTCCCCCGATACCATTGAGGGTAGTAGCCTCGCCTGTTTTGTCACCCAGCGCCCGATATAGTGGGAGTGCATTGTTGTAAAATTCAAATGCCGTCTGCTTTTCCCCTAAAGCGTTGTAAACATAGCTAAGCCATACTAAAGTTCTGGCTTCTTTTGCTTTATCCCCTGCTTTACGCCACAATACCAGCGCTTCTTGCCATTTTTCTATAGCCTGTCGCAGTGATTCTGCTGTACCTTGTTTGTAAAGTGCCATCCCTTTATCAAAGGCTTTTTGTGCTGCGGTGGGGTTTGCATCTTGCTGTGTTGTAGTTGGCTGCTGGGCAATTTGCGTCTGTTTAAATGTGGCTTTTGCCCCCACTGACTCGGATAATAAAACTACACTCAGCAAGCAGGTTAAAGTGTAAAGCTTAAACATAATTCGTAGTTCGTGATTAAGAGGTATGAGAAATTATCCAGGCGTTTGGGTATCAATCTGTCGCTGGATTGGGAATAATGGGGATTATTAAGTTATTTTCAGAATATATACTGAGCTAGATGGGATTTAGTTTAAAGCTTGCATAAAAATTAGCTGAGGCTGGTTTCAGTTTTTGCAACAAAATTGAAAGAGTATGTCTGCTCATGGGTGTTTCTCCTCGCTTCCCTTATATTTATTTCTGAGGGGCAAGGACTTATGTAGTGCTCATGTCTAGATACCATATCTGTTGTGGGGGGTGCGATATCTACAAACTGTCAGGAAAACAGATAATTTTAGCAGGGCTGTTTCATTTCTTAAAAGAGCTTAATCTACAAGCGTATCAACCAAAAAAATCAAGTAGTTCAAAAATTTTATTTGTCCATGAGCCTGTGAGTGCACCTAAATTTACTCATTGAAGTAGCAATTTTTCGATTACCGACTCACTAAAGTTTCTGGCTGATATTCTTGGCAAAATCGTGATCTGAGCGAATGAAATAGCCTTGCCCAGCTACACCGACTCCCCCTGCTCTCTTTAGTCACTTCAGGAGACGATTTTTCGTAGACTGCAATAGTTCTATCCCTCTTAGTGCAGTACCTATTTTTTTCAGCTTGTAAACAACTTTTTGATAAAGCATTTATCACGCCTTAATTTAAACCCTCTACATTAAGATTAAGCCTGTTATTTTTTTGAACACTCTTACCCTTGGGCTACATAATAACCAGAATCTCCTTGACTTTATACGAGCTTAATAGCCTATCTAAAATTCCCCATAACTTATGAGTTAACTTTCTTTATTTTATAGAGTTGCTTTAGAGGAAAAACTATTGCACTCTGAGGGATAGTTACTGCACTAAGAGGGATAGAATACTGCACTCTGAGGGATAGTTACTGCACTAAGAGGGATAGTATTACTGCACTAAGAGGGATAGTACTACTGCACTAAGAGGGATAGAACTTCGTGAATTGAGGTAAAAAATTCGCTGTAAGTTATCGATATTATTAGATTTTTTTATCGCCCACTACTAAACTATATAAAACTATAAAAATAAGAGAACGCTTCGCTTTTATTTTAAAATTTTAGGAATAAAATATTGTGATTAAGAACAAAGATGAAAAAGAGGATGCGATACAAGAAATAATTTATGGGCGGGATGAAATGAATTTAGCAGAGTTTCCAATTGCAGTTCTTGGAAAGAGAAAGCCAGGACAAAAGACTCTTGTATTTCTTGATAAGGTTTATGATGAAAGTGCCAAAACACTAGTCCCGCGTACATTAACTATTACTGCTTCAGATGCCTACGGGCTACCCACAAGTTCTGATGAGGAGGTGATACTTGCAGCAATTCAGCTTTCAGCTAAAAACAATTTTGAAGATTCAACGCTTTATTTTACTCGCTATGAATTTCTGAAATTACTTAATTGGACAATTAATGATGTTAACTATAAGCGATTAGGAGAATCCCTGAAACGCTGGACAGGAATTACTCTTAACTATGATAAGGCGTGGTGGGATAAATCTTCGCAATCATGGACAGACGCAACTTTTCATATCATAGAGCACGCACTCATTTGTGCCTCGGAGACCAGAAAAATATTTCGCACAAAATTTCCTCACGATCCTTATGCAGGACTTTGCCAAATTAAGTGGAACGATATTATTTTCAAAAGCTTTCAAGCAGGCAATATTAAACGATTAGATTTCGATTTTTATAGAAAGCTTAACCTTCCTACTTCAAAAAGGATGTATCGTTTTTTGGACAAGCGTTTTTATAAAAGAGATTCTTTAGAATTGGAATTGTCGGGATTTGCAAGAGACCATCTAGGATTATGTGGTGATTACTTTGGAAGTAAGTTAAAAGAAAAACTACGTCCAGCTATTGCTGAGTTAGAAGAAAAAGGTTTTTTAGAACCTTTACCAGAATCACAACGATTTTATTCTGTTTCTCGGGGAAAAAACTTTATAGTTTTAAAGCGGTCAACTAATTCTCTAATGAAGCCACAAGCCAAATCTTCTTTACCACAGGAAAGTAATTGCGAAGATGAAGGGTCACCACCTATACGAATTGTTCCCAAACCAGTGCAAGAGGTAACAAAAGAAGACCTTACAGCATATTGTAAAAAGGTGGGAATTAAATGGCGGCCATAATAGGAGGAGAAGCTTTGCTTTGTGAAATGAAAATATACTTTGAGTGTAGTTCAGATTGCTCATATTTACTGATAATTAATTTTCACAAAATTATTGATTAAAAAATGGAAAATAAGGAAACTCAGGTAACGGCTTCACGTTTACTTGGTAATTGTTGGGAATATTAAATGCCTCAACTTCTGCATTACACTCTTAATACATTTGATATGTTTGATTGCTCTCACAAAGCATATCAACCAGAAACCTTAAAACTTCTCCACCCAATGGACGCACGAGCCATCCTAGAAGGTAAGGCAGAAGATCCATTGCCTTATCCTTTTGAAGATTACACTGTCAAGACAACGGTTGAGGGAGAATGTGCGATGTTTGATGTGCGTGAATCTAGCATTACCTTAACCTCGAATGCTGTTGTTTGGAGTACTACAAAGCAAGAACTTTGTTGGGAATTATTTGAAGACTTGTATCTCAAAGTAATGCGTGAGAGTGGAACAATTCCCCGTACTCCTCATAGGCCGAACACTGTGCCTTGGCTCGCTACCATAGTCATGCCTACGCTAGGTGCAGCAGCTTCATGGATGGCAGATTTTGAGCAGTGTTTTGCTATAGCATTGATTGAAGCCAGTACAGGTAAGTCTTGGGCTTAATGAGCAGCTATCTTAGGAGCACCAGCATCTTTTTTCGTAAAGCGAACTTCAATCTTAATGGTAGATAACCCTGCCCGTTTTCTCTTCCTATTCACTTCACGCAATAATCGTCGTTTCTGCCTCACAATGCCTGGAAAACTAAAGGGAGAGATATCGCGTAGGTAATCAGTGACCCGTGCTTCATTAAAAAGTGCGATCGCATGAAGGTGCGAGCGAATGAGTTGATATCGAGTAGGTTCAATCATGACGCATGGCTTTCCTGCGTGTATTCCAATCGAGTAGCCACTCACATATAAAGGGTTCTCTCGAATATCTAGAAATCTTCGTTTCTCAAATTCCTCATGTATCCCTTCAGTCGCAAGCAACACAAAGCGACGACCCCATCGAACGTAGGCGACATTGGCACGTCCTGCTTTTTTCCTCCTCAACCGCGTCATCCGACATACGGTAATTTCATAGTCGGCGATTACCTTTCGATCAATAGAATGTATCTCCATCTTTTCAGGAATTACCCTTAGTAAATACCGATAATAGCCGTACCGTAGGTAGTCGATAGCGACCTTACGCAAAAATTCTCCTAATGTGTGCGCTTCATAGATCATCACCCCTGCTCCTAGAAAAAAAAAGGTGAGTTGTAGGTGAAAGGCACAACTCACAAAGCCTTGATAAGAAAACCATCGATAACAACGCACGGCAGAAGGTAGACTCCTCCTGTTAGTACTAAATGCTACTTATTAGGCGAAGACCCACCTTCCATATAGCCGTCACAATTCTCTTCTTTTCAATGACTTATCATTTGTCGTTGAGTGTTGATGTTTGTCTGTGTTATCTCATATTGCATTGTATTTTTTGTCATAGTCCGCTCGTATTAGGCTAGTAGGAGAGTAAACGCTACACCCGTGTAAGGTATACCGCTTACTCCGCCCCTGCATTGATGGGGTGTACTCGCATTAGATTACCCCTCCTCAGAGCTTTCGTGTGTCCTTAATGTTGTGGATTACCAGCCCACTGGACAAGAACGCTAGACTGTCAGCCCATTGTTCTCTCACCTTGTGTGATTCCTACTTGCTCCCCGCTCCCTCTCCTGTCACGTTGTGACTTGGTGACCTGCCAAGCTTCCGAACTCGCAAGGTTCGGCGTGCAGGAGATTCCCCGATTAGTGATAAGAGTTCAACGATGGTTAGGTGTTGCTAGAGCCTAGAGGCTCAGGTCGTCAAGGCTAGGTACTCAAGTACCTTTCGCGGTCAGCGATTTGGGGGACTAGAAGGCAGAAGCTTTCCCTTACTCACCTTGAGATGTTTCGCGGTTTGACCTCGCACCATACACCGCATAACCAGTAAGCGATTTCTCGCCTTTCACTGTTCAGCTATTCGCCCTAAGTTTTTCAACTTATGGTCGGAGTTGTCATCCTCCGATCGCCATTGTTACCAATGACGAACTCCCAGCACTGGAAGAGGTAACACACCATAGGTTTTACCCCGTAGGCTATGCCCCCTCTTGTGGATTTACACCACTTCCCTTATCACGGCCTAAGTGTTGGGGACTTAGGCGTGTCTCGGTCGCCCGTCTTCAAAATTTCAGTTGTTGAATGATGTCTACACAGAACACTGTATGAGATAGAAGAATGGGATTACTCTGTGCAGCACGTCACAGGATTAGTCCATTCAGCCTCTCTCGCATAAGGCAAGCTCGCTTTCCGAGCACCTCACGCTAAGAGGGGGATTGCGCGACATGACGGCAGCTACCCCGTCCCTGTTTTACCGTGGGTTGGTAAGTCCACATGGCCCAGGTGTTGCGTAATCACGCGAGTACACTCTCATGCAGAAGCGTTAGCAACGCACCAGCACATAGCGTCTTATTCTGTCGGGAGGAGTGAAATGTAACAGCTTGATTTTATTTAATATTTTTGAACAAGATGAAAAGAACCTGAGCGGGGCTACCCGCTCAAGGATAAGACAATACGAGCGGGCGGCCCCGCAATCCGACGTTTCAGCAAAAGGTATCTACCTAAAGACCTCAGCCACCTTCTCTTTCGGCTTCAGTCACCTTTTTCTTCTACGTCAAGGCTTTTATATCAATGGGTGTCATTCTTTTACAACTTAAAAAGTAAGTTGTTGCTAAAAAAGTTTGATGTTTAATAACTTATGGCTCTTCATTAATCAGAAGTAATTTTTACTTGATTTCGCTGTTCAGTTTATTGTTACGGACGGTGAAATGACTAAGCAAGCTAACATTGGTTGGGTAACAAATGAGAAGCGACGAGACGAAAATTTTAATAACGAAAAGCCTTGATTTACCTAGCATCAAACCTTATAATTAATCTTGGATGCAGCAGACATGTGTACACATGACATCCCGTCACCTTGTAAAAGGTCGAGGAAATTCCGGTAAGGACGTTCTGAATACCAAAAATTTGATTTTTGGCGAAGGCTCCTTAAGGAGCCTTTGTTATTTATGGACGTGGTAATTGTTGATTTGCAAGTAAGTTTTTCGCTATTACCAAAAAGCTTACCTTCTTTACTTTTCCTATCCCATCATACTTAGGATATGCACTCATCACATGTAGTCGCAGTTTTCTGTTTTCCCTAAACACTGTAAAGACGACAAAATAATCAATTACTCTGCTGTTTGAATCTACAACTTTTACTGTTGCAAAATTGCCATATCCTGCATGACATACTAACGTTGTCTTGTCGGCAAGTGAGTGAATAATATTTGGTAGATATTTTGACAATGAGTATCGTTCAACATCAAATGGTCTTGATTCTCTAGGGGCATGGTACATCAATAAGGGTGATTCTTCACCACTAACTTCTTGTGATGTAGTAAAACAATGTGAGCCATAGGTGACTATAAACTTATAGGTTATTGGCTTACTTTCATTCCTCTCATCACAGTATTTAACCCAGTGAGCATTCAGGTGTGATAAATCAAAAACTTCGTTATTATAAGTGAAATTCTTCCACTGTATAACTTCTGTTTTAATTGTATTAAAATTCTTACTCATTACGTAACATACTGCACAAGTATAAGTACATTACTCATGAGCAAACAAGCACAGTAATGACTCCTACTGAATTAAACTAAGTGCTGCATTATTTATAAAAAAAATCAATGCCGTCAAAATCTTCTCTTTTAGTGTAATCACTAAAAAGATAGTTATTTTCCTATGCGTTTAGCCATTGTTTGAAATTTTCGTTGTTCTCCTGTTTTCTTTCGCTGCTGATACCTTTCTTTTGCCTCGTTAACAATTTCCTTGAGTAGTTCTTCGTTGTGCATTCCCAAGACAAAGGCTGCTTCTAAAAATGTTTCTCTGGTTACTTTGTGACGCTGACAGAATGCTTCTAACTGCGTATCAATTCCTTGTTCTAATCGAATAGTGCGCCTTACTGTCTCTACAAGAGTTGATTCTTCCTCTTGCGCTGGGGGCTTACTTTCGTCATTGAGTACTTCAGTATTTTCTAAATGACTAAATTCAGTCTTTTCGTCATTTAGTGATTGAGCAGTAGCGCCATTAATAATCGACTTTTCACGTGGAGGAACTTTTGGGCGTTCCTGTGCTTTTTGTTTTAATCGACTAATCGCATCAGACATATACTTTTAATTCCTCCATGATACGTTGAAAAGGACTTTCAAGTTGAGGAAACCCCAACGCTGCCAACGTTACGCCTTTATCGATCGCTTTTTTAAATTGTTCAGATTCAAGAATAGAGGGTAAGACAGGAGTAGTCCCCGCAATCTCGCGCATTGCTTCAATGCTTGCTCTACTTTGTGCTGCTTGGTTGTTTCCCACCCATTTATCTCTAAATGGCAACACACCAATAACTTTTCCAGAAAACGCATCTATTTCTTGAAGCTCGGCAATTAAGTCGAGGGTGCGAAGTAGAGAATTTACTCCTTTTGAAGAAGCTTCAGCAGGGATAATAATGTGATCTGCTGCCCCTGCACTGGTCAGTGAAAGTTGAGAACGTTGAGGTGGTGCATCAATGACACAGTAATTAAATGAGCTACTTACTTCTTTTAATCTTTTCTTGAGTACCACTGCCCCCATGCCACTACTGGATAAATAATCCTGTGCTTTATCGAGGCCATCATCGGCAGGAATAAGCCACAAGTTTTCTCCCACCTCATACATGCCATGCTCAGTGGCGACCTGTTTCTTGATGACTTCAAGAAGTGTAGGCTGGTTCTCCTGTACTTCATGTCCTAAGTAAAAGGTGAGATTGGCTTGTGGATCAGCATCGATCATCAGCACAGTATTACCTTGTTGAGCAAGCATTCTTCCCAGAAATATTGAGACGGTTGTTTTGCCTTGCCCACCAGAAAGAGAGGTACAAGTGAATGTAAGCATTTACTCCTCTACGGGTTGCGAAGTTTACTGCTAAAACCTAGAACTAGGTAACGGTAATTAATGGATGACTTTATACCATAACTAAAAAAAGCGCAATTCAGTAATGACTCAATTTTTAAAATACTTAAGTTAGTCATTACTGAATTTAGTCATTTAGTAATGACTAAATTCGACTTAGATTTTTGAACTGGCTGTTTACTATGCTTGCCTAAGATTATGGCTTTCATAAGCAGCGCCGATGAAAGAAATTTTTGTTAACGTACTAAATCAGTCTTGTCAGTTCAATACAATACTGAATCTGATTACTTCATCGCCCGCCAATTGCCGGAAGGAATAAAACTCGCCCAATAATAAGGATGCTGATATTGCGGATGATTTAGTAACTCTAACTGCACCTCTCGCAACGCTTCATGTCTACCCTTTCCGGCTTGCAATTTCTCATAATATTTCACCATTAAATCTTTAGTGCCGTCATCAGCTACTTGCCATAAACTTAATAGTTGAGTTTGAGAACCTGCGATTACTAACGCACGACGTAAGCCGTACACACCGCCACCAATTTTCACATCACCAAGTCCAGTTTCACAAGCGGATAACACTACTAATTCTGTGCCGCGTAAATTTAAACCTGCAACTTCTAAAGCGGTGAGCACTCCATCATCTGTATCGGTTTTTTGTTTGTTTTGACGGTTATTAAAACCAGCTAAAGCTAAACCAGAACGCAATAAAGGATTTTCTAAATTTAAAGCTGGGGCTTTTTCTAATTGCTGATTCAAATCATTGCTTGGGAGTTTAATTTCTTTATCTGGTAAAAAGAAGCCATGCGTCGCTAAATGTAAAATCTTGGGTGCATTTAATTGTTTAATAGCGGCTTCTGTGGCTTGTTTTCCTAATATCAGGCTGGCTTGGGGGATAATATTTTGGATTTGTTGCCCTTCTGCTAAAGTCGCTGTTAATGGGTCAAATGCTAAATTATCAAAGTCAAAGGAACGCTGATTTGAACCACGGGATTTGGCTGCAACTGTGGTGTCTTGTTGTTCGTAGTCAATAGCTGCAAAAATTACAGGATTTGAGGCTACTTTGGCTGTGGTTTGCAAGCTGAGTAAGTCTCGCCCAGTGGTGAGATAAGAGAAGGCGTAACGCTGGACTAGATATTGATTTTGCTCATCTTTGAGGGCTTCAAAGGGTATCAAGTTTAACTGTCCATCTGGTGAAAGCAACAGGTGACGCGCATCGCCTAACAGGGGACGGATGGGAGCCATGATTTGCTCATCTAAGGCGCGGGCGAGTTTCTGGAGCAGGGCAGGGGGTTTGCCATCAATTGGTTGATATGTAAAAAACTGGCGGAAACTAGCAACAGACTTATCAATAGTTGTAGCATCACCTAAATCAACCCACTTCGGTTCCCCTGAAGCACGCAACACTACTGCTGCATAACGCGGTTTACCCCATTGTTCGCTGTCTTGTTGAGCTTTAGGATTAACTGGCTTGTATTGCACAATTTCTACCATTGCAGCATTCTGGGGAATTTGGGCTTGGATAGCAGCTAATTCCACAGGTTGAATTGCTTGGCGGAACTCGGCGCTTTTAGCACTAACCTGTTCTTCTAAGCGTTCCTTTTCTGTTTCTAGTTGTTTGATTTGAGCTTGATAAACTTCAAATTTTACTTCCCCTTGTCCGCGATATACTAAGGTAGCTAACTGTTGCTGCACGTTCAACCAATCATCAAAGAGCTTTTTGGTTTCTGGGTTGTCTGCTAGCTGGGTGCGTAATGTCTGCACTGTGTTAGTCATGGCATCTAGCACCCGCCCTTTACGATGAAATATAGTACTCAGGGCGAGTTTGGCTAATGTGGGGTTGTTGGTAGGTTGTTGTAGGGCGAGGAAAATAGAAATGTCTGTACTGTAACTAAAGGTTTGAGCGTAGTTTTGTTTTCTTTGTTCCGAACCCACAGCATAGATGAGTTGCAAATTTTGTTCTTCAACTGCGAGTCCACGGGTGAAAAAATCAGTGGTGCGATTGATATCACCCTGTGCCCAATAAAGTAGAGCTAAATTGCTCAGGCTAGTAGCCACATCGGGATGTTCTTTACCCAGTACTTTCTCCCGAATCTTCAAAGAGCGCAGGTAAAGGGGTTCAGCCTTGGCATAACTCCCCTGTAATCGGTAAAGTTCTGCTAAATTGTTTAGGCTAGTAGCCACATCGGGATGTTCCCTACCTACTACTCTCTCCACAATTACCAGAGAGCGCACAAGAAGCGGTTCAGCTTTGGTATAACTCCCCTGTGATAAGTAAAGTGCTGCTAAATTGTTCAAGCTTTGTGCCACAAGTGGATGTTCTTTATTCAGTACTTTCTCCACAATTGCCAGAGAGCGCACAAGAAGCGGTTCAGCTTTGGTATAACTCCCCTGCAATCGGTAAAGTTCTGCTAAGTTGTTCAGGCTTTGTGCCACAAATGGATGTTCTTTACCCAGTACTTTCTCTAAAATTGCCAGAGAACGCACAAGAAGCGGTTCAGTTTTGGCATAACTCCCCTGTGATAAATAAATTAGTGCTAAATTGTTCAGGCTTTGTGCCATAAGCGGATGTTCTTTATTCAGTACTTTCTCCACAATTGCCAGAGAGCGTACAAGAAGCGGTTCAGCTTTGGTATAGTTCCCCTGCAATCGGTAAAGTTCTGCTAAATTGTTCAGGCTTTGTGCAACAAGTGGATGTTCTTTACCCAGTACTTTCTCTAAAATCGCCAGAGAGCGGAAGTAAAGGCCTTCGGCTTTAGCATAACTACCCTGTGAGTAGTAAAGTAATGCTAAATTGTTCAAGCTATTTGCTACATCTGGATGTTGTTGACCCAGTACTTTCTCCCGAATCGCCAGGGAACGGAGGTAAAGGCCTTCGGCTTTGGCGTAACTACCCTGTGAAGAGTAAAGTAATGCTAAATTGTTCAAGCTATTTGCTACATCTGGATGTTTTTTAGTCAGTAATTTCTCCCGAATTGCTAAGGCTCTTTCTGCAAGAGGAAGAGCTTCACTATATTTGCCTTGCTGATACATCTGCTCTACTTGTTGATTCAGTCGCTCGGCTACGGCTAACTCTGCGGACTGTTGTGCTGATAGTAGAGGTTGGGCTTGTCCTGCAACTTTTCTTGGTATACTCACCAGTATTCCTAATACCATTGCTGTGGCAATCGACCAAGTTAGCAATTTCACAGGGTTACGCTTAGGGGGTTGTATTTGGGATAATTGAGGGGACAAGTTCTTTTGCTTCCTGGTGCGATGGTGGGTAAACACGGGGTAATTCGTAATGCTTAATTCGTAATTTTTAAACGGGAAAGATTGTTTTTGGCTGTTTTAGTTAGTATGGCAGGGTTTATCCGTAGTTTTGCGGATATTTTTTGAAGCTTTAATGAAAGTTGTTTGAGCATAAGAATCTGCTGACGCTGTTGGTGCTGAGTTTTTTAGCGTTGCGATTACATATATAGCAATCCTAAATGATAAGTGAGAGTTCAAGAAGCCTCAAATGCTTATACAATAAGGATTTTTATCTCAGTATTTTCTCACGTTTGGAGTAGGATTGCTATATCTCTGAGGTTGAGGGCTTATGCAGTTTGTTATTTGTCATTGGTAATTACACAATAGACCTTCTGTATGAATAGTGAGACGACGTGCCATTGGCGATCGCAGATAGCACAATGAAGGTACTGACAAAACCCATGACTTTAAGCTGCTAGTTAAAAAATAAATTGAGTCATAACTAAATTTAGTCATTCAGCAATAACTAAATTTAGTTTTTTAGGTATGAGTACATTAAGTTAAAAGACTCGCTTTCGCTGTTTCGGCCTCCCCGCACTTCTCAACGGCACGCGCTCTGCGATCGCAGCCACTGTTTTCTGCGGTGTCTGCGCCAAAACCTTTAACGCTAACCGCACCACTTCACTAGTCGAAGGCACCACATACACGTCACTCTCTTCAAGCTGCTGCTTTAACCGTTCAAGCAGGAGTAACTCTTCATCATGCAGTGAGACCGTCACCTTGGTTCGCATCGTTCATCCCTTATAAGCCCTTCGTGCAGCCTAAAATGCAGGAAAGGGGAGTTTATCTGTGCTTTTATGCCTTTATGTCACCTGATTCTGCTGTTTTTTATCATCTGAAGGGAATTTCAAAAGTCCCCAAATGGGCAAAAAGCGGCATTTTAGCCTGATAAGTATGGTTATCGGGTACCTTTTTTGGCGATTTCGGCTAATTGTCCGACAATATAGGGGAAAGCACCGCTACGCAAGGGCTTTTTTGGTCGTTTTAGGTTCTTAACGGCGATTGTTCCACGGTAGTGCATGTACTAGCTATGCTTTCTTGTTTGAGAGAGTGCAGAGATTCTTCGCTTCAATGCACGTATAAGAATTTGATTTTACGATAATTTATTTGGATAGCTATATATAAAGTAGGGAGCTTGGCGAGTGAAGAAACACAAAAAATTGACAAGCTAAGTAGCTAATACTACTACGTGGAACATTAATTTAACAATGTTTGAATCAGTGCCAGGAATGTAACAGACCTGTTGTTGTAACTGACCAAATTGTAAATTGTAAACTGCATTAATAAATTACACTTATTATGCATAATTATTTTTGCATCTTCAGAACGAGAATAGGTACCCCTTACCTTCACCTATCTTTCTAATATAATGAGAAAATTCATTCATTAAAGATATGAGCTTCAAGGGAAGGGTGCAAAATAACTTTGCAGAAAAGGTGCAATTTAATTGTGCAACTTACAAACTAATTAAACGTGAAAAGTCAAAACAGTGAATTTCCCTAAGTTTGCACTTCTTTCTCAAATTCTCAAAGTCCGTTTTTTTCCCCTAACGCTTCTGACCGTCATACTGACTCAATTTATGACCCCAGTGGTACAGACCAGTCAGAAACTAAGCCAGCAAGAGGCTCAAGCTAAAGCTGACCAAATCAGTTTAAGCATTGGCTTATCCCCTGCTCAAGCTGGTTTTGCAGTTAAGCCCGTTACAGTTGACCCAGTTATCAGAGCTAAGTTCAACCATATCTACAACTACGAGTGGGTACAAGCTAAACGCTCAAGTGCCTATTACTGGAATGGTGATCCTGCTTCCAGTCTAGTCAAGGAATGGTTGTCTTTCTCTAGCGCGGTTCACTACCGCTTAGGAGAAAAACAAGGTGATAAGGTAGGTAGCCAGATCAGATGGCTTTTGCTGGAAAAATACAACCAGTTTATCAAACCCGAACTCTCTAAGAGACTGGCTAAACAAAACTTTTCTTCTGCTATCAAGTCTAAGTATCTAGAAGTAGCCCAGATGGCTACTCACCTTTCTGGTATTATCCCCCAGTTGGTAGATAGTGGCTCTCTCAATAGAAGTTCACAAGAAAGGGCAAACTTGGAGGTACTGAAAAACAAGGAAATCACCTTGCAAAAAGCAGCGCTAGACCTGTCAGTCCTTCTGTACGAACAACAACTGGAAATCTACAAGCAACAAGGCAATAACAATGGCTTAAACCAAGTCTATTATGCTTTAGAGAGCTTAAAGCGAGACTACAAAAGCAAAGGAGAAAGAACCCTCCTACCTACTGAGAACATCGGTGGAGGTGGTAATTTTCTACTTCCTTCCAGTGGGTTTCTTAGCAGTAACGCCAGATTCTATCTACCTTACTCTACCCAAGATCAGGTTAAAGCAGCAGTCAACCAGTACCGTTATCGTACTGTTATGCCTAAGCTGATTGATAAAGCCACTGCCACTGTCCTATATATGGAACAGGTCAGAGGCTTAAGCAGAGGAGAGTCTTTTAACTACCTGATGAGTGAATTAGGCTTGGATTTACTACTTGGAGTCACTGATGTGCCAACCACAGGTGTCAGAAAGGCACTGGCTACCATTCCAGAAACTGAGCTTAGAGCCGCAGTTAAAAGAACAAGCAACCCAGCCAAAGCTGCCCAGCTTGTGGACGACATCAAACGAGTTAGCAGAAGTGGTGTAAGTGCTAAAAAAGGTGGTACTGGAAGTTCTTCGTTAGCTGATGATGTAGATAAAGTTCGCAGTCGCACTAATTCAACCAGTCCTTGTGTGGCTAGCAGTGGCTCTACTGGTTTTGTTGGTATTGCAACTGACACACCCACGATGGAGTTTTTCAGTGGGAATTTGATTGCTGCTTTGCCTGCTGATGTGGTGGCTTTAACAAGATGCACATCCACTCAAAGGCAAGTTTTGGCAGAAATAGATACTGAAATTCAAGCGGTTGCCAGCAGTGTTTCTACCCTTAGCAAGTCTGAATTAGAGCATGTTATCAAAGGAGAGGTGAATATAGGTACTAAAACTACGGGGTTACATCATTTTGATACACTTAAGAAACTTAATCAGGTTGGGCTGATAGATCTTCTAGACTTACAAGGTAAAAAAATCAGCATTAATACTGCACGCAGAATGGTTAATAACCTAGAACGTATTAAGGTTAGATACAATAATAGTGGTATATCTGCTCCGAAAACACTATTTCCTGATAATTTTACCATGCAAGATATTGCCAATATCGGTGAGACTATTAAGTTGAATCTTGCCAACAAAATACCAACAATGGGTGGTAATCCACCATACTATGACATTGTCTATAAAGGAACAAAGTTAAAAATAGGATTTGCTAGTAAATCAGGTAATTTGACTACTTGGTTTCCAATGCCTGTCAGGTAAGGTTAATATGAACAGTAACTTTGTGCTTAACTTTACATGAGGGATGTTAATTTTTCCCGAAACCTTCAAGAAAGCACATAAAAGATGATCATAAGTAAGCTGCACTTATAAAGTGAGCTACTAAATTTATCAACTTAGCTAAAGCTATTATTGAAATGGCTGGGCTTTTATTACTTGTAGGTACCACAGTCAAACCTATTAATCCGCTGGCCCAAAGATCAAACCAGTAATACCGCCAATTGTTCCTCCTACTAAAGCACAGATAGGGGTTGCTGGCGCGCTTACAACAGTTGCGCTACATGCAGCAACACCAGCAGCACCACCACTAGTTGCACCTGCTACTGCTCCTTTAAAGCTTGGTCTGATTGTGAAGGAAGTACGTTTTAAACCGTCAGGTAATGTTGTTGTCGTAGATTCAACCATATTCATAGTGAATCCTCCGTAATTAGAGTTGTTTATAACGGGGGTAAGCTCATCACTGGAAATCTCGACTCCATATGCTAACCCAGTATTAAATATAGAAGTTGCCATAATCAGAACTAGTAAAACAATCAGTTTGCAGATGCTTGCCATAATCGCTGCTAAAAAACTTACTTGAATCTCATACTATTATTCCCAGATTTTAGGTAGGAACTTGTGATTCTTTGCTGTGCTTGAGCAAACAATGGATAGTGTTAAGGCAAACTCGTACTTTCCCTGAAGCCTTTAAGAATGCACATAAAAGATGATGGTAAGTATGCTGCAATTGTAGATTCAGCTACCATTCGTACTAGGTACTACCTAATGGTCTCTGCCACTCAACTAAAGTTCGTCACCACTGAACCACTCAGCTTTCCTGGGCAACATGCAGAAGAAAAAGTATGGAATGCGGTGCGTGCGGCACTATCGGCACGAGACCAATGCTTTTGCTTTTGGACATATCCAATTTTTATCCAAGATAAACAGCTTTGCTATGAACCAGATGTGCTGATTCTTGATCAAGCATTAGGTCTCATCGTGATAGAAGTAAAGAATATTTTTATTGATCAAATTACTCATATTGAAGGGCATAATTGGCATACGCAAGGCTTTTGGAAATCACCTCTTAACGCCTACAACCAAGCAAAGAATCAATTACATCAACTGATTAATCATTGTAATAAGTACGCTTTACTCAATCGCAAGGTAAGCGGAAGGGTTATTGTCGCGTTACCTTCTATTACGGCAACGCAGTGGGAGCAACGGGGATTTCATCAACAAGCATGTTGCCCACCGATTCTTTTTAAAGAAGATCTCGCTGCGCCCAATTTGCTTCACCTGATTACTACCCGCGCGGGATATGTGCAGCAAGGGCAGCCGTTAACTGATGAAGCGTGGCAACAATTGCAACTCCTTGTGTGTGGCCCCCTGCCACCGCCGCCTGTTGCAGGTGTACCAGACGAACCACCACCAGCAACGCGGCGCTGGGTGATTGACCAATTACAGCAATGGGTCGGGTGCACTGACCTTGAGCAACTGCATATTGGCATGGAAATCCCCCCTGGCCCCCAACGGATTCGCGGCATTGCGGGGTCTGGAAAAACGGTGCTGCTCTGTAAAAAAGCAGCCTGGATGCACTGGTATCACCCTGAGTGGGATATTGCGTTAGTGTTCTTTACGCGAAGCTTGTATGACCAAGCGGTGCGGTTAGTAGGGGAGTGGGTACAGTTTTTTTCTGGTGGCGATCGCCAGTATGATCCGTGTACCTCACGCCTTAAAATTCTGCACGCCTGGGGTGATGCCGAGCAGCCAGGGTTATACTCCACCATTTGTCACTTACAAGGCATTTCCCCGACACTGGATGAGCCTGTCAGGGGGACTCCTCCTGAAAAGCTTGCCTATTTAAGTAAACGGCTCCTTACACAGTACGACATTCAGCCACTGTTTGATGCCGTGTTAATTGATGAAGGGCAAGATTTAGCCTTAGATGCACCGACGTTAAAGGTCGAAGATAAGCAATCAATTTATTGGCTGGCATGGCAAGCGTTAAAGCCTGTGTCACCGACAACGCCAGAGGTAAGGCGATTAATTTGGGCATACGATGAAGCACAAAGTCTTGATTCCTTAACGGTGCCGAGTTCAAAAGAAGTCTTAGGCGAAGCGTTAAGCCATGTATTAGGAGGAAATGGTGGGGCGTGGTATGCCGGAGGGATTCGGAAAGCCCATGCGATGCGGCATTGCTATCGCACACCAGGTGAGATTTTAACGATCGCGCACGCAATGGGGATGGGGTGGCTCCGTCCTGAAGGAATGCTCACTGGCATTACCAACAAAAAAGATTGGGCGTATATAGGCTATGAAGTTGACGGTGATTTTCGTAAGGTAGGGGAGCCGATTACGCTGAGGCGGCCAGCGCAGTATTCTCCGCACCCTATTCGTCGTTTTTGGGAGAAGGATTTAATTACCTTTACGACCTATGATTCCTACGATGAAGAACTTCAGGCGTTAGGTCAACATATTGCATACACTATTCATGTTGAAGGATTAAAGCCAAGCCGTGATATCTTAGTCATCGTGTTAGGAGACCAAGAAGAAAGTCTTCATCTGCAACGACGAGCAGCTTTTACCTTACAACAACAAGGTATCAACTTTTATATTCCAAGTGCGCCGACTATTAATCAATTTCTAGACCAGAGAACGGTACACGAGAAGCGTCCTAATGACTTTTGGAAAGATGATGCGGTCACTATTTCACGGATTTATCGCGCTAAGGGAAATGAAGCCTATATGGTGTATCTTATAGGCTTTCAGCATATCGCTCAACAGGAGAGTACTCTTAGGCTGCGTAACCAATTATTCGTTGCGTTAACTCGATCAAAAGCATGGGTGCAGGTGAGTGGTGTTAGTGATTATCCAATGTATGAAGAGCTACGAAAGGTAATGGAGAGTCCTCACCAATTCACCTTTACCTATAAAAAACCTCTTGGGCGAGTGATTGGTGAAGAAATTTTTCTACAATAGTAACTGTTTTTTTACTACGAAAAGATAGTACTTTTTACCTATAATTACACCTACTTTTATTAATTATTACTATGAACAAATAGTTTGCGACAAACAAGTAGCATGAACGTTTTTAAAATGTTTGAATAACACGAAACTAACTGTTGAAAGTACTTGAAGTAATCTAGTGTTCGTTTCCTATGAATTGGCAGGTTTTACCTACAGTTATTTATTTTATTGTGTGATTTAGAAATTGTTAATTCACTGTGTCTACTTGGCACACAAATGATTTACATAGAACAACAACCTATTCTCTTAATAGAAACTATCTACGCTTTTTATAATCTCAGTACTATTACACAGATATAAATTTAGTAATTTTACGCTTGAAAAATTGCATTACAACATCATTCAACCTGTTGATTCAGTACTATTACTAATTCAGCATTCTGCCATCAACAAAAGATTTGGCAGCTTATCACTTTACGCTTGCTCATTGATGAACAACTAAAACCTTTGCTAGATAAAGAATTGGTGACATTTTGGGGTCGTCTAAATAATGCAGGTAATTGGTTACTAGTAGACTATACCGATGTGTAATTCTTTTATTTTTTATTCAGTAAAAAACAATACTTTTTAGGGAATCGTCCGGATGCAGTAATAAAAACTAAGTAGGGAGGAATAGATCAAGAGCGTTTGAAAAAGCTAATTTTGTCTCCATTAAACCTCTTATCGCTAATAAACCCATTTTCATGGAGGTAGGATGGTTAAAACTACTTTCTTCGTAGTTTTACTAGTTGCTCCTTTGGTGCTTACTATTATTGCACCCACTTTCCGGAGCAGTTTTGATAAAGTAGCTCCTGCTACTATTTATGCTCTTTCGTCTATATGGCGATACAGGGGTAAGGATGAGGAGAAACGCCACAGCTAGGAACTGTAGCATTTCAGAAATTGTATTGATTTAACCAAAAGGCTTCTGGCAAGAAGCCTTTTTCTAGTCTAATTACGCTTTCAGAGGATTTCTCTAATATCCGGAACAATTACACTTTTAAAAAAGTGGTCTAATTTACCTTGCTCTATATTTTCTAAGAACTATTAAAAATGCTACGCACATAGCCTCTACAATAAAAGCATACGCTTCTTCAGCCGTGTGAGACTATGGCTCGTTTAAAGCTTATATGGGAAGACGACTACGAAAAAGTACGCGATAAAGTCGATAAGAAAATAGTTGCGGCGTTGCTCGATGATCCACGAGTGCGAGCACGGGTACAGCAGCAAGATGTTTTCATTCATTGGGACGGAAACCATATTTCTATTCGCTCAATGTCCCAAAAAAAGGAACTCTTTCGTGGCACCGCTGACACCACGGTGTCGCCATTTGAGGCAACAGTACACTATCGGCAGGAAGATAATGTCGCGGTGGTACAGCGTAGCTTACCTCCCCAAGAAGCACCTCCTACGCATACCCAGCATAGGCTAGACGCAAGTATCTCAACTACACCATTACCTTCGCCAACGGCTGAAGCGCCAGTAGCTACTTCTACAAGCGTGCCCCTACGCCAGGGTAATGAGCAGGTACATGCATTTCCTCCAGTACCTTCTGCATCAGCAGAAGTTTCAGCTCCCGTAGCAACGCAGATATCTTCTCCTACGCCTACTATCTCATCTCCCTCACGTCAAGAGGTACCATACCCTTCAAACGGTACCGCAGACATGGTGATAGCTCAAGAGAACGTAGTCAAGGTGGCACCTTTAGCGTCTCCTGCACCATTACCTTTACGCAATGAAGCGATCACTCCTTCTGTAACGCCTACCCAGGCAGCACCGCCTACAGAGGAGGGTACCACACGTGAGCATGAAATACGTACTGACGTAGTACGAACGACTGACTATCCCCGCGTTGTGGCTGTTGCGGGGCAATATGAGCAGCGTTCTCCGTCTTACGTGTGGCGTAACCCTGATGACTACACCATCTTACAAGGTACAACCACGCAGAAAGCTCTTGAGCAGGTAGTTAAACACCCAAAGGTCATCGCCCAATTAAGCCGCAGGGATCTCGTGATTGAATGTAGCGGGCAAGAACTAAAAGTGTCTTCTCGATTGCACCAGCGAGAATATTTTCGGGGTACCATCGACACGCCACTTACCCCCTGCACGGTAAACGTGACGTTAGCGCCCGAAACGTCTACGGTAGCGCTTTCGCTGTCTGAAGCTTCACGCGCTACTCTGTGGAAACAACACTTGCAAATTCCACAGGAGCAGCCTCACTATGTCGAGTGGCATAAGGCTGACCGCCACATGAAACGCACCCCTGAGGAGTGGGTGCTCCAGGATATGCTGGTAAACCCTGCAATTACTAAGGAAGCAGCGCGTACGATGCTCATGGTGAACGTGAAGGATAATCGGGTGACGGTGAGTGAAGCGTTGACCGAGAAGCCATTATTTCAGTCTCGTGACCCGTTACCTGTGCCTGTACGAGATTTTACGGTTTCACTTGAGTATAAGGGGATGGTAGGCAGTGTAGTGCCTCATTACCATATTGCCCAGACTGCCGCCTCCCGTGAAGCTTCTCTTGTGTCTCAATCCCCTGCAATAAAGAAAGGCGAAGCCCCACAAGGAATTTTTCCGGTGTGGAATGATACGCTTGACCGCTCGTTACTCGACGCTCACGCGCCAGAGGCAAAAAAGATACTACATGCCGCGGTACAAGATCCTGCGATCGCGCAGCGTCTCATGAAAGAGCCACATACGCTTGTTATTACCAACAATAAAGTAGAACTTTACCGTACTGCGATTTATACCAACTATCCGCAGGAATCGTACAAGCTTACTCGCGCCTTCACCTCGCAGCGCATCCCCGATTTAACGGCGCACGTTTCCTACCGTGGGCAAGAAGTTATTGCCACCGACCACGGGCAGGGGCAGCAGGTTGAGTGCTTTAGCCTTACGTTACATAATGAATCTCGTAAACGCCTTATTGAAGCATCAGAAGGACTTCGCAATCTTTCTCGCGATCGCGGCCACTACACCACCCAAACTAAGGCATGGCGAAAAGAAGCACGCCAGATAAAACGCCTACGGGGCGACCTTGCGCTGTCACGCTATTGCCGAGAAAAAGCTGAAATCAACGAACAAAAAGCCCACGCTTTTGTGGAAGATTATCGTCGCCAAGGGATGCAGTATTCACCGTCACGTGCCGTGGTAGGCCAGCACGAAGAGCAGCAACGGTGTAAGGGGTGTGGGATGTCACTGTAGGTAGGGGTACTTTTTGCTTTTGGTAAACGTAGTCGCCTACGGGTTATTACGACGATGACGTATCATCGTTTACCTCACCCTCATTGTTGTTATCGTCTTCTATTGCAGTAAGGTGCACCTGTGGCGTAGAGGAAGAGGAACTCGTTGAGACGTAGGAGGTAGTCTGTTCTTTAATGCGAGCTGTATACCGCGTAAACGATGCTTTAAACTGGGTGCGGTAGTTTATAAGCGTTTTCTCTATTAAGGCAGGAAGGACATCATTAGTAGCAAGGTCACTCACAATTTTTTCGACGTAGGCACCTACAATACTCGCAGTCCCTTCAGCCGTTAATTTGACAAGGGCTGTAGGATCTAACTCCTCTGGCGTGGTGTTATTATCCTCCTCATTGGTCACCACGTTAAACCTTCGCTTTACATCATCAAAACTTGCGCCCCCATCAATCATTTCCCTGGCACACTTAAAACGCTCATATACCTCATCGCTATATTCTTTGTCCCTAATATTGGCACCAATGGCGTGAAGCGTTTTTCGCACCGAGCGATCTTCAATAAAAAACGTATCGATTAATTGCTGACGAGTCCAAGGCATAAGGCGTGTAGTCCTTTGTATATGATGAAGTACTGATGCGCTGCAACGGGGCAGTGCACCAGTACGGAGGTATTACAGTGAGTACTCGCTACGGGTTACCTCCTTGTACAGGAGTACTTTTGTACTCCTCTTACCTACGATAGGCGTAGGAAAGCTTTAACAATGGGGGTTAGCTGACTCGCGACGTACCCGTTGTAGCGTTGCAGCATACGGTGAGTTATCGTACTGCTCTACGTGGTCGGCAAGTCGCCGGATACCAGACAGTAAGAAGGTATCAGGTAGCGGTGCTTTCAGCGTGCCTTGTGCACGATCAGTATAGAATTGTTGCTCTTGATCTTGAGTATTTAGTTGTCGTTCAAAAATAGAGAGTAAATCACCACCTGTAGCCTGAGGAAGTGAGGAGGGAAATTCCTTGTACCCTCGTAATGCCATCAGCGCTGCGTCTTCTGGGGTAGAGCGCACGGCAACGGAATTGCCGCGTTTTAAGATTGTGTAGAGTTTTACTAACACTGGGTAAGGATTTACTGTATAGTCCATACCTTGACGAGCAAGATTTCGCAGTATGTAGCTATCATCACTACGTGGGTTGGCGTTATATTTCGCCAATCCCGCAAGCACTTGTGAGGTCGGTATGGTCATTGCTCCTTCGCTTGGCACGTAACATGTGCTACTAGGAGCGCCAATCCTGGGATACCCAAACTGTGCCCACGCACTCAGAGGATACAAGGAGACAAGGAGTGTCGCAGTTGCGCCTACGTGGACAAATGTACGGCTGAAGAAGCGTGGAGTAAATAATTGATTTTTCATGATGGTAGATAACTTAACGTGTGTGCAACGGGGAATTTTTAAGGAGTGCAGTGTATAAAAAAAGGTGGTGCACGTTGGTGCGGCCAAGTTTGCAGCGTGTTCATACGGTGTGCCGTGAGAGGATGTCTTTAAGCTGTTCGATATTGTTGCCTACGATTGACTTCAGCATGGCGATGATGTCTTGTCGTAACGAGCGTTCATAGGCAGTTGTTGCTGCCCCCACAAACTCCTGTTCAACGCCATCCCAGCGAGTGGCAGACAAGACCGCGAGCAACTCTTCAGCTGACACAGCAGGAATCGTCAAAAATGACGCAGGGGTGGGCATTCGTACAGGAATCGTTGTATCTTCAGGTGGCTGTAAGCGGTCTACCTCTTCAGGGGAGATGTGCCCGCGTACATAGTCGCGAATCTCGTGACAGTACAAGTAGTAGTGAAGCCCAATCGAAGGGTTACTTTTTGGCAGTCCTTGTTTAAAGTCGTAGGTGGTATAGGCAGTCCGCTCGACGACCTGCTCTTGTTCGTTATAGGAGGCACCACTTCCTCCTACTGAATAGGAGGCGTTAATGTCAGTCGTTCGCTGTACCCCAGGCACGGTGGTTAACCACCGTGCCGTCTCATCACAGCGGGTGTGAAGCGCAATCACGTAGCCACAATTATTGATAATGGTGTCGGCTTCATCTTTCCACACTGTTTTAATTTGGGTCAGCGTTTGGGCAACGGCGGTAAGGTGTACCCCTTTGCCGCGTAAAAAGGCAGGGAGCATTGGAAACGAAGGCGCGCGGGGAAGAAGCGGAAACTCATCAATGAAAATGAATGTATCAATTACCTTACGGTTTCCGCGGACACTGGCAAACTCGATGAGCCGTTGCAGCATTGCTGCTATCACAGGAAACGAACTGCTCGGTGACTCAAGATCTGGTGCAATGACGAGTACCCCTTCACCTTCTTCGAGGAACGAGCGTAGCGACAGCCACCGTTCTTTTGGCGTGTGATATTGATGTGCCGCCGGAAGCCGTATCTGCTTCATAAGCGTCACCATCTGGTTAAAGATGACACTTGCTGACGTTTCAGGCGCTGCGTCTTCAAAGATAAATTTTTCTACCGTCTTACCTAGTTCACTTTTCGATAAAATCTCCCGCATTCCTTGCAGTATTGCAAGACTATGTTGGTAGATATCGTGAAGTCCCCAGTCTAAGCCTTTGACCGCCACTAACGACTCACCAATCGCACTGGTCAATAACGCGGCAGCATCATTCCAGATGTGGTAGTCCTGGTGTACGGCGTGCGGATATAACGCAAACACCTGTTGCAGAATTTTATCGGGTCGCCCTTGGGTATCTTTTGCAAAGTCCCAGGCATAGCCAACGGCTCCCCCGCGCGTGCTCGCCTCTTCTTCAGGAAGAAATGCACGTAGGTCGTTTAATGCTAAGAATTTAACCGCTACCTCATATTGTTCACAGATTGGGGTAATCCATTGAATTTCATCTCCTTTGTACGAAAAGACAATCATGCGGCGCTTTTTCCCAGGGCGGCACAAGGGGATTGCGTGAGCAATCTGGGGGTTTAAGAGTTTATTTTTTCCACTGCCTGGCACGCCTAAAATAAGGCAATGGTCTTGGAGTCGGCTTAAGAGCTTGTAGCTTCCGCCAATAAAAAGGTATTCTTGTGCATCCTTATGACGCTGCTGATCGAGATAGACGGGAAAGCGAGTAGGCGGACTTTTACCGTCATGATCATCATTACGGTTAATAAACGAATCAAAAAAGTCAGTCATCGGCAGACGCGTTAGTAAGGACGACGGGGAGGTGGGTCGTACTGGTCAGAAGGGGAAGGAGGTTTTGTAGGAGGTTTTTTCGTCTGTCGTTTCTCCCAGAGTGCGGCAGCGGCACCACTAAGCCAACCTTGTCTTTGGTCGTACATTCCCCAAAAGTTGAACAAGCCAAGACTTGACGTAGACCAATGGGTAATCAAGGAGTAGATCGCCAACGCCAACGCACTTAACTCTTCAAGAGAGCTAGTAGGCGTAATGCGCCAGGTGCTACAAAACCGTAGCGCTTTTACTCCTACGCACAGAGAAAGCGGTACGACAACAGTAAAAAAGACAAGCGACACTGAATTGTTAATATCGCTACTTATGGTTGCGTGGTAGACATGCGGAAAGACTCGTCGAACTGCATAGAAGTGAAGCTGTACCAGTGTACGGTAGCTATTGGTTGCCACAAGGATAATAAGGGTGCCTAGCACTTGAAAGGAGTAAAGCCTGATTACCTCTTTGGTGTGGAGGATTAAAAATTCCCTGAGCGTTGCTCCTATCATTGCGCGAGCAATGTCAGGTTGTGCTTTAAATGCCTTTACCATCGTCTGTCTATCCACTGCAACTCTTTCTGTAGGGTCTACTTCCTTTTGTAGGTAATCTTTAAGAGTCAGCACAAAGTAAAAACTGTCTTGTCCTGGGAAAAGAGTGCGGTGGTTAAGGGGAGTGGCATTATTAGTTACCTGTCGATACTGGGCGTGAAGCTCCTCTTCTACTCGTCGTTGTTTATCTTCGATGTCATGGCGCAGTAATATGGCTTGCTCTGCCTTTGTTAATCCAGGAATGCGAGGACGTAGTAACCCTGGGTACATATAGGTTTCAAGGTTTACCATCGGTACCCCTTGTGCTCGATAGCGTTGAATAATTGCGTCTCGTTCTGCGTTAAGTGCCTGTACCTTGTGGGTTAACTCTTGCCACTGGGTAAGGAGTTCCTTATGAGTGCGATTTACGTAGGCGATAGCGCTTGCACTTTTTACGCTTTGCGCGAGCGAGTAACACATTCGATCTCCGGCGCTATGACTATATCGTGGTGCCTTAATCGGTGAGGAATACCGCACTAAGCCTTTATTGGTAAAGGTATAGGTGCAATCGATCGCAAACGGCAACTGCCGTGCCTCAAACGATTGCTCCTTTAAGGTACTACTCTCACTGGCTACCGAGGCTAGTTGCGCCTCATTCATGGTGTCAAACTTATACTGCACTAGAGCAGCAAACAAGGTGGGGTTATACGTTATCACGTGTAGACATATCACATAGCTACACGCAATCAGGATAATCACACCTACACGTTGTGCTTGCACGCGTAGTCTGGTACCGAGTACCGTCTCGGTGACGCGGACAAAAGGAAAAAAAAGCATCGATGCACCACCTTTCACACAGCTTGAGGGTAGGTGTGTGGTATTGTTTATGTCTCCGTTGGGAGATTAAAGTATTCGCGTACTTCCTTGACGGTGTACCCAGAGGAGAAAAGCGTTCGTGCAGTGTCTAAAGTCGTAGTGACTTCTTCTTCGGTGTAATACACTTTTGCTGTGGAAAGCCCACAGGCTTTAATCCAGCGATAAATCGTGGTGTCGGCTTTTTGATACTTTTCTTGTAAGTCTCGTTTTGAAAAAAGCGACGGGTCTTTTTTCATGGTATTGCCCCTAGATGATCTGGTTTTTACTGCTGACCGCACCCCGTGGAGTGGTAGATGCATATAGGTAGTAATGGTGCGGAAAAGTAACCCCTGAATACGGTATTTTTCTCTCTACGTTTTTTGCTATTTCCGTTATAATTACATTCTTTTTTTTCAACAATGAAGTGAAGTATGTAGTAGAGAGCATGTTAAAAATATTTCGCGTCAGTGGTAATGCCAGAGCGACGCGGTACCCCTTCGGAATGTAGAGAAACTATTAATAATTGGTAGTAAAAGCTTATTTTTCATAGGCGCACCCTTACATACACCGGACTCATCTTTTAACCATACTGTAAAAGTACATAAGTAGGAGGATTTTTTTTTCAAAATTATATAAAGTTTTGATGAAGAAGCACGCTATCTCGATAAATAGCTCGCGTTGACTTGTCTCGCTTTATTAGTAGGAAGAAAACGAACTATGGTCAAGCATATCTATTATTAATAAAGGCGTAGTCGAGCATCGTCTTCTTTTTACGTTGTCTTTAAAAAGATGGTGTTATTTGCTGTGTCCACTTACCTTGAGAACCTTGCCAATATAACCCATAAGATAGACGCATATTTTCCCCTTCTATGGCGTACACAAGAACTTTATTTGCCCTCACTTATCGCGTGAAAGCCTTCAATAACCCTACGCTACCATGTCTACTTTTAACAAAACTTCCCATCGTTGTGTTTTGCCCCTATTACCACCATAGTTGACAAGGACTAGTGAAGGCTGTGAATACTCATTGTTCACACTCATAAAATAGCGTCACTGCGATAGTAACCAAACCGTTAAACGCTTGCTTCATCGTGAGATAAGCTTTTAAAAATTACCCAACTATGGCACTATTAGGGTAATAAAAGAACACATGTTAAGAAACATGAATAAGGCTGAGTACAATAAATGTATTCCCATTCCAGACGCATTACTGCACACATTACGTCAAAAGCTTCAGAATGAGTATATAGAACTGTATGGATACACAGAGCGCCTCAACTACTTAAAATTCTGTACTCGTTGGAACAGGAGTAAAGCCAATAAATTTAAAAAGCCTAATGACCAAACGTTGCGTAACTTTTATAAGGGACATTCAAAGACGTTCAGATATTGGTTTATTGATGGATTGTGCCAGGCGCTGTTAGATATATCATTTGAAGAATGGTGCCATCACAATGTGCATTCTCTTCCTTCTCTTGAAAAAGCTGCACCTCACCACGACCCTTATATGGGGTTGCTCTCTGTTAGACAAAACATCATCCCTCAGAATTTAATTGATGAGATAGTATTAACAAACCCAAGGCATATATGGTTATCGGGGGTTCATTTTCAATTTTCTCTGACGCAGAAAAGACATCTGTATCGCTCTTTGTTGGAAACAGGCACCACGCTCAAATTTCTCTTTCTTAACCCCAAAAGTAACTGTTTTGAGCTTCAAGCGCAGCAGCTTGAAAGAAGTAGTATTTTATTAGGCGCGTGCCTTCAAAATATTCGCTGTTTATTAACACTGATGAAAGAATGGCGACAACTTGCGAAGGATAAAAATATTCACAATTTTTCTTCTCAGATTGAAGCAAAATTCACGGACAATATTGTATATGCCTTATGCTATTTTGTTGATCCTCAAGACCCTGACGCACAAAGTTATATATTTCCACGCATTAATCAAACAGATACAAGCCAATCAATAGTGTTTACTTGTAAGAATATTCCTCAAGGAACTTCTGATAAATATTTTCAGGGTTTCTCCAAAGAATGGGCAAGAGCAACACCATTTCAATCTTTATTATCAGCAGATGATGAGTTAAAAGCACTCACCAGTGACTACCGCGAAATGCTAGAAGACTATCCTTTACCTACTCCTATTTCGGCGTAGCAATTAAGCGAAAGGTTGTACTTGTGTGATGCCTTGTGCATCTTTTCTAGAAAGTGCAAGGTATCAACAATAAATTATCATCTTCATGTGTTCATGATTAGTAAAGACGTAGGCGAGCACGGTCTTCTTTCTTCGATATCTTCTGTGATGGTGATGTTATTTTTGGTGTCCATCCCCAGTTAGGTTTTATGGCAAGAAGCTCTCTACGTTCTTTTTTGGTGAGTGGTTGTGGACGAGTCTTTCCTTTCAGCGATTGTGCATACTTTACCCAATAGTCTGCCCGTTTTTTCGGCATTGCACCCGTTGCTTGTGTTGCCCTGATGATAAAGATACTTCGCGGAATGTTGCGATCCCTTCGTAACGCTTCTAGGTACCGTTGATACGTTGTGTGCGTGATTTTTCGCTCGTAGCGAAGCCGTGCAATATGGTGATGTTCACGTCCTAAAAGATAGTGCTTACGGGTAATGCGCCCTGTGGCATACAGTGCTGTCCAGCGGATGGTATTACGGTAGTGAAGGAGCGTATGCCCAAACGTAACCAGTTTTTCTTTAATCGATTGCCAATTAACAAGGCGGTGGCCCACTCGACTAAGACGCAGTATTCCTGCGTGGCGGGTAGGGCGAGTGTACTTCGCCTCAAAGGTCTGGGCTGCCTTTAGTGCTGTATTTATCGCTACTTTTGTTGATTGAACTGCGGCAAACACGATATGTGAACGAGTAAAGCCGCCGCGGGGTTGGTACTGCTGAAGGTAGGTAGCCATTGTGCGGTGAAGCGGCAAAATTTCACGGGCAGATGACGTAGGGTTAAGGTGTTGAGACGGTGCGTGCGTCGAGTTTGGCGTAGGCGTAGGTGGTGTAGTGAATGTAGGCGTTTGAAACGAGGTAGTAGCTACTACTTTAGGCGTATGCCGTTGGGAAGTCGTCGTTGCGGCACGGGTATGCTGTGCAGATATGCTTTCTCTCTGCTCAACACGTGGCGTGTGAGAGGAGACGATACGTTCCCATGAGAGATCCACTGCCTGGGCGCGCTGCTGCCACTCGTTGAGTAATGCATCTTTTGCCATCTTGTGGTCTTTCGGCGGGCGAGTGGTAACGGCAGTGATTTGTACTTCTTTTCCTGAATCGCTTGACGTTAAACCTTCAACAATCTGTTGATGCCGTGAAGAAAAGGCATCTCGTTGAGCAGGGGTAATTCCTTCAATGCCAAAGCTTACGCCTTTTCCGTCACTAAACGGGCGATCGTAGGTGGTGAGTTTTTCAGACTGCTCAAGCTGGGTGCGTAAGGTGTTTTGGTAAATTTGCCCTGCGATTAAGCGCACGGGGGCATCTTTTTTCAGCAGCATTTTAGAATCTAATGCACCCCACACCCCATCGTGGCGGAGGCCGCCATTGATGAGGATGGCGTGGGTATGAAGCTGGGGATCATTGGCGCGGCTAGTCGTGTGGTGAAATACCGCCACAATCACGTCTACGTGAGCGGTGTCTTTTCCTGCACTGCCAACACGAGTAACACACTGTGACTCGATATAGTGCAGGGCGGTGTGTACGGCGTTGATATGGTACTGGTAGAAGCGATCGCGAGTTTCTTGATCGGGACTCACCGCCATGAGAAGTGACACTTCCTTTGGTGCTGAAAAGGTGAGGTCATAGTGGCTTAGGGAAGAGTGGTAACGAACTTCTCCGGTGGCTTTATTTGTATACGTTCGCACCGTCCCTACGCCCTTTCGTAGAAAGGCGCTTTTGTCAGGGGTTTTTCCCTGCATTAAGGTGGCAAACTGTGTGTCATTGGGGTAAATTTTGTCCCCTTCAATCCCTAAGGCAGCTGCCCCGCGACCGAAGTAGTAGCCACAGGCAGCGCGTTTTGTAGAATTAGTGAGTGTTGCTACATCTTTTTCTTGTTCGGTGATTTCGTAGAGCGCATCCTGCGTTGCGTAGTAGGCAGCCGCCGCAGAGCCATGACTTCCAATGCTGACGCTTAGTACCATAGCAATGAAGAAGGTAAACGTTGCTGTTACTAAACGTTACCAAACAGTGCCTATGTGTGCGTCCTTTATTCCTCAAGGATTCCAATGGAACGTCCATTGGTTAAGGGGATTACGTCCAAAAGGGCGACCAATTACGCGTCCAGGTAGCTGGTACCGTGCCCAGTACCAGCTACCTGAGGGGGATATCAAGGAAAAGACGTAGGAGGAAATGTTTCAACAATAACATGGTGCCACCTGCGTGAAACGCAACACCCTTTTCCAGTCAAGAGTTGAGGTGAAACGATTGTATCGCAATGACAAGAAGTTATCACTAGGCTTACGTAGGTGGCACCATTACACCGCCTACGTGAGAGAAGAAAAAGGCACTTTAGTGCGTAAGGCGAGCGTGAGAATGAGTAGCCATATTTTTTATCCTTACTCTATAAAAAAATGAGCACATTTATAGTGTGAAGGAGTGCGTGGTAGTATTACCACGCACCACACACGTTGCAGTTAGTTGTGAGTACCTGTCGTAGGCAGCGTATCTTCTACCGTAGGCTCTTCTTGCTCAACGTCTACCCCTATGTCATAGAGAAATTCAGGAGCAAAGTCAGCCTCATTTTCCCACACGATAGTACCCCACTCTAGCCCAAATTTTATGAATAACTTTTTATCTTTCAGTGGTTCAAATACTTCTCCGTGTAAATGTGGTAGGAGGTCAACGATTTTCCGTTCACCTGTATTAAATTCAAGCTCAAGTTTATAGTCTTCTTTATATTCTACGCCGATAATTTCTATCATAATGCTTCAATCCTCTGAGGCTTTTTTCCCGTACGGCACAATTCCCAATTGTGCAGTAATTCATCTTGATGCAGTGTTGCCCACTGTACCACTAAAGAATATGCCTTTGGTGGCAGTGTTCCTTCTAGCATCTCAAATGTTTGTATAGTAATTCCAGCTTTTTTTTCTGCATACCACACATGAAAATGCGGAGGGTTATGGTCATTAAAAAACATTAAAATAATAAGTCCTTGAAATCTGCATATTTCTGGCATTGTTGCACCTATAAATATGCCCCTGGCAAGCAGAGGCTTTTTTAGCGTTTAATAGTTTAATATTCAGAAGGAAGATGAATTACCCACTCTCTCTTTCCGTCTTTTGAGTAAGAAAATGGCTGTACCCATAGGCGAATCTTTGCGAAAGGAAACGTAGTATAAGAAATCTCCTTTGTGTACACCGTTTTTCCTTCGTCCCACTCACACCATAGTGTGGCGGTACTGTCTTTTCTTACGACAAGTGTCCAAAACTGTATCATTTGTAGCGTTGGATGATGATAAATATGAGGATGAATTTGTAGTACCGCAATCTCTTCTATTAACCAGTAACACTTACACGCCTCAGCAAGATACTTAGTACCATCGGTGAGGAGGAGATAAGCAAATAATTGAGAGAATCGATAATAGCGTGTGGTGCCTGTAAAACAGGTTAACTGTTGCTTAATATCTTCAATAGTAGTATTCATATGTTTTGTATTCCTAAAAAAAGTAGGCGGTAATGCTGGAACATTACCGCCTACAACGTTTGATGTACGAAAGTGCATAATGACGATGAATATGCACAGGTAACTACCGATGTAACCCATCAAAACCCCTATAAGAAATACGTGCAACATGTACCGTGTTTCTTATAGGTTTCTCTTCTACTCTTCTTCAGTTGTGCTTTATTTCTTCCAACGCTTCCTACTATTTTTTTATTTTTGTTGCGTTGTCTTATTTAGTATAGTCACTATACTCTATTAAAATAGACTAATCAATAGTAATAAAGTAAAAGTATGAAATTTATCACAAAAATTAGAGAAAAACTTGGACTTAATCCGTATAAAATGCAAAAAGAGTTAGGAATTAAATCTACCCAAACCTACATAGTTTTTGAAAATGCAAAAAGTAGCGTAAGCTTAAAAAACCTCGTCAAACTATGGAGAGTTTCAGGAATGGATGCTCATTCATTTTTGGAAATGATTGAAGAAGAAGTGTTACAAGAAGAAGTTTCTAAGAAGAGTAAGACTCACACGAAGAAAAAGTAATTTCCTCCTACATGCGTGAATGAATAGTGTAAGCCTCTTCTTGTAAGAGGCTTACACTAATTAAAAATTCAAAAATATATGTACTCTTTTATAGCCTGTTTCTATAGTGAAGATATCACCGTTTAATTCCATATCTCGCGCCATTGCTTCATAATCGATATAGTATTGTAAATGCTCCGGTATCTTCGTGGTGTCTTCAGTAAGTTCTTGTGCATAGTCTTCGACACTTTCATAAACTCCTAGGTAATACTCATCGAGTGCTTTTTCGGCTTCTGCCACCTCATCAAAATGAGTAAGTAACTCAATGCCTAAAGAACCATGTAGTGCAATAAAACAGGCAGTATCAACTACTGTTGAAAGGCGTGGATATTCACCCAATGATACATTACCGAAATCATCATAGTCGTGTATCGCCCATTCTTCTGCATTGGCTATAGGAGAAGAAGCGAGCATCTCATTAATTTCTCCCTGTATTTCTTCAACATCAAGGGTGGCATCAACCCACTCACCATGTAGATACCCTGCATTATAGGCGGCTAAACAGGCTATATATACTTTTGGCTTAAACTTATCCTTGCATTTATCATAAGAATTATTCATAGTAGGTAGTATCCTTATAGTTAAAATGCCCCTGGATGTTGCGAGCATCCAGGGGCTGATTAAACTTATTTCTAATAGTTAAATACTTATTAGGAATTCTCTCGAACGTAGGCGTAGGAATATATGCACTATGCTTACGTTCTCTTTTCTACTTCCCCTACCAAATTGTGCATTTCTTCCTACGATTCTTCTCTCTTCGTAGTGTTATTTTCTATTACGAATAATAATAAGATATTCCTTAATAGTCAATGTAGTAGGAGGAAAAAGTATGGAATTTATTAAAAAAATTAGGCTTAAATTAGGCTTAAATTATTACCAATCACAAAAGGTTTTAGGGTTTAGCAGTAGTAGAGGTTACATTGATTTTGAAAACTCAAAACGCGCCGTTAATATTGAAAAGTTAATAAAGCTTTGGCGCGTATCAGCAATGGATGGTAATGATTTTTTAGCTATGATTGAAAAAGAAGTCTCTGCCAAGGATGCAACAAGAAAGAAACCTTCAACACTCGCACAAAAGTCTTAGGATTTGTAGGACTGTTCTGTAGTGCAACGCTTTGCGATTAGTCCTATGTAAGCACCGTTATCTCTCGTATAATTTTATTATTTGCTACTGCATCGGTTGAATGAATAATGAACTTTTCGCGTGAGCGCCTACTGCGTGAAAAGTAGAGAGAGTTTCTTCGGGGTTCCCATGCGCTCCATGCCAAGTTATTTTTTAAGCTATTACCGTAGTAGGCGATTTTTTGAGCGCATATTAAGCATTATATTTTTATTAACTTCTTCGTTTTTTCAATTAGAGAAATTCTTACTTACATGAACACTATAGAAGTAAAAAGTTTGCACTAGTTCTTAGGACTATATAAAAAATATGACCGAACGTTTTAGGAGTTAGTGTTGAGCACACACTATTTTTCCACATGAGCGGAACGGAATGCCCTTTCTCACAGAAGGGCTGGAGTGAAGCGATTGTGGAAAAATACCAAGGAGTTATCAATAGGCTTACTAAGTAAGACTGTTGATAACTCCTTGACCACTTAATGGAAGAAGCATTTCGTATAGGGAGGTTGCAGCATTATCACCGCCTACACGCGGGAAGGAGAAGGCACTTTAGTGCCTTTAAAATTAGGGGGAGATAAGGGCAAGTTTCAGAACCAAGAATAAAATCGGAATACTGTCTCTTTGCATAGCACTTCATGACAAACTCTTTAGTATTACACCTTTTAAAGAGATCGGAAGTGGACGATAATAATAAACTAGGGCTTGAAGAGTTACGGGAAAGTTTCTCTAAAATCTACGATGGGCCAGACCGCCTGCAACGTGAGTACGAGATACTAAAAGAAGCAGAACGATTAAATATACCAATTGACACTTATCGTCGTTTGTACGAACTGAGGTCAGAAGAACCTATTGAGCCTTACCCTAAACCAAAACATTGGCGACAGATCCCTAAAGATTGGGCAAAGTGGTACATTCATTTACCAAGAAAGAAAAAACTTACTTTACTCCGTAAGGGGAGTTTTTGGTTAATTAGACAAACTATTGTTATAACTGCTGTAGTTGCATTAGGGCGATACTTTTGGGAAGCTCCCAAACGAGAAAAGCAGGCACATTATCAAGCTTGGCAGATCATTAATTCTGCAAAAGGACAACGTACAAACGCAGGCAGAATTAATGCTCTTCAGGATTTAAATAATGATGGTGTCAGTTTAAGAGGGTTAGATGCAAACCAGGCATATTTGGAACGTATTAACTTAGCAAACGCCTACCTCAGGTATGCCAATTTTAAACAAGCTAATGTTAGTAGAGCTAATCTTAGCAAAGCCAATCTCAACAATAGTGACCTTAGCTATAGCAACCTCACTTATAGCAACTTCACCTATGCCGACCTTAACAAAGCCAACCTCAGTTATGCCAATCTTGTAAGTATTAACCTCAGCAAAGCTAACCTTCAATATACCTACCTTTATGGTGCTGACCTCAGTGATGCCAACCTTAGTGATGTCGAAAACTTAACTCCTGAGCAAGTTAAGCAAGCTAAAAATTGGGAGAAAGCAAAGTATAGTGAAGAATTTCGCAAGCAACTGGGCTTGCCGCCAGAACCTACTAAGTAAATCGGGGAAGTAGTAATTGCCCAGTCTGTAGAAAATCCTATGGTAATTGTTTTACCGCGATCGCAATGCTTTAAAATGCTTGGCACGTTATGTCAGCTTCTCTAGTGTTAGGCCTACTATGGTGTACTTCTGATGAGGAAACAAGGTGAATACTATGCACGATGTATTAGGTTATCTCACGGATGACTTTATTCGCTGTGACTGTGGGATTCACGGCGCACAATTAAGTGAAGAAGACTGTGCGCGCATTCGTGAAGAAGTCATACGCTTACACACACGTGGTGAATTTCACCATACAGGCATTTATTGGATTGCTAACCGTCTTGCTGGAGAAGGAGAAATACATCCACTTCTGCCTTAAAAAATTATGGTTTTTATTATTAAGGTTGCCTCTTGAGGTACACCTTTTTTAATTTCTTTTTTTTTGTAATGACCAGTACCACTATAGTAGTGCTATGCTTTGAATCATAATGTGAGAAAAATTTTAATCCATAAATTAGAAAAGAGTTAACGGAAATTCAGGCTTTTGCGCTAATCACAAATTAAAACTTTGAATCAAATTATGAGTGAGAATTGAAATTCTGAATCATAACTAGAGAATGAGTTGAAAAAACACAATTGGACAAAACTTGCACAAAAAATCCCTGACAAAATTGTTCTGACTTAAACTTTCAATTCAAAATATGCTTCAAATACCCATGTTATGGTTCAAAACTTTTGTTTTAGTAGATATCTGAGTAAAAATCAAATATTTCGCTGTCCAAGCGATCGCCCAACAACAGAGCGATCGCCTACTCAAATCGTAACTTAATAATAATGATAATCAAGTCGGAGGATTAATACAAACGTCGCTTTTATCAGTCTTTTTATCCCTCACACGATAATCATTATTAGTAAAAAAACTCGAATATTAAAAGTGAACTATAAACTAGATACTCATTTCTGAAGCATATCATGAGTTAAAATCTCATTTTTTGTTTCAAATCACAAGTGCCTACACATAATAAGCAGATTCATCGTACTAAAAAAGCCAACACATAGTTGGCTTTTTTATTTATTAGGCTTCAATGTGGTACCCGTCCTTTTCGTTTCCCCTCACCCGTTTTTCACCGACGAGCTGCTCTAGGGCACGGCGTAACGTTCGTACACTAGGGTTATTGCCTTCCCAACGACGACTATTTCTAATCGCATGAAAACTTATAGGCACAGTGGTAGCACTTACTATCACCGTTATCACAGTGTGAAAAAACTCATCATCAATGGCGATCACAGCTTCACTGTCTGATTCTTGCGCGTCAAGGTGGAAGATCTGCTCTAAGGTACTTCTCTCATCCATTGCAGTGAAATAAGCACCTTGTACACGCTTTCGTGCAAGTAAGGCAACATCATCAACAAATAGCTCAGGAAAAAAGGTGAGCAATGTTCGCGCGGGGTCAGGCTGCCCGTTGACAGGGTGGGTTACTTCCTTTAACCACGCAGGCACAGTGCCAATTACCCCATCCTCAAGCGATCGCTCAAAATTAGTCGCCTCGGTTAAAAAGTAGCGCCCTGTTGCCACCGCAATTTTCTTTAACGGTGCAACCTGCACACTGGTTGCCTCACACCCGATAAAGGCAGCGCCTGTTTTAAAGGTGTCTGCCATCCCTGCGGTTTTATTACCAACCCATGAGGATAAATTCTTGCCGTGGAGCACAATAAAAATCTGCGCGCCTTTTTTACTCGCCCTCGTGAACAAAAACTTAATCATCCACTCGCGCTGATCAGGTGCAAGGTACCCAGAGAGTGCGACGGCTTCATCAATGACGAGAAGCACATGCTGATATGCACCATCAGCAGCGTTATCCATCTGCTTTAAGTAGGAGAATAATGCTTTTGCTACCTGTGCATCAGCCTCACTTCCGCCTACGTCGTAGGTGTAGCGACAGACCAGCCGCTCGCATTGAAACGGATAGATGTCCGACCCAGCAGTAAAATAATGTATTTTCATCGTAGGCGTAACAGCTTGACTAATGATAGCCAGTAGCGCCATTAAGGTACCTTTACCGCCCCGTTGGTTGCCTGCAATCACGGTAATCTGGTCTTGCACGCATTTAGTGAGGTCAAACCCGTCCTGCTGAAGAAGAGTAATTATCTTTTCCGCGCGTGCAGGAAGGGGTAATGGTAGCAGTGAGGCGCGGCGAGTATCTTCTCCCCGCGATCGTGGTAGCGCGTGTACTTCATGTAGTGTGCTGATGTGTTCCGTAGGCGAGTGCTCTTCTCTTTCCTTTGATGTGGGGAGTGCATACACATCAACAGCAGGTGTTGACGGTAACTGTAACGTCTCTTTTTGTCGTGTTTGATACTCTTGTACCCGTGTCACCTCGTCTACTTTGAGGCGAGAGTCAATCTGCACCGTAGTTAAGTACGTGTGTAAATTATCGTAGGTGGGTAATCCTCGTCCTTTCAACTTGGTATACCACCCTAAGAGCCACCTATAGGCGTGAAAGCGTTTCCCTGGTTCTGTCTGTACTAAATATTGGGTTAATTGCTCAAAGTTACTGTCACTGTAAAGAAAGACAAACTCTTCTGCTTCATGGCGCGGTAAAAAGGTAATGGTACCTGCGAGGTGATTTTCCTCCCACGCATGGCGTGCGTCGTAGTCGCCCAGCCGTGTCAGGGCTTCCACCATATTGCCACGCACAAATGGCAGGGGCGCAAACTCCTTCGTGCGGCTAAAGTGTTCGACCACAAACCACAACCAAGCGGCACCGCCTACGAGCCCCCCGACAAGGACTAAGGGATTGACGGCATGAAAAATTAGACTTGCTCCTGTGACAACCATCCCAACAACCCGTGTGGTATCTGCATCTGCTTCAATACGGCGGGCACGTGCCACAAGCTGCTCTTTTCGCTCTTGCAACCACTCTGCGACATTACCCGCTTCTAGGTGTGAAAGACTGGGGTAATCATCGCGTAACGTTGCCGTTTCTTTGGTGGTAATGTGAGGAAGTTCGGTCATTCTTTTCCTCCTAATCTTTGGTTAACCGCCAAATGCTGTACCCGATTTCTCCAGCAAGCATGGTGCAGATATTAAAGAGAATGCAGCCGATAATCATCGTCGGCACTGCTGACTGCCAAGGGTTACGTGCTGCGAAGGTGCTCACGATATCGAAGCCCCACACAAAGAGCGCAGTAAAGCCAATCGAGCTGCGATCACGCATTCCGGCAGTTTTGTAATCTCGCCAGATTTCGCCGACGAGGTCAATTTTTCCACTTGGTTTTTGCTCCAAGTCATACTGCATATGGTCTTGTAGCTCACGGCGCGCACTATCAGGATTTTTCCCGCGTAGGCTATACGCTTCAAGCACTTGAATGCCTACGGCAATGAGAAATGCGACGTAAAAGAAGGGGTTAAACACGGCGTAGGGGACGTTAAGCCACGACCAGGACGGCTCAAACCACGGTAAAAGCGCAGGTTGTCCAAACACGGTCTGCCAGACGCTATCAGTACTGACTGCGGCACCGATTAAAAAAAGTGCCCCTCCTACAACGGCCCGCCCAGTGCCGCCGTTACTCACAAATTGACTGACAATTGCGGCGGCAAACCGAATGGGAAGCCCCAGCACGAACACAACGACTTTGGCAATCGCATCAATTAATTCGCCTAAGCTTCGTTTTTTTTCTTGAGTAGCGCTTTCTCTACTTCCCGTCTCACCTTTATTGGCACCTAATGCCATACACTTACCTCCTTTTTTTGACCGCTTCAATTGCTTCAACGCCCTGGCACACCGTGCCGTAGGCGGGCACACGTTTCCACCGCCATACCCCGTCTACGATTTCCCCAATACAGCGTCCGGCGGCATCATACACCGTCACGGTTTCTCCTTGCTGGTAGAGTGTAGTGTCAGGGCGGGGGTCACGATTGTTATCAAGATAGTTGGTAATGCGTAGCCGCTGGCTTATCGGCATGACTCCCGATTGAGCAAGTGCAGTGCTTGTGGTCTCTCGTTCTTTGATGCGGAGGCGTTTTAAGGATTCGCTCTCTTCTACCATGCGAGCATCGAACTGAATCTGTACTTTCTGCTGTTCAGCCTTGACGTAGGCGGCAAGGCGTGTGCCTAGGGGAAGAAATATCGGCAGCACACTGATGGCACCGCCTAGTAAGGCAAGGCTACATTGTTTGCGATACATCGTGATTTAGGCGGGAAATTCCCGCCTCACCATACGTTATGAATTGGCGATCGCTTTTAATAAGGCTTGTTTCTGCGTGAGCGATAGCTCATACAGGCGATTGACGACTTCCTCAGCTTCTTCACTGGGTGGTACGTCTGCTTCATGCTGCATCCACGCTTCATGGGCGATACGGCTTATGAGCCAGAGTGCATCTGGTTCGGTGAGACGTTCAAGCATATCGCCCCAGGTTTCCGCAATATCAGCAATTAAGGTAATCGTGTAGTCACAACTCCAATAACCTAATGGTTTTGTTCCCATGACGCGCTGCTCCTTATATATATAGATAAGCAATTAACGGGAGTGTTCTTGCTGGTAGGCGTTGACGGCATTCTCTAGGGTTTTTCGCAGCCAGTAAGCGGGAGTAACCCCGTGCGTTTCTGCGATGAACTTAATCATTGGCACTAAGTGTGTTGGCACGTTGTAGTTAAGCCGCATCGGTTGCGTGTCGAGCTTCATGGGTAGAGTCCTTCGGTGGTGGTGAAGAAAAAAGGTGGTGCATTTCTGCTAAGGCAATCGTTCCTGGGTCTTCAGGAATAAGCACATGCTCATCGGGAATTCCTGCCTGGCGTAGGTGGTTTCTTACGAGCATTCGCACCGGAGCGATCGCAAAACCGCCGCCACAGAGGGTGACGGGGTGTCGCCTCCCGCTAGTCGCTAGAGTTTCAAGGGCGTAGGTAAGCGGTGAATCCTTCATCCACTGCGTTATCGCTACCCTTAATACCTCCCCAATATCATGCCCTTCGGCGGTGTAGGCGTGAATCACGCCCTGTTCATCAAGCATTGAGGTTTCAAGAATATCTTTTATCTGTGAGGGGCGCATCACACGCGCAGCATCAACAGTAGAAAGCTGCTCAGCAAAGACTCGCAGTAACGTCGCAATCCCGCCACCGCCATGCGGGTTACACATGCCGCGTTTAGGTAACGTGCCAAGATTGTCATACTCAGTAAGCGTTGCCGTACCAAACCCGATATCAAAGGTGTAAAAAGTATGCACTGCTACGCCTACGTTGCGTAGGCGCTGCTGGGTAAACAGTGCCGCACCATAGCCTTCCGGAAAACCTACACACCCTGCTCGCGAAAACGAGAGCCGATACTTGACCCCATCTACGACAATCCAGCGGCACTGCTCAATGGCACTATGTAACGTGCGGGGTGAAGCAAGCGAGAGCGTTGAGAGATGAATATGGAGTGTGCGCTTACTTTTATGGGTGCCTGTAGAAAACTCCTCTAGATAAGGAAGTGATGCAATCGCCCCCAGTGCTAAGACCGGAAAATAGGCAACTTTATGGTCTGCTCGCTCGGTCATCGTCACAAAGTCTTTTCCTTGAAAGCGAGCACTACTGCCTACGACCCAGTGCTCCACGATCTCATTTTGCTGATCATCGACCGTTCGCGCCATACTAAACGCGCCACGCTCGCCGTAGGGAAGACTCTCGACAGGGCAGACCAGTGAATCTAACGTCATCACCGGAGTGGAGCGTGTGGTGGTTCTGGCTTGAAACTTAATGCGGGAGCGCCCCGCATCAATGACGCAGTACAGATGCGTTTTGGGCCGTGTGGTGCGCGTTCGCGTAGGCGGCACCACTGCCGCATCGTCAATGGCATTACTCATGTCGATACTGGCACACGGTAACCCGTGTGAGTAATGTATATAGCACTACAAAAGATTGAGGCATGTTGCACAGCAACAACACGCGGTTATGGCTGTTGCAATAGGGTGTTGCACGCGTGAAACCGTGATGCAACCGTTGCCACCGTAGTTCTGCAACGTTGCACTGCAACAACATGTTGCACGGTCATTCGTTGTCCGTACTGGCTTCTTTTTCGATAAGCCAGTGTCGATAGTGTTACCATTGACTATAACACACGTGAATCATTTTTGATTCAGAATGGATTCAAAAATGATTCAACAGAGGCACGGTGCAAGAAGTGAAACACGGAAACTCTGTGCCCCTGATTCACCGTGGAATCACCCGTTGGTCACCTTAGAATAAATGGTGAATACTTTTTATGCGTGATGAAGTAATGGCGAGATCGCGACGCTTACAAATTCCTGACTTAGGCGAGTACTATAACGATATGTTGCGGATAGAAGCGGCGTTAAAGAATCGCACTGTCCCGCAAGAAGCCAATAGCCTTTTATGCGCGATGTTGCAGCAACGCGATGAGAAACGCCACCGCATGGTCGAACACCTCGCCCGCAAACGGCAGATTTCCTTTGACGAGATGTGGCAGCAACTGCTTGATGGCACCTACGCCCCGCTTGCAAGCGATGAGTTAGACGAATTAACTGCGGAAGGGAAGGAATGACTTCAGCGTGTGCAAGAAGAGAGATGCCACGATCGCCTTTTTATGCATTGCCGACGACTAGGTACCTGTGACTACCTTTACAGGTACTCTACGCCATACTTCTTTATCAATACTTTATAAATTCTTCTTTAGTACTTTACCCATTAGGCGTAAATAGCGTTCACACCCTGCTCACACACTTCCTTCATCTCACTTTAGAAATATTTAGTCCTAAACACGGATATAACTCCATCGGAAGAAGCCCTCTGGAGTTATACTTACAGTTAACCTTTTATGAAAATAACTTGCATACACGAGTGCGAGCTCGGTCGTATGCTATCTCTTCTTGTATTGTAGCAGTGAAGGAGTAAAACGCGACGTGCTGTTCTTTGTCATTTCCTCACCATACTCTCTTTTTTCAACGAAAGTGTGCGCCATCTGGACAAAGAATAAGAATGTTGGTTTTTTTCTCTGGCTCGTAGGAAGATAGCATTTGCTACTTAAGAGCGCTTGTGTGTGCGGGGAAGGAGTCTCTCATGTCCGCCCATGCTACTTTGTCTATTGCGTCGTCTGTGGATTCCACTGCACCACCAGCGACAAGTTTTTCTAGCTTTGACGACTTTAAGGCATTTATTCGCGAGCTGTGCTGTGAAAAAAGCGGGATTGACCCTGTCTTGTTTGAGGCGTGTGTAGAATTTCATGAAGCATTAGAGGTCACCGCGGGGCATGATGCTGTTACGCCCATTCACGAAGAACTAGGCTGGGAACTGCGCCGTTTTCGGCATTCCTTAGACGGAGCACCGCTTTATGCGGCGTTTTTTCGCAATGAAGATGGCTCGCTGTGGCAGGCAATCGTGAGCATCTGGGATGAAGAAAAAGAGCGCCCGTATCGCTATAGTGCGCCAAAAGATAACGGCGATCGCCTGTTTTTACCTCCTATTCCTTTCGAGATTCGACAAAAAATTAGTGAGCGCTATGGGGTTGAGGTGCCACGTGAGGGAAGCTTTTGGGAGTGGGCACGCTCTGCCCCGATTCCTCGGCTGCTCACGGAAGGAGCAAAGAAAAGTTTAGCGGCGCTCTCTCTTGGGTATCTTGCGCTTTCCGTCTACGGCTGCACCTGTGGGGTGAGTAGCTATCGCCACGGTGCGCGTGTTGCCCCGTACCTTAAACCGGATCTTCACGGCTTTACCTATGAGAAAAGTCAGTGGCTGTTTGCCTTTGACCGCGATGAGAAACCAAGTGCGATTAAGGCAGTTGCATTAGGAAAGCGGCGGTTAACCAGTGCGTTACGCGACCTACACTGCCAGGTTGACGATATTTTATGGACAGCCGAGCAAGGAAAAGGCATTGATGATGTTATCGTAGGCGGTGGTAGTGCACTTTTTGACACCATGTACCAGCAGGCGTTGCAACGCCTTGAGCAACAATTTACGAGTCAGTCCGGCGAGCGAGCCCCCCGCATTCCTAAACCGGATATGTTTGCCCGTGCGCTGGCTGAAGACTATACGGGAACACTTCTATGGAATGACGCGCATAAAACCTGGATGTGGTATGAGCTACACCAAGACGGGGTATGGAGTGCCGTAAATGACCACTACATTGACACCCAGATTCAGCACATCCTTCACGCACGCGGCATTTGCGGTTACGGGAGCGATGCCTATATTGTCAACATTAGGAAATTCTTAAGCCGTGAGCTTGTCACCTTTTCTTGGGATGAACGCGAAGGGATTTTGCCGTTTCAAGATGGCGTAGTCGTCATTGCAACAGGACACTTTGAACCACACTCCCCAGAGAATCGGCTCACTTGGTGTTTACCCAGAAAGTACCATACGCCACTTGTTGCTGATTGGGGGCAGATTCGGGCGTGGTTAGAAGAGGGGTGGCCCCAGGCAGCTGATCAAGAATTGCTCCTTTGCTTTGCAGCCGCCGTGCTACGGGGGCGCTACGATTTACAGAAATTTTTGTACATGGTCGGCTCAGGCGGCAGTGGCAAAGGCACCTACACCCGTTTGTTACAGCAGGTCTTAGGCGAGCGAAATACCTGGTCAGGCACCATTGAGCAATTATCGGATAAAAACGACTGTTTTCGGCTAATGCATAAAAAATTAGCCATTTTTGCTGACCAGGAGAAAGTCACGAGTGGGGTGCAGTTCTTTAAAAACTTAACCGGACAAGATGAGTTAACTGCCAAGCAGCTCTACAAAGATACGTTTAACTTTGTCTTTAAGGGATTAGCGCTTATTACCGCCAATGCCCCCGTCCTTTTAGGGGCAGGAAGCTGGATGAAGCGTCGCGCGTTAGTAGTGACCTGTACACATCAGCCAACCCAGGAGAAAAACTTGGATGTGCTTTTTGCCCCTGAAATTGCCGCCTTTACCCGCTACCTCTTAAGCATTCCCAACGATCACCTGACGAAAGTGCTTCGTGACGATCGCCCCAGTAGCGGTGAGGTCACCGCGGCATTTTTAGATCTCTCTATTCGCCAGGATTCTGTGGCGGCGTGGATTGAGGAGTGTGTCATCTTTGAGGACGGTGCCTTTACCCAAGGTGGCAATAATAAAGATGAGTGGGCGGGGGGTACGTCGTATAATCCGGCGATAAGCACGCTGTTTGGCTCTTATCACCACTACTGCCGTAACGCGGGGCTTTCTGGGATCGGGTTAACGAACTTTTCCCCCAAGGTAGAAGATATCTGCCGCAACACCTTAGGCAAAAAAGGAGTGACGCGGGTTCGTACCAATACACGGCGCGGCTTTTGTGGCATTCGCCTCCGCCGAGAAGGGGAGCCATACTACTATGACGAGTTACTGTCATGCGGTGACAACCGCCGTGACGACTCGTGTGACGACCTACAACCCTTGCCAGTCAAAGAAAGTGACGGAGTTGACGACCTTTTTCAAGAAAAAAATAATTTAGAAAAAGTGCAAGAGGTAAGTGAAGCGCCCACGGTGTTATCAAGTGAAGGCAGCTCGTTTACACCAGATTCTGAACAAACAATAGGAGAAAGTCGTCATAGCTGTCACGACAATCTTTCAACCCCTGATGGCGTAGGCGTTGTGGCGAGTGACGACCTTTTACCAACTGAGGTGTCACCTACGCCTACTTCCTCTTATCTCACCTGTGGCGCACGGGTGCGGTTTCAGCATGATGAATTTCAGGGGTGGAGAAACGGCATTATTCAGGAAATTAAGCGAGAATCAGGTTATTTTGTACATGCCGTGGTGAAGTGCAGCTACAAGAAACGTAGTCAGTGGAGAGAACGCTTATATACTGTGGCGTGGGAGCATTGGCTACAACTAAGAGAATAATACTTTAGATGTTTGAGCCTTAAGTGTCTTAAACATTACGATGCACGCGTTGAATCAACCGTCCTTTTACCAAACACAATCATGCTCAAAAAATCAGAGTGGGTAAACTTTGATACATTCTTTGTCATCCCACCAGACATGCACCCTTTAAACGCGTTGACTGATATTTGTAAGCACGACGAGTGTTTGCAGCTAATGGCTGCTAATTGAGCCATGCGGCATACGTAGTAAGTAACTCTGGCAGTTGATCAGATGTTATAGACACCATAAGTGAGTATCTTGCTATCAGAGGTATTTTAACTCGCTTAATGGTAAAAATTTAACGTATTATCAGCAGTATATTCCGAAAAATGCTACTAATAAGAAGAGTTATCAGAAGGTTTTTGAGGGTGCATTTCGACTTTTATAACTGATACCTGTGCTTGTCGTGACTTTTTACACAATTGCAGTCATTGAATTTTATAGGAGTTTAGATAAGAATGCCCTTAAGCAAAAGGTTGGCTGATTTAGAAAAAATTTTAGAGTTACGGTATGAAACTCTTAGTAAGGCAGGAAAACGCCTTGCCATAACTGACGAAATCTTTGCAAAAAATGCTATAGAGCAGAGAATTAGAGAAGAGATTCTGCCAGAAATTCGTCAGTATGAGACTGAGTATTGGCAGCTTCTGGCTCAAGAGGCAAACTTCTGCACAGTAGAAGAAGTGGATGCACACAATGCCATTTTTTTGGTTGTGCAAAAAATTGAACTGATGGAGAAAAATTCCAGTGCAAACTATCCCAACGATTTGATGCGGTTGTTGTTGGAAATTCGAGACAAGCTCAACCAACCAGGAACACCAGCAGCAGCTAAGGCAAAAATAGCTCTGCCTCTTTTACCTGGGATTCTGTCCTATGAGGTAGAACTAGATACAGAAAATGCATTGAGACAGGCGTTTCAGCCACTTAAACAACTCTTTAAAAAAGCAGAAGAAAACAAGAAAGCAGAAAAAAAATAATAAGCCCCGGTACAGATTCTCCGTATCGGGGCTTGCCAGTATTTGAGAAACAGGATTCACCATATACTCCAGATACTCACACTAGGATTTCTGTAAAACTCTCTAAATTTGACGGCAATCATACTGTGTCTAATGTATTCGTCTGGTTTTTTGATAATTCTAGGATGATGAGTTTTCTAGGAGCAGGCAGTACATTTTTTACTGTTGTCTCAATTTTACGTGCTGAAAATCCTGCTCCTGTACAAGTTGTCGCAGCAATTATCTTTACTGTATTTTTTCTACTCTTTTTGTCCATCGAATTCTGGAAATGGAAGAAATCTAGCCAGCAAAAGGCTCGCTCATTTGCAAGCACTAGGAGCAAACATGACTCGCCACGAGTGATTACTCCTCTCGATAAATTGTGTGAGTCATTGCTAAACATAGTCACTAAAAATGCTGCAATTATTCAACGACCCAACAGTGAAGAGGATGCTCGTAATCTTTTGCAGGATGTTCGAGACGGTATTTTGAGAATCTATATTTTTGGGCATCAAAGTGCAGGCAAATCAACATTAATTAATGCGCTTCTTAATTCTCAAGTGTCTCCTATATCTTCTGGGAAAATGACAACATGTCTTATTCGTATCCGACATGGAAGTAAATTCACAGGAATGATTAAGTGGGAGAATGAGTCTGAAATCTTTAAGCCTGACATTAAATCTCTGAAAAACAAAATGGCAGAGTGGGATCTGTCGCCGTTTGAGCGTCGTCCTCGTGAAGTTATTATTGAAATTCCTAGCGATATTCTTGGCATATCCAAAATAGAGTTGGTGGACACTCCTGGCACAGGCAGTGTATGGGATGTTAAATATGGAAAAAACCTTCTAGATGAGACGGTAAACAAGAAAATTAGAACTGCTGCTGTAGCTATCCTTGTATACAAACCTGAACAAGCAGAGATGCAACCACATGATAGCTTATTGCAAGGATTAAAAATGCGTAACATTATGGTTTTAGGAGTTTGTAATATTACTCCAAATTTGAGTTTTGCATTTCAGCGCGATGAAAAAGATGCTCTGCAAACTATCAGCAAAGCAGAGCATCAATTACGTAAGATTGCTAATGCAGAATGTCATAGAGTAGTTCTAGAAGAAGATGAATCGCTAATAAGACTAGGAAGTCAAATTAGTGGAAAAACAGTCAACGAGTTTCGCTCTCATCTCACTACACTTATTAGTAATAGAGATTTATTTTTACTTCGGCAGGCTATTGATGAGGGTCTTAGCCTGATAGATGAACTACTAGCAGGAGCTAATAATACTGTTAAGCAGTATCAGCCAATTTTTAACACTATCAAGACTCGAAAAACAGAAATAAAAGATGCTATCACCTCTGTCAGAAATATAATAACTGAAGGTTTTAATGACGAAAACATTGTTGCACAAGCAGCTGTTGTGGGTAGTGCAACAATGGGCGCAGCTGGCTTGGCTGCAATTTATATTTTGGGATCGGTAGTTACAGGGGGTTTTATTCTTCCTGCTAGTGGCTTACTGTTAGGAGGTATTGCTGGTAGCGTTTATGGATCTGGAATCAAAAACTTAAGACTTAAAGAGTTTGAGCAGAAGTTAACAGAGGCTTGGATAAAACTGCAACAAACAACTACAAAGGCTAAAGTTAACAACACAGCAATGCTCAGTGCGGAAGTTATCAAGGAGGTACAGCAACATTCCTCTTCTCTATCAAAATATCAAAAAACACTTGAGTCAGTCATGAGTAAGGTTGAGACAGATCTTGAGTCTAATTTACAGAAGATAGAGGGTTACGAATCATATCAAAAAAGCGCAGTTCTCGTAGAGCAACTTTCTGTCCTTAAAGAGGAATTTAAGAATCGCCTATCCTTCAGTATGGCCTCTTTTAGGAGAAACGAACGCTAACAGATTTTTTTGGCTAGATTCCGATTTGGTACATCTCTCACCAGATCGTCAATCGATCTGCTTCTCTCTGCGCTCCTGCCATCATTAGCAATAACTGTCAATTTTTAACAATACTTTCCTAATGGTTATCGGCAAACGTGAGGAGTGGAGAGAGCGCACCTACACCGTGGCACGGAAGGATTGGCTACAGCCGAGAAACTAGTACTTTTTATTTGTCGCATTGGAATTGATTTGTTCCATAGATTTTTAGAATTACTAAGCGGCAAGTACTGGTTTAGCTTTTGCACGCTGCTTGAAGCTCTCAAGGTCTATTACCTCAGACCTTTCGGCTGCCTGCCACACCTCATTCACTACTTCAAACAAAGACGGGATAGTAATTAAAATGTATTGTCCAATTCCTTGATTCCGTTTATCTGCTACTTTCATGACTTTAGGAAAATCAGACCAATCTGGCATTACCCAATAGACTTCATCATCCAAGACAATCAGCTTTTTGTCTCTTAATTGGTCATTGAATCCTTCGTTATTTAAAAAATCAATTATTTTTCTCACCGTTTGCAATGAGATTTCTTGCCTAAGATTTTTAATAGCACGGATTTCTAACACTTGTTCCCAACTGTAAATGACCGTAGGCTTTCTAGTGTTACCGTAGCGTTGAGGCACAATCAGTCCTGTTCTTTCAAGGTACTGTAAACGGTTTGATGTAGTTCCCGCCAAGGCGATCGTCTCTTGTCTGGTGAATCCATCGATGACAGTCATGACAGCTATCCTCGTCCAATTAATCCCCTTTCTGTTGCTTTATTAGCACTCCCTACAAACACCATATATCGAATCAACATAAATTTTATAAAAATTTAACGTATTAGATATTTGTCAATTTAGAATACGTTATGTTATCTTTTAGAAAATAAATATACATGTAACGTACACTTCAACACAGTAAACTCTACAGAAAGCTATATGTATCAATAGCTTCATTTGATTTTATGAATGTCAGTATTTAGGTTGACACCACATCCGCCGGAGATTATTGCCGATTTAGATTGAGAAATTGACTATGGCTAAAAGAGCAATTGCTGCTCGCATTCAAGGAGATGATTATCAGGCACGATGGTTTTGGTTTCAAGTTTGCCGTCTTTTTAGTGAGCGTACCAAAGTTGTGCGTGTTGGTTATGAAGCGAACAACATTAAATCCTTTGATGACGTTGTGGTGTATTACCAAGGTATGCAAGATGCCGAGGGAAATTCTCTTCATGCTGAGTACCATCAAGTCAAGTTTCATGTGACTTCAGCGGGAGCTTTCACCTATGAGGAGATGATGAATCCTGGCTTCATCAATGCGACATCTATTTCCATACTTCAACGCCTAAAAAATGCCCAAGCACAGTATGCTCCTCATGGGACTGAAGCGCATTTTATACTTTACTCGCCTTGGCAAATTGACCCTAATGATCGTCTGGCAGAGGTACGTTCTGAAACAGATGGCAGACTTGATTGGCATCGCTTGGCTGAGGGTGGTCTTAACTCAAGAATGGGCAAGCTACGTGCTGCCTGGCGTGAACATTTAGGAATTGAAACGGATGAAGAGCTTCGCCTTATTCTGCGTCCTTTGAGGATTCTTCAAGGAAGAACCCTCAAAGAAATTGCTGATTGGCTCGACGATAAACTATATCGGGCTGGACTTCGTCCAGTGGAAGAAGGAGGTTTATGTAATCCCTACGATGATTTGGCACGGCGGTTAATTCAAAGTGAACAAACAGAATTTACCCGTGCCGACATTGAGGCTATTTGTAAACGGGAGAAACTTTGGATGGGGCATTCTATCGCTGAACCTGATGCTTACCGTGTTGGGATTCGTAGTTTCTTACGGTGGGCTGAACATTTAGAAGATGAAACCGATGTGATGCTAGACCTGCTTCAGTACTTCAATGGTCGTAATATTCGCTCTTCTGAACTCTGGCAACAAAAAATATATCCCGCAGTAGAGAAATTTCTGATCAATCATTTACGTTCTGGTCAACGTTGCCACTTGCATCTCCATACTCATGCCTCAATTGCCTTTGCTGCTGGATATTGCCTTAACTCCAAGTCTGGAATTGATGTCGCACTGATCCAATCTACGGGAATTGGAAGAGAAATTTGGCGACCATCTCCTCGCTCCGATCCTGAGCAGTATCCTACGTGGACTGTAAATGAAGAATTAGTATCGGAAAAAGGAGTAGATGTAGCTCTTGCTTTATCAGCTACCCACCCAGTTACTTCAGATGTTCAAGCCTACATCGCACAGGCACAACTACCAATTCATCGCATTTTCTCTTATACGCTTCCTAAAGGGGCTAGCTCACAAGCCATAGTAGATGCAACACACGCTAGATTGCTGGCTGATCAACTATCGGCGCGTCTTAGAAGCGATCGCACAATCCTTGAACGACAAGGGATGCTTCATATTTTTGTTGCTGCACCAAATGCCTTGGTTTTTTTCATCGGCCAACTAGCCCGTAGCTTTGGCCCCTGCACCTTTTACGAATATGATTTCGACCGTGGCACACCTGGCGCGTATCAACCATCTTTGATGTTCCCGCCTCCTTTAGTTTCTGAACGCATTAATAGTTAAAAATAAACTTCCACGTAACGTAAATAAAATGAGTATGGAATTGCCAAGTTATTTTAATGATTTTCTTGCTGAGATTCGTCCTCAAGATAACCATGTAAACGATTACAAAAATGGACACCGCATATTAAGGGACAGACTTAAGGAAGATGAAGTACTGTCTCTTATTATTGCTGCAACATTCCTACAAGGCAGTTATCGTCGTGCAACCGCCATTCGTCCTCAGGGTGAAAAACGAGCGGATGTTGATGTTATTGTAGTCACCAGACTGAGTGAAGATGAATATACGCCTGAGAAAGCACTTGAATTATTCGTGCCGTTTTTAGAAAAATATTACAAAGGAAAATATAAACCACAGGGACGTTCCTTTGCTATTGAATTATCGTATGTCGATTTGGATCTAGTAATTACATCAGCCCCCTCTGAAAGTGAAATTGGAATTTTTAACACTGATAGCGTTATCTCTGACGATACTCCTGAAACACCTAACGCTGATACAGATTGGCGCTTAGTGCCTTCTTGGGTTTCTCTAGAAACGAGGTCTATTCTTTCATTCTCCGAAACAAGGTCTCATTTAGATGCCGCACGCACACAAGCTGAGTGGAAGCTGTCCCCTCTCCGTATTCCAGATCGTGATACGGAACAATGGCAAGATACTCACCCCTTAGAGCAAATTAGGTGGACATGGGATAAAAACCGTAGATGTAACAAACATTACATTAATGTTGTGAAAGCGTTGAAGTGGTGGCGAAGAATAAATCACCCAACTCCTAAGTATCCCAAAGGATACCCTGTCGAGCACTTAATAGGACAGTGTTGCCCTGATGGAATTACCTCAGTGGCTGAAGGAATAACCAAAACACTTGAAGCTATTGCTGAGCAATATCAAATTCATGCTTCTTTGAAAATTGCTCCCGCTCTGCCAGATCATGGCGTGCCATCACACAATGTGTTTAAACGTGTGTCTGGCGAGGATTTTGCGGAGTTTTACCGTCAAGTATGCGAAGCGGCAAAGATTGCTCGCCTTGCATATAATGCAACAGATGTTGCCACAAGCGTTGAATATTGGCAGAAACTTTTTGGTAACAAATTTCCAGATGCTCCTCCTAATAATGGTGGCAGGGATGGTAACAATTCGAGCGGAGGTGGTTACACACCTCGGCGGGATGTCACTCAATTAGGAGGAGGAAGATTCGCATAGTGAATGATGGAAAAATACCTTCTACAGAGCTTCTTGCTGCTCGTAGAACTCTTGACGGTATAGCATGTGTTGAACTTTTGCATGACTTGACATGGAGCGACCAAGTTGAAAAGTGGACATTACACTGCCGTATTCATATTGATCCGCAACCAAGTTCATTTATTCCACCATCAACAGACTGGTATGTTCTCGTTAGTCCAGAGTACCCCTGGGGGAATATTGGATTTTATCCAGCAAAAGAACATAGCCTTATCCATACTTTTTCTCACCAAGATTTTAATAGTTCTGATGACAGTCAAGTTCCCTGGCGCAAGGGCAAACTGTGCTTAGATACCAGTGTTCATGTTTTAGGTCGTCAAGGCTACCATAGTGAACCCTACGATTATTACTCGAGACTGGAATGGCACTTTAGGCGTGCTATTGAATGGTTGGTGGCTGCCTCGGAGGATAAACTTGTTTCTTCAGGTGAACCCTTTGAGCTTCCTTATTTTCCCCTAAGAAAATTTTCAACGGTTGCTTTTTCTGAAAGTGCGGAGTCTTTCACTCAATGGCATAACATTCCTGATTTGGTTGGACTGGTTCACCTAGTACCGTTGCGTAAAAAACCAGATGTATTCTTTGTGAAGTGCTTTCAATCAATTCGTGGTAAAGAGTTACTTAAGCTCATGTGGGGAAAACAGATGAGCGAATTGAAAGATGAGCTAGTTTTAGGAATATGGATACGCTTAAAAAAAATTCCTGTCTTTAAGCCCTGGCAAGTTCCATTGACATGGAAGGAATTACGAGAGATATGCCGAGAGCAGGAAATTAACATTGATGAACAGTTAAAAATAGCTGCAAAGTTTATACGTGACGGTAAAAGTCATATTGCTCTTATTGGTTTTCCGATTCCTGCCGAGATAGATGGCCCTTTACATCAGATACATTGGCAACCGCTACAGTTACCTGTACTATCCCAAGGTATAAAAACTGCTCAGGGTTTTAGAACAAACGAAGAAGGATATTGGCGGCGAGACAGAACTGAAATTTTACGTGGCGATGTCAATTTAGCTTGGGTTAACTCGGAGAACTGGCATAATAGTTACATTGCAGCTCGTGGTAAGCTACCCGAACCTTTAGCTTCTAAGAAGATACTTTTATTAGGTGCAGGAGCCATTGGTTCAGCAGTTGCTGAACTGTTGAGTCGAGGAAATGCACAAAAGATTATTATCTTAGACTCAGATACACTGCAAATAGGAAATCTCTCACGACATACCCTAAGCTTGCACCATCTAAAAGTAGAAAAAGCTACTTGCATTGCAGCTCGTCTTAACACTACTTCTCCCTACGCAACTGTGGTCGGTATTGACCGAAATTTTCCTCACTTTGAAGAAACTGACAAGGCTGACATTCAACAGTCTGAGATAATTCTTGACTGTACAGGAAGTGATGCAGTGCTTTACCACTTAGAGCATTATTCATGGGGGAATTGTAAACTATTTATTTCTATTTCATTGGGAATAGGTGGTAAACGCCTGTTCTTATTTTCAGCTTATAGTGATAGTTTTCCTCATGCTATTTTTAGTGCAATGCTAAATCCGTGGCTACAAAAAGAGCTGAAGGAATATGAAGGACAGCAATTGCCAAGAGAAGGTATAGGATGCTGGCATCCTGTATTTCCTGCTCGGATTGATGATGTGTGGATGATGGCATCAATCGCAGTAAAACATATTGAATCATCTTCAGCCTCACTCCCAGAAAAACCCCATTTATCTGTGTTTGAACAACTTTATAAAAATGGTACTTTTGTGGGGGTTCATCAAGTTGACTGCTAACTATAAGTTAAATGATTTAGAATTCTGGTCAGAAGACAAAAGATTTGGAGTAAAAATATATAAGAGAAAAGTAACTCAGTTATTAAAAATGTGTGCGCGTGCAGGGGTACAAGAAACAGGAGGAATTCTTGTAGGTTTCTACACAGAGTCACATAACTGTGCAGTAGTTACAGATGTTTCTGATGCTCCATCAGATTCTCTTAGTGGTAACGACTGGTTTCACCGAGGAACAACTGGCCTCCAGCATTGGCTCAATCGCTTATGGAATCGAGATAAACAATATTATCTAGGAGAATGGCATTTTCATCCTTTTTCTAATCCCAATCCTAGCCAAATAGATATTAACCAAATGCAGAATATTGGAGAGTCAAATTCTTATCAATGTCCTGAACTATTATTATTAATTATTGGTGGTGATCCGACGAGGCAATGGAATGTAAAAGTTTATATTTTTCCTCGAAACTCCTCTATGATAGAGCTGATTGAATGCTCCTAAAATTAGAATTAATATTAGCTATATTTCTCAAGTCTGACTGAATTTACTCAGGTAACAAAACAGTAGAAGTCACTGAAATATACAACTTTTAATACCTACCTAATTAGTTACCTAATACTTTATACTAACCAATATTATTTGCCCTTACTCAAAAATACTCTCAATATCTCTAGCACCGTGGAGCACCCTCACAATTTCAACACCTTCAGGAATGGGACGATAAAAAATAAGATATTTTCCTACAGGGATGCTGCGAAGTTGCGGTGCTAACTCAGGACGCGCTCTGCCAATTTCAGGGGTAACCAGCAGATCATCAAACTTTTGTGTGAGTTTTACAATGATTGCGTCTGCGGCGCGTTCGCTGTCTTGGGCGATGTACCACCAAATATCAGCCAGATCTCCTTTTGCCTCAACAGCAATTCGTAACTGCTTCATGCCTTAGCGTTCTTCCGTGAGGCGGCAAGGTTCTTGCGTCCTGTTGCCTTAATTTCTTCCGCAAGGTCTTGCGACGAGCTGTAGGTCGTAAATTCTCCCCGCTCAAGTTGGTCAATTCCTTTGTGGATATCACGCCGCAGCTCTTCGAGCTTAAGTTTACGTAAGTCTTCACGCTCTTTGAGCAGCCGTAATCCTTCACGGATGACCTCACTCTGGGACTGGTAGAGGCCACTGGCGATGAGTTCAGCGACAAAGTTATCTAAGGTTTCTCCGAGATGTACGTTCATAGGGTAGCACCTCCAACGATTTGCTTCTCTTTGCGATCCTGCCATCATTAACAATAACTGTCAATTTTTGACAATACTTCCCTAATAGTTATCGGCATGGGAGAGAAAAACTTTACCTGAAGCGGCGGCGGCCTTGCCCACCGCTACCGCTTTCAAGAGGTGCACTGAGGACGGGCAGGAAATTTTCACGGTGGAAGCTTAAGGGGTTGGCAGCCCGCCCTCAGCACCGCTGACGCTCACCTCTTGAATGGGCAAGACCTTAGAGATTGGTAAACACAGAAAATAACGCCGCCTACCATTTAAGTTTGCTTACAAGATTACCAATAATAAATATTTGCTAGAACGGCAAAATAAACTAGAGTAAGTTTGTAATGATTGAAACAGGCGTAAATAAGTAAACCAAAATTTTCAACAATAACGAATTTACTAGGTTTGAGTTTTTGCTCTAGCTAGCTTTGCCACTCTAGAATATTTGATTTGGGCAGGTTATTGAGCGTAAGATTTTTTTGAATGAGTACTTTTATACAAAAACGTACATAGACTAAAAGATTTTGTGATTGAGCGCAGCGGCTCACTCTGCATAATTTCTCAATTGATACAACAACTTTAATTTTGATATTTCTTCAATACTGTCTATTGAGTGAAAAAAAGCAATGTTTTTGCTATTACATCTTTTAACCAATTCTAAGTATAGATCCAGGCTCTCTAGTTGAGAGGCACTCAAATTGCAAATACTATTCTCAATATCTGTTCGAGAGCAAGTATTAATAAATTTTGAAAGCTTCCCTACCAAGCCTACAAAAATATCTGAAGCTTGAATATATAAATTATTTATTGAGTCTTCAAAAGAATAACACTCTAATATCTTCTCTCCGTCACAAAAAATAAATTCGCCTAATATACTTTTAATCGTATCTTCTTTGTCAAAGACATGAGTAGAATTCTTGAACAGGTAAAGAGGCCTTAAGTAAAAATGTGAGAAGTCTTTTATCAGTATGTAATCTTCTTCATCCATTATAAATGGCAACGATTTTTCTTTTTTCGCTTCTTTAAGAATTTGTTTTAATATTCCTAGTCCGATACCAAATTCACTTGTATTTTCATATTTTTTAAATAGCTCTATAAAGGCATTGATAAAAGCCAAAACAGACTCTCTTCTTATATTAGGATATTGGAAAGTGTAAAATAAATTAACAACAGCATCTATTTCTATTTTTGCAATTTTGTAAATATCATTCTTTAAAGCTAGGGCAAATTGATATCCTAAATCTGTGATAATGTTTAAATTGGTTGCGTAGGCAGAATCTACTATATCAACTATTGAATAATACAATAAATTAATAGTTGAGTAATGAATATAGATTTGGTTGTCTAATAAATACCTCAAAAAATACTTTAGCTTGCTTGAATTTAAACAAGATAAAAAGTCCCCTTTGGCAATATGTTTTAATTTTATTTCCTTTATCGAGCTTTCGAGATTTAATTCCCTAAATAATTTCTCAATATCAGGTTCAGATTTATCATAAACTACACCACCGAGCACAAAGTTCGACTGAAATGAAGCATTAAAATTATTTTCTTTAGTATAAAACTTCCTAATATTGTTTGTTTCATCATAAAAAAAAGTAAATGCTGACTCTAAATCAGCCACGTTTGGTATTAATTTTTTAGTAGTTTCATGAAGGAGATTTATATCGAAGTATGTCATAAAAAAGAAATTTTAGATTTTTTGTGCCTAAGCGAAGGTAAACTTGTACACCGCTTACGCTTTCAAGAGTGCCGCCGAGGACGGGCAGAACACTTATCGTGCTGCTGTCTACATGGTTTACAGATCACCTTCGTCGTCGCTGACGCTCACTGTTGAATGTGCAGGCTCTTGAATCTGTAGAAGTTAGCGCCTAAGGGCTTATATTTTTTCTATACTAAACTATAGACTATAGCGTAGACGTTACTTGTTTTTTCTCACGGGTAGTAACCACACCTGACAAGTATCTTATGAGCAAGCAGTTGAACAGAGAGTTTAGCTCGATTTAACAATATTGCGAGGTAGGCATTTTATAGTCGCTTCTTTCTTTTTGGATAGCACATTTAAACTGACCATTCATAGTCTGGATCATTCAGTGCTGCTTTCACTGATGTGATATTTTCAAAGTCCTTAAATGGGCTAGATTTGGCGAGTTCTATGATGGAGATTAGAAATAGATTTAACTGATTATTATCACCTTGCGCTATTGCCTCATCTACTTTTGTAAACAAAAAACTAAAATTCTTAGCGCGTTCATCAAATGAATGTTCAAGATAGTTTATCAGCACATCACGACGAGCTTGAATGCCTGAAATGGTGATCTTTTCCCATCTTTCTATGTCACGTCGTTTCGTCTGCTCTTCTTGCACAACTTTTTTGTACTCAGTATAGGCTTCAACAATCGCGTGTAGACTTTGAAGAGCATCGGCACCAGTTCCTATTACTTCTACATGAACTTTCTTCGCTGTCATGATTATTTACCTGGTAGCGTGCGGTATTTTTCTAAAATAGTGACAGCACCAAGATTAAGTTTTCCTTCGCTGTTAAGAACTGGAGTTTTTAACAGTTCTATAAGCCCTTTTATGCAAAGCCCGACTTGCTGAAATTTCTCTGCATCTCTGTCTGCATCAAAAGGTTGAGATTCAAGTTGGTTGAGTCCTTCAACCGCAAGAGCATTGAGGGATTCAAACACCCCTTTTAACTCAATAATGCGCTGCTTTACTTGTTGTGCATAGTCATCGGCAGCATGAATTTCAGCAATTGCTTTATTGACTTTGGCTACATATTCTTGCGCCTTTGTCATGGCTTTTTCTCCTTCCCGAGCTGCAAAAAAGCCACCAATCGCCAAGGCGGGAAGAGCAGTGATACCTCCTAATACCCACACACCAACAGCCATACCACCGCCACCAGCTGCAACAGCTCCACCGCCAAACCACGCGAGCATTGCATTCGTTGCTGCGGCTCCACTAAGGCTTGAGATAGCTGTGCCAGTGCTTGCTACTCCTATAGTGGTCGCAACACCTATCGCACTCCCGTAGCCTGCCGCAGCTGCGCCAGCGGCTTTGGCACCAGCCATAAAATACTGCTCTGCTGCTATAGCCGCAGCTTTATATTCTTGTAGCTGCTGCACGGAAAAGTCCATGCCCTCTAAAAGACGCTTCTCGCTCTCAGAGGCTTTCCTCCCTGTGCGTTCAAGAAAGTCAACAAAACGCTTAATCGTATCTTTTATAACCTTGAGCTGGAGTTGACCATACTCCTCGGCTACCTTGTTGGTAGCTTTTTCCTCTTCTTTTAACCATTCAAGCGCGCGTTCGTATCGCTCTTGAGCACCTTTTGCGAGATCATTAGCTTTTTGACCAGGGTAGAATGAAACCATTCAATATTCCTTAATTTATTGAATAATCAATAATTTCATCATCCTCGCCCTTTTTTACAATGTCTTCCGCATGATTACTCGTGTTTAAGGGCTTACCTCTATAAATATCCAACTTTGTGTATCGGTATCTACCCGCTTATTACTTAAGAAATGACACCACCTACCACTCCCACGGTACCGCGAGAGCTGGATAATAAGAAATCGTAGGCGTTTAGTAACTGCATTGAAAATTGACCGACACGGCAAAGCCAAAATACTTACGCAAGAAGAGATTCAGCTTCTTTTCTCCCCTGACATCACCACCGCCCGCGATCGCGCGTTGTATGCGGTGATGCTGTTTACGGCGTGTCGCGTCAGTGAAGCAGTCACCCTCAGAAAACGTGATGTCTACGACACCAAGGGGCGAGTAAGGCGAGAAATTTTATTTCGTAAAGGGAACACCAAAGGAAAACTAGCGACTCGTTGTGTACCCGTCATTGAAGACCTAAGACTCAAGCTGGAAGAGTATCGCCCACGCGATGATAATCAGTGGCTTTTCCCTGGCAATGAGTATGGAAGCCGTATAGACGATCATCTACACCGTGACTCCGCGATGTGGCTGCTTCGCAAAGCCTGTAAGCGTATTGGGCTAGAAGGAGTCAGCTCGCACAGCTTCCGCCGTACCGCGCTTACCCAAATGAGTAACGCGGGCATTCCGTTGCGAGTTATTCAGGAAATTTCGGGACATCGTACCTTAGATGAGTTATATAAGTACCTTGAGGTACGAGAAGACCAAGTATTAGGCGCGGTGTCCTCACTTTCTATTCTCTCGCCTACGAATCCACACAGCTCCGTAAAATCTGTCTTTTACGAAGAAGTCTCCACGTCTCCTACAGACAGCATTTTCTAGTGTTAATTTACTAATAGGAGCTTAGTTGACCTTTACGATAAATGCAGAGCCAAGGCTGCTAGTGGTTGGGTGCGATGTCTTTCTTTCTGAATCGATTTGGCAGCAGCAAGTGCATCGGGTAATAAATTGGGTAGCAGTTTAAATCAACTTCTAGCAGCAAGTGATGTATTTGTTTCACCAAAACAAACCTATTAATGAAGGTGCAACTACTGTCTCATCTAAGCAGATGCTCAAATAAAGTTGTCTTTTCAAAGATGCTCATTAGTCATCATGAGTATCCTTACCTAAATTATTGACTGCTCTACCAATCACAGCTATACCTACCGCTTGAACAAGACTAGTTATCACAGGAGTAGTTGAAATACTTGGTCTTGGCTTGTTAATTAGGTATTTCTGTTTTTGAAACAGTTCATTAGAAGGTTGAACAACGGGGTTAGGTTCTGAACTAGGGTTCTTATCTACAACCATAGTAATAGGTACTTCCTTTGTTTCCGAGGTTTTTTCTACATGTTCCAAAGCAGCCATACAACCACCTGTAGTAAATAGAGAAATACCAAATAATCCCAAAATGATATTTACGAATATATTTTTATTCTGAAAATGATTTTTGGCGAAATCGATATCATTCAAATCTAAAAGATGCTTGCGAAATGTATAAACTGTATCTCGCAAAAGCTTGACTTGGCTATATAGTTTTTCAGGTTTGATTCGGAAATCATCTAACTTTGTATTAATATTTTTTAATTGATTGACTAATTTTTCTTGAAACCTTAGCTCGAGAGTAAAGTTACCAGACAGCAACAAATTTTCAAAATCATTCTGTAAAATATCTACAAACTCGTCTAACTGCGCCACTAATAAATGATAGTGTTCTTCCTTATCTTTTTTTTCAACACTTGACACAGTAACAAAATTTTCTTGATATACTTCAATGCTATCTAGAATCGTGTCCAATACTGCGCGAAGCTGATCCAACAGTTCTAGCGCTCTTTTTTTGTCAATATATTCTTGATTGATCAGCTTATGAATCTGGTCTGCCGATTTAACAATTGATTGATATGTATTTTGGTCGTGTTCAAACAGCTTAGAAACCTCATTTGATAATTTAGCTTCCATAAATTCTCCTTCTCATCAAAGACCAAAGAAAAAACTAATCAACCTTCTTTTTCTGTAATGCTGTATACACTAAGCATTTATACTGTAATACTACCTCAAAACATATATTAACAATGGTTTTGTAACCTGCTTGAGATAAATCTGTAAATTTATTAACCGAACAGTTATGAACTCATCAATTTATAGACAAGTTTTTGTCCTGAAGTAGTCTGAAAAGTTGATTCTGCCGTATCTAACCTCACAGCACCCAACAATCTTTGTTATGCACCAATAATCAAAAAAAACAAATCAAGCTTGTCTGTAGCCTAAGCTTCAATCCTATACTTCGCCTACAGAAAGTGTTTTCTAGATAAAATCTTCCACTTTCCGTTGTTGTTTTTTTGCTTCCTGCACAATAGTCTTGTCAGTCTTAGACACTTTTAAAAACTTCGGTGACTTTTCCTGTGGCTCTACTATAAGTTCCACACACGCAAACACATTTCGCTGCGGTAAAAACTTTGCTTTAATCGCCACAAACGGCGGATGCCCCTGCTCTTCTTTTTCCGCTTTAGGGTTAAACCGATATGGTTTTACAGGTGCATCTTTCCAGAGCACAGGAATATGACTAGCCTTCATAAACCACACATTTTGACCAGGTTCAGCGTGTTTCATGAACTCAAGCCGTTCGCGTGTGAAGTTGCGTAGCACGGTAATGCATGGCGTAGGACACACCGGAATAAACTGCCAAAATCCTGAGACCTTAAATTCTAAATCTTCTAACTCCCCTGACACGGCATTTTCTTCATGCCCTACGTCAAAGCCTACGACTTGAAACGCAATGATATGCGGCTCATCCTTTTTAGGAAAATGCGTTACCTTGGGGTACACCACTACGCGTTGCCGCGCTTGTCCTGAGGTTTCTACATGGCGCTTTAAGGACTCAAACGCTTTGAGCTTTTTTTTGATGAATAGTAACGTGTAATCGTGGCCACCAACGGTGATAGTATTTCGTTCATCTGAAAAGCGCACGTCTCCTGTCACCACCCCGATCGCTTTAAACTGTAGCAACGAATGTTCCTGCGGGTGACGATTGTGCTGCTCATGCGGCGGGCAACGTTGCTCAAGTTCCTCTAAAGGAGGAAGTCTCTTTTTTGGGCGTGGCGTAGGCGTAGCTGAAGTAACGTCAGTAGAAGACATACATGTGAGCGTCAAAGGTGTGAGGGATATTCCCCCCTGTATCATACCCACGTAGGCACATAAGTCATGCACCCACTCAGTAGTAAGGTGCTTCCTACGTTACAGCAACATCAGCGCGTACCGTAGGGTGCTCATTGTACTTTGTAATAGCGATAGCGTTTCATCTCTTCAACGGTGTACCGTGCCGTGTAGCCGTTATCCCATTGTATACATACACGCTTACCAGCACGTGCGGTGATAGTGCCACAATATCCCCCGTCTACACCTACGCGATCGCGTTCTTTCCAGGTTTCTGAAGGTAAAAGTGCTTCTTTGGGTGCATCTATCGGCGTAGGCGCTTCTATATCAAGGTCAAGACAGAGCTGCACCGGTTGGGTACTCGTAGGCGACGCTGTTGTCTTTGGTGCACGATACCCTTGGGCATGACGCTTCCACCATGACGCAATAGTAGAAAGCATCAGGGTTGGTGGTTCAACATCTCGCTTGTAATCACCCTGCCCTAATAACTCCAGTTGTAGTGCCGTGCCTGAAGGAAATATAGTGATGATTTGCTGATAGAAATGCAGCGCTTTTGACGCAATCATCGGTGCATAGTCAGCACACCGTACCCAGATGCGGTGAAGCGTTAACGCTGCCTGTGATAGGAATGAAAGTGTTTCCTCTTGCCCTAATTTACACCGAATAATGGTGCCAATTGCTTTGCCTGCATTGCTCATGAGTGGTGCAGCCAACTGCGCGAAGAATTGAATGCATTCACCTCGCTCTTTTGTGAGGTGAGTAATATAGGTAGCTGCGTCTTTAATTTCAGATTGAAGTGATAGAAATAGTTGAAAATTATCGGAGCGAAGTGAGGTAGTAACTGCCATAACTCGTCCTCATTGCTACTTTGTAATATTGTAGCATTTTTATTAATAAAAAATACATTTTATCCATAAAATTTGTTCGTATCTCTTTCTTAATTTCTATTAGTGTTCACAATAGTAACCTTAGTTGTAAAAAAGAGGTTTTACTATGATGGATACAATCGTAGCAGTGTACTTATTTGTAGTCATTTTCAGTATTTTGTGCTGGTTAGTGACTCCAGAAAACGTGATGATTGGTGAAGGCGACATAATGATGAACGCAGATTATCTTGTTCATCAAGATACGTTAGGTAGCAGAGATGCAGAAAAACTGAACTACGAAGAGATGGGGTTAAGTGAAGAGGTTAATGATAATTATAAGGACAATATTGAACTACTGGAAACAGAAATAAATAAGCTTACTGCTAGGCAAGCAAGGAAGATAGCAGGTAAGCTTAATATACCGCAAAAAATCAACGGTAAAGATGCACCTAAACATTTGCTCATTCAACAAATACAATTAAAAGCTAACACGCAGCAACAACAGGTAGCTGAAGCTCTTCAGCAGGTAATTCATACAGTATAAATCGTTAGTCATAGAAGGTAAATAATGAAGGTATCAACAAAGAAATTAGCAACGATTATTGCGGCACTTAGATTTTTTCAAGCCAATTACGACAGTGACGATGAAGAGTGGCAAGAGTTATTTTCGCTTCATTTTATAGAACACAAGCCACTGACATACGATGAAATTGAAGCATTGTGTGAACGCTTAGGTAGTCAAACATTAGAAGGGTTATAAAGCTTTTGGGAAGATAAGCGAATGAGGTTATAAACATTTTATCTTCCCATCCTTTTAATATTGATTTCTCCCTTACAGAAATACTGCACTACTTCTAAAAAAAACCTGATTGAGCTTATGTTGAATTAGGTTTTAGGAAATGTTAGTCGAGAACTACAAACGTGAATTCTCAACCAAATTACTCTCTCTTGTTCATTCACGAAGCCGCTATGAAGTGTTTCGAGATTGGGTAGAAGTCGCTACGATTACCTCTCAGCAAGTACCGTATCACCAAGGTATTGTAAAAAAGGATGAACTCTACGAACAAGGTGAACGAAGGTATCTTGAGATAGTTAAAGATTATGATCGTGATTCATTGCAGGTATTTGCAGAAATGTTTGGCCTTGTGCAGCTTGTGCTTTCCACCGCAAAGAGTGACTTTTTAGGACAACTGCATCAAGAACTCGAAATTGGATGGAAAGCCGATTTAGGGCAATTTTTTATGCCCTATCCCGTTGCAAAGCTCATGGCTCGACTTTCAATTGACAAGCACTTACTGGATGAGCAGATCACTCAAAAAGGATATGTCAGTTTTCATGAACCAGCCGTAGGAGCAGGGTGTTTTTTAATTGCGGCTACTGAGGTGATTGAGGAATTGGGCTATAATCCCCAAGAATGTATGTACTTTGAAGCAGTGGATCTAGATTTGCTCTGTGCGAATATGACGTATATTCAACTGTCTGCCCTGGGTATTTCTGGCACTGTCATTCATGGTAATTCGCTTTCTTTGGAAGTGTATGGTGTAAGGTATACTCCTGCGTTTCTTATCGCAAAGAAATTTCGCGAACTGCATGACTTACCTACGCTGACGCAACAGGTGGAAGAGAGATTAAGCTTTATTTCTTCACCTGAAGGCCCGCAGGTACAGGATGCGTTTGACGTTTCTCCTCACCAACTGAGCCTTTTTGAGGAGATGCCAGCACCGCCACAGACTGCTGACCAATACAAGGCGAACAAGCATAAGCAGAGTAAGAGGGATGCTACACCACCAACTGAGAAGCAATTAGACTTATTCGAGGATTTGTAACGTTAAGGATATTCAACGCGATGCGCTGACAATTTTTGTGAGCGCATTTTTAAACAGTTTTGATTCATTCCTCATTCTACGTCTTGATTGTTGTACATAATTCAAGTTTAAGCATTGAAACTTAACGAACATGGTTTACCGAAAAGGAGGGCTGTGGAGGCTCTTGGAGAATGCCCACCGTAGATAGTCGGAAGCCTCCTTTTTCATTCGGAAAAACAAAAAATACTTGTTTCGAGACCTATAAGCCTGAGAAACAATACGTCCTTGCCGAAACTCTGTGTTGACGCAGAGGTTTGCTCTAAGAGCTACCCCTGGCCTCTTTTACCGCCATTCCCCTTGCACGGTGAAACCTGCCCATTCATAAGGACTATGCCCGTCTTGCCATAACTTCATTTGCGCTGCACGCATGGCGGAAGCTGGGGTTTTATTTTCCCGTAACATCTGTTTGTAAAATTCCTGCATTAATATTGATGTACCTTCATCGCTAACTTGCCATAGGGAGACTGCAACCCGTGCTGCACCTGCATACATTAAGCCGCGGGTTAAGCCAATTAAACCCTCACCGTTGACATCTTTACCAAGTCCAGTTTCGCAAGCGCTTAAGACAATTAACTCTGCGGGGTAATCTTGGTTAAATAAATCGCCTAAACTTAATTTATTGTCAATTAAATATTTACCTTGTTTATCATAGCTAGACAGTAGAATGCCGGATAAGTGTGGTTCTTTGGGATCGACTATACCGTGAGTCGCAAAATGGAGAATACGATATTGATTTAAAGCGCCGCTAGTCGCCCAATTGTAATTAGCATCAAAACTCAAAGCTTTGAGACTGCTAGCTGATGGTATAAGGTTTAAAATTGCTTTGGCTTCTTTGGCTGTGTAGAGTAGCCTATCCCAACCATTGCGCTTGAGGTTGATGGCGGAACGATTTAGCAGAGATTGTTGTAATTGGGCCGGAATGTCAAGATTATTATTGAGAGATTGAGGTTTATCGGCTTCTTGGCAATTTTCATCTTTAAATCGGCAATCTGTTTTATTAAATACCGGATCGGCAAGGATAGCCAGTGCTTTGGGTGCGGGTTGGCGCTTGGCGAGTTGTTGGCGTTGAAAAGCAATGGTAGAAGCTGAGGGTAAGTTAACGATTTCATGGTTTACCATTAGTGGTTGGTATTTTGCTTCTGCTTTAGCGTCGCCTTTGGCTTGGGTATTGATATCAGCTAAAGCTGCAAAGGGAATGGTTTGCAACACACCATCAGCAACTATGACTAAACGCTTTCCTGGTAATTGATCAGCGACGGGTGCAAGGATGAGTTTACTCAGTTGTTGGGCGTTGGGAATAGATATGTCAGTTGTCCCTCCTTTTGCTAAACTTTCATGGAATTTGGTAGCAACTTTTTCTATTTCTTGGCGTGGGGGAAGGGTGTAAACTTGCATTGATGTGGGAGTGACGGCCCATAAATAACTGCGTTCTTCTCCCAAGGTATATTGCAATAGCAAGGTGTCTTTATCGAGTTGTTGTTGAATTTGCGGTAATTTGAGAATATCCTTTTCGGGATCTGGGTTTGTTAATTTCGCATATTCTGGGTTAGAAGTCCGAATTTGGGCTTGTAGTTGTTCGTATTGATTGGTGAGATTGGTGATTTCTTGATTCAGTCGTTGAATAGCTGCTTTGGTAACTAAGTCGTTTTGCTTGGTTGAAGTTTCTAAATTACGCCGCAGTGTAGTTTTAGCGTCTATTTGCTGTCGTAAATTCCGTTCTTGGGCGATGAGTTGCGGGTTTGCGCCTTTGAGAATTTTGGCGTTGGCTTCGTTTAATAATTCGATGAGGCTGCGGGCGCGGGAGCGTTCGCTGTAGTGCAGAGCTAATGCAGCGTATCCTTTTGATGGGTCTTTTTTGTGCAGTTCCATCAGCAAGTCGATGTAGAATTGGTAAACATCCTGCTGGGTCGCGAAGTAAGAACTACGAAGGTCTTTGCTGTCAATTTTGGTGCGTAAATCTTCGATAATTTTTATAGCGGCTTCTACATTGCTGCGGGCTGCTTGGAGATTTCCGCGGCTGCGTTCTAGGTAGGCGAGGTTGTAAAGGGTAGAAGCTTCTCCACTCCTGTTGCCCACCGCCTGAAGTAGTGGCAGTGCTGAGTTGTAAAATTCCAAAGCTTTCTGCTTTTCCCCTAAATCGTCGTAAACTCCCCCGATATTATTGAGGGTAGTAGCTTCCCCACCCCT
>NZ_JACJQJ010000046.1 GCF_014696615.1 Nostoc linckia FACHB-104 | reverse complement strand
TTATTCGTTGGTTGGATGAGATAATCGCTTATTTCGACAATGGGACAACCAGTGGTGCTGTTGAAGGCGTTAATAATAAACTCAAGCTCATTAAACGCTCTGGTTACGGTTTTAGAAACTTTGAAAATTTCCGAATTAGGTGCTTATTAAGTTGGCATTTTAGCTGTTAGTTTAGCATAACAAGTCCTGAAGAACCTTACCTATTAACTTATTGCCCTAACTTTAAAGCGAGAAATTTCTTGACGTAAGCCTTGAGCAACTTGGTTAAGTTGAGAAATCGTATTATTAATTTCTCTCAAAGAACCAGCAGTTTGAGCAGAAGTACTGCTTAATTGCGTCATCGCTTCACTAATTTGTTGCGCTCCTTGAGATTGAGTTTCCATCCCTTGGCTAACAACTTCAAACCTTGGTGACAAATCCTGTACTTGCTCAATAATTTGTCCTACTTGAGTGCTGATATTAGCCACATCTTCCACCGTGCGTCCTACGTCTGTGGCAAACTTATCCATTTCCATAACACCTGTAGAAACAGAAGATTGCATTTGTTTAACCATCTGCTCAATATCAAGGGTAGCAACTGCGGTTTGGTCTGCTAAACGGCGAATTTCTCTCGCAACAACAGCAAAACCTAAGCCATATTCCCCAGCTTTTTCAGCTTCAATAGCTGCATTCAATGACAGTAAATTTGTTTGGTCTGCCACTTTAGTAATTGTGAACACAATATTATTAATATTGTTAGCTTTCTCACTAATTACTCCTAACCTCGCAGCAATAGAATTAGTCGCCTCTGCTAGCTGACGCATCGTTGATTCCATTCGCAACAAATCTTTTTGACTATCAGTAGCTGCAATTGTTGTACTTTGGGACATAGCCGCTACTTCTTCCATTGTTTTTACAAGTTCTCTAGAAGTCGCGGAAATTTCTTTCGCCGCTGCTGCTACCTGATTGGTTGAGGCTACTTGCTCAGTAAGTGTGGCTTCTAATTGTTTCCCTGATGCTGCTATCTGTGTTGCGGAAGAAGTTGCTTGAATCCCCGATTGTTGTACTTGTCGAATCAGATTACTGAGGTTTTGTGCCATATCTTTTAAAGTAGACATGAGCTTACCAATAACATCAGTTGAATTAGATTCAACCTCAACTGTTAAATCTCCAGCAGAAACCTTTTCTGCTAAAGTAAAGGCACTTTGTAAAGAACGGCTCAAAGCTCTACCAGGTATCAGAATAATAGCTAGGCAAACTGATATTACTGTTATAATAATACATATCAAACTACCAACAATAACTAAATCGGAAAAACTTTGCAGTTGATTAACTTCTTTTTGATGCTCTTTTAAGTTTTCATCTTCTGCTTTGAGCATTTTATCAAGCTCTTGTCTAACTTGATCCATGAGCTTTTTGCCTCTATCTTCAGAGAAATAGGTCAGCAACTGTTTATCTTGCCCATTCTTTTTCATTTGAATTGTTGTCTCTGATAGATGAATCTTTTCTTTTGATAGTTCTACAATTTTATTAAATGACATACTGTGTGAGCTATCAGATTTAAATTCTTTACTCAATTCATTTAAAACAATACTTATTTGTTCTTCTGCCTTATAAAAGGGTTCTAGATATTCTTCTTGTTTTGTGATAATAAATCCTCGCTGTCCAGTTTCAGAGTCTACTAATAGTTTCTCCAATTCTTTTAAATTGGCTTTTAAAGCATAGCTTTTACTAACTGTATTCGCATTAGCTAATAACTCTTGATTAGTTCTTTTTGTAATATATGTTGTTACGCTAGCCAAGATAACAATTAACCCACATCCAGCCACTACAAATTGATTAAGTTTTAAGCCTTGTTGCATATATTTATTGTGTCCTCAAATAATACGAAATCAATTTAGTTAATTGATAGAAATCTATAATTAACAAACAAAACATCTAGGCAGAGACACACCTTGTAAATGCAAGCGTTCCCATGCCAGCTATCAGACAAACAACTTATAAATAAAAGATAAATAAATTAACAATTCATCATGTTGAAACAGTGCTAATACAGCAAATATCATCTTGATTGCTGATTATGCAGCCGATGAATGCGTTGCCAAAGCAGCTCAGCATTAACCATATCTCCTTGATGTTCTCGCAATAAAGCTAAATGAATTAATGCTTCTTCGTGATTTGGTTGCAGATAAATTGCTTTCTGGAAAGATGCTGCTGCTTGTTCATTTTCACCCATTGCTTGTTGCACTTGACCAAGCAGTACATAGCCTTCGACACTAGCCAAATTTTTGTGGAGATAGTCTTGGCAAAGTTGACAGGCTTGTTGCAAAGAACCTTGATCAGCTAAAGTTCTGGCAGCATCTAGCAAGTTTTGCTGCAGAATTGGTGGTTGTTGCGGTTGGCGATGGTGAGCAATACGCTGTTTGGGTGGAATGGGATGATGCTTTTTGCGATCGCCTGGGCTACTTTTGCTTACAGAACGAGACACATTCGTTTTACGATAGGCAAAAGCCAAAGAATGAGGAACCAAAGTAAAACGAGAGTTCAGCAACAAACCTGTTTCCGCATGACCAACAAATAACAAACCATCCTCAATTAGTAACCGTTCCAAGGTGCGGATAGTACGTTCTTTGGTATTAGGTTCAAAATAAATCAACAAGTTGCGGCAAAAGACAACATCATAGGATGCAGCACCCAGCAGAAAATCTGTATCAGCTAAATTACCTTGGCGAAAATGCACTAAATTTCTTACCTGTTTGCACAGTCGGTATCTCGCCTCAGTCGTTTGAAAATAGCGTTCTTGGAAAGATAAACTATTGCCACGAAAAGAATATTTATCGTAAATGGCTCTTTGAGCCGTTAACAAGCATTTTTTACTAATATCGATAGCATCAATGTGAAAATTAGCCGGATTTAAGCCAGCCTCCAAAAGTGCGATCGCAATTGAATAAGGCTCTTCACCAGTAGAACATGGCACGCTTAAAACCCGTAATACTCTTTTGGGCTGATTTATTAACCACTCTGTTTGAATATATTTTTGTAAAAAATTAAAAGATTCCCGCTCCCGAAAAAACCAAGTTTCTGGAACAATTACACTATCAATTAATGCTTCCCATTCCGCTGTAGATTCCTGCAATCTTTCCAAGTATGAGGCTATTTCTGTAATTTTGCCATCCGCCATTCTCTGCTCAATAGCTCTAGCAATACTAGCTGAACCTATTGAGTTTGCATCTAAACCAATTCTTCTTCTCAGTAAAGCTTCGCCATCAGAATAGGTCATTATAAATAGTGGTACAAAATTAAATATATTGTGCTTAATTCATTCTGTTTAACTACGGCCAGCATATTTGTGATCATGAAGTACACGGGTAGGGGCAAGGCACTGCCTTGCCCTTATAATTATCTGTACCTCACGAACTTGCAATCTAGTGTATATGTTTAGCAGTGGGTGATTACTTCTAGTAAAGAATGCAGTATTTAGGAAATTCCAAACAATAAATTATTCAACTTATTTTTTCCAAAATTCAGTTTACCTCCCCCTGCCTAAATATTTAGTTAGCTGGCAAAAGATAAACTTGTTCTGCTTCTGATAACAAATGTTCAATCTGCAAACATTGAATCATACCTTGCTCATCTAAAATCATCTTACCCAGATAAGGGGTTGAATTTATCTGAATATTGGTATCAACTAACTTTATTTCTGATTGCTGCAACGTTTCTACAACTCGTTCTGCCATCAAACCTACAAAAGCAGACTTTGAAGAAGACTTTGCAACATTTCCTCGCCAATAATTCACCAGAATAATACGAGAACTTAAGTGTTCACAGCAGGGTTTACCTTGTATCAACAGGCATAAATCTAGCACAGAAACAATTTGCCCTCGATAATTAAACACACCAGCTAAATGCTCAGGTGTGTGAGGAAGGGTTTTGAGGGTGACAAGTGGTAAAACTTCTACAACCTGTTGACTCGCTATAGCGTAACGCTCATTATTTAAGTAGAAGAGTAACATTAACATTTATACACCTCACCCAACCTACAAGAAAGGGTTTTCGTTCTTAAGATAGCCTTAGTTATAACCAACAGCAATAAGAGTTGATTTTTAATATGATTTATCACAAAATAACTATCTTAGTGCCTAACCCACCACCATATAGATGGTGGGTTATTTAACTTTAGCGAGATTTAGATTCCCGATTTGTTGAAAAAGTCGGGAATCTGGGTAGCAATGCAGCAGTACTAACTTTCAGGCTTTTTCTGATCTTTCAGCATCTGTGCCTTTTGGAGATCTAGCTGACTTAATATTTGGTAAACTCTACCTCGATAGTGGTATACATCTGCATATTGAGGATTAATCATCAAAGCTTGATTGTAATCCTCTATAGCAGAAAGATATTTTTTAAGTTTAGTCTTAGCCATACCTCGGCGCACATAAGCTTCAGTCTGTTTAGGATTTAATTGCAATACTTGTGTGTAATCAGCTAATGCTCCTTGAAAATTTTGTTGTTCAAAGTTTTGCTTTCCAGAGTCCATTAAACTTTCAATAGCCTTTTGACGAGTTTCTGCAGCTTTATCAAATATTCCTGCTAATTGATATTGTTCATATGCTTGTAACCATTGTTTTTGTTTTTCAAAATCCTTCGCTTGATATTCAGCTTTTTTAGCTGTATTATTACTATTCAGCCAGCAACGTTTTTCATCATCAAATCGCCTCAGTTGATGCCATTGTTGGGCTGCATCCTCCCACTGTTGTTTTACTTCCAGTAGTCGAATTTCACAGATTTGCTTTTTTTCTAAATTTCCTGCTTGTTGCCAACAGTTTGCTGCTGGTTGCCACTGTTCATATTTCTCAAATAATTCAGCAGCCTGCTTATATCGTCCAATAACTTCCCATTCTCTAGCTGCTTGTGCAAATTGGCCTTGTGCTTCTAATAAATGAATGTCACAGATTTGCTTTTGTTCAAAATTACCTGCTTTTCCCCAACAGTTTGCTGCTGATTGCCATTGCTGAACACGCTGGAAAAGTTTAGCAGCAGTTTCCCAATTTTCTAATTCAGAAAAAATTTCCGCAGCTTCTTGATATTTGCCTTCTTTGTGCAGTTGTTTAGCCCTTGCCTGGGAATATTTTAATCTATCACCTGATTTCTCAAAACATTCAGCAGCTTGTAGATAAAACTCAGCTTTTAAGTAATATTCTCCACGTTGCTGCCAATCTTGAACTTGTGTACCTGAACGATTTTCTGCAACCGTTTGCATATCCTGAATTGTGTAGTGATTTATTAGCTCTGGTTGCTGCCAAAATTCAGAAATTTTTTCTTCCCACACATTTAAAATCCGACGAGCACGAGTTATTGCGACATAAAGTAAATTCACTTCTAATAATAACCCTGGTGTTTCATGCTCTTGCAATCGCGACGGTTTTTGTAAAGCTCTCTGCCATAAATCCCGGCGGCACTGAAAAAAATTTACTAAAAATACAGTATCAAACTCTAACCCTTTAGCTTCCTCAATTGTAAACACTAAAGAAGACTTAAAAACCTCGCGCAGATGTTCTCTTTCTGGATTTGTTCTCACTAAAATAGCATCACCTGGATGCAGCGTTTGCAGTATAGATTCAAGCTGTTTGTTAGAAGCAGCAACTATACGAGTTGGTTCACCATAATTGCTAATAGCCTGAGTATTTTTATAGGGATAAGATGTATTTAATAATCGATAACGTACTTGTAATATTTGGTTAGCCAAATTAACTAATGAACCAACACTGCGGAAGTTAAATGTAAATGTTTCTTGCAGAGGTTGTTGTCGTCCGTGGTGAAAAAATCTTGTTTTCAAGTCTTCCCAGCGAAAACCACTAGGACTAATCATTTGGTGTAAATCACCAGCAAAAAACAAATTACCTGTGGGTGCAATTAGACGCATGATAAATTCCAACTGTAATTCCGTAAAATCTTGCACTTCATCACAGACAATTAACCGATAATCTTTAAGATTTTTTTCAGTGATAATTTCTAAGGCTCTCCGCGTCAAATCTATCTCATCAAACCGCCCATTCTCTTTGATTTTTCTTTGATACCAATAGGTAAATGCAGAGTAAAAATTAGCACGTCTACTAAGTTGAATAATACTTGAACGTTTAGCACCTAAATGTTCATATTCAGATTGGCTTAAATAATCTGAATCTAAAGCAAGTTGGCTGCCTTTAATAATGCTACGAATTTCATTCCAAACTAAAGCAGTGGGATATCTTTGACGTTCTTTATGCAGGTAAATTTTTTCAAAAATATGAAAATTTACTTCATCTTCTGGTAAATAGCTCTCTCCAGTTTGCTCCAGAATTTCTAAACATAAGTCTCTTAAGGTTTTAAACTGAAAGAGGGATGTAACGGCAGGATCATTACTACCTAATAATTGATAAAACTGTTCTTTGGCATTGTTTACTAATAAAGGGTTATAAGCTACGTAAAGTCTTTTACCAGATTGTGGATACTGCAAGTAATCATATAAAATGCGATGTATGGCTACTGTAGTTTTGCCAGTTCCAGCACTACCTTTGAGGAGAATATCGACATTTTTTGTAGCTAGTGCGTATTCTTCTGGAGTGAGTTTTAATTGTAAATCTACATCCTGATTGATAATAGCTCGTTGCCAATCTTCAGGTGAGTCTATAATTAACCACTGGATATTACCTAATAGTTCATCTCTATGTTCTGATGAAATTACTGAATCTAAATCTTCATCTTCTAATAGAGCTAATTCTAGTGTGTCACGTTCAGTTTGTGGCAGTTCATGCAAACTTGATTCTATGTTACCTAGAGTATTAATTATCTCTTCATATAACCAAGTTGCATCTGGTGTTCTTTCTCTAGCTGCTTTTCTAGGAACATCATCATGATCCAAACAAATATCCTGAATAGCGATGTAAACTTCCGCCTCTCCTGTTTCAGGCTGTCTTGATTTGTTGTAAGTAAAAATTAGACGACTGGCACGGTCAATTCTTGCTTCCCAAACTCTTTTAGTAATTCCTTTAAGACGTTTAACTCTCAATCCACCATTAAACTGCCGCTGTCTTAGCTGATTAATGCAATCCCAAGTTTTTTGTCGAACAGTACTACTAATATCTTTACGCAAAAATTTTACAACATCTGGATGTAAGACGATTGAGAGCATAATTTTGTTTTGTCAGCTTAAATAAATTAGTCAAAAAATACATAGATAAATAATTAATATTTGTCTAACTGTTATTAATCCTAAATTGCCAAGTTAAATTTGCGATCGCCCATACCCAAGCAGAGCAAATATGCTGACTTTCTAGAACTAATAAAATTGTTCGCCCATTTCCTGCAACATTCCCTCAATCTTCTCCATTGCCAAAGGTGATGGTTGAGAGCGTTTATTTTCCCAACGGTTAATTGTTGAATATGTAACGCCTAGAGAGGCTGCAAACTGTTCTTGCGTTAGCCCAGCCAAAAGCCGCAGCTTACGGATGAGCTGTCCTACCTCTGGCTGATTTCTTGCCAAGGGTTTTTTAATAGTCATTTACCTCTTAGATTCACTATTTCAAGTAGCAGATGCTATATTATTTGCTACATCCTAGCTATGCTTAAATACCGCAATCATCAGTAATCACTCGTAATTAAAGGTTTTGTCAATAAAATTACTAATTTCTTCGTCTTGGAAAGTTTGCAAGGGCGCGGGGAAAGTCCTAAAGAAATCCGATTTGATTTCTGAAAAAATATCAGTAACGCACGAAAAGCTTTGGCACTGATGCGTTACGCTATCGCTAACGCAACGCCAGTTGCTACAACGGAGGAAACCTCAACGGACAGTTTGCTCAAGTCGGGGAACCCGCCCACGCAACTGTCCTCCGCAACGCACTGGCTCTCCTACATGAACGTCAAAAATCAAATATGAGTCCTATCTATTAGTTTTTAACAAGACTCAGGCAAGCAAAATTTGTCATTGCGACCGGAACGTAGTGTAGGGAAGCAATCCCATAATTTTAGGCGATTACGTCGCTACGCTCGTAATGACGTAATTCCGTGACTTTTGCGTAAGTCCTATTTAATCCTGAGAAAGCACAATATTGAAAATTAAATACAGTTTTTTTATTAAAGTTATTGCAATATCAAAAGAGAATTTGGCAGAAAATTTTAGCTCTTAATAAGAAGTTATTAATAACTTTCGCTACTTTTATGATTTTTTAAATTGTTCTAAATAAACGGCAACTGGAATCATAATGCTGTTACATGAATGTTAAGAAAAGTTACAACTCTCTTAACACAAGGCGATATTTTTTCATGGTAATTTCAGTTGATAAAAAAGCACAACATCAAGTAGTAATTGTTGGTGGTGGCTTTGGTGGACTTTATACAGCAAAACATCTAGCTAAAGCTAATGTAAATGTTACTCTCATTGATAAACGTAACTTTCACCTATTTCAGCCACTTTTATATCAAGTTGCTACAGGTACGCTATCACCTGGTGACATTTCCTCGCCATTGCGAGCCGTATTTAGCAAAAGCAAGAATACACAAGTTTTGTTGGGAGAAGTCAGCGATATTGATCCCAAAGCACAAAAAGTAATGATGGGCGATAAAGCAGTAAAATATGACACATTAATTGTCGCCACAGGTGCTAATCATTCCTATTTTGGTAAAGATAACTGGAAAGACTTTGCTCCTGGTTTAAAAACTGTGGAAGATGCAATAGAAATGCGTCGCCGCATATTTGGTGCATTTGAAGCAGCCGAAAGAGAAACCAATCCCGAAAAACGCCGTGCTTGGTTGACTTTTGTGATTGTGGGTGGTGGCCCTACAGGAGTAGAATTAGCAGGTGCGATCGCGGAGTTAGCATACAAAACCCTCAAAGAAGATTTCCGCAGCATCGACACCTCAGAAACCAAAATTTTACTATTGCAAGGAGGCGATCGCATCCTGCCACACATTGCGCCAACGTTATCCCAAGTAGCAGAGCAATCTTTGGCAAAATTAGGTGTAGTTATTCACACTAAAACCAGGGTGATAAATATTGAAAATAACATCGTTACTTTCAAGCAAGCAGGTGAAGTAAAAGAAATTCCCTCACAAACTGTCTTATGGGCAGCGGGTGTCAAAGGTTCCCCAATGGGTCAAATCCTAGCAGAACGTACAGATGTAGAGTGCGATCACGCCGGACGTGTGATTGTAGAACCCGACTTGACTGTCAGAGATTATAAAAACATTTTTGTAGTTGGAGATTTAGCCAACTTTTCCCATCAAGATGGTAAACCCTTACCTGGTGTTGCACCTGTAGCTAAACAACAAGGAGAATATGTAGCGAAACTCATTAAAAGACGGCTGAAAGGTCAGACTTTGCCACAATTCCATTACAACGATGTAGGTAGTTTGGCGATGATTGGGCAAAATTTAGCTGTTGTAGATTTAGGCTTGATCAAACTCCAAGGTTTCCTAGCTTGGGTATTTTGGCTATTAGTTCATATCTACTTCTTAATCGAGTTTGATACTAAATTACTAGTAGTATTCCAATGGGCGTGGAATTATATTACTCGAAATCGTCGTTCTCGATTAATTACAGGGAGAGAAGCTTTTACAGAAGTAAAACCTGTTAACTTGCAAAGGAGCTAGCAAGAAATAAATCATCCTATTGCTGCATAAGCAGAGTGGGAAGAAGAAATAGAGGAGGAAGAATCTGACCTTCTCTAGGTTCTAGAAATTGGATGAGCTAATTTCTGCAATTTATTCAGTCAGAAAAGCACCTCACTGAATTGGCTAAAACACTTTGCAGAAAACTTAATTTACACATCCTCTTGGTAATTTTGTGCTTGTCAAGCTGCCAAATAAAACTATATTAATTTTGTTCAAGTGGACTGTGGGTGTAACAATTTTTTGGACAAGTCCTAGCACAAGCTTGACAGCCAATACAATATTCAGGATGAATGATCGACATAACTTTACGCTCGATTTCTTCATTCTCCTCATCTTCTACTAACTCACCATCTTCATTTAATGCTTGCAGGATTAGCACATTCCGACCACAAGCTTTAAAACATCTACCACAGCCAATGCATTTGTCTTGGTTAATATCTTGAACAAATTGGGGTGTCCAGGCTTGTCCCCCAAAGGTTAAACCAGTAAGTATTGCCATAGTGTAATTTTCCCGAATTATTAGGGATTGGGGATTGAGGATTGGGGAAAAGGTGAAAGGGAAAGGGTAAAAAGGGAACAACTAATAACTCAGAACTCAGCACTCATAACTCAGACTAAATAAGGTTCTTGGTGAGTGCGAATCGTGCAGTCAGAACGGGGGTAGGTAACACAGAGGACAATAAATCCTTTCGCCATCTGCTCATCATCGAGAAATACCTGTTCCGATTGATCGACTTCACCTTCAACTACTTTGGCGACGCAACTAGAGCAAGAACCAGAGCGACAGGAAAAGGGTAACTCTAAGTCTTGTGCTTCAGCAGCATCTAGAATTGTGGTATTTTCATCAACAGGAATGCTAATGTCGAGCGATCGCTTTTTATTGATCAATCTCACTTGAAAAGTTGTCATTGTCATATCCTCCAAAATAAATAAAGGTTTCAGTAATCAGCTACAAGGTACGCCAGCAGGAGAACAATTACCTGCTTGGAATGATTTCCCACAACCACAGGTATCAGTAGCGTTGGGATTGCTAAACTTAAATCCGCTTTCTAGTAAGCCATCGACAAAATCAACCACAACGCCTTCTAGTAATGGCGCACTTTTTGAATCAACGTAGATGCGTAACTTACCTTGCTGCATCACTATGTCATCGGCTTGGGGAGCGTTGATAACTTTGATGGCATATTGATAACCACTACAACCGCCATCCTCAACAGCAACACGGATACCGCGTTGAGTAGCATTTTCATCTTTATTTGAGGCTAAAAGAAAGGTACGCAGACGGAATTCTGCTGCTTCTGTTAATGTGAGAGTCATAATTTGGGGACTGGGGATTGGGGACTGGGGATTGGGGACTGGGGATTGGGGAGCAGAGGAAGAAATTATTACTCAGAACTCAGAACTCAGAACTCAGCACTGGCTAAGGCAAAGTGACTCAGCTGTAGGGGGTGAGGATAATGGAGAGAATGAGTACCGCAAACTGGACAATTGCGATCGCGGTAGGAACGACGCTTGGCAAATGCCATCTGGTGTAAATCCATTGTTAATAGTTGCGATAACAGTGGCTGGCTAAATCCAGTAATCAACTTAATTGCTTCTAGTGCTGTTAAACAGGCAAGGGTTCCAGAAACTGCACCCAGCACGCCAAAGCCGCGCCGATCCCATTCTGGTTTTTCGGGAAATAGGCAAGATAAACAAGGTGTCACGCCAGGAACAATTGTCGTCAGGTAAGCCTCCATTCCATCCATCGCCGCTTCTACCATCGGCTTACGCCAACGCACGCAAGCTGCATTCAATAAATCGCGTTCCACAAAATTGTGGGCGCAGTCAAGCGTAACATCGGCAGATTGAACTAAGGAATCGACATTATCCGGCGTAACGTAATCAAATATGGCTTCGACTTCCACATCTGGGTTGATATCCTCTAGCCGTTCTTTGGCTTTAAACACGCGCGGCTTACCTACCCAATCGTCACTCATGAGAATTTGGCGATTCATGTCATCTAGCCGCAACTCACCGCCTCGAACTAGAATCAGCTTTCCTACACCCGCTACCGCCAGGTAAAGTGCTGCTGTACCGCCTAATCCTCCCACACCTGTAACCACTACTGTTGCAGATTTAAGTCGCTGCTGTGCTTCTTTGCCAAAACCTGGGAGCATGATTTGGCGACGGTAACGTTCTAATTCATTAGGCGAGAGGTTTACCACTGTTGATTTCTCCTAGCTGGTTGCAATTTCTGTCAGCATGACGATATTGTTAGGCTTGTGCTTAAACACCTTGAACAGTTTTTGTTCTAGAGGTGTAGAACTGAGGAAAACTTCGTAAGCTTGTTTAAGTGCTGTACAGTATAAATCGAGTTTCTCAGCTTGGCTTAGTTCTGAATTATGAGCATCAATCTCTTGAATAGATTGAGAAAAACGCTTCAAAATATGTAGACGGTTAACTTGGACAACTTTAGGCTCATAAGGAAGTTGAAAAAACTCGAAGTATTCTTCTGCATTTACAAGTTGATTGAATTGTTCAACGTCCCATGTCATGATTTTTTCTCCAAATTTTTAAGCTGAGATTTCAGTTCATCTAAATGACGGTAAATTTCGTAAGTTTCGGCTGCTAAAGCTGTTAAATTTTGGTAATCAGTTGGCAAGCCTTCAGCTAAATCATGAAGATCCATCTTCAATTGACCAGCTTTACTATTCAGCTTTTTAATTTGTAGTTTTAAGTCTTCAATAGCTTGTTGATTTACACAATCTGTTTCTGCTGATGGCACCATAAGTTTCTCCGTTTCTTGCCTGCTTATTACCTATATTTTGGTGACTTCAGTGTATTTTTCTGCTAATTCAATGCCTTTTTGTGTGAGTTTCTCGCCCTCGGATGCTAACTTTTCTAGAGAATCAAAGCCGAAACGTTGAGCATCGCGTAAGGTTCTAGATACTAGCAACAAACGACCAGAAAAAACCAACACCCAGCCAAAACCTTCATGACTCAAATCGAGAACCACTTGGGATAACGAACCAGTTTTCTGCTCAATTTGGGCGGTGATCGCGCGATAGAATGACATAATTCTGGCTTTGGTAGCGGGTTCAACATCACCCTCTACAGAAATTTGGCGTTTAGCTTGCTTGCTAACAATATAAGGTTTAAGAATTAATTCATCTGACCAATTGCGATAAAATCCATAAGAATCTTGAGCGCGAATTTGTCTAACTAACTCTTGGACAAAGAGAGAATTTAAAGCTTCGTTACTAACGGTTTGATTAACAATTTCAGTTGAACTCATACACCTACTTCCTCTTCTGCAAAATTTGATGATTTTTGTTGTAAAGCTTTCCGCAACCAAGGTGGAGGACTGCTTTTCAAAGTCTGGACTAACTGATCCAGAAGGTCAGTAATTTTGTCATCTTCAGACCTAGCTTTAATTGGTGTAATGCGGTTCTTAATTAACCGAGCCGCCGCACTGCCGCCAATTGCTGATACATAAACAATTGTGCAATCAGCTAAAGCTTCAATTTTGGGAACTAATTTATCCTCATTACCATCTTCTTTGAGGTCGCCATCAAATTTCAGAGTATTGAGAAACTGATACCCCTCTGGTGAAACTTCATAGACATCAATTTTTTTCGCCCAACCAAAATGAGCATTAATATGAATTTGGTCGCTAGTTGTAAAAGCAATTTTCATAATTTGTCCTCCAACTATAAATCCACAGTCAACAGTCAACGGTCAACAGTCAACTAATGTTCTTCTGCTTCTAAAAATAAGTTGCCGATATCAAACAACAATTGCATGGTTCCTCGGTAGCCGACAGTACAACGCTGTCCGTTACCCAAGCGGTCAAAAATCGGGAACCCAAGACGATAGAAAGAAGTGTGTAGACGACGAGCGATCGCTTTACCATGAGAATTAGTAATCAGCAGGTCAGAACCTACTGCTAATCGCTCAAAATCCTCCAAATCACCAATAGTGACACTCTCTACAGGGAGTTGCTCTAACAGCGGCGACTTTGTGGTTGTGACTGCGGTTTGAATTTCTGCACCCATTGATTGCAAAAACCAAACTGTTGACCACAGTAAATCCGGTTCTAGGGCTAACGACACCCGCTTACGCCCGAAGTAAAAGTGAGTATCCAGCATCGCATCTTGCAACTGGCGGCGTTGGTGGCGGTATTTGGCTGGGACTGTATTCCCGCTGATATCAACCAGTCCTTGCAAGAAGTTATCTACTGCATCTAGCCCAGTCAGTTGGGGAAATACCTCGTAAGGTATGCTAAATCGTTGTTGCAAACTCTCGGCTGCACCGCGCACACTCTCGCCTAGTGCTAAGGTAAACACCGAACTACCCATTTGTCGGAGTTCTGCCAAAGTTGTCCCGCCACCTGTCACTGCACTGTAAGAATCATCCAAGTGACCGTCAAGTGAAGCGGAAAGGTCAGGTACAACAATGGCTTTTAGCCCAAAGGCTGCAACAATCTCTTTAATTTCCTGTACATCCCCAGCTGTAAATGCAGAACTTGCCAAAATATTGATTTGGTCTAGCCTGGTTTCTCCTGGTTGGGGAATTTCTTTAACTATGCTTTCGACTGCTGTAGCAAAACCATCCTGCAATGCACCTTTAAAATCAGGTGTAGAAGCAAATACAATCGGCAAATCATATAATTCTGGGTGGCGTTTGCGGATACTTCTGAGGATGCCTTCCATATCATCCCCTCTGGTTTCCGTAAGTCCAGTAGTTAACAGACCAATGATTTCTGGCTTTGATTTTTCTACCAGCGTCAGGATTGCTTGCTCAATATTGTCTTCGCCACCCAAGATAGTGGTAACTTCAGTCATGGCAGTGGTGGATAGGGGAATGGCTTCCCGAAAATGCCGCACTAACATGACTTTGGCGAAGGCAGTACAACCCTGAGAACCGTGAAACAAAGGCATTACGCCCTTCAATCCTAAAAATGCTAAGGCTGCACCTAAAGGTTGACTTTGCTTTAAAGGATTGACTGCAACCGACTTTGCAGAATTTTGGATTACAGTTTTCCCCCTCTGCTCCCCTGCTTCCTCTGCTCCCTCTGCTGTCTCCTCCCACAATGCCGGCTTCCGCACCTGCGCCCAGACTGGACTGTAAAGCGCTTCATCCAGTTCTCGCGCCATCTCCACCATGCCTACATATCCGGCGTAGGGATGATGCCGTTCTTGATTAATATCTAAAAATGGAATGCGGGCTTTGAGGGCAGTGTATTGATTGCGACCACCAGCAATCAGCATATCGGCTTTTGTCTGGGCAATCACCCGTAGCAGTTCTTGGGCGTTGCCTTTTTCCATAGCAATGCCATCTTTTCCTAGTAATTCTTTGATCCTCGCTTTATCTTCCTCAGTACTTTTCTTGGTACTAGTGGCGACAACTTCCATTCCCAAGTCTTTCGCCGCCGAGATGATTGACCAACTTTTCACACCCCCGGTATAAAGAACAACCCGCTTACCTTTGAGGCGATCGCGATAGGGCGCTAAGGCAATATCTAGCGCAGCAGTTTCTTGTGCGATTAATTTCTCTACTCTCTCTTGCAAAGCTTGATCGCCGATTTTAGCAGCAATATTCCGCAAACAGCGATTCATGTCATCCACGCCATAGAAAGATTCTTCAATGTAGGGAATGCCATAGCGTTCTTCCATCTTTCTCGCCACGTTGATCAAGGCTTTGGAGCAGATCATGACGTTTAGTTTGGCACGGTGAGCATACTGAACTTCTTTGTACTTAGCATCACCCGTGATTTTTGCTAAAACTCGAATCCCTAATTTTTCAAATAAAGGCAGAACTCCCCACAATTCGCCTGCAATGTTGTACTCACCAATGAGATTAATATCATAAGGGGTTGTATATTCTGGTTCAGCACTACCGATAACGTATTCTAGTAAGGCTTCCCCACCGACACGATTACCAAGGTTTTTACTACCAATAAAACCAGGTGAATTTACCGGGATTACAGGTGTACCTGTTTTCTTGGCTGCGGCTTCACAAACTGCGTCTAAATCATCGCCAATCAGCGCCGTCACACAAGTGGAGTAAACAAAAACTGCTGCGGGTTGATAGCGTTGCTGTACTTCCAAAATTGCCTTATACAGCTTTTTTTCCCCACCGAAAATAATATCGTTCTCATTGAGGTCGGTTGTAAAACCCATTTTGTAGAGATGAGAACCAGAGGAAAGACTACTACGACCACCCCAAGAGTTACCAGAACAAGCGATAGGCCCGTGGACTAAATGAGCAACATCGGTAATGGGGACTAGGGCGATTGATGCTCCGTCAAAGGCACAACCTCCTTGAGCCGCACCGGGTTGGGCTTGTTGGTGACAAGATTTATTTTTCTTCTGCCCATGCTTGTGGTGATTGTGTTCGCATCCTGGCTCACTCAGCAGCTCGTTAATTTTGCCTTGGGTGATTTTCATGAGTTTAGCAGTTGGTGATAAGAATTTGGTTCACGCAGAGACGCAGAGGCGCAGAGAGGAGGAATTGAAATTTTTTAATGCAAAGGGGTGTGGAGAATAAATAACTAGCAAATGTATTTGGTTATATCTTCAGCACACTCATCTGCGAGGTAGGAGAGGCTGCGGAAGCGTAAAGCTACAAATTCGTCGTAGAGGGGATTTAATTTGCAGAGTGGGGGAATATGAAAAGTGTGTCCGAAAAATTTAACGTTGCGTTCAAAAGGACAACAACAGGGAATAACTTGGCAAATGAGATGGGCGGTATTGCGATCGCATACTTGAATTTGATTCACCCATTGGCGTAAGGGAAAGAGAATATCGAAGCGATCGCGGCTGTGGATGATAGTACTCATAGCGGGCAATTTATAAGGACAGCAGAGGAAGCAGAGGGGGCAGAGGATGCAGGGGAGAAATGCCCAATGCCCCATGCCCTATGCCCTATGCCCATTAATTACCGAATCAAGTCATAGGAAATATCGGTCTTAGATGGAATGATGGTGTTGCGATCCAACTCATCCAGAAGTGTGTTGACAATCCAGTTGAGTAGGTTGATTGTGCCTTGGTAGCCGTAGGTGGCGTAGCGGTGCAGGTGATGGCGGTCAAAAATGGGGTAGCCAATCCGCACAAATGGGGTTTTGGTGTCGCGCCAGAGGTACTTACCGTAGGAGTTACCGATGAGCAGGTCTACGGGTTCTGTAAATAGTAAGGAACGCATATGCCAGAGGTCGCGTCCACCGTGAATTGTCGCACCTTGACCAAAGGGGCTAGAGTCGAGTAAGGCGCGTAGTTCTGCCTCAAAATGTTCGTTGCTGTTGCTGACCAGGATGTGGACTGGTTCTGCACCTACTTCTAATAGGAATTGAGTCAAACCAATCACTAAATCGGGATCGCCATACATTGCCACCCGCTTACCGTGCAACCATGCTTGAGAATCGGTCAACGCATCCACTGCGCGTCCCCGTTCATCTTCTAATTCTTGGGGAATGGGCTTACCGGTTAACGCCGACAGTTTCATCAAGAATTCATCAGTACCACGAATGCCGACGGGACGGTTAACGTAGGTCTTTTGATGCCATTCGTGTTCGATGTACTCACGAGTTTTAGTGGTGGCGTAAGCTTGGAGTGCGATCGTCGCTTCAGCATTGATAGAATCAGCTGCATCTTCTAGCTTGGTTCCACCAGGATACATATTATATGTACCATTATTCGGAGAATCCAAGTATTCTGAGTTATCTGCTAACAAGGTATAGTCAATTCCCATCACATTAGCAATCCGCTTAATTTCGCGGAGGTTGCCAATGTAGGTTTCAAACCCAGGAATAAAGTTGATTTTGCCGTTGGTGGTTTCTTTCTTCTTACCGGCTGTCAAATTTGACAGAATCCCCTTCATCATGTTGTCGTAACCCAAAATGTGGGAACCAACAAAGCTGGGAGTGTGAGCATAGGGAACAGGGAAGTCTTCAGGAACAGCACCTTCTTCCTTAGCAGTTCTAATAAAGGCTTGCAAGTCATCCCCAATTACTTCTGCCATACAGGTAGTGCAGACAGCAATCATTTTGGGCTTATATAAGTTGTAGGAAACTGCTAAACCTTCAATCAGGTTCTTCAGACCACCGAATACGGCTGCATCTTCCGTCATGGAGGAGGATACGGCAGAAAACGGTTCTTTGAAGTGGCGGGTCAAGTGACTGCGGAAATATGCAACGCAGCCTTGAGAACCATGTACAAAAGGTAGTGTGCCTTCAAAACCAACGGCTGCCAAAATTGATCCCAGAGGTTGGCAAGCTTTCGCAGGGTTAACAGTTAAAGCTTGACGGGCAAAGTTCTTTTCGCGATATTCCCAGGTCTTTGTCCACTCAGCAATCCGGGTAACTTCTTCAGATTCATGTCCACATTCAAACTCTTTTTTGGCTTGAAATAGCTCTTGGTATTCCTGCTGTTGGAAAAGTTCGGCGTGATCCTTAATCTTGTTTACATCGTGTTGAGCCATCAGTATTCTCCAAGTTTGGGAGGTAGGGAGTGGGGAAGCAGAGGAGCAGAGGGTGCAGAGGAGGCAGAGGAAGAGGCTGTATTACTTTTTCCAAGGAGCGCCGATTAAGCTCCAAGTGGGGCTGTTGAGGGCAAGATCCATGTCACGGGCAAAAATTGCAAATCCGTCGTAGCCGTGGTATGGCCCGGAATAATCCCACGAGTGCATTTGGCGGAAAGGAAGTGCCATTTTCTGGAATACGTACTTCTCTTTAATACCAGAGGCGATTAAGTCAGGCTGGAGTGCTTTAACGAATTGCTCAAACTCGTATGCAGACACGTCATCGTAAATTAATGTGCCATTCTCAACATAGTGAGTAGTACGTTTATAGTCATCGTTGTGACCGAATTCGTAGCCTGTACCGACTAGCTTCATGCCGAGGTCTTCAAAGGCTGGAACAACGTGACGGGGACGTAAACCACCCACCATGAGAGCAACTGTTTTTCCTTCTAAGCGAGAGCGATATTTATCGAGTACTGCTTTGGTTTGCGCTTCGTATTTAGCGATGACTTCTTCTGCTTTTGCCTGAATGGTTTCATCAAACTTGGAGGCAATTTCCCGCAGGGACTCAGCAATTTTGGTGGGGCCGAAGAAGTTATATTCTAACCAGGGAATACCATAAGCTTCTTCCATGTGACGGGAGATGTAGTTCATGGAGCGGTAGCAGTGAACTAGGTTCAGTTTTACGCTGGGGGTGAGCATCATTTCATGTAGAGTACCGTCTCCAGACCACTGAGCCACAACGCGCAAGCCGATTTCTTCTAACAGGATACGGCTAGACCAAGCATCACCACCGATGTTGTAGTCACCAATGATTGCCACATCATAGGGGCTAGGCTCAAATCCGAGAGTGCCTTCTTTCTTGGCTTTGTCAGCTTTAGGGAATACCCAGTCACGAATGGTATCGTTCGCAATGTGGTGTCCGAGGGACTGAGACACACCCCGGAAGCCTTCGCAACGCACGGGAACAACAGTCTTGCCAGTATCTTTTGCTTTCTTCTTAGCAACAGCTTCGATGTCATCCCCAATTAGACCGATGGGGCATTCTGATTGAATGGAAATCCCACGATTCAGGGGGAATAATTCTTCAATTTCATCGATGAGCTTGGCAAGTTTTTTGTCGCCACCAAATACGATGTCCCGTTCTTGGAAATCGGAGGTAAACTGCATCGTGCCAAAGCTGTCAATGCCAGTGGTACCAATGTAGTAGTTACGACGACCAGACCAGGAGTAATAACCGCAACCAACAGGGCCGTGACTGATGTGGATCATATCTTTGATTGGCCCCCAGACCACACCTTTGGAGCCTGCATAGGCGCAACCACGGGTGGTCATTGTACCAGGAACAGATTTGATGTTGGACTTAACACCACAATCGGACTTGCCTGCTTCGTAAACGTTCAGGTGCTTTTCCCGTTTTTTCTTGGCTTTGTCAGGATATGCTTCCAGAACTTCCTGAAGCAAGGCTTTTTTATCAATTTCTGATGCTGCTTCAGTAGCAGTGGTTTGCTCTAAAATTGCGGCTTCGGAGGGTGTCATAGTTTATCCTCTTGACTACTTGCGATCGCAGAGTTTGGGAATAGGGAGTAGGGAGTAAAAGTAAGAAAGTGGGTTCTTTACGGGTCTAAATCATCAACCCATTTACTTCTTTCGCTAACCCCAGCCCACAATTAGCTGACGAGTAAGCTTAAACAACAATAGCGGTTTTGGCTGCGTCTTCTGCAACTGCCTTATGGTACTCTTCTTCGCCGCCAAGGATGCCGAATTCAACTAGCAGTTCTTCCAGTTCGTCCATTGAGATGGGGGTTGGAATAGTTAACTTGGTGTTGTCTTTGATCTTCTGAGCCAGAACACGGTATTCGTTGGCTTGGGGATGTTCTGGACAATACTCAATCACGGTCATTCGTCGTAGTTCAGCATGTTGCACCACATTGTCACGAGGAACAAAGTGAATCATTTGAGTATTTAGTCTTTCAGCCAATGCTTCAATCAATTCAACTTCGCCATCAACATTACGGCTGTTGCAGATTAAACCACCCAAACGTACACCACCGGAGTGAGCATACTTGAGAATGCCTCGTGCAATGTTATTGGCGGCATACATTGCCATCATTTCACCAGAGCAAACGATGTAAATTTCTTGCGCTTTACCTTCACGAATCGGCATAGCGAAACCACCGCAAACAACGTCGCCCAATACGTCGTAGGAAACGAAATCTAAGTCTTCGTAAGCGCCGTTTTCTTCCAAGAAGTTGATAGCGGTGATGATCCCACGTCCAGCGCAGCCGACACCAGGCTCAGGCCCACCAGACTCCACACACTTAACATCCCGGTAACCAGTCAGCAATACTTCTTCGAGTTCTATATCTTCAACTGCACCACGTTCAGCAGCTAAGTGCAGAATTGTGGTTTGAGCTTTGCTGTGCAACATCAAACGGGTAGAATCTGCTTTCGGGTCACATCCGACAATCATAATTCTTTGACCCATTTCAGCAAGACCAGCAAGGGTATTTTGAGAGGTTGTGGACTTACCGATACCGCCTTTACCGTAGAATGCGATTTGTCTAATGTTGTCAGTCATGGTTGTTTTTCCTAGTAATGGGTTGATGGTTTTGGTTTTTGTGAACTTTTGGGTTTTATAGATGCGATCGCTCTTAGTAATTAGGCGATTGCGGTGGAGAACGTCGCTGGTGGCGCTCGCTCTAACACATTACGAACGAGAAAGGAGAAAGATTGCATGGTTTGGTAATTGGTAATTGGTAATTGGTGTGATTTTTAACGACCCTTACTGATGCTGAATATGGGGTCAACGGCTTCTACTCGTAGGTTTTGGCTCACACGCTCTTGTAATTTGGCTTCAACTGCTACTTTGAGGGTTGCAGTGCTACTGGGGCAGGAACCACAAGCACCCTGTAGCATCACTTGCACCCGGTCTCCATCCACATCGTACAGTTCAATATCTCCGCCATCGGCAATCAGTAGTGGTCTAACTTCTTCGTCTAGAACCTTTTGAATCAAGGCGATTTTTTGGACAGTTGTTAGTGGTCGTGCGGATTGTTCTTGGGTAGTTGCAGCAATTTTTGTACTTAATTTATAGCTAGTACCAATAGCTGATTCTTTTTGCACCGCAGAGATTAGGTCATCGATATTTGCTAGACAAGAACCGCAGCCGCCACCCGCTTTGATATAGCTTGTTACTTGTTCGGCAGTAGTGAGGCTGTTTTCTTGAATCACCCGGCGAACCTTGGATTCGCTGATCCCAAAGCAACTACAAATCAATGCGCCTTCATCATCGTCATGAGCAACTACCGGAATTCCTCGGTATTTGAAAATCGCTGCTTCTAAAGCTTCTTGCCCCATCACCGAACAGTGCATCTTGGCTTCTGGTAATCCGCCTAGATATTCGGCAATCTCTTTATTGGTGACTTTCAAAGCTTCATCTAAGGTTAGACCTTTAATTAACTCAGTCAAAGCCGAAGAAGATGCGATCGCACTGGTGCAACCAAAAGTCTGAAACCGAGCATCAAGAATTTTATCGCTGTCTACTTCAACCTTGAGATGCAGTCTCAGAGCGTCTCCGCAAGCAATACTGCCCACCTCTCCAAAAACCACCGCTACACCTGCTTCGTTACTATTTTCTATTGCACCTTGGTTTTTGGGATTGTAAAAAAGTTCTAATACCTTATCCGTATATTCCCACATTTATTTAGTCCTTTGTCCTTTGTCCTTTGTTATTTGTCATTTACCAATGACTAATGACTAATGACCATTGACCTTTCTTGCAGCCAATCAGCTTGGTCGTTGTTGAATGGAGAGATAGCCCGTAGGCGTTCGACAATTGGAGGCATGACTTCAAGGACTTTATCTATCTCGGCTTCAGTGGTGTAGCGTGAAAGACTGAAGCGAATCGAACCGTGCAGAATGGTGTATGGTAAGCCCATTGCCCGTAAAACATGGGAGGGTTCTAAAGAACCAGAAGTACAAGCGGAACCAGAAGATGCACAGATGCCGTATTGGTTGAGGGATAATAAAATTGCTTCGCCTTCGATGTACTTGAAACCGATATTGGTGGTGTTGGGTAATCTGGAAGTGGGATGACCATTAACTTGAGTGTCAGCGATCGCAGCCAGTAAACCTTTTTCTAAGCGATCGCGTAATGCTTTTTCCCGTTGTATATCTTTTAAATGTACTTGCGCTAATTCCGCAGCTTTGCCTAAAGCAATAATACCGGGAACGTTCTCTGTACCTGCTCTGCGTCCTCGTTCTTGGTGTCCACCAATTAACAGGGGACGGAACCTCACACCGCGTCTAACATACAATGCACCCATCCCTTTGGGAGCATGGAGTTTGTGACCGGAGAGGGTGAGCATATCAATGCTGCTAGTCTTGAGGTTGAGGGGAACTTTACCTACCGCCTGGACTGCATCTACATGGAAGATAGCACCTGCATCTTTCGCCCGTAAACCAATCTGCTCGATGGGGAAAATCACGCCGGTTTCATTGTTGGCATACATGGTGGAAACTAAAGCAGTATTGCCAGTGAGGGCGGCTTCTAGTTCCATCAAGTCGATTTGTCCCTGATCATCTACAGATAAGTAGGTAACTGTATAGCCTTGTTTTTCTAGTTGTTTGCAGACATTGAGTATTGCTGCGTGTTCTACCTGAGTGGTAATAATATGGCGTTTTTCAGGTTGTGCTGCTAAAGCTGCTTTGATGGCTGCGTTATTGCCTTCAGTACCGCAACTGGTGAAGATAATTTCGGAATCTTCGGCTCCTAAAAGGGATGCAACTTGCGCCCTAGCTTCCCTAACTGCTTTCCCTACCTGTCCGCCAAAGCTGTGCATCGAAGAAGGATTACCGTAAAACTCGGTGAGGTAGGGCAGCATCGCCTGTATAACTTGCTCATCTACCTTAGTCGTGGCATTGTTATCTAAATAAATCACACTCATGCTTCTACACTCACCACTTTTTGCTTGCGCTTAGATAATTGCTCGGAAAGTTTTTGAGAATACAGATTAAACCAGCGTTCCCAGTAATCTGTTTGGTATGTTCCTGTTAACTTGCCTATTAGGCGATCGTGAGTAGCAAACCACCATTCCCAATAATCAGTTGGTGCGGGAACGCAAACATCTTGTTTAGGACAATCAGCAGCGCATTGTGCTACAGCATAAACACCAGAACAGTTTGTACAAAGGCTAGAGTCAATCCAGTAGTGACCATCTGTGGAAATTTTGATTGCACCAGTGGGACATGAAGATTGACAGCGTCCACAGGAAATACATTGGCTGGTAATCTTGTAACCCATAACTATCCTCCTTTTGGGTATTGGGGATTGGGTACTGGGTACTGGGTATTGGGTATTGGGTACTGGGTAAGAATTCTTTTAATGCTCATCTCAAATCCCTAGTCCCTAGTCCCCACTCCCTAGTCCCCACTCCCTAAAATCCATTGCTCGTAAAATTCCAAAGCAACCTTTTCAATTACGTCGTAAGCTTCAACGGTCTGTAAGCCAGCTTTCTGCAATTGTTCTTGAGGACAGTGACCTATTTTGGACACCAGAACCGCTTTGCAATCGGAAATAGCATTAATAATGTTGTCTAAAGTGGCTTCTTCGCCATATCCACTTTGGCAATAATGGTCAATCTTGCGATGACCGACAAACTTAGCACTGCTACCATCGACTTCGTAAATCATAAACTCTTTAGCATGACCGAAGTGCTGGTTAACTAAACCACCGCCTTTGGTAGCGACTGCAACTAAGATTTTTGGTCTGTCTTGTAGAGATGTTGTATGTAATGTCTCTACTACCTTTTCTTTGACGGCTTGAATTTCTTTTTGCGATTTCTCGATACCTGCATGGACTTCTTGGCGTTGCTCTAGATTATATTCTGGAGCCATTTCCATGAATTTCTCTTTGGTGAATTCTTGACTGCGGTCTTCACCTAATAATCCCACTGCATCGGCGCGACACTGGCGACAGTGGCGCATCATCTTCATATTGCCAGAGCAGCTATCTTGTACTGCCTTCAATTCTTTAGATGTGGGGCCACGCTGACCTGTTAAACCGAAGTGAGTGCCGTGTTCTGGGGCAGAAATCAGGGGCATAATATTGTGGAGGAATGCGCCCTTGGAACGAATGACTTTGTTGACTTCTACCAAATGTTCGTCGTTAATTCCCGGAATCATTACCGAGTTAACTTTGCAAAGGATGTCTGCTTCTTGCAGAGCTTGTAATCCTTCCATCTGCTTTTCGTGCAGAATGCGGACACCTTCAATCCCTCTATAGCGCTTGCGTTTGTAGTGAACCCAAGGATAAATCTTTGCTCCGATTTCGGGGTCTACCATATTAATAGTTATGGTGACGTGGTCGATGTTGAGTTGTTTTATTCGATCCACGTAATCGGGAAGCATCAATCCGTTAGTTGACAGGCAAAGCTTGATATCTGGTGCTTTCTCGGCAATTAACTCGAAGGTGCGGAAAGTTTTTTCTGGATTCGCGAGGGGATCTCCAGGGCCTGCAATTCCCAAAACGGTCATTTGGGGAATTTTGCCTGCAATCACTAAAACTTTATGCGCTGCTTCTTCTGGTGTGAGCAGTTCGCTGACAACACCAGGACGACTTTCGTTTGCACAGTCATATTTGCGGTTGCAATAGTTGCATTGAATATTACAAGCTGGTGCTACTGCAACGTGCATCCTCGCATAGTGATGATGCGCTTCTTCGCTATAGCAAGGATGTTTTGCAATCCTTGCCTGGATTTTTTCATCTAAACTTGTTGTGGTATCGGTTTTGCTACTGCAACCACAACCGCCGGATTTGGCTTGAGTTGTTATCTCCGTAGTGGCAGAAGTTAAAAGCCCTGTAGGTGGTGTCATTGAATTTCGCTACGTATTAGAGTTGGGGGCTGGCATTATGGAAGATGCTTTCAATCTCAGCCAAGTTTGTTGACTGTTAACGGTTAACTGTCAACGGTCAAAAATCCACATCATTAAATATGCAAATTTAATGTGGAACAGCTAATATCGCATCTTCAATCACTTCTCGCTACAACTTTTGATAGTTATAACTGTCGAGTTTTGGTTAGTGCATTCAGTATTTAGTGATACATTTTTGTTAGTGCCTTGGGTGTTGTGCGCTACATGTTTTATTTATAGCAGCAGCTTCACAAGCGAAAGTTGTGAGTGTTTTTTATAATTTATTAAACTTATTAAGCTTGTACTCAAAAAGTGAAACTAATACTTGCCAAGCTTTGCGAAAATTTTAAAAAAAGTTTTTAGGTATGGGTACTAGTATTTTCTGCACTAGGTACGAGTATTTATGATGAAGGGGTTCAAGTATTTCTGTACTCGCCTTGAACCTAGCACTAACAAGAGTTTGAGTGTAATTTGAGGTGTTTTTTGGTTGTGTTTTATCTGTACTCAAATATTGCTCTATCGCTACCCAAAGCACTATTTATTTGGGTATTTGAGAGATAAATAACTGGAGTAGTTAACCAAACACTGCCCCAGTTGTTAAGCGAAATTCAATTCCGTATCCAAAATAACACTTTTCTCATGGAAAAATTTAATTTTAAAATAACTTAACCAAAAATCGTGTCATGAGATACAGAACCACTGTTTTCATACTTGCGGAAATTTTGTGTTCGCGCACATCAGCACAAAGTTGAGCTAATTATGTACGGGGTTACTCCCGTTGAGGCTTTTGCCCCATCAAACTGCTTCAGGAAAACAATTCATAGGAAATCGTAACTTCAGATACAGACAATTATTGTTCAATACTTTTCATCTAACATTAAGATGAGTACAAATTTATATCTCAGCAAATAAAATCAAAATCCGGACAAATCCTTATGGGGGTTTCATTTTGAAATAAATAAGTACTGATTATTGACTTTGATAAATACTAGTACCCTAGGGGAAAAAATTTTTTTTCTGCTTGTAAATTCTGATGAAATCAGGATTGATAGTAATTGAGTACAGGCTAATGAATGCACTGGTATGGTTAGAGTCACCTGGTATAACTAGTTCTTATAAACTGGGCAGGATAGAAATAGACTAGTACCGCTGCCTTAGAAGTCAAAAGAGACGCGATTAATCGCGTCTGTACAAGAGTACAGTTTTCTTTAATAACGAGAATTTTCGCCAATACTACATAGATTTTTAAGTGTAGTAGTTAATTAGTGATTGTTGAATAGGTATAAATTAAAATTTTTGAGCATGACTCATAAATAATTAAGAATCGAAATTTTCTACAGGCATTTTGCTTATGTTTAAGCCTCCTACTTGTAAACTCAATACACACATTTCCGAGATACCTGTTAGCGATCGCTGGCGGATTTATCAACACCTACAAGATTTAATGATTCCCTGTCGGTCGCCAGCAGATCATTCTGTAATGGTGGGGTTTAATCATGCGATCGCAGCTCTTATGGTTCGCAATAGTGCCAAGCATTCTTTGGCGACTCGGCAAGAATTACTTGATTGGTTAGAACAATCTTGTACGGCAGAAATCAATTATTAAATATCTAAAATTGCCATCAGCATTTACTTCCACAGCTAAAATCTAAAATCCTACATACAAGAGGCATTGGGCATTATGAATGCGATCATGATTAACGACACTACACTCCGAGATGGAGAACAAGCTGCGGGTGTTGCCTTTAATGTTGAGGAAAAAGTCGCGATCGCTAAATTATTGGACGCTATTGGTGTAGGTGAATTAGAAGTTGGTATTCCTGCAATGGGTGAAGTGGAAACCCAAGCGATCGCCGCAATTTCTCGCTTGGGTTTACAAGCTCAACTTTTAGGTTGGAACCGTGTGAATATCTCAGATATTCAGGCTTCCATCGCCTGTGGGTTGCAGCGCGTACATATATCTGTTCCCGTTTCCGAAATTCAAATTGCTGCCAAGTTTCACGGACAGTGGCGCTTAATGTTAAAAAAACTCAAAGATGCAATTAGCTTCGCACGCGATCGCGGTCTTTGGGTAGCAGTTGGCGGGGAAGATTCTTCTAGAGCCGATGAAAAATTCCTCTTAGATGTAGCGCTTTATGCTCAAGAATGGGGTGCGTCCAGGTTTCGCTTTTGCGACACTATCGGCATTCTCGACCCCTTTACTACATACACTTGGGTTCATCAATTGGTGATGTATTTATCAATCCCAGTGGAAATGCACACCCATAATGATTTCGGTTTAGCAACCGCAAATGCTTTAGCTGGGTTGCAAGCTGGCGCTTTATCGGTGAATACAACCGTTAACGGCTTGGGGGAAAGAGCTGGTAACGCCGCATTAGAAGAAGTGGTAATGGCGCTCAAACGCCTCCAAGGAATCGATTTAGGAATTGATACCACTCGGTTATTAGAACTTTCGCGAATGGTAGCAACTGCATCAGGTTGTCCAGTACCTCCTTGGAAAGCGATCGTGGGTGAAAATACCTTTGCTCATGAATCTGGAATTCATACTCATGGCGTTTTGCAAAACCCTGTGACTTACGAACCCTTTGCACCAGAAGAAGTAGGTTGGGAAAGACGCTTAGTTGTGGGTAAACATTCAGGTCGGCATTTAGTAGCTAACTTACTCCAGCAACAAGGGATCAATTTAAACCCCGATGAAACCCAATCAATCTTAGATGCAGTACGACAACAATCTGTAGAACATAAACGCAGCCTAAATCTAGAAGAACTTTTGAGTTTAGTTCCATCTGAGAGGTGATTCAATTTTAGATTTTGGATTTTGGATTTTAGATTTTGGATGAGTTTTTAAATTGATATAAATCCTATGCAATTGGACGAATTAGAACTTGATTTACCCCCAGTATTTGAAATTGGCTCAAAAGTCAGAACTCGCAAATTAATTCGTAACGATGGCACTTACCCAGGAAAAGATATTGGGGAAACATTAGCAAAAAAAGGAGAAATTGGTTACATCGTTAGTATTGGTACATTTTTGCAAACTTCCTATATTTATGCGGTGCATTTTATAGAAAAGGGTGTAATAGTCGGTTGTCGTAAAAAAGAATTAGAAAGTGTTGAGGAAGCTAAATGAAAGTAATGCTGCGTCAGAATTCTGCTGGACAGTTATTAGTTTATGTTGCTAAAAAAGACCTTGAAGAAGAAGTGGTCAGCCAAACAGAGGGTTCAGAAGGCAAAATTTTTACCTTAGCAAACGGTTGGGAATTAGCAATTCCAAATTTATCAGAACCTTTACAATTACCGCAGACTGTAGAAGCGAAAAGGCTTTCCTAAACAAAATTTCTGGAATAAATCGGTAGGGTGTGTTGTCGCACAGTGCAACACACCAATTCATCATCAGGGTTCGCTACCTACAAAAGATTGATAAAAATTAATATGCAAATTAGATTTGTTTCACCTGATTTGCTCAGCAAAAAAATCTCAAAAAATATTGTATGAAAGTTTTTCTAAGTCAGCCTGAATATTAGATTATTTCAGATTTATTGTAGCCTCCCTTTTCAATCAAGAGACCTTTTAGCAATATCCTCAATATTTACATCAAAGTGAGTCATTAATACTACAGTCCAATATAAAAGCCCGCTTAATTTTTTAGTGAGTTTTTCGCGGTCTATTGGCTTGAAATCTACCAATAATTTGTCTATCATTTCGTTAATCTCCTCAGCTTGTGTTAATACCATTCCTGCTGTGGAGGATATTTTTACTTCATAGTTATAATCACTATCATTATTAGTTGCCTCTACTTTTTTTTGATAATCGTTTAATTGCATAGTTAGTCACACCTTAGGTTAACGTAGTCAATAATAGCTGTGATTACTTAGTAATAATAGTTACAGACTTTGAAGCAGCATTATATCCCATCTCAAGAATTTACAGCATCGGCATTTGTCAGTAATTACTAGTTAGACAGGACACAACAATGTTGTGCCCGTCAGACATCCTTTGATATCATTTTCGCCTAATTAGTTATTTACCGCTGTCAAGCTAGTCTTTTAGCGAACATTATAAGGGCGATTGATTTCATCCTTGCTTGATTTTGGTAAACAAAGTTTCGTATTGCTTTGTTGCTGAGTCAGATAAGGGGAGCAAAAATTCACTTTTATCGAAAACTGCAGGATTATTCACTAAAAGATTGAGCAATGGTTCCTGAATATCTGAAGCTGCAATATTTGTAGCAGTTGGCGAGTTAGTTTTGGTGAGAATCGCAATTTGTTTAGCGATCGCGGGTTGTAAACAAAAATCGATCCAGCTATTTAATAAATCATCTTTAACAGCACCTTTGGGACGTACCCATAGATCTGCCCATAATGATGTTCCCGATTGGGGGATAACTGCTGCTAGTTGGGGATAACGTAATAATACTGGTGTTGCATCCTCAGACCAAGCAAGCGCTAGCCAGGTGTCACCAACAATTAAGGGTTCTAGGTAGGTTCGAGAATCATAAAATTTAACTTGTTGATTTAATGTTCGTAGTTCTGTTTCCAAGTTTGGTACTTGGTCAAGATTCTCGGTATTGTAAGATTTTCCTAATTTCTTTAAAACTAGACCAATTACTTCTCGTGGGTGATTGAGTAGAGAAATGTGCGATCGCAATTCCTCTCGCCACAAATCACTCCAATCTTGGGGTTTCCATCCCAATTTTTGGAACTTCTGGCGATCATAAATTAATACTGTATTACCCCAGCGATAAGGAGCCGCCCAAACTTTCCCTTGCGGATCGGGATTACCTTGGTCGTTGCGCGTGACTAGTTGCTTCCACTTTTCCTCTACAGCCGACCACTGTTTTATTTGTCCTTGATTTATTGGCTCAACTAGATTTTGTTGAATCGCCGCTTTCAGCCAATAATCTCCCAATGTGACTAAGTCAGCTACGGGTGTTTTTTGGTTTTGCTGAAATGGGATAAATCTGCTCCATCCTTGCTCATCGCTAGTTTTTGGCTTTTCTTGCCAATTTTGCAATTGTTTAAATAAATCTTGTATCTGATCGACAGGAGTAAACTTAGACTCTATCTGTCGCTGCAAGTTTTTCTGAAATTGATTAACTACCTGGCCAGGTATGGAACCTTTTAATAGCTGTACTTTCAGCTGCGTCCGGTTGCTTCCACCACAGCCAATAAGTAGTTGTGAAATTGCCAGTGTACCTGTGGCTAATAAAAACGACCGTCGATCCATCGATTATGGGATATTAAGATGTTGCATTATAGCAATCCTATTTGAGTTGTGAAGAATATCGGTTTTGGCTGTTGACGGTTGACAGTTGACAGTCAACCGTCAACAGCCAACAAACCTGTATGTAATATTTCACAAACCCAAGAGCGGATTGCTATATACCTATGTTAAGCATTGAAACACCAGAATTTTAACAACCTACGCTCTTGAGGGAACTCCAAAAAATCAATTATTTATCTGAGAGTCGTTAATAGTAGACCGTTGACTATTAACTGTGAACAGTCTACTGTTCACACTCAACCATAGCTTCCTGAGTTTTTATCCTACTTTCGATAGATGTAGAAATTTGGTTGTGCTTGCTCTAATTAACAGTAGGCTACTACTTGATACTTTTCCCTAATTAGCTCAATTACCTAATTATGCTCGATTTCTCTGCTTTATGGTCGAATAGCCATGATTCGTAGAGAATGTAGCCGCCGCATATTTGATTACTATCCTAAAAACTCCTGACCAGAGAGAAACGCGATCGCCTAGGGAATAGCTGAGTCGGATTTTATTAGCTCACCCTAGCAATAGCACTACACCAACTTTTAACTGTAACTCTTCTGGTAATTACACACCTGTCTAAATAAAATTTTTGCGTCTAAGTTCAACTAAATTCTGCTGCTAAACCCATGAGAATGGTCATATTTGTTGGTTATTAAGCAGCAAAATCTTCAATTATCTCTATTTTATAGAATTTATCGCAAAATTAATCCCGAAAACTTAAATTAACTCAACAAAATTCTGAGAGCTACCAAGGAAAATATTGAGATATATAGATAAGTAATGACTTTAGTTTCACAATCCAACAGAAGTTGGCAAAAATTAAATAATTCATAAGTATATTTAAGGTCGGCAGTAAATTGAATAACATAGAGAAAATATGCGGATTAGGGTATTAAATGGAGCCATTACAAAAGCAGATCACGACTTTGAGCCATAAGCTGGATAACCTCTGCCAAGTGATTGAGGAGCTTGATGGTAAAGTGACTCAAACTCTATCAGAATGCTCTTTAGCTAAAACCCAGGCAAGAGATAGCTATTCAGACAATACCGAAGCTGTACATTACCAGTTTCGGGGAAATCTCAATTACAATCCTGAAATGGAACATAAGGATGTATTGGCTGATGGCATTTACAGCGATATGAATCGTCAAGGAGGAGAAAAAACTATCTCCCCCGAAATTCAAATACAACGACTAACAGCACAATTAACTGCAGCGTACAATCGCATTGCAGCCTTAGAAGAACAATTACTCCGAGAAAGAATTCACTAATTAGTCGAACAATTTTAGATTTTTAGATTGACCCCAAGCCTTCTACGGGGTTTTAAATTTTGGATGTTTAATTTTTTCCCAAATTAATCAGTAGCTTTTGCCGTAAATATTGACATTTCAATCCAAAATTCTCAATTTACAATCTAAAAATCGGTCACTTTTGTAACATATAGATCCAAAGTTGCTGAGTCTTGACATCCGCTATTGTTGATTGAATCTGCTCAATCTCTCAAGTTGTTTTTCGATGGCTTCCAAAAGTTGGTTTTGCTGCCAATCTAAACTAAGATGAGCAGCGATCGCAGATCCTCCAGCGCCCATACCTTCTTTAACAAAGCCCTGCTCGTAAGCCTGGAGTTGGGGATAACAAGAATCAGTAAAATTCAGTTGTGTAGCTAGTAAGGGTGGGGTTTCTCCACCCTTCATTATGTCTTGTCTACCTAAACTTAAGGCTAGTTCCACCGTCCCCCCAGTGGGATCTTCTGCTACCCAGCGCGTCGTACCTACTACTACTTCTTCTGGTTGCCAAGGTAAATTGTAAGTTTGAGCGATCGCATTAATTAGGGCGTAAACGGCTAGCATTTGCGTTCCACCCGCCAGTAACACACCACAACTGCGACTAGCTGCGATCGCCATTCCCGCCACAACTACCTGCATCGGATCGCCAACAGCTGCGACTAGTTGTAGAGGATCTATTTTGGGTTGGTAATTGGTAATTGGGGATTGGAGATTGCTTACTCTTTGTCTCATTTTCTCCAAACCTGCTTGTACCAAGGCCGATTTTTGGTCATGGTTACAAATAGGATGGCTACTGTTGACTTTGCCCTCGGCTGGTATGCCTAAGCCAGTTAAAATTGCTAAGGCGGTAGTAGTGCCACCAACCACACATTCCCCTAAAACTAAATATCCATTTTGATTAGCAGCCAGTTTAGTACCCCAAAGCAACCCTTGTTCTAGCAAGTGCTGTACTGTTGCTAATTCCATCGCGTTACCGTGACTTAAACACCTGGCGGGAAAGCCACCCAAATCGATGCTGGGAACTGCTGGGGTGTAGGGTAATCCTGCATTAAACAAATAAACAGGAGTTTTCAGCGCTTCCACTACAGCGCGAGAAATCAGCACAGGCGACGCGCCAGCCGCTAGTGGTGGTAAGGGATATGTGGCTTGGTGTTCAGCACCGTAGTAGAGAAATTCTGCATCAGCACAAGCAGTATACTTCCTATCTTCCGGAGTCTTTCCCGCCGCAGAAATTCCTGGAATCAAAGCAGTTTCCGTAAATCCTAAAACATAAACAAACACAGGTAGGCGATCGCGATACTTAGCAATCCAAGCTTCTCCCTGTGCTATTTGAGTATAAATACTAATCATTGGAGGGGTCAAGGGTCAAGGGTCAAAGGTCAAGGGTGAGTGCTACTAAGTTTAGGTTCCTCATATTTGTTTCCCTACCTTTCCCATATCACTCTGCTCTCTAATATTTGTGTGATCCGGTATAAAGTTCAATTACTATCTCTGGACTTTGGACTTTGGATTCTTGTACAGACGCGATTAATCGCGTTTCTGCAACTTTTGATTATTATTCATAATCCATCAAAACTTGTACCCAGCGAGGCGGACGGGGGATAGGATTTCCCAGACGATCCAACAACAGCCATGCTCCTATGTGGACTACAAACAAGTAGATAAAATTATTGAACATAATCAAAGCGATCGCCCCGATTTGAATCCAAAATGTACTGGGATTGATTAATAATCCCAGCTTTAGGAATATCCACTCTAGTAGTTCTGTTACTTGGTTGATCGCATAAATCCAAAGGTCTTCACCGGATAGCACCGACAGAAACCATACCCTAAAAAAAGCCCCTAAAGTCCCGAGTAACATACCCAAGGTAATAGAAACCAACCAGGGGACACGGCGATTCCAGGCGCTTCCTAACAGCACGCCCATAAAAGCATAGGGCATCACAAACAGTAAACTACGAACAGGGCCCATTAACACCCCTAACAGCAAGCCAGATGTTACCGCTGCCATCCAAGCAGCGCGTCGCCCCCAACGCAGGTAGACTAGAGCGATCGGTACAGGAAAAAATATTTTTAATAACGGGCCCAAAGGAAAATAAAAATTAATAAACCAAATCAAACTCGCAGTACTAGCCAAAAACGCTGTTTCCACCATTCTTAGAGGTGCATCTACCTTTAATTGGGGCGGTTGCAGCGTGCTTTGATTGTCAAACTTGAGCGAATTGCCTTGTTTGTCTGACCGATTTTGCGGGGTTTGAGATTCAGGCGATGAACCTGGCTTTGGCTCATCTGGCAGAGAATCTAAAATGCTCATATTTGACAAGTATTTAAACGATCATTCTTTCCAAGGCAGTCAAATCAGGAATACAAATAATATCCTGATCCCGTCTAATCAAGCCTTTCTTTTCTAGCCTTGTCAAGACTCGTGTCACTGTTTCTCGTGCCAACCCACTTAAACTGCTTAGTTCGCGGTGCGGTAAATTGGGAATTTCTGTACCTGTTTGTGCCTTTTTTCCCTGTCCTTCAGCCAAAAATAGCAAGGTATCCGCTACCCGTGATTGGCTATCAGATTCCCGCAAGCGCAGTCTGCGATTGACTTGTCGCAAACGCCGCGCCATTAGTTGAGCTAATCGCATTCCAGCCATAGGCTCTGTTTGCAGTAACTTGACAAAGTCCTGTGATGGCATACTACCAATGACAGTAGGTGTGAGGGTAATGACATCGGTAGAGCGAGGTACTTCATCTAGCGCCGCCATTTCCCCAAACAGTTCCCCTTTCCCGATAATGTTTAATGTTACCTCTTTGCCTTCTAAATTATAGGTACGAATTTTGACCCAACCATCGACAATAAAGTATACTGAACCACCCCAATCATTTTCCAGTAGAATCACTTGATTGGGTGGATGAGTACGGGTCACAAAATGAGTGAGGGCTGTTTCCACAACCAATTCTGGTAGCCCTTGAAAAAAGGGAGTCGAGAGCATCCAGGGATTGGCAGGTGTTTGCAGGCTAAATCGGTCTTCCATTACAACATCTGAATTACATATTTATTAAATAAAGCTGTTGGATACACAACAAACGACAGTGCTATCTTAAGCCTAAGCGATCAGAACACAGCACTTTACAAAAATAAAACTAAACTATGTTACACAAGAAAGCGTCCCAAGAGTTGTTTTTTTAGTATCTAAAAACCTCAGGGAGTGTAGAAACGGCTCCTAAAGTTATTCTTTAGGGGTCAATGCGATCGCCAACTCTTAACTTCCCAACCTCAGTAGACACATTAATGATACTCAAGGTAGTTAATTTTTGCTAACCTTAGACTCTTAACTTAACGGATTGGGGATTGGGGACTAGGGATTGGGGACTAGGGACTGGGGACTAGGGATTGAGGATATGTAGACGCGTAGAGGCTACTCTGCGAGAACGCCTAACGGCGAACCCGTAGAGTGGGGGGACAAGGAGACAAGGAGACAAGGAGAAATTACCAATTACCTCTTACCATGCCCAATGCCCAATGCCCAATGCCCAATTCCCCATTGCCAATCCCAATTTATGCCCAAGGTCTATTGACGATAGCCTAAATTCCCATAATCTATAACATAAACATAATTGCACTTAGAAGTGCGATCGGGAGAGTGGCGTAAAGCTAACCCACGTAGCTTCAATAATTGTAAATTAATTTGCTTAACAATTGACAGAAAGTTCTACCTAAGGTATATACAGTGACTTCTCGCGCAGATGAAATTCAAAGACTAATTGCAGATATTGACAATTTACTTGCCAGTAATGGTAAGCGCCTGTCTAAACTCCTGTCTAGTCAGGCGCAGGAGCCAAAAGAGGTTTTAGACCGAGTTCGCGATTTTCTTGTGAAACTGGGAGAAAGTGAGGTTTTGGCGAATGATACTCAAAACCAACCCTCCCAACAGAAACCGCGATCGCCTTTGTTAGCAAAATTTGTCGATCAAAATAGTCAGCAATCTTTAAGCCAAACCCAGCAGTCCCATGAGGAACAGAGCCAAAACTTAAATAGTGAAATTAAAGCTTTGCTTCAGCCGTTGCAAGCAGAATTGGCAACGTTGTTACAAGAAAGAGCAACGCTGGTGCAGGAAATTAGGCAACTAGAGCAAAGGCGACTACATAACTATTCTCTAACCCAGCAGTTAGCAAACCAAGAACAAATCATTAAGGAATTTGTAGAGGTGCTTGGCAGCCGCCTCATGCCAGCTTTAACCTCAAATTTGGCGCAGAGTTTGGCAAATTCTTCTAGTAACACCACTCCTGACGCTGTAGGAACGACACCTCAACCTTTGTTACAATCTTCCGAGCCAGTAGAGCAGTTAACTAGGCTAGGCAAGGAATTCGATCAACGCTTACTGTCGTTAGATGGCACATTAAATATTGTCTTTGAGGCATTACAGCGCAATATTCGGACTTACCATGAGTCCCTATCGCAAGCCCTTACCAGGATGCACGCTCAAGGGTTGCAAGGGGAACAAGTGATAGTCAGCTTTGTTAATAATTTGACACAGTATTTACAAGAATTTCCTCAACAGCAAGCATCCTTATCAGTACCTAGGGAAGAAGTAATTCCACCATCACCCATAGAGCCGGATGATACTCAAGTTGAATTAGTCAATCAACCATTAGTCAATTTACCAGCACAACCAGAAAATCCTGCACCTCCAGAAGACTTGGATGCAATGCTGTTGCAACTGATTGCAGATGCATCCTCATCTTTCGAGACTCCTGATGCTGCAACGCCAACTACATTACAGTCAGATAGTTCTCCAGCAGATGAAGTAGATAAACTTTATGCCAGTTTGTTCGGCAAGAAAAATGAGACTCAGCCTGTTGAGGAAATAGTCCCAAACCAAGTTGTTGCTAATGAGCTATCTCCACCAGAAACTGTTTTACCATCAGTATTACCTACAGAACCTGTCGAATCGGTAGATGTTATCTCTACAGCAAATAATGTGGAGTTAGAGCAAATAGACATTACTGTTGCAGAACCAATTCAGGATACTTTACCCCCAATAGAAAATTTACCTCCACCACCCACAGATTTATTTTCACAAGAATGGGAAACATTATTTTTTGACGAAATTCCAGCCACAACACCACCAGCCCCTGCAGTAACAACCACCAGCGAGGTTAAAGCTAATCAAGCTAATACGGATACCATTACAGCCCTGACAGATTTATTAGTTGATTTAGGTGATGAACCAGAAGTACTTGCAGTTTCATCTACCCTAGAAGATGTCTCAACTTCAACAGTCATTACTCCTAGCCAAGGGAAGGAAGTAGAGGCGCAAGATGAACAACAAGAGAACTCGTTAGATAACTATATTCCAGCTTCACCACGAGAAAATTTGCTCTCCCTAGAAACAGCGGCTACCATGCCAGATATTTCCTTGGATGATGAGCAGTTACAGCTCTTGGATCAAGATTTGGCTAACTTTGATGGGCTGCTGAATTCTCAGTCACCGCTAATTACCAGCTGGGTGAATCGAACCAATCAAGGACATCAACAAAAGACAGCCAAAGAAACTGTTACTGAGGAACCAGCAGAGAATCTCTCTCCAAATACTTTTAATAATACAGAAGCGCCCCAACTGACACCGACTTCTTTCCCACAGCCAGAAGCTGAGTTAGACTTTAGCCCCATAATTGAAAAAAAAAAGGAAGAGACAACAGCCACTGCCGATCCTTCGCTGTCTGGTGCGCCCAGCCTAAATCAGCCAAAACCAGCACCTCAAAATACTCCAGAGTCGAACTGGTATCTAGGAATTGATTTTGGCACAACGGGTATTTCCGCCGCACTTTTGAATCGCTCTACTTGCGTTGTATATCCTATTTACTGGTCAGCAGAAAATCCAGCGGGCGGTAGTTCTTTCCAACAGTCGTTTCGTTTACCAGCAGAAGTTTATCTACCTACGGCTTCTGCACCACAGGGTGAGACACAAAGCAAAGAAGCGAACGAGCAAACTGCACCTGCATCTGTCGCCCCAGAAAAATTATCTGACAACTTAGCTAGTACTCCCGCACCACCAAAGCCAGATTCAAAATTAAAAAATACTCTTTATTCCGCACAGTTAAAACCCTATTTACAAGTAGCTATTCCCTACAAAAGTGCTAGGCAAAAATGGGAACCTGTGCTGCAATTTAATGAATTTTCTGCAGGTCCTTTAGTTTGGGTTGTGCGATCGCTTGCTAAATTACTGTTAACTCTCAAGTCCGATCGCCAAAGTACTACTCAAGGTTTAACTGCGGCAGCTGTAGGTTTAAAAGAGCCAAATTTCCGCAACATTATCAATAATATTGCAGGTGTAGTCTGTACCTGCCCGTCTAGTTGGTCAGAACAATATCGCTTTAATTTGCGCGAAGCATTACTCAATAGCAAATTAGTCAAACATCCACAGCAAGTATTTTTCATTGAGGAAGCGATCGCTAGTCTTTTGAGCTTACTTGATGCTGGTAACGGTGAAGCTGTACAGTTAAGCCAAAGCCAAGGTTTACGTCCTGTACAAATTAGCGATCAACCACTCATAGGCGATACCCTAGCCATTAATATTGGTGCTACCGCCACAGAAATGGCATTAGTTGATTTGCCAGAAAATTTATCCCAGTTTGCCCATAATGATTTTATGCTCCATAGCTTTGCTTATGCAGGCAAGGGTATCGAGCAAGATATTATTTGTCAGCTGCTTGTACCACCAAAATCTCGGCAATCAAGAGATGAAATTACAGGTGATAGTCAAATTAGCAGCCAGCCTGGACTCTGGCAATCAAATATTCCTGGATTAGACCAGATGCATTGGCAAAGTTTGGGTTTAGAAGATTTAGAACTACCAAGAGTTGGCGAACCAGATATTATCGCGCGGATTCGCCTCCAGCAGCGTCTAGAAAGTTCGCTGTTAGGACAGGCTGTACTGGATGCTGCATTAGCCCTGAAGTTAATATTACAACACCAAGAATCTTTCACTCTAGACTTAGCCGATCAGCGATGGATTTTACAAAGGCGAGATTTGGAAAGCCAAGTATTAGTTCCCTTTGTGCGTCGATTGAATCGCGAACTTAATAAGTTGCTGGTAGCACGTGGTATACCCACAGAAGCCATTAACCAAGCTATCTTAACAGGTGGTGTCACTTCCATCGCGACTGTAAACCGTTGGCTAAAGCAAAAACTCCCCAACGCCAAGATTATTCAAGATTCTTATCTCGGTGATAATGGTGCGCCTAATTGTAGTCGAGTTGCCTATGGTTTAGCGATGTTACCCCTTCATCCCCAGGTTTTAGACATCCCCAGACAACAATATACCGATTATTTCCTGTTTACTGAATTGCTGCGACTGTTACCAGATAGATCCTTGTCTTTTAGCGAAATCATCCAGTTATTTGAGGGTCGTGGCATTAATACCAGAACTTGTCAGCAACGCCTGTTAGCCTTCTTAGAAGGGGAATTACCCGCAGGATTAATACCCACCGCTCCAGATTCCGCATGGCTTACCCAAAGTTCTCAGGATAACCCAGACTATCATGCGATCGCATCTGCGCCGCTGTTTGAAAAACAAGGTAATCTCACCTATCGACCCAATTCACAACAACTTTCGTATTTGCGTCGCTATCTTGATGCAATCAAAGCCAGTACTCAGCAATCCCTAGAGGAACCATATACCGTTAATTTTGCCTTAGAGGTTTAGGGAGAAGGGGACTGGGGACTGGGGACTGGGGACTGGGGAAAAGGGGACAAGGGGAAAAGGAGAAAAGGAGAAATAACAAACACCTATTACCCATTACCAATTACCAATGACCTATTACCCATCCCCCTACCTACGAAAATCTACTATGCCATACCACGTTTTTTTTTCTTTTACGAGAATATACTGAAAATTTATAATTATGCTGTGCAATTGAAAGATTGTGTAAAGCTCAGCTTGATATTTCTATGATAGATGAAAAAATTGTCTATATTAGCACTCAGTACAAACTCAGTAGCAACTGAACATAAGTGAAACGGTACAGTCCAGTAACAACCGCAGGCAAACTATGTCCATGTCTACTTTTACTACTGATGCAAAAGGTTGTACTGTGGAGAATTTAGCATTATGGAATCAGATTGATTCCGTAAATCTATCACCACAGTCTTTACACCCCTCTATCAGCAGCACAGCAAAAAGATTGATTGATATTTTCGGTGCGATCATCGGACTTATTATCACAGCAATAGTGGCAATTCCAGTAGCGATTGTTACTATTGTTGATGATCCAGGCCCGATATTTTATTCACAAATTCGTTGTGGCCTTCAAGGTAAACCCTTCCGTATATGGAAGTTTCGCTCGATGGTTGTCAACGCTGACAAACTCAAGCATTTGGTAAAAAACCAAGCTCAAGGTCACATTTTTAAAGCTGTAGACGATCCACGCATTACTCGTGTGGGTAAATTTTTACGTCGCACCAGCTTAGATGAATTACCTCAGTTTTGGAACGTCCTGCTGGGAGACATGAGCCTAGTTGGTACTCGTCCACCTACTCCTGATGAAGTAATCAACTACGAACCTCATCACTGGGAAAGACTGCAAGTTAAACCAGGTATTACCGGAGAATGGCAAGCTAACGGTCGTTCTAGCATTACCGATTTTGAAAAAGTAGTCAGCATGGATATCGACTATCAACGTAAGTGGTCTGTTACTTACGACCTCAGCCTTATTTTGAAAACTATCAGGGTAGTCTTGTTAAAGACAGGTGCATATTAACTTATAGCCACTCTTGCTAGTCAGGGTGTGCCTATCTCGCCATGAGACAGAATTCAACATTATGAATGTATACTCCAAAATTTTTGGTAATTTATAATATTGAATTTTGAATTGTTTAACCTTTCACACCACTACCAGTTTCTGTAGGTACGATATAGCGTTGCAAGAAGATAAATAGTACCAAAACAGGGGCAATGGAAATTACCGAACCAGCAGCTACCAACCGCCAGTCAAGAGAAAATGTACCTGCAAGCTTTGCAACGCCCAGGGGAAGAGTGTATAAGTTTTCGTCTTGGATGACAATTAACGGCCACAAAAAATCACTCCAAGAACCGATAAAGACAAAAATAGCCAGGGTTGCAAGTGCTGGGCGAATTGCCGGCAACATTACATACCACCATAAACCTAACTCGGAGCTGCCATCCATACGGGCAGCTTCTTCTATTTCTTTAGGAACGCTCATAAAAGCTTGTCGCAACAGAAAAATGCCGAAGGCAGAAGCTAAACTGGGAAAAATCATACCTAAATAAGTATTTCTCAAACCTATTTGGACAGTCAAAATATATAAGGGAATCATCACGATTTGGAAGGGAATCATAATCGTGGAAACAATGGCGATAAAAATCCAATCTCGCCCTGGAAATGATAGCCTTGCTAAGGGATAGGCTGCTAAGGCGCAAAAGAGCAGATTTAAACCCACAGTCAACAATGCCACCAGCGTGCTGTTGTAGAGATACTGGGCAAAAGGCAGAGAATTCCAGACGCTAGCAAAATTATCCAGCGTAGGTTGGCTGGGTAATAACTGTGGCGGCGACTGCAAAATGTTTTCTGTAGGAGATTTTAAAGCTGTACTAATGAGCCACAGCAATGGGAACAGAGTTAGGAGTGCGATCGCACCTAAAATACTGTATGTTCCTAAAACCTTAAATTGGGAATTATCCCGCAAAATTTTCATAGCTAACCTAAATTTGTCAATTTTAAATATAAATTATAATTATTTTTTCCTATATTCATGCCCTCACTCTATTATTTTGCATACGAATTATCAATTACGAACTACACATTATTAATTTTTAAGTGCTGCAGTAGAGGGTGAGAAATTTAAAAATCCTAATTTGATGTTTGAACAATTTTTCTCCACTTTTCTTTTTTCTTCATTCTTTTCTACCTACAAGCATATATCAAGAAAAGTCAAAAAATCAGTAATATTTCGGAAGTCAATTATAGGCATACCTGCAAAGATTAAAATTTAATATTTGAATTGTATCTATTTGAATGAAGACTTGCTCTTAGCATAGTGAAGTTTTCTAGAGATTGCTTGACCCTAGTTAGTTTATTTTTAATAATAAAAAATATTAATATACAACAAAGTTTGGATTATTAGCTAATATTGTCAATTGTAGATTGAATATATTAGCTAATAAATTTAGCCTTTATCAAGTAAAATCATCTGCACAATTTTCTAGGATATTGCTAACAATATTTTGGTTATATATTAATGATTGGCTGATAATTTGCTTTAAATTTTTAATATGCAAAAAACTCAAACCTGCAAAAAGTTATTTGATGCTTTTATTCAAATAGATGAAAGTTTGCTATTAAAAATAATTCATAATTTTACGATTGGGCAAAAAATTCGTTATGGCTATATTCTTAGCCTTAGTATTGCTGTTTTAGGTACAGTTTGTGGGTTGATAGTTGGAGATTTTTACCAAAAACCAGCTAGGCAGCAGAAAGATGATGCTCAGTATGAACTTCGGTTACTCCATCGCTTGCAAACTGCTGTCTTACAAACAAGGACTAGTCAACAACAAGTTATTGCTTTAATTACCCATAAACGAGAATTTTTGCAGCATCAATACGCTGATTTTTCTCAGTATACAATTGAACTGAAACAGCTATGGTCTGAAGTAGAGAATCATGTAAGTAGCGAAAGTTATCAGCATGAGAAGCATCGTGAAGGTATACCTAATTTTCTTAAAACTCACTCAAGGATAAAACAAGAATATATCCGCCAAGTACAAAAGCTGATGCAAGAAATTCCGGCTAACTCTAGTTTTAAACCAGAAGAGATTGAACCGTTACAAGAAGTTTTAGTTGAGTTTTCTAGTAGTCGCATAGCTTTAGATTTTGATTTAATTGATGATGATTTAAATCACGTTATTAATGCCTCGTATCAAGATGAGAAACAAGCTGAAACAGCGCTAATTGATGCGGAAACGATTCGATTTAAAATTGTTGCAACCAGCATTTTACTATCAATAATACTAGCTGGTATTGTTGCCCACTATACAAGTTATCTATTAACTGCTCCTATCCTAGCTGTCACTAATGTTGCACGGCAAACAACTGAAGAATTAAACTTTAATCTATTAGCTCCTGTAACTACAAAAGATGAGATAGGAGTCTTAGCTAGCTCGCTCAATAGTTTAATTCAACGCCTAGCTCAATACACCCATGAACTAGAGTTATCACGTGAGACTTTAGAAACTAGGGTAGATGAACGAACTCAAGAATTGACGCAAGCTTTAAATTCATTAAAGCAGACCCAATCTCACCTCATTCAAACAGAAAAGATGTCTGCGCTTGGTCAAATGGTAGCGGGTGTTGCTCATGAAATTAATAACCCTGTAAACTTTATTTATGCCAACATCTCTTATATTAATAACTACACAAATGATTTATTGTCATTAATTAAGCTTTACCAGCAACGCTATCCGCAAATAGAGCCAGCAATAATTAAATTAACCGAAGATATTGATTTAGATTATATCTCTGATGATTTACCAAAAATTGCGGATTCCATGAAAGTAGGTGCCCAGCGTATCCGAGAGATTGTATTAAGTTTAAGAAACTTCTCTAGGCTGGATGAGGCTGAAATGAAATCAGTAAATATTCATGAAGGAATTGAGAGTACTTTGTTGATTTTGCAACATCGCCTGAAAAGCAAGCCTGAATTTACAGAAATTGAAATCATCAAAGAATATGGTAACTTGCCAGTAATAGAATGCTATGTTGGGCAACTGAACCAGGTATTTATGAATATTTTAATGAATTCTATCGATGCGTTAGAAAGCCAAAGTCAAAGATGTTCGATTGATAGAGATAAAATTGCTAGTAATATTATTAATATTCGTACTCAAATTGTCGAGAAAGATTGGGTAAGAATCAGTATCAAAGATAATGGTATAGGAATTCCTGAAGATATAAAATCTAAAATCTTTGACCCCTTTTTTACTACTAAACAGGTAGGGGAAGGTACTGGTTTAGGATTAGCAGTGAGTTATCAAATTGTCGTTGAAAAACATAAAGGATATCTCAGATGCATATCAGAACTGGGAGAAGGATCTGAGTTTCAAATTGAAATTCCTATTAGTCAAAAGTGATTTGTTGTTTGTCATTTGTTATTTGTCATTTGTTATTTGTCATTTGTTATTTGTTATTTGTTATTTGTTATTTGTCATTTGTCCCCTCATCTCCCTCATCTCCCTCATCCCCCTCATCCCCCTCATCTCCCTCATCCCCAGTCCCCAGCCCCTATAAAGTAGGCAAAACCAATACTTCTTCGCCTGGAGGAATTAAGGTTGTACCTACAGGGAGAAGGGCTAGAGCATTGGTTTGAGCTAAATTAATTAAATTTCCGGAACTGTGGCTACCACCAGCTTTGTGAAATTCGTAAACTCCATCAATTAACTGTAATTTTCCCCAGATATAAGTTTCACGCTTACCATCCGATCGCAGTTCTTGATGCGATCGCACTTTCACAAATTTTACTTGCCAACCTTCACTTAGCCCTGAAAGTTTTTTAATAGCTGGCTGGACAAACCGCAAAAAAGTTACCAACACCGCCGCTGGGTTTCCTGGTAACCCAAAGTACAGCGCGGAATTTGTTGAGAAGCTAGCTACAGTTAGTGGTTTACCCGGCCTCATGGCTACAGCACGAATGTGAATTTCTGCTCCTAGTGACTCTAGAATTTTGTCAACATAGTCATAATCTCCTACCGAAACCCCACCGGAAGAGATGACCATATCAGCATTAGCGATGGCGTAGGCTATGGTTTCCTCAAGCGCTATAGGATCGTCCTTAACAATACCTAACATTAACGCTTCTGCCCCAGCTTGCTTAACTAAAGCTGCGAGTGCATAGGCGTTAGAATCAACTATTTGTCCTGCGCCTAGGGGTTGTTCGATGGTGACTAGTTCATCACCTGTGGAAAAAATTGCCACACGCGGACGGCGGTAAACACTGACTTGATCGCACTGGGCTGCTGCTAACACAGCAATTTCTGCTGGATTTAAGAGAATTCCAGCTGGTAGTAACTGAGTCCCAGCTTGGTAAAACTCACCTTTGTGTCTAACAAATTCTTGGGGTTTTGGTGCAGTGAGGATCTGAACTCGGTTGTCTTGGCGGCTTGTCATCTCCTGCATAACGACAGTATTCGCACCTTGGGGCATAACTGCACCTGTAAAAATCCGGGCTGCCTGACCCTGTAAAATTGTAGACTGGGGCTGATAACCTGCCGGGATTTCCTCAACAATCTGCAAAACTACTGGCTGTTCGGCGCTAGAGTGCTGTACATCTTCATAGCGCACCGCATAACCATCCATAGCCGAATTATCCCAATGGGGAAAATCCAGCTGACTAGTGACAGGTATAGAGAGAATGCGTCCTGCTGCTGCTAATAAATCAACATTTTCTGTATTACCCTGAGCATCCAGAGGTTGGACTAAATTTAAAATAACTGCTTCTGTATCGCTGACTGAGAGCATAAGCGATCGCCTAGTGTGAGAAATTGTTAAACATCAAAAGTTGGAGTGACACGGTTAATCGCATCTGTACTCAAAGGTTAAAGGTGTGACTTTTTGTCCAACATTTTTCCTAAACCTTCAATCTACTATTAAACATAGTGGCAATAATTAATTCCTTAACCCCTAAATAAAAATCCTGTTCGTATAAACAGCCATTCCCCATTCCCCATTCCCCCTTCCCCAAACTATTTATGACTATCGAACGAGTAACCCAAAAACATTATCCCAAGGCTGAACTTGGGCGGCGCGGTATGGCATTGGGATTAGATTTCCTTGTTATCTGGTTAATCAGTTCCTTTTTGGGAAACAGCAATTTAGGAATTCAGGTGGTGCAAATTTTTGTGTTTGCGATCGCTTGGCTAATTTTGCGGGTACTAGTTGTATATAACAATCAGGGACAAAGTTTAGGGCGTTGGGCTTTTGACCTCAAAATTCTGGAAGTCGAAGAGGGAGAGGTTGTAGGCAGAATTCCGACTCTGCTAGCATTGCTAAAGCGAGAGGCGATAACTGGTGTGGGTGCTATTTGTGTGTCAATTGCCTTAGGCAATATTAGCGCTAACCCCACTGCTATACTGCTAGTAATTCCTCTGGCGATTGACTGTGGTGTAGCCTTTAATGATACCCAGTTGCGTCAAGCGTTGCATGACCGCTATTCAGGAACTATCATAGTTTCGTCGCGTCGTGGCTATTCGCTAGATATAAAAGTCAAGCGATTAGTTGAAAATTTACGGCGGAATGTGAGAAGATAGTCATTTGTGTTAATTCTCTCCAGGCTTTACGGTTTGAAAGATTATGGCTAAGAGTAAAGGTGTCCGCATAATAGTGACACTAGAATGTACCGAATGTCGCACTAACGCTAACAAGCGTACTCCTGGTGTTTCCCGGTATACCACCACGAAAAATCGGCGTAACACCACCAACCGATTAGAACTGAAAAAGTTCTGTTCTCATTGCAACACACACACAGTCCACAAGGAAATTAAGTAAAAATGAGTTACTACCGTCGTCGTCTGTCTCCGATCAAGCCGGGAGAACCAATAGATTATAAAGATGTTGATTTGTTGCGGAAGTTTGTCACAGAGCGCGGTAAAATCCTGCCACGGCGGATTACTGGGCTGACATCTCAGCAACAGCGGGACTTAACATTGGCAATTAAACGTGCCCGCATTGTGGCATTGTTGCCGTTTATCAATGCGGAAGGCTAATTCCCATTGGAAACGAGAATTTTAGGTTCTGGATGATCTCAAGCAGCTGCGTTGATAGTATATGTAGCTGCAAATTTTTTTAGTCCAAAATCTAAAATTTCAGTAAGTCAGTGTAGAATCGTGTTCTACAATCATAAAAAAATTAGCAGATTTTGGATTTAGTAGTTAATATTTAATCCAAAATCTAAAATTTATTCGTACACCAAATTAATTGCGAGAGTTGTGGAGAAGGGGACGCTAGTTGAATTTAGGGTTCAAGGCGATCGCCGTCTGGGAGTTGTAGACCGCCCAGATGGAAAGACCCGCTGGTTTGTGGTAGATGAACGCGGTCAATCCCACAGCCTCGCGCCTAGACAAATTACTTATACTGTTATCGGACAAACCTTCAAGTCGTCTGAGATTAGCAGCTTTTTAGAGCAGGTCAAGCCGTATCTCGACCCATCTAGCTTGGAAGTTGCCTGGGAATTATTGGTTGAGGATGGAGAAACAGTTACTCCAGTGCAAATGGCGAATCTGCTGTTTTCTCAAACAGACGCACCGCTTTGTTACGCCGCCCATTGCTTGTTGTCAGAAGACAAACTTTATTTCAAGCAAAAAGGCGATGCTTATGAACCGCGGACAACCACTCAGGTAGCAGAACGCAAACACCAGCTAGAAGTAGAAGCCCTCAAAGCTAAAGGACAGCAGGAATTTTTGGTGCGCGTTGAACAAGCCCTGGCAGGTGAAACTGTAGAATGGCAACGTCACGATCGCCAGCGCTTAGAAGCAATCGAAAAATACGCGGCCCTACTAGCTGATGTAGTGCGGATGGGAGTAAATTATGATTCCCTGTCTCGGGCTTATCCGCCACCAGCACCAGTATTAGAAACCATGACTATGCTGGGACGAGCCGCAACTCCCCAAGGTGCATTACAACTTTTGGTAGATTTGGGTTGGTGGAGTCCCAACGAAAACTTGTTCTTGCGTCGTTCATCCATTCCAGTTCAGTTTCCAAGCAAGGTATTAGAAGTGGCGCAGCAGCGTATGGATTCTCCACCGTCCGATCTAGATACAAATCGCCTAGATTTGACTCACCTAAAGGTCTACACAATTGATGATGAAAGTACTACAGAAATTGACGATGGTCTAAGTTGGGAATCACTAGCTGACGGACGAGAACGTCTATGGGTACATATTGCTGATCCCACCCGTTTATTGGTGCCAGAAGATGAATTAGACCTAGAAGCGAGGAAGCGGGGAAGCACAGTTTATTTGCCTACAGGGATGATTCCCATGTTCCCTGAAGTTTTGGCAACCGGGCCTATGAGTCTGGTACAGGGTAAGGTGTGTTGTGCCCTGAGTTTTGGAATTATTTTAGATGCAACTGGGCAAGTAGAAGATTTTAGCATTCATCCCAGCTTAATTAAGCCAACTTACCGCCTCACCTACGAAGATGTAGATGAGATGCTGGAATTAGGCGTACAAGCAGAACCAGAAATTGCCGCGATCGCTATGTGGGCGAAGCGACGCAAAAATTGGCGTTATGCCCAAGGTGCAATTAGCATCAACATGCCAGAGGCGATGATCAAAGTTAAAGGCGACGAGATCAGCATTGATATTTTAGATGATTCCTCATCACGGCAACTCGTAGCTGAAATGATGATTTTAGCTGGTGAAGTCGCAGCACGCTACGGTAAAACTCATCAGATACCCTTACCTTTTCGCGGTCAGCCACAGCCAGAATTGCCCCCAGAACAGGAATTACTCCAGTTACCAGCCGGATTTGTCCGCGCCTGTGCCATGCGTCGCTGTATGCCCAAAAGCGAAATGAGCATTACCCCAGTGCGCCATGCTGGTTTGGGTTTGGATACCTATACTCAAGCGACTTCTCCAATTCGTCGCTACAGCGATTTGCTGACTCACTTTCAACTTAAAGCCCATTTGCGTGGTGAAGTTTTACCCTTCTCCGCCGAACAGCTTAAAGAAGTGATGATGACCGTCACCAGTATCACTCAAGAAGTGACAATGGTAGAACGGCAAACTAATAGATATTACGCTTTAGAGTATTTACGCCGTTATCCAGATCAAGTTTGGCAGGTAACTGTCTTGATGTGGCTGCGAGAAGACAGCAATTTAGCACTAATTCTGTTAGAGGATTTGGGTTTACAATTGCCAATGTCTTTCCGCCGTTCAGTAAATTTAGGCGAACAGTTATTAGTGAAAGTTAGCCTTGCCGATCCGCAAAAAGATATGATTCAGTTCCAAGAAATCATTTATCAAGAAGCACTGAATTAAAGTCAGTAGGGCGGTGCATTTAAAGATAACTTGCAAAGGCTGTCTTTTGTCATTGGTCATTGGTCATTGGTCGAATGGCACTAAGAAAAGCCGAAAAGCTTGTGGTTGAAGCACTTTGCAACTGTTGTCGTAATTCTTGGCGGGGTTTGGTCATCAAGGCGTAAATTTTGGGGCGACGTTTACGGACTCGTGGTTCACTACGACCTGGGCGTTCTGGAACGGCCTTGTGAGCAATAACTTTCAGTAAAGTGCGATAAATGCGAAGGCATTTTGTTGAAGTTGCTGCTAATAATTTGGGAATAAAATTAATTAAATGGTGAAGAGTGCCTTGTACTGATAGGCGATTTGGAGGGGTAGTATAAGTAGTCCCGGCATCCCACATCAAACTACGAAGTAAATTGTAAGCAAGTAAATAAGCTGATACGCACCTAAATCAAATATTCTGGTGTTAGGAATGTCAAGGGTCAATAGTCCAGGGTCAAAGGCTAGCTTGGACTTTGGACTCTTGACTTTTGACAACCTGAGTGCGAAATACACAATTTAAATGCGTAACAGCTTAAACATCAATTTCAATGCGTTCCATTGAAGGTGTTTTACATCGTAGAACATCCATACCCAAGGTAGTTTTTAGATGTCTTAAATCTAGTTAAACATCCCAACGTTTACCATAAATTCCAACAATTTCGAGAGTAGAATAAATCTATTTATCTAAGAGAGTATTAATTAAACTAACTCTTTGAGTACGAAAGCCAGGAATAACGATGTATGGGTCAAATAACCGCTTCTTATATTTAATTTTTAGCTCGCAGATGGCTTGCTCAATTGCCGAAGATGGTAACAATTCTTTAAAAGTTAGTCCCAGAGATGAATTAAATTTATCCTTGAGGATTGTCACACGATTTGTCACAGTAGTAGTTATGCTATTGGCTTACTTGTATCAAAGAAAGTATTTCATGAACAAGTAACAATACTGCTCGGTTAAGGATTTTCAACTCTTAATTTGGTTTGGGGAAAAGGAGAAAGGGTAAGGGTTAAAGCTTTTTTATTGCCCTTTTCCCCTTCCCCTTTTGCCCTTAACCGACAAGTATTGGAACAAGTAAGCTTTTCTACTTACAAGAAATTTTTGCACAATTCCCGCATCCGTTCTACAACACCTACTGTCATACAGCGATCGCCTGACCGTTCACTGCTTTAATAACATAAATGTCTGTAATGCTCATGCACTAAAGCTTATAGCTTTTCTTAGTGCTATTCGAGCCAGTCCCTAATCCCCAACCCCCGATCCCCAATCCTCACAAGTTCCTCAAATTCTTGCTTTAACTTGATAGTAAAGCCGAGATTATATAAATCCTTGAGCTACGCCAGAGGCGGAAATTCAAAATTAAAAATGTGAAACACATATATTTTGAATAAAAGCGTAACTGGAGGATTACTATTGCAAAAATTCTTTAAATCAATACAGTTTGCAGGAGATGGCTATGAAAAACCAACATGATCATTCTATTCATCATGAATACCTAATTGGTTTTATGCTACTCCTGCTGATGGTAGTGGGAGGAAGTGCTTTGTGGGCTTGGCAAACTACAAAACCTAATGCCAATTTACCCAATCATTCTTCCCAATTAGATAATTCCTCGGTTTCACAAGTTCCAAAAAGTGTAGTTTCTCCACCACAGGAACAAGTAACTGTTCATAAACCAGCGGTAAAATTAGCGCCAAAATCTCAACCATCTGCCATACAATTACAACCTCAAACTTATTGGTTAAAAGTTGAGGGAACAAAAATGATTTTAGTACCGCAGTTGGTTACTGTTCAAGATAAAGCTTCTAAAGAAGTGGCATTAAAAGCAGCACTGGATAATATGCTTAACAGTACTCAAACTAATAATTTGAGTACTACAATTCCCGCAGGTACTAAGTTATTAGGATTGCAAATTACCCCTACAGGAATTTATGTCAACCTGTCAGGTGAATTTGCCTCTGGAGGTGGGACAAGTTCAATGGTTTATCGAGTTGCTCAAGTGTTATACACAGCTAGCAGTCTCGAGCCAAATGCTAAGGTTTTTATCTCAGTAGATGGAAAATTACTGAATGAAAATTATCCCCTTGGTGGTGAAGGTATAACTTTAAAATCACCTCTAACTCGAAAAGAATTCACTGAAGATTTTTCTATTGAAGAATAAAGCATGAAAAATGAAAGTATTTTAAACATATCAAGTTTAGATTAACCAATAATTTCTGTTTTTGATGATCAATACTTTCAATTTCATTCTTTTAGTTAAATAACTTTTGTATACTCTGGAGAAAAAATTATGTCTACTACAAATAAAATTGGGCAAATCTTACAGGCAATTGTCGAAGTTCCACAAAAAGTGATTCGCTATATCTATACTGGAGCCGCTAGCGCTTTTACACCAAATAAAGATAATTACCCAGCCACAGGAGTACAACCATACGAAGGCGATCCTCCTGAACAAAAACATTTTTAATTCCTTGGTGAAATGGATTAAAGGATAAAATTTATGTCTGTGAAATTTACTACACGAAAACGACCTGTATTCTACCCTAGAAAGCTAAAGCACAGGGCAAAGTAAGTAACGTTTTTGTGTGGTGATTTCATTCAATAATTTAGGGCAATTTACCAGACTTAATATCTCATTTCTTTAATTCATTATTCACTGCTTGGGAGGAGGGAGGGATGGATACAATCAGAAAAATTAACAACGAATTAACTATTGCCGGACAAATTAACTCAGAAGAATTGAAAAAACTTGCTGATGAGGGCTATAAGTCTGTACTAAATTTGCGATCGCCTGACGAAATAGGTTTCCAAAGCAGCGAGCAGTTTTATACGCAGTTGCTAGGATTACATTACGCTAATCTGCCAATAAAAATTACAGAAATTAATCCTTCAATTACAACCCAAGTATTTAAAACTATTTCCGAGCTACCTAAACCTACTTTAATTCATTGTGATAGCTCCGTGCGCGCCATTGCAATGGTATTAATGTATCTAGCTACCAGACAAGGTATGTCTTTAGAACAAGCTTTTAAGCAAGCAGAGAACTTGGGTTTATTAGATGATGCAATCAAGGTAAAATTGTGAGCAAAAATCTACAGGTAAAGTTTTATTTTTAATGCATGGGCGTGAAATTCGCGTTTATCTGTACAACCTTGTTCAATAATTAATTATTCCATAAGTTTATTCGTGAAATAATTAATTACAAATTACGAATTACGAATTACGAATTATTAATTACGAATTACGAATTAAATTGACAGTTGGCACTTAAGTTTTGCCTTTCTTGATAACCCAACACCAAACAAGATCATGGCATCGTCTCATCAACCTATCTGGGCATTACCTGTTGAAGAGGTCTATGAGTCGCTAGGGAGCGCTAACAATGGCTTATCGGCAGATGAAGCTCAACGAAGATTTGCACAATTCGGCGCAAATGAGTTACCTGAACCAGCTCATCGTCCTCTATGGCTGCGTTTTACTGACCAACTCACTCATTTCATGGCTTTGCTGCTCTGGGTGGCAGGTATCTTAGCGTTTATTTCGCGGACACCGGAACTCGGCTGGGCAATTTGGGCAGTAATCTTGATTAACGCTATCTTTAGCTTTTGGCAAGAGTTTCAAGCAGAACAAGCGCTATCGGCTTTAAAAAAAGTATTGCCGATGCAGGTGAAAGTGTATCGAGATGGCGAACTGAAGCAAATCCCCGCGCGAGAGTTAGTGCGTGGCGATGTGATGCAACTAGAAGAAGGCGATCGCATTTCTGCTGATGCACGTCTGATATCTGCTGATAACTTGTATTTAGATGTGTCGGTGATGACAGGGGAATCTCTACCTGTAGCACGGAATGCTTACCCAGTCAGGTTGCGGGAAGCAGTACCGATTCGTGGCGGTAAAACTTTGCTACGTCCAGGTGAGCAACCGATGCAAGAAAAGGTGAATCCTTCGGAAATCGCCAATTTAGTTTTAGCAGGTTCCACTGTCGCCGCCGGACGCGCTGTAGCGGTGGTTTATGCTACGGGTGCCCAAACGGAATTTGGACAGGTTGCCCATTTAACAACAGTAGTCAAGCGGGAACCCAGCACCTTAGAAGTCCAGGTGGCTTATATTGTGCGGATTATCACTGCGATCGCTGTCAGCATGGGAATTATTATTTTCTTGCTGGCGTATTTTTTGGTGGGGATAGAGGTTAAAGAAAGCTTTATTTTTGCGATCGGCATCATTGTGGCACTCGTGCCAGAAGGATTATTACCGACTGTCACGTTATCTTTGGCGATTGGTGTCCGGCGCATGGCTAGGCGCAATGCCCTAGTACGGCGGCTGTCATCTGTGGAAACCCTCAGCGCTACCACTGTGATTTGCACCGATAAGACAGGGACGCTGACCAAAAATGAAATGACGGTGCGCTATCTCTGGTTACCCGAGGAGTCTCATCCTTCTAGTTCCCAGGCTTTGATTGAGGTCACAGGTGCAGGTTACGATCCCACAGTTGGTAAGGTGAGAGTAGCATCAGATACCGTCGTCGCCTGGAAAGCAAATCTTTTACTCATCGGTTCTGCCCTTTGTTCTAACGCCCGCCTAATTCATCTAACAGCCCCTAGCCGTTGGCAAGAAATTGGCGATCCCACAGAAGCCGCCTTGTTAGTAGCCGCCGCCAAAGGGGGACTGAATTTAGAAAATTTACAACAACAGGTACCACGCTTACGCGAGATTCCCTTTGATTCTCGCCGTCTGATGATGACTGTGGTGCTCAATTGGCAAGCTGCGGAGTTATGGCAAGATGAATTGCCCTATTTAGCATTTACTAAAGGTGCCCCTCTAGAAGTTTTGAAGCATTGCCATACCATTCTCCACAATGGCACCGTACAGGAATTAACCCACGAGGCTTGGGATGATGTTGTCCAAGCTAATGATGATTTAGCAAGGCAAGGATTTCGCGTTTTGGGATTGGCGGCGCGGAGGGGTAGCCAAGAATTGCTGGATCTCAAATCCCAGGATTTAGAGCAAAACCTGATTTTTATTGGTTTGGTGGCTATGTTCGATCCGCCTCGAGAAGAGGTAGCCGATGCGATCGCTAAATGTCATCAAGCTGGCATCAAAGTCACGATGGTAACCGGCGATTATGGATTGACTGCGGAAGCGATCGCCCGCAATATTGGTTTGGTAACTGATAAGGTACGCGTCGTTACTGGCGAAGGCATGGGACATATCTCCGATGCCCAACTACGGCAAATTGTTAAATATCGCGAAGGCTTAGTGTTTGCGCGGATGTCGCCAGAACACAAACTACGCCTAGTCCAAGCTTATAAAGATATCGGGGAAGTAGTAGCAGTCACAGGCGATGGAGTAAACGATGCACCTGCGCTGCGTGCCGCGAATATTGGCATTGCAATGGGATTGAACGGCACAGATGTCGCCAGAGAAGCCGCTGACATTGTACTAACAGACGACAACTTTGCCACCATTGTCGCCGCAGTTGAGCAAGGACGCTCAGTCTATCAGAACATTCGCAAGTTTATGACCTACATTTTGGCATCGAATGTTGCTGAACTGGTGCCATTTCTGTTGATGGTTACCCTCAAAATCCCGCCAGCGTTGATCATTATGCAAATTCTGATCGTGGATTTGGGAACCGATATCATCCCAGCCCTGGCACTGGGTGCTGAACGTGCTGAAGCAGGTACAATGCAGATGCCGCCTCGTGCCAAATCTAAACCACTGCTGGATCGTTCTTTACTTTTACGCGCCTACTGTTTCTTAGGATTAATCGAAGCAGCTTTGGGGATGGCTGGCTTCTTCATGGTTTGGCAAAGCTACGGTTACAACTTGGCATCATTGCAAGCGATCGCACCAGCAATTCTCTCACGCACCGCCGATCCTGCGATCGCCTTGATTTACGCTCAAGCTACTACTATGACTTTGGCAATTATTGTTGCTTGCCAAGACGGTAACGTTTTTGCTTGTCGTTCAGAACGGACTTCAATTTTGCGATTAGGATTCTTTTCTAATCCTTTCATCTGGCTAGGAATTGCCACAGAATGGACGTTGATTATCGCCATCATTGAAATCCCCCCTCTGCGGCATATCTTCTCTACTTCACCATTGACACTGTGGCAATGGTTATTTCTGTTCATCTGTCCCCCACTTTTATTAGGTGCAGAAGAATTACGTAAAACTTGGCTGCGTAAAAGACGGCTACGGAGTAGTCATCTGTCATCGATTTAAGAGCTAAAGCGGGATAGGGCATGGGGCATGGGGCATAGGGTATTGGGTATTGGGTAATGGAAATTTCTCCCCTGCTTCGTCATCTCCCTTCTGCTTTGCCATAATGATAATTTTTAACACCTATTTACTTATAAATACGTAAAAAAATAGTAGTATTCATGAATTTTTCAAGAAGTTGTTTTAGTTGAACAGGCGATCGCGGGATTTTTAGTTAAGCTATAAGCGCCAATATCTAGAATTATTAAGCGCGCTATGCACTGGATACTATCTGGGCCGTTAAGTACAGAAAAATTGACGGTTAAGATTGCAGACTTACCTGCATCATTAGAAGGTAAAAAGCTGGTGCAGATGTCAGATTTTCATTACGATGGTTTTGGGCTATCGGAAGCAATGCTAGAACAAGCGATCGCAGTTAGCAATCAAGCCCAACCAGACTTAGTTTTATTGACTGGAGACTACGTCAACAACAGCTCAGAACCAATTCATAGACTAGTGCTACAGCTAAAAAATCTCCAAAGTCGCGCTGGTATTTATGCCATACTGGGCAACCACGATATCTGTCATAAACACTCAAGAGCAGAAATTACAAATGCCTTCAATAAAATTAACGTTCCTGTTCTTTGGAATGAAATTGCCTATCCATTAGGAAAAGAATTGCCATTAGTAGGGTTAGCAGATCGTTACTCAAGAGAATTTAACCCTATACCAGTAATGAATCAGCTAGATCCCAATATTCCTCGGATTGTTTTATCCCACAACCCTGATACAGCAGAAATATTGCAAGCATGGCGTGTAGATTTGCAATTATCTGGTCATACTCATGGCGGTCAAATCGTGATTCCTAAATTTGGCCCAGCATTGGTTTATTACAAAAAATTTGTGCAAAAAATTCCTAAAAAATTTCGCCAATGGATTCCATATTTACAAATAAGTAACTATACAGTACGCCATTGGGAATGGGCACAGGGTTTACATCAATTAGGGAAAAATCAATTATATGTCAATCGTGGTTTAGGAACTTATCTCCCTGGACGTTTATTTTGTCCTCCAGAAGTTACTATAATCACGTTAAAAAGTCAGTAATTTGAAAATAAATTCCAACCAAATTATTAATTTAATTAGATAGATTGAGTCTTGCTCAAGCAAACATCAATGTTTATTGAAGCTAAAACAGATACTCATTACCTAATCACTTTATATATTCATTGATAGTCAACAGTCAACAGTTAACCGTCAACAGTTTAACTATCAAGTATAGTTACCCATTCTAAAGAATTCTTAATTTAAGATATATTTTATTTTTTGGTAAGCTGTAAGCGCTGCTATGAGGAGTGTCTATTGAGTTATGCACTGGTTATTTACAGGACATTTAAGAGTAGATAAACTAACGGTTAAGATTACAGACTTACCTGTATCTTTAGAAGGCATAAAGTTAGTACAATTGTCAGATTTTCATTACGATGGTTTGCGATTATCGGATGAAATGTTAGAAGAAGCGATCACACTGAGTAATGAAGCCGAACCCGATTTAGTAGTTTTAACTGGCGACTATGTAACAGATGATCCTACCCCAATTCATAAATTGGCACAACGACTTAAATATCTAGAAAGTCGTTATGGTGTCTATGCCATACTTGGTAACCATGACATCCATTACAGCCACTCCAAAGCAGAAGTTACAGATGCATTTACTAACATTGGAATTCATGTATTGTGGAACGAAATCGCTTATCCTGTAGGAACAGATTTACCATTGATAGGATTAGCTGATTATTGGTCACGAGAATTTAAACCAGCACCATTAATGAATCAACTAGACTCCGCCACACCCCGCATTGTTTTATCCCATAACCCGGATACCGCTAAGATATTGCAACAATGGCGCGTAGATTTACAGCTATCTGGTCACACCCACGGAGGACATATAGCTATACCAGGTATTGGCCCTTTAGTATTTCATTATAAAAAGCTGTTGAAAAAACTACCCAAAAAATTGCGGTGTTGGGTATCTTTTTTCCTCGGAGACTTCTCAAAAGTAGTGCGATATTGGGAATGGGCCCAAGGGTTCCATAAAGTAGGCAATAATCAGTTGTATATCAATCGTGGCTTAGGAACTTATCGACCAGGACGCTTATTTTGTCCACCTGAAGTGACTGTAATTACGTTAATCCGTGAATAGTACAGAAACATTTCATTTACTCATACATTTAACCGCCTCAAGCTACGATGGGAGAATATCAGCAGCTTAGGGCGGTTGATGAAAAATGCAATTGTTTCGAGAAGATTCTAAAATTCAGAGGGAAATAGCTATAACTAATGTGGACTGTAAACACTCTTCGCAATCGCTCTCTCCAGAAACCAGTTGTCCATCCTTGATCCAACTAGGCAGGTATTTCTGGCTGTGCGTTCAATCACCTCCAAAACAATTTATCGATGAGATTAAGGCGAAAACACTTTCAACGGATGCGACAATTGAGCAGTGATTGCGAGAACATTAGAGCAGGAGGCACAGGCTCTAATTGAAAGGTTTTTGGTGAACTTTTAACCTTTTTGTACCTTGCTCTTAATGTAGCACCTACTTTCCCTACTGAACCACATATTTACTAAACTTGATCGCTGTTAATTTACTGCAACATTTTGGCAATTTTTCTTAATAAGCGAGGGTAGGTAATGGGTAATCGGTAATGGGACAAGCGCCAAATACCAGACACCCAACACCCAATAACTACTGACCAGTTTGGCTGTCTCCCGAAGACGAGGAACCGTTAGAGTTAGTGTTTGACTGACCTGCTCCGTTAAGTGGAGAATTGTTTAGAGTATCGCTGCTGTTATCTTGAGTAGAAGAGTTACCAGATGGGCTTTGACCGCTGGGAGTCGATGGCGATGGCGATGCAGATGGTGATGCAGAAGGGACTCTTTCCGCAGCAGGTCGTTGAGAGGGAACAGTAATATTAATATTTGGTTGTGAAGGCGCAGATGGAGAAGCAGACGGCTGTTGAGGAATAATCACCGGTACTTCTCTGGTTCTTTCAATGATTGTGGTTCGTTGTTGAGGAGATTGGCTAGCAGCAGGAGAAGGGCTAGCACTAGATGGTACAGGTACTAATACTGGCGTAGTATTGTTCACTGGTTCATTGTTACGCTGGTTAAAGTACCAGAGTGCAGCAGCACCTAAGGTAACTAATGAAGCCAAGATGACACCCAACAATAAACCATTAGCAGTATTGCTATTATCACGCTCTACTAAATTAGCTTCTTGATATCTGCGTTCAGCGTTGCGCCCGGTAACATAACCAGTTCCATAGGAATTATGATTACCTGGATTGTTTACTGTTTCCGTAGTTCTTTGCACGTGAGTACGAGTCTCACCGTTAGCATCTGTATAGGATTCTTGCCTATTTTCACTATGATAACTTTCGCGATCGCTTCGATTATTCATAATCTTTTATTCCACTCCTCGACTAGAAAATATTGACCAACAAAATTGTTCATTCACCAAAACTTTTCATTTATTTGAAAAATTTGATTTATGAAACTGTGTTTTATTTATTACTTAACCTTCGATATGATTCAGAATAACCTCTGTAATCATTGGGTTGGCTCTACCGCTAGTAGGGAGTTTTTCCTCCATCCAAAGGGGGAATATTGTTACTATTGAGAAAACTATTAGCTTATTAACAGGTTATTAATCTAATATGTTTCCTAATTCATGAAATATTTAAAGTTAATCTCTTTTTATAAAGCAAGAATATTGATAACTCCAAAATCGAAAATATGCAGGACAAAATATTCGCATTGGCCTTCTATAAAAATAATGTCTCGCTTTAATAACAGATATTAGGTGAATGAGGCTGAAATATAGTAAATATGGCAGTAAAACTTTTGAAATGATATGTATTTTATTTCTAAAACCAGTTGAGCTTGAATAAGCTTTTAATTTTTTGGCACCATCTTTTTACTAGCGGTCTAGAATTTGATGTCTGGGTTGATGGGGTTGACCATCTTGCGTATTCTGATTTGTAAGAGGTTTTGGGTATTCTCAAATCTAACTCCAGCTGCGCGGCTTTATTTAGATCTGAGGTAGCTCTATATTCAAATCCTAGTTGAGAGCAAACTAGTCCACGGTACTTGTATGCTTGAATATAACGAGGATTAAGGCGAATTGCTCTTGTAAAATCTGCGATCGCTTCTTCATATCGCCCTTGACTGGCATTCTCCACTCCCAAATTGTAGAAGGTTTCAGCATTCCAGCTATTAGTAGATACTTGGGTAGATTTTTTTGGCGAAGATGGCTGTTCAACAGTCCTAGCTAACCCTTGAGACTTGATCAGGTTATAAGCTGCATTAATTTGTTTAATTTTTGCCTCTGCTTCCCGTTTCTGCTTTTCATCCCCAAAGCGATCGGGATGCCAAGTTTTTACCAGTTGACGGTAAGCTTGCTTCACCTGCGCTTGTGATGCACCAGGTTTTAGCCCCAAAACTTCAAAAGGATAATTGATATCGAGGTGTAGATTATCTCGCTGCTTGTCGTTAGACATCGAAAAAACCGCAGAAATAGTTAACCATGTAAGTCTATGCTAACGATTTCTAAAAACACTCGCTTTTACTTTCATCAGCGAACAATTGGTGATCACTTATTACTAGACACCATACTGCCAAATTTTAATTGTCATGTCTCGGCTGCCACTAGCAAGAGTTTTGCCATCAAGACTGAAAGATACAGAATTAACCCAGTCTGAGTGAGTACCCAGAGTATAAATTTGTTCTCCAGTTTTAACCTGCCACATCTTTATCGTATAGTCTGCGCTACCGCTAGCTAAATACTCACCATCAGGGCTGAAAGCAACAGACCAAACATAGCTGTGATGACCTGTTAAGGTGTGAATTAGCTTACCTGTACTTATATTCCATAACTTGATAGTTTGATCGTAGCTGCCACTTGCAAGAATTTGCTCATCCGGGTTGATAGCAACGCAAGTTACCCAACTTAAATGCCCAATGAAAGTATGTAATAGCTTCTTACTTTTCAAACTCCATAGTTTGATAGTACGATCGGCACTCCCACTGGCTAAAATTTGCTGCTTTGGAAATATAGTAAGGGCATGAATCACATCAGAATGTCCTTTAATAACATGCAATAATTGCCCCATAGCTATATGTGAAATTTTGATAGCAGTATCTTGACCACCACTGAATAGAGTTTGCCCATCAGAACTTATGGCAACAGAAAAAATAGGAGTTGAATGTACTTTGAGAGTGCTGACTAATTTACCAGTAAATACTTGCCAAATCATCATCGTACCGTCATCACTACCACTCACTAGAGTTTGACTATCTGGGCTATAAGCAAGGCATCTGACCCACTTGCTATGACCAGTGAGCGTATGTACTAACTTTCCAGTCTTAAGGTGCCAAATCCTAATAGTATTATCACTACCACCGCTAGCAATAGTTTGTCCATCTGGACTGATTTCAGTGATAAAAACCCAATTTAAATGGGTCAATGTATGTATACATTTCCAAGGCGAAGATGGACTTTGTGAGTCATTTTCAGGTGGTTTTGAGGTTGAGTACGCATGATGATTCTGCGTTAGTTTTTGTTTAAGTTCCAGTTGTGCTGCATTTCTAAAATCTGATTTTGCTCGATGTTCATAGCCTAATTTTGAGCAAGCTAGCCCACGATATTTATAAGCTTGGTAATAGTTAGGATTAAGGCGAATTGCTTGAGTAAATTCCTCAATGGCTTCACTATATTTTCCTTGTTGGGCTTTATCTATACCTCGCTTGTAGAAAGTTTCGGCATTAGATGTGTTAGTATCAATCTTTGTTTGGCGAGATTGAGAAGATTGATTTGTCCCCTGTTCTTGATCGGACTTTAACCTATCATAAGCTTGATTAATTTCTTTAATTTTTTCTTCTGCTTCCAGCTTTTGCTGAGGCTCAAGAAAACCATCCGGATGCCAAATCTTAGCTAGACGACGATAAGCTTGCTTTATTTCCTGTGGTGATGCATTGGGTTTCAACTCCAGGATTTCATAGGCATGATTAATCTCAAGACGCATACTGTGAAATAGCCAACACATTGAAACTATGCTTAGTATTCCCAGAAATTTCCTCGACACCACCCAAACACCCCATTCTGGTTATCACTGGGATGATAGTAGCCGCCGCTTTTTTGAAGGCTGGTATTATCGGGTTACCTTACCAGACTCTGGTGAAACCTTTGCTTTCATGTACTCGATTGAAGACCCTATTGGTAATCAACCTCACAGTGGTGGTGCAGCGCAAATTCTGGGGCCACAAGATGAGTATCTTTGCCGGACTTTTCCTGATGTTAAAAAATTTTGGGCTAGTCGGGATGTTTTAGGCTTAGGCCATTGGGGGAAAACAGATTTACCCACCCAAAGCTTCTACCTCCTCCCAGAAGAGTTTGAACGCCATGTTCAACAAGGTTATCAAGCTACGGCTACTTTAAATCAAGGCATAATAAGCGACCCGGCTACGGGGAATTATTGCCGTTGGCAATACGAAATTAAGCCAGTATATGCTTGGGGTAATCATGGTAGTCTGCAACAGTCAACTGCTGGCTGGCTATCATTTTTGCAGATTTTTGAACCCGGATGGCAAATTTTAATGGCTCATGGTTTAGCTAGCGGTTGGATTGATTGGAATGGCAAAATCTATGAATTTACCAACGCCCCAGCCTACAGTGAAAAGAATTGGGGTGGTGCTTTTCCGCAAAAATGGTTTTGGCTAAATTGTAATAGCTTCGACAACGAACCCGACTTAGCATTAACCGCAGGCGGTGGACGGCGAGGTGTGCTGTGGTGGATGGAATCTGTAGCCATGATTGGTTTGCATTATCAGGGTAAATTTTATGAATTTGTACCTTGGAACTCTAAGGTTCAATGGAATATTCAACCTTGGGGTAGATGGGAAATGCAAGCGCAAAACGCAGATTATGAAATTGAGTTAATTGGGACTACAGATTTACCTGGTACACCTTTACGAGCGCCGACAGCAAACGGTTTAATTTACTGTTGTCGAGATACTATGAACGGAAAACTAGATTTACAGTTGCGCGATCGCAGTGATGGAAAACCTCGAATTATCCTCAAAGCACAAAGTTCGCTGTGCGGTTTAGAAACTGGTGGCGGTTCTTGGGATGATCGTTGGCAGTCTAGTTAAAACTACTGCTATCATAATATATGCTTCGTGATTGGGGCTGTAGCTCAGTTGGATAGAGCGAGCGCCTCCTAAGCGCTAGGCCGTGCGTTCGAGACGCACCAGTCCCGTAAGCAGCTAAAATCCCTGAAACTCTTTAAAAATAGATGTTTCAGGGATTTATTATTTTATAATCTTAGCTAAAATATAGTACTTGTTTACTATTTTGTCCTGGTTATACAAGCTCAAATGAATATCAACAATTACCCATTAGAGATTATTTATAAAGGAATACAGTTCAGTTAAGAAAATTAATTGATCACAAAACCAAAAAACTAGTTACTCAACAAAAAAACAGAACAATCATTTTGGAGGGGGTTTGGGGGACGCAACCGTCACCCAATCGGGGGTTTGGGGGAGAATCCCCCAATGCTTCTAGCTTTTTTAATAAGCGACAAATCAATCGCTAATGAGCTTAACCCAAGCGTATTGATTTATAAAGTATAAATAAAATTATTGTAGTAGCTTGGCAAGCCTTAAATGTTGCATTAGAGATTAATTTTATCCGCATTTCTCTGTGTTTATGGGCGGTTAATTTTTTCTAATCTAACGCACTATTTTAGCCTTACCACGCCACTACTTAAGATTTACTAGTTAGACAAGCTCAAATGAATATTACCAATTACCCATTACCCATTACCTAATTCATTCCTTTCCAATATCCTCTTTTGTATGCGTTGAATAACTGCTGATTCTTCAGGGGATAAACCATCAAATAACATCTCATATATTAATGGCATCCCCAATTCTAACTCTTCTAAAATTTCACGTTGCATAAATACATCTTGGGGCTTACCTTCTAGCACTAAACGCCCTTTATCCATAACAAAAACCCAATCTGCCCAGCGATAAACTAAATCTAAATCGTGGGAAGCCATTAATAAAGTGGTTCCAGAACGATGAATTTTTTGCAAGGTTGTCATCAGATTGCGAGTATGTTTGACATCTAAATATGCAGTTGGTTCATCTAACACCAATAGTTCTGGTTGTAGTACCATAACATCTGCAATAGAAACTCGTCTTTTTTGCCCTAAACTGAGATGATGTACTGGTTTCTCTGCTAAAGATTTTAATCCAAATTCAACTAAGGATTGCTCGACTCTTAATTGAATTTCTGCTGTAGGCAACCCTAAATTACATAAACCATAGGAAATATCTTCTTCAACCGTAGCCGCTACCAGTTGTTGCTCTGGGTCTTGAAATATTAAGCCAACTTTTTGCCTTAAATTACTGAGATATTGGCGATTATAATGTATAGCTTCACCAAGCCAACGTACATTTCCAGAATTAGGTTTATAAAGACCATTAGCTAATAAAAATAGTGTGGTTTTACCACAACCATTTTGACCAATTAATGCACATTTTTTGTGCTTAGGGACTCTCAGTGTTAAACCATTGAGAGCAGATTGCTGCGAACCAGAATACTTATAATATACTTGCTCAAATTCGAGTAAATATTCCTGCATCTTGGGATAATTGTAATACGATTAATAATGCACAGCCAAAAATTGCTTCTATGATATATCGTGGTTGTGAATGATAGCGATGAGGATGCCACACTCGAAATTCATCCTTAAAACCACGTGCTTCTAATCCCAAATAAAACTGATTATATTGCTGTAGGGTTCGTTGTAATAATTGCCCAATGAGTAATGCTAAACTTTTCATACTAATGCGCCAAGTACGGTAGCCATTACGAGATTGTTGAGCAGTCCACAACTCATTAGCTGTTCTTAACAAAATGAAAATAAACCGATACATGAGCAGCAAAAGTTCAGTCAAAAGTATAGGACATCCGATGCGGCGCAAAGTTTGTAATATTTCTGTAAAGGGAACAGTTAACATTAAAAAGTATAGACAAGAAATAGAAGCTAATGCTCTGGTGAAAATTGTTAACGCTTGCTCACTACCACTACGACTAATGTAAACATAGTATTGTCCCAGCATTAATCCTGACCATGAGTCTGGTAAAATGCTAGCTAAATCATTAATAGAAACGCTATTGAGCATCAGTGCTGGTAAGCTGGTTAACCAAAAAAAGCTGGCGACTATTAATAATTTCAAGTAAATACCAGCAGGAATTTTTGCGTAGATAACAATCCAAATACCCATCCACAAAGCGATGAGAATTTGTCCTAATGGATGGGTGCTAAGGGAAATTACAAGAGTAGCGATCGCAAAAATTATTTTATGTTCTGGAGGTATGCGTCTAAGTTGGTTGGTGTAGGCTAAACTATCTAGTTGCAGCGTCATTCGTGATCTCTTTGCTGTTGCGAACGTCCTCTGTACAAGCCAATAGCGTAACCAATGACTCCAGCACCTAAAGCTGCTTGCGATGCAAATAATAAACTTTCTATTTCCTTACTAGGTGGTTGAAATAAGGGTTGAAACCAAGGCTCATATCCTGGTTTTACTTTAGTAATAGCCTCTTGGGCTTCGCCATCTGCACCACCAAATTCGGCATCGCGTACTAATATTAACGGCGCAATTGCTAAACCAATAACTGCAAGCACCAACAACCAGTTATGCCATCCCTTATGAGACTGTTTCATTACTTTGAGGTTCCTGTTTAATTAATTTTAATAATTCTAATTCTTGAGGATTGTATGATTGTAGCCAGTTCCACACCAGCACCGTTAGCAACCCTTCACTAATGGCTAAGGGTACTTGAGTAATGGCAAAAATTCCTGCAAATTTGGTAAATGAAGCAATAAAGCCACCCACAGGTGCAGGAAAAGCTAGAGCCAGCTGAAAAGAAGTAATTATGTAAGTTAGTAAGTCTGCTAAAGCTGCTGCTAAAAATATGGAGATTCTTTGTTTACCAGTTAGCCGCATTGTCAGTTGATATATCCAGTAAGCTGCAAATGGCCCCGCGATCGCCATTGAAAAAGCATTTGCGCCCAATGTTGTCAAACCGCCATGTGCAAGTAACAAAGCTTGAAATAACAACACTAAACTACCTAAAACTGACATTGCCAAAGGCCCAAATAAGACAGCGCCTAACCCTGTTCCTGTAGGATGGGAACAGCTACCTGTGACGGAAGGCATTTTTAAAGCCGATAACACAAATGTAAAAGCCCCCGCTAACCCCAAGAGTAATTTCAGCTGCGGGTTAGCTTGCGTAATTCTAGTCAGCGATCGCAGTCCTAAAATAAAAAACGGTAAGGAGACTACCCACCACAAAATTGCCCACTGCACTGGTAAAAAACCTTCCATAATGTGCATCGCATAGGCGGGTTTGGGTAAGCCGACTACAAAGTACAAGCTGACTAATGCTAATAAAACTAAATGTAGTTTGACGCGATTTTTTTTCATTTTTATGTTTTAGCAGATTTAAGATAGTATACAAATTCTGACTAATTAGCTAGCACAAGCTATGCTCCAAAATATGATGCATAAATCAGGTTGGTAGCAGTGCAAATTTACATTAGTCAATATTGCTACATATTTATATTTGCTATGCACTTATAGGCATCTTTAAATCTGTTGTAATCAGCTACTGATGAAACATCGATCAATCGTTGAATTAAACTCATGGTTGTTATGCAATACAGTGTAGGCAATCAAGATTCGTTGAGCGATCGCTACTCTTGTATTTAACAAACAATATCCGCCGCTTTGTTGGCAGATCTGGATAAATTATTTGAAAAAATACTAAATAAGACCGCATCTGTACCTCGCAGATGTGTTTCCACAAAAATAACTAATAGGCGGGCATTCTGACTTACTCCATAAGAGTTCACAGCTGCGGGACAGCGTCGGATTTGCACCGAACTTTCCCCCTTACGTCTGATGGGTGTTTGCCATCAGAACCCATTAAATTAAAACAAAGTATATCATCCAGGAATAATTACTAATTGGTAATTCGTAATTCGTAATTAAAAAATTTAGACTGCTCACAAAAGCAGCATCTTAATTATTCTTGCTTACAGCCCGGCTTTAGAAGCAAAGGAACAATTTGCATTTCTGATTTGATTTATTGATTTTTCCTGACTCAAGGTAAGACCGAAGCCACGCCAAGGTTGTACACTGACATTATCAATTTGGTAACGCGATCGCATCTGGGACAATCAAGCATATTCTTTAGATTCACTTTCAGCTAATTCCCTGGGTTCGTAATGACGACATCCTTGACAGGGGCCATTCGGATTAACAGCACAGCGGATATGGCCGGATCTAGCATTAAATTTGCAGCTGATATCGCCTACAAGATAACCTACGCCTTCTAGATAATAGCGATCACCTTCAAGCTGCCTAATTTGCCTTGTTCTCATCCTTGAGCCGTTCATGGCTGCTTGTCTCATCCTTAACCTTGTCCTGAGATGAGTTTTACGGATGATCCATAAAGAGAACAGGGAGGGTAAGAAACCAATGGCGATTACCAAAAGAGTTTTTAACACTTTTTCCTTACCTCGTTTTCGTGAGTGCAAATCTTAGGGCAGTTTTAGCTTCGCGCCTTGTAAGTAAGATAGTTTTTCCTAACTTACAATAGCAAGTGGCACTGCAACCTCTAAGTTAGAGGTATCGAGTACCACTGTAATCAGCATAACTTTTACAGTTTATTGGTTGGGCTGTAGTTGCACCCCGAGAACTTTAAGATTTGTTGATTAAGGTTATCACCCAATACGGTTCAGTGAAGCTCATTAGGGATTGATTTCTCACTTATTAAAAAGCCAGATCAATTGGGGGATTCTCCCCCAAACCCCCGATTGGGTGACGGTTGCGTCCCCCAAACCCCCTCCAAAATTATTGTTCTGTTTTTTTGTTGAGTAACTGGTTTTTTGGTTTTGTGCTCAATTAATTT
>NZ_JACJQJ010000045.1 GCF_014696615.1 Nostoc linckia FACHB-104 | reverse complement strand
TTTTTACTTGGGGTCATGCTTTAAGCTGCTGGAATTCTTTTGCAACATACATTTTGGCAGTTTTTGACCCCTCTTCTTTCAATCTTGGTGAGAAATCCGGGATTACCAGGGGAAAGTATCAACTTAGATAATTTAGATAATTTAGATAATTTAGAAATTCCCCATCCGCAACAGATGATTGCGCCAGTAGCTTTAAGAATGCCAATTGTGGAAGAATCAGAGCAGATTGATTTAGCGATAGCCACTGCTAATGATATTACTCAAGGGCAACAAGCCGACAAATTATTAGCAGAATACAATCGCCTTTTAGAATCACAAGTCAAAAAACGTACCCAAGAACTGCTCAAGGTCATCCACAAGCTGCAAAGCACTCAAAAACAACTAATTCAATCACAAAAAATTGCAGCTAGAGGCAGAATTGCAGCTGAACGGGCAAACCGTGCTAAAAGCCAATTTCTTGCCAATATGAGCCATGAATTACGTACTCCGCTGAATGCTATTCTTGGCTTTGCCCAGGTCATGAGCCATGACAGTTCTTTATCTGCTGAACATCAAGAAAATTTAGCAATTATCAATCGTGCTGGTGAGCATCTTCTGAATTTAATTAATGACATTTTGGAGATGTCTAAAATTGAAGCTGGCAAAACAACCTTGAATGTCAACAGTTTTGACTTGATTCGGTTTTTGGGCAACTTGGAAGAAATGTTAAGATTCCGCGCTACTGCCAAGGATTTACAACTGGTCTTTGAATATGATCCTAATATTCCCCAATATGTGCAAACTGATGAAAGCAAACTGCGTCAAGTCTTGCTCAATCTTTTAGGTAACGCCATCAAGTTTACTCAAAAAGGTACGGTGACACTGCGGGTAAGACTGGAGTCTGGCGAGTGGGGACTGGAGAATCAGGATCAATCTTGCCAATCGTTAATTTGTGAAATTCAAGATACTGGCCCAGGTATTGCACCGCAAGAAATTGACTTGTTATTTGAAGCCTTTGGACAAACCGAAACTGGCAGAAACTCCCAACAGGGAACAGGACTAGGCTTGGCAATTAGCCGCAAATATGTCCAACTCATGGATGGAGATATTACTGTTACTAGTACTCTAGGCGTGGGTAGTAAATTTACCTTTGATATTCAAATTAAACCCGCCTCCGCCAACGAAGTAGAACAGCAACTCTGTAAAGACCAAATCGTTGGTTTAGCACCAGGTCAACCAGAATACAGAATTTTGGTAGTTGACGATGCTAGAGATAATCGGCTGGTATTAGTGAAATTGCTCACATCTATGGGATTTGTCGTGAAGGAGGCGACAAACGGACAAGAAGCGATCGCCCAATGGATGGAATGGCAACCACACCTAATTTTTATGGATATGCGGATGCCAGTTATGGATGGCTACGAAGCAACAAGAGCGATCAAAGCCAGAGAAAGAAGTTATTTAGATACACCCTTGCAACTATCTGCTCCATGCTCCACAATGCCCCTATGCACTAATAGCAATACCAATTATGGCAATACCATTATTATTGCTTTAACTGCCAGTGCCTTTGAGGAAGAACGACAGAACATCCTGTCAACAGGTTGTGATGATTTTATTCGCAAACCATTTACGAAAGAAGTCTTGCTAAAAAAAGTCAGCGAACATCTAGGTGTAGAATATATCAGCCAAGTAGACAGCTTAAATACAGCAGTTGCCACTCCAAATACAGATATATTTCCCAATGAAGCTGAACTTATGTGGCATTTATCACACATGTCACCCCAGTGGTTAGCTAATCTACGTCATGCCGCAGCTAGCTGTAGCGATGACATGATTTTACAGTTGCTTGAGCAAATTCCCCCAGAGCAAAGCCCATGTTTCCGACTGTTGCGGGATTTAGCTAACAACTATCAGTTTGAAAAAATTATGGAATTAATTAGAACAAACGCAGAATGAACTACGAGCGGTTAGAACCTGACAAAAAAGATATCTTGCTTATTGATGATATGGCAGATAATCTCCGAGTTTTATCCTCGCTCCTCACTAGAGAAGGATATAACGTCCGTAAAGCTTTAAACTGGCAAATGGCTTTGACTGCTTGTCAAACTGTCTTGCCAGATTTGATATTGCTTGACATTATGATGCCGGAAGTTGATGGTTACGAAGTCTGTCAACGGTTGAAAGCATGGGATATGACTACAAATATTCCAGTAATTTTTATTAGTGCTTTAGATGATGTTTTCGATAAAATCAAAGCCTTTCAGGTAGGAGGTGTAGACTACATTACCAAACCTTTTGAACTGCAAGAAGTTTTAGTCCGCGTGCAAAATCAACTGACCCTCAGAGCCGCACAACTAGAAGTAATCAAGCTCAACATTGAGCTAGAAGAAAGGGTAAAACAACGTACTTGGGAGCTAGAAAAAGCTTTACAAAAGCTCCAAGGAGAAGTCGCCTCTCGCCAACAATTACAAAGTAAACTGCTCGATTTGGCATTGCATGATTCGCTGACTGGGTTAGCCAACCGAGTTTTATTTATTAGGCGCATAGAGAAAGCTTTAAATCAGGCTAAACAAAACTCTAATTATCAATTTGCCCTCCTGTATTTAGACTGCGATCGCTTTAAAGTGGTCAATGATTCTTTAGGTCATTTAGTAGGCGATGAATTACTATTAGCTATTGCTCATCGGCTCAAAATATCTTTAAGAGAAATTGATACTCTAGCCAGATTAGGTGGTGATGAATTTGGCATTTTGCTAGAAGATCCCAAAGATATGAATATGGTGCTGGAAGTTGCGGAAAATATTCTGCAGCAGCTATCACTGCCATTTAAACTTACTAGATATGAAGTATTTATGAATGCCAGTATTGGCATTGCTTGGGGCAACAAAGACTATGATATTCCAGAATATTTGCTCCGTGATGCTGACACAGCAATGTATCGCGCTAAGGCTTTGGGGAGAGCCAGATATCATGTTTTTGATCCTGTCATGTATCAAGAAGCCATCCAACTTCTAGAGCTAGAAAATGATTTACGCAGAGCTGTAGCTAGGCAAGAATTTATTGTTTACTATCAACCCATAGTTTCCCTCTATACAGGTAAAATAGCTGGTTTTGAAGCCCTAGTACGCTGGCAACATCCAATTCGTGGATTAATTCCGCCATCCGATTTTATTCCTGTGGCAGAAGAAACAGGGTTGATTAATGATATTAATACCTGGGTATTACAATCAGCCTGCCAACAACTACATTTATGGGAAAATCACCCTGAAATTACTCAACCTATTACTATGAGCGTCAATTTAAGTGCTAGGCTGTTTTCACAACCCAACTTAATTGCTCAAATTGATGAAATTCTTTATGAAACTAAAGTAAATCCAGAAAACTTAGAACTGGAAATTACAGAAAGCGTCATTATGGAGAATGTTCATGCAGTGAAAACAATTCTCCAGCAATTACAAGAGCGTCGGATTAAATTAGTAATGGATGATTTTGGGACGGGTTATTCTTCTTTAAGTTACCTGCATAGCTTCCCATTAAGTGCGCTAAAAATTGATAAATCATTTGTCAAACGGATGCAGGAAAATCAAGAAGACATGGGGTTAGTTCCTGCCATGATTGGGATTGCTGACTCAATGGGGATGAGAACGATCGCAGAAGGTGTGGAAACTACAGAACAGTTAGCCCAATTGAGAAGCCTCAACTGTGAATTTGCTCAAGGATTTCTGTTTTCTCAGCCGATAGAACAGCAATCAGTCATCCATTTACTCACCAAAGCACCTCAATGGTAATTGCATTCGTCAGTATATATTACTAAAGTACCTACACTTGCACTAGTGGTAAGTGTAGGCTGCTGTTAGTATGAACCGATAAATTTAGATTTAGAGAACTCTAAAAAATAAATTATCTCAATTTTTGGACGGAAGAGGACTGTTTTTTACCCTTGCTCCTGACTCCCTGCCTCAATGCGATAGGATATCTTTTTAGTTGTTAGTCTCTTATCGCCCGTTGCCTCTGATGATGGGGTTTTCTACAGATTCTCGGTATTGTTGCACAGCTTCTGTATAGCCAATAGGTAAAACAGTTTCAACGTTTTCATGGGGACGAGGAATAATTACCCAAGATTCCAAAGTTCCACCATAAACATTTTCGGCTGCTTCCACACCAGCCGCCATCGCGGTTTTAACTTCCGAAACATCGCCACGAATATTAACTGTAAAACGAGCGCTACCTACTCTGATATAACCAACAAGGGTAACTCGACCAGCTTTTACCATCGCATCCGCTGCGGCTAAAACAGCAGGAAAACCCTTAGTTTCTAATGCTCCAACTGCCTGTAATGACATTAACAATCTCCTGTATGAATAAACTTATGTGGCGCTACAAGTTACATTGTACGAAGCTTAGCCACAAATTTTTATGATGAACTTGTTTAGAAGATACGGAAAGGTTCAGATTCTTCAGTAAAGTGGATCGGAAGGATGGTTTCCACATTTTCTGGAGGATTGGGAACTATGTAATGGGTGATAACTGTACCAGCCTTTACCTGTTCTCCAGCTGCAATTCCTGCTTCTACTGCTCTTCTAACTTCAGCAACATGTCCCCGAACTGCAACTAACAAGCGAGCACTTTCCGCTTGACCATAATAAACTAGTGTGACCGCCGCAGATTTAACCATTGCATCTGCGGCTGCCAAGACCGAAGGAAAACCTAAAGTTTCAATTACGCCAACCGCCATTGGCATGGCTAGACTCTCCTGAGTGAAGCATAAGTGATATCAATTGTACGAGGCTTTAGTCCCAATTTTGACATTTGCCTCAACTTTCTTGGATACTTGGATACTTGGGGCATTGGGCATGGGGCATTGGGCATGGGGTAATTGGTAATTGGTAATAAGAATTTCTCCCCTGCTCCCTGCCCCCTGCTCCCTGCCCCCTACTCCCTCTGCTCCCTCTGCTCCCCTGCCTCTTCGCCCTGCTCCTATGTTTCTTCTACATCCTTCCCTGACGAAAATTACTTTGCGGTGGGTATTAGTGATTCCTTTTGTTTTGCAAACAATTGGAGCAGTTGGGCTGGTGGGTTATCTGTCTTATCAAAACGGTGAGCAAGCAGTTGAGAATTTAGCTAATCAGCTGATCCATGAAGTCAGCCACCATATTAGCGATCGCCTGGATATTTATTTGCAAACTCAGCAGCAAGCAATGGCGATTAACGCTCAAGCTGTACAGCAAAAAAGTATTAACCCCCAAGATTTTCAGCAATTACGTAACTACTTGTGGCAGCAAATTACCCTATCTCCATTGCTGGGTAGTAGCGTTTTTGTTAATGCACAGGGCGAACAAATTGGCTACGGACGGCTTCAAAGTCAAGAGATAGTGGAACAAGCAAAAAAGCTGACACAAGAAAATTTATCGATTGGGACTGTCTTCTTGAGCGAACTGCAAAAGTCTCATTTAGGCAAACGGAAACATTATCTGGTTGACTCCAAAGGACAGGCGAAAAAACTTGTTTACACCCTAGAAGTTGATAACCGCCAGTTACCTTGGTATCTTTATGCCAAAATTGCTAAAAAACAAACTTGGTCGCCAATTTTTCTGCATAAAGTAACTCCATCTTTAGGAATTATGGCGCTGGCTCCCATATATGATGGCAAAGAATTCCAAGGTGTATTTTTTTCTGATGTGATGTTGTCAGAAATCAGCACTTTTTTAGATAATTTGCAGTTCTCATCTTCAGGTAAAGCATTTATTCTGGAGCGTTCTGGAGATTTGGTAGCGACTTCTACTTTAGAAGTACCTTATTTATCTCCGGGAAAAGGTCAACTGCAAAGATTGCCAGCTGTGCAGAGTCAAGATGTCCAAACGAGATCGCTCGCTCAACAAATACTCAAAAAGTATGGTAGCTTCCGTCACATAGAAAAAGATACCCAACTGAGTTTAGAGATTGACCAAAAACGGCATTTTGTCCAAATATCTCCTTACAGCGATCGCTATGGGTTGGATTGGCTGGTGGTAACAGCGGTGCCAGCATCGGATTTTATGCAAGAAATTGAGACGAATAAATCTCAGACGCTGCTCTTATGTTGCCTCACACTATTTATTACTATAGGCATTGGTATATTTACGGCAAATAGGATTACCAAGCCGATTGTGCGTCTCAGTCAGGCGAGTCAGGCTTTAGCCCAAGGAGAATGGCAGCAACCCCTATCAGAAAAAATTGCGATCGCAGAACTCCAGTTATTAACTCAATCTTTTAACCAAACAGCTCAAGACTTAAAACAAGCTTTTGAACGCGCCAAAGTAGCTCTGAATGAATCGGAGGACAAATTTGCCAAAATATTCCGCAATAGCCCTGATTTTATTCATATTATTAGCTTCGAGACTGGTTGCTATGTCGAGGTGAACGATCGCTTTTTAGAAATAACTGGGTATTCCCGTGCCGAGGTAGTTGGTCATACGCCTTTAGAACTGGGAATAGCTGTAAAACCGGAAAAACTCTCACAAATGTGCCAGTTATTACAAACTGAGCAGCGTGTGTACAATTTTGAGTTGGAATTGCAAACCAAATCTGGGGAAATCAAAATTGGCTTGATTTCTTCCGAATGGATTGAGTTAGAAGGGAAGCCTTACATTCTATCTGTATTTAAAGACTACACAGAGCGCATAGAAGCTGAGACTGCCTTGAAAAGAAGCGAAGCGGCTCTGCGAGAAGCTCAAAGGGTGGCTCATATTGGCAGTTGGGAGTTTGATGTGGCTACCAAAACAATTATTTGGTCAGAAGAACTGTATCATATCCATCAGCTCGATCCGCATCAACTACCGCCTTCTACTGCTGAGATTTTGGCTCGGATTGTTCATCCTGATTATTATGGGGCATATCAATCTTTTTACGAGCAACTATATCGGGGAGAAGTAGCCGAGCAAGATTTTCAGATTGTCTTACCAGATGGTTCACTGCGGTATGTCGCAGCTAAAGGGGAACCAATTTTTAATCAACAGGGAGAACTGGTGCGCCTAGTGGGAACTGTTCTCGACATCAGCGATCGCAAACAGGTAGAACTAGAACTTAAACAAGTCCGAGACTTGCGAGAAGCAATTTTTAATGAATCTACCGATGCCATCTTTTTGGTAAAACCGCCACCAACCAGATTAATTCTGGATTGTAATCAGCGAGCTGTGGAATTGTTTGAGGTAGAAAGTAAAGCCCAATTAATTGGCATTCAAGGAAATATTTTACAAAAACGGCAGTTCACAGACGAGGAACTAGCAGAGATTGCTATTGAAATCGAACAGCAGGGATTTTGGAGTCGGGAAGTGGAATACCTGACAAACAAGGGAAATTCCTTTTGGGGCAATTTAGCAGTCAAAATGATTCAGGTAGCAGGACAATCAATGTATCTTGTCCGGGTTACAGATATTACTGATAACAAGCGCATCGCTGCTGAACTACAGCAGAGTGAAGCTAGACTTCAGAATTTGGCAGATGCTTCTCCAGTCGTTATTTATACAGTAGCCTTAGATAAAAGTGGCCGTGGGCCGGTGCGCTATGAGTATCTTAGCCCTGCTTTTGAGGAAATTTATGAAATTCCAGTGGCAGAGGCGCTTCAAGATGCCGAAATTATTTTTAACGAGATTCATCCAGAGGATCGTTTAGGTTATCAGCAGGCGATCGCACACAGTATGGAAGCCCTGGAATTATTTAAATCTGAATGGCGCATCATCACGCCTTCAGGAAAGATGAAGTGGATTCAGGCAAATTCTCGTCCGGAACGACGAGCAAACGGTGAGATTATTTGGCATGGAGTCGCACAAGATATTAGCGATCGCAAACAACTGGAATTAGCACTACAAGCTTCCCAAGCTAAACTCAATGATATTTTAAACAGTGTCAGCGCTATCATTACCAGTATGCGCGTGTTTCCCGATCGCTCTTGGGATATTACTCATGTCTCAGCGGGTTGCGAAGTCATTTCTGGATACACACCCGAGGAACTCACAACTAACAACAACCTTTGGACTAGCCAAATTTTTCCCGAAGACTGGCAAATGATGGAAGATGCTGTCTTTGCTAACATTTGTGCTGAACAAACCGGGACTTATGAATATCGGCTGCATCACAAGGATGGAAGTATATGCTGGATCTCCCAAACTTCCAGTTCTCGCTGGGATGAAGCCCAAAACTGTTGGATTGTCACCGCTGTTTCTTCAGATATCAGTGAACGCAAACAAGTAGAGGCTGCACTGCGAGAAAGTGAAGAAAGGTTCCGTCGCGCTTTTGATGATGCAGCGATTGGTATGGCCTTAATCTCGATTGATGGGCAGTTTTTACAAGTTAATCGCTCTTTGTGCGAAATGGTAGGCTACAGCGAAGCAGAACTGTTAAACCTGAATTCTCTAGACATTACCCATCTCGATGACATCCAGACTAATTTAGCAGCTGCAACGCAAGTATTAAAAGAGAAACAACGCATATATCAACTAAAACAACGTTATATCCATAAAAACAAGTCTATTATCTGGATTCTCATCAGCGTCTCTTTGGTGAAAGACCAGAATCGCAAGCCTCTGTACTTTGTTGCTCAAATTCAAGACATCAGCGAACAGCAAGCTGCACAGCGCGAACGCCAGCAAATCGACCAAATGAAAGACGAGTTTATCTCCGTTGTCAGTCATGAACTTCGCACACCTTTAACAGCTATTCATGGCGCTTTGGGAATGCTAGGAACAGGAATTTTTGAAAAGCGCCCAGAACGAGCTAAAGAAATGCTCACCATCGCCTTGAATAACTGCGATCGCCTAGTACGTCTAGTCAACGACATTCTTGACTTAGAACGCTTGGACTCTGGTAAAACTCAGTTAATCATGGAAACCTGCCAAATTAATACTTTAATGCAGCAAGCAGTGGAAACTGTGCAAGTTATCGCTACCCAAGCCGCAATCAACCTCGAATTCACCCCCCTGTTTGTTACTATTACTGCTGCACCCGATGCGATCGTTCAAACTCTCATCAACCTCCTCAGCAATGCGATTAAATTTTCTCCTGTCAACAGCACAGTTTGGCTCACTGCAGAGTTAGTCACTGAGGAATTAAACTTAAAACAGACAAAGTTCTCTATGACTGGCCCTTATGTTCTCTTCTCTGTAAAAGACCAAGGGCGAGGTATTCCCAGCGAAAAATTAGAGACTATCTTTGGCAGATTTCAACAAGTTGATGTCTCAGATTCTCGTCAAAAAGGAGGCACAGGGTTAGGCTTAGCAATCTGTAAAAGCATCGTCCAACAGCATGGCGGACAGATTTGGGTAGAAAGCATTTTAGGGCAAGGTAGCACTTTTTATTTTACGTTGCCACTCAATCAGAGAAAATTAAGTAAACAAAATTAATTACATATAATTGCATCTGTTAAGAGTTGTCTGACTCTCACCCATGACTTTTATGTTGCTTAACTAGTTATGACGAAACGCATTTTAATTGTTGATGACGAACCTGATATTCGTCGTATTATCCAAGTATCGTTAGAAGAAATAGCAGGATGGCAAGTCAGCACAGCTGAGTCTGGTAGTGAAGCATTAGTCACAGTAAGAACAGGGCATTGGGATGCCATCCTATTAGATATTTCTATGCCTGACATGAATGGATTTGATGTCTGTCACAAACTGCAATCCGACCCTGCTACACAACTGATTCCCATAGTACTGTTAACCGCAAAAGTACAACCGAGCGATCGCCGTCGTTTTGCCCAGATGGGTGTCGCTGGCGTGATTGCTAAACCGTTCAACCCTATTACTATCTCTAACGAGGTAGCGCAAACTTTAGGATGGGAATTGTTCTAAGGTACTTTTACTACTGCAATCAACAGGCGATCGCACTTTTCAGTATTTATATAGTTTACAGAATCCAGTAGAAATTTGCCCCACCTGAAATTATCAACTCGTACCAGAATCATCAGTAAGTCGTTGGCAATAAACCAACCCATATTACAAAACGTCAATAGGTTTGAAACCCTTACCAATGACTAATGACTAATGACAGCCTCAGCCAGTAATTTTTAATTTCGCCAACCTAATTATTTGATTTTTGCAAAAACTTACAATAAAACCACACAAATTCAGAGATATCTCCCTTATTATCTGTATAAATAGCAGCTTTAATGGAATTGTCAATTTAAATAGACAAGCCAATGTTACAAACAAACCGTAAGTTAAACCAAGTATTTTTAGCTGCTATATTTTTATTATTAGTAGAAACACTGAGTAATCCGAAAGTTGATGCAAAAACGATAAACAATATTCAGCAATTACCTATATCAAGCGTTATTGCAGCCACACCAGCATGGCAAGAATTTTCTTCATCTGAGGGAAAATTTTCTGTGCTTTTTCCTAATGGAAAAGTAGAAGAGATGTCTCCACCTGAAAATTCTAATTCATCAGGTATTAAATCGTTAAAAATGCACGCTGTTACCGGAGCTAAAAATGCCTTCATTGTGGGATATGCAGACTTTGGCATTGATATCAGCCAGGTACCTCCGGGAGAATTAATCGATGCTTTTCTAGCAGGAATGGTAGAAAATGAAAGCAAGTTATTGAGTCAAAAAAATATTCAGTTTGAAGAATATCCCGGTAAAGAAATTAAAGTCAAAGATGAAAAAAATGGCACTATTTATAACAGTCGCTTTTTTCTGATTGGTCAGAAGATATATTTTATGATGGTTGGTAGTATAGAAACTCCTGAAGTTAGCGAGACGCAAAAGTTTTTCAACTCTTTCCATTTGATTAAGTAATGCCAATTTGAAAACAGAATGTAACTGATGGGGAGGGCACAGCAATGCTGTGCCCTCTGAATTATTGGCAAAAACTGACCAAACATTATGGTAAACTGAGGTTTATGTTTCCACGTTTTTTACCTACAGCCGTTGGGCAATTACAAGAACCTGCCGCGATCGCACTTGCTCAAAGTATTCAATCTCAAGCGATCGCAACTCCTCTGGCTACTCAACCAATCAATACTACCTATGTACATCAAGGTAGTGATGGTGTACCAATTTTATTAATTCACGGCTTTGATAGTTCAGTTTTAGAATTCCGGCGACTGCTCCCATTATTAGCAGCAGAAAATGAAACTTGGGCTGTGGATTTATTGGGTTTTGGTTTTACAGAAAGATTGTCTGGGATTAACTATAGTCCAACTGCCATTAAAACCCATCTTTATTATTTTTGGAAAACCCTAATTAACCAACCTGTCATTTTGCTCGGTGCATCAATGGGGGGTGCAGCAGCAATTGACTTTACACTGACTTATCCTGAAGCAGTCAAAAAACTAGTGTTAATGGATAGTGCAGGTTTGCAAGGTGGTTCACCCTTAAGCAAATTCATGTTTCCCCCTTTGGATTACTTAGCCACAGAATTTTTGCGTAATCCCAAAGTGCGCGATCGCATTTCTCGCGCTGCTTATAAAGCTCAACAACTGGTAACAAATGATGGTGTAGATTGCGCCGCCTTACATCTACAAATGCCAAACTGGAGCCAAGCTTTAATTGCTTTCACTAAAAGTGGTGGTTATCGTGCTTTTAAAATTAAAAAATTAGCAGAAATTGAGCAGTCTACACTAATTTTATGGGGTGATGCCGATAAGATTTTGGGTACTAAAGATGCTCAAAGATTTAAACGTACAATTCCCCACAGTCAACTTGTATGGATACAAGATTGTGGACATCTTCCTCATCTAGAACAACCACAAATCACCGCCCAAAATATTTTAGAATTTAGCAGCGATACCCATTCGAGGGAATACGAAAACAACAAATTAACTAGCAAATAAAATAATGTAGGATGCGTTAGCCTCAGCTTAACGCATCTAGCTTTTGGAAGAAATGGTGCATTAAGGCTACACTAACACACCCCACTTAAATTAACACAGCTAAAATATTGCATTAGAAAATGTTTGTAGTTGCGCTTTAGCGCCGTTTTAACTAGAAACCTAATGCAAAAAATTAGCCTTGCCACGCCACTACGACATCTTTGATTTTTAATTCAAGAAAGTAGTAGTATCAATCAAGCAACCACATCTGAGAAGAGCTATCTTCAGACTCATCTGGTTGTGTTATTGCTAATCTTTCTGATGATCTATGTGATTTTCTATAATAGTCTTGACCATGAGTCTGTTTTACTGGTTTATAAGTTTCTTGTTTTTCCTTTAAGGCATTACTTTGAGCTACAAGCTGAGAATTAGCTTCGGCAAACTGTTCTTTTTCTTGTTTCAAAGAGTTAATTTCTTCTATAAGCTGAGAGTTAGATTCTGCTAGATGTAAAGCAGCTTGTTTCGCTTCCTCAAGTTCTTTGGTTAACTTTGTTGCTACTGCTTTATGTTCAGATACAGCCGATTCTAAATTTGCAACTTTCTGTTGGAGGGTGGCTTGTTTTTCGTGAGATTTTTCGAGAGTTTCTTTTAATTCTTTGATAGTGTTTTCTAAATCAGCCTTAGTAGGAGTTGCACGCCTAGCCCCAGTAGATGACTCAGGTGTCTGCGTTGATGTTTCTTCTGCTGACACATCTGCTTCGCTAACGGCTTCAGCAGTTACTTCAATGGCTGTTTCACCTTCAGATGGCGTAAATTTTTGTGCTTCTTCTTGTAATAAGTCAGACAGACGTTTCTTAACCATTATTTCCTCCAATCAAGCTGTAATTCATTGGCTACACGACGATAGTCTGATTGCGCTTCCAGTGAGTGTTTACCTCGCCATTGAGTGATCGCTACACCCTCAAGTGCTGCTCTCTCGTGCGCTTTATAGGCGCGGATAAAGGTTTTACAAGCGGGTATTCCTAATCGCATGAGAGTGTTTTGCGCCTCAACTGCTTCCCCAATACTCCGCGGATCAACTTTGGTAAGCAGCACCCGATGGGGGACTCCCAAAGGGATGACAGCTTTTCTAACTGTCTCAATTAACACGGTTAGATCCATTGGTGCTGGGGGTGTAGGTAAAACAAGATAATCTGCGATCGCTACTACCGTCGCCAATGCTTCAGAGTGCAGCGCCGGAGGCGTATCCACTATTACTAAATCGTAACCTGTTAGCTTTCTTAAATCACCTAAAAGTTGCGGATCTGTTTCTTGAGACAGATCAAACCCCATACCGTTCTGATTGCGCCCAAACCACCAACTGGCAGAACCTTGAATATCTGCGTCAATCAGAATCACATTGTATTTTTGGGCAAAGTTTGCAGCCAGATTGACTGCGGTAGTCGTTTTACCGACACCTCCTTTACCGTTGAGTATAGCAATGATGTTTGGCACTTCTTAACTTCCGACGCTGCCATATAAGAATATACTGCTTTGTGCATCCACTACTTATTTTGCTAACACTTGCTTACAATTCCAACTAGCCAGCAATCTCTTTCGTCTTTTGTCAAGACAAATGAAAAATGACCAATGACTAATGACAGCCTAAATGTAAAAATTTACAATCTAGACGCGTATTAGTTTAACTTTATTCTAATAGAATTTGGGAATTAATTAGTAGTAAATACTCATATCTTGCGAGGGATTTTTCCGCCCGCAATATTAGAAAAACTTGTAACAATAAAAGCCGAAACTTATTTCACCCCCAAAATTTTATATGACACTCACTCACAGCTTACCTGATGGGCCAAAACTACCGCGTTGGCAACGGCTTTTCAAGTTTGTGACTCAACCAGTGCAATATGTAGAAGGTTTTGCCAAAATCTACGGTGACTCATTCACTGTTTGGAGTAATGGCGATAACCATCTGGTATATTTCAGCCATCCCCAAGCACTGGAGGAGATTTTTACTGCCGATCAGAGTTATTTTCAGACTGGTGGGGGGGACGGAATTTTAAGATTGTTGTTAGGTGATAATTCTGTAATTTTACTTGATGGCGATCGCCACCAACGCCAACGGCAATTATTAACCCCTCCCTTTCATGGCGAAAGAATGCGGGCTTACGGCCAAGATATTCGTGAAATAGCTGAGCAGGTAAGTAATGAATGGCAGATTGGCAAACCTTTCAATATCCGTAACTCTATGCAAGAAATTACCTTGCGCGTCATTTTACGAGTAGTGTTTGGGTTGGATGAAGGTGAGCGGTTTCAAGAACTGCGGCAATTGCTCAGTTCTTTGCTAGATTTTATTGGTTCTCCCGTGCTGTTTGCTTCCTTCTTGTTTAAATTTATGCGACAAGATTTAGGCGCATGGAGTCCCTGGGGTAAAGTAATTCGCCAACTGCAAAAAATTGATCAATTAATTTATGCTTTGATTCAAGAACGTCGGGCTGAATCTAACCACAATCGTCAAGATATCCTCAGTTTGATGATGGCGGCTCGTTATGAAGACGGACAACCAATGTCAGATTTAGAATTACGTGATGAATTAATGACATTATTGGTCGCAGGACATGAAACTACTGCTTCTGCATTAACATGGGCTTTTTACTGGATTGACCAATTACCAGAAGTGCAGGAAAAGTTACTACACGAACTAGATACCCTTGGTGTCAATCCTGATGCGAGTAGCATTGCTAAGTTGCCTTATTTAACAGCAGTCTGTCAAGAAACATTGCGGATTTATCCAATTGTGATCAATGGTTTTCTTAGGGTGGCAAAATATCCAATTGAAATTATGGGTTACAAATTACCAGTCGGAACCCTAATTATACCTAGCATTTATTTAGCGCATCATCGCCAAGAAATTTACCCAAATTCCAAACAATTTCGCCCAGAACGCTTTTTAGAAAGGCAATTTTCACCCTATGAATACTTACCCTTTGGTGGCGGTAATCGTCGCTGTATCGGGTTAGCATTTGCCCAATATGAAATGAAAATTGTCTTAGCAACAATTCTGTCACATTTCCAAGTTTCATTATTAAATAAACGTGCTTTACATCCTGTACGCCGTGGTTTAACTCTTTCTACACCCCCAGGATTGCGAATGGTTGCCAGACCTCAATTAAAGCGTGAAAATAGCTTAATTCGTAATTCGTAATTCGTAATTAAGACGTAGATGCGTTCGCTTTGGCGAACGCATCATTCAATTGGTAAATTACTAATATTTTGCTTACTTGCAAGGCGTTCATAATGTTCTTTATCGCGATACTTAATAGTTCTCATCGCTTGATTACCAACAATAGCTAAAGGTTCAACATTGCCAGTTACAACTGTACCAGCTGCGATAATTGCGCCATCTCCAATCGTCACGCCAGGGACAATAAGAACATTACCAGCAATCCAAACATTACGACCAATAACTACTGGTTTATGAATATAAACATTATATTCATAGGGCAGATCATTACTTTGATAATCATGATTTGCCGAAAGGATGACAACATTAAATCCAATTGTACTATTGTCACCAATTGTGATTCCACCACGACCATCTAATAAAACATCTGGGCCGATATAAACTTTATTTCCTAAAGAAACATTTTGTGGATGTTCAATTTTGATATCTCGCTTAAATCTTACATCTGCACCACAAAATTTTAATTGCGGCTTCAATTGTTGATGTTTATAACGCCTAATTTTATTTTCTAAGTATTCTCCCCACTTGACTAAAAGGGGTACTAAATTTTGCTCTAATATTCGTTCTAATTTATTCGTTACTTTATTTTTTAACTGTTGCATAAACATTCGCAGGATTTAGGAAACCAGGCGGGTATTAAATTACCAGCCATATTTGTTAGGTTTCCCAGAAAAATCTATTTTCTCCCAGGTACAACCAGGTTGCACTAAAATCACATCTTTAGCTCAATGGCAGAACTTTGTAGAACTATACCAAACTTTCCCTTCCGCAGATCAAGTTGGTAATTTGATAGTGTTTAACATCGGCGGTAATAACTATCGACTTATTGCTTTGGTAGATTACAAATACCAAAAAGTTTTTATCCGCCATGTTCTCACCCATGCAGAATATGATAAGGAGGATTGGAAAAATGACCCCTGGAATACATAAAACTCAAAGCTATCTGGAATTACTTTATGCTTTCCCTCCTCGTCCCATCACTACCGAGGATGAATTATTGGCTATGCAAGAAGTAATCGACTCCCTGATAGATAAAAGTGAGTTGAAAACCTTAAACTGTGTAGGTTAGGTTGAGGAACGAAACCCAACATTTCTGGGGGTTTTGTTGGGTTTCACTTCGTTCAACCCAACCTACGATTATCCTTAACTGAACCGTATTGATTTATAGCCAATAGTAATTGACAAAATACATATCATTACGGATGAAACGGCTCTCCAAAGCTGGGAGTCTGGTACATCAAAATTAAACGCCCAAAGTGATACATCCAACAACGTTAATCGAGGTTAATCGAGATGGATTAGAGATTGAGTTTATCAATAGTTTTGGTAAGCGTTTAGCGTTCCACAAGGTTTTGGGGGGCGATCGCCAGAAGTTCTAGTTTTCCGAGCCTTGGTATCGAGGTTAACTGTGGGGGTGCGTTCGGCTTTGCCTTTTTGGAGAGAATTTCCCCGAAAACAAGGCTAATTTAATTTTTATATGAAGATTAGTGATTTATCGTTGAAAATCCCCGTGGATTCTCGTAATTTCTCTAAAATGGTGCTTCAGTTTGTGAGGTTTTTGGTTCCTCCGGTTCTGCTGTTGGCTAAAGGAAATGAAGCTATCTATGATATCTACGCTCCCTTTGGTTGGAAGAAAAGTTGCTCCTGTAAACAAAGGTGAAACCCTTGTTTTTATGGATGCTCTGACCGGATTGCCCTCTCAGGTGGATTGACGTTTGGACAACTGACAATTGCAGCCATCGGTGGAGACACTGCGATTCGTCTGGGCAGCACAACGTTAGCGACTCTGGCGGGTGTGAGTGCTAGCTCAATTACTGCTGCTGATTTCGTGACACTTTGACATATTCCCGGACATTGCTAATCAGCAAGAAGTGGGTTGCAAAGTTTTCCTAGTTGGATTGTTTACTAGCCATTAATGGAGGATTGGTATGACTACAGCTCAAATACAGGCAGTTGCTGGTAGTAGTGCGATTGATTTTGGAGAGAATGGTTCTTTTGATTCAGCCAATAATTCATTCTTCCGAACTGGTAACGATGAATTGAATGCATACCGTTTTGCAATTGAATTCAATTTGTCTTCCTTGTTATCTTCCTTGCCCAGTGCGGCAACGATTAATAGCTTCCAATTGAGGCTTCGCACAGCGAACTTCGTCCGAGCAGGGCAAACGACTTTAGCGGGCTATGCTGGCAATGGGTCATTTGAACTTGCGGATGTGACGACAGGAAGCGATCTGCTCACATTCACTCCCATCACCTCATCAGATTTCACGTTAGATGTCACAAACTTCGTAAAAAATCTAATCGCAGGGAATAATTTCTTTGCAGGCTTTAATGTACGTCAAAATCCTGAGATTCCTGATCGTTTTGGACCTTGGGATGGCCTAAACAATGCTAATTTTCCGTTGTTGATTGTGGATTATACCGGACCTAACAGTAACCCCGTCGCACAGCCTGACACCGCATCCACGAACCAAGACACCCCTGTCACGATCAACGTTCTAGCAAACGACACTGACCCCGACAGCAATCCCCTCAGTATCAGTGGCTTTACTACCCCTGCCCACGGCACTGTCGCAATCAACGACAACGGCACCCCGACGAATACCAGCGATGACAAACTGGTCTACACTCCTAGTACTGGCTACAGCGGCACAGACAGCTTCAGCTACACCATCAGCGACGGACAAGGCGGCACCAGTACTGCTACTGTTGGCTTAACGATCAACGCCGTTAATAAAGCTCCCACTGCGGTCAATCTGCTCACCCCTACCACAACCCTGGCAGAAACTAATACTCCCACTCCTGCCGCTATTAAGCTAGCCGACATCACCATCACCGACGATGGCTTGGGCAGCAACACCCTCAGCCTCAGTGGAACCGATGCAGCGACCTTTGAAATCCAAAACAATGCCCTCTACCTCAAAGCAGGCACCATCCTCGATTTTGAAACCAAAGCTGCTTATAACGTGACGGTGAACGTGGATGACCCCACTGTGGGCAGTACTCCCGATGCCTCGACCAACTATACCCTCAACTTGAGCAACGTCAACGAAGCCCCGACCAATTTGACACTCAGCCAAACCAGCATTGCTGAAAATGTAGCTGAAGGGACACAGATTGGCACATTTTCCACCACCGATGCCGAAGGGGGCAGTTTCACCTATGCGTTGATTTCTGGTACGGGTGACACCGACAACAACGCCTTCACCATCACAAGTAACCAGCTCACCATTAACAGTTCCCCTAACTTTGAAACCAAACCAACCTACAACATCCTCGTCAAAACCACTGATGCAGGCGGCTTGTCCTATGAAAAGGCGCTCACCATCAACGTCACCGATGTCAACGAAGCGCCTACCAACTTGACACTCAGCCAAACCAGCATTGCTGAAAATGTAGCTGAAGGGACACAGATTGGCACATTTTCCACCACCGATGCCGAAGGGGGCAGTTTCACCTATGCGTTGATTTCTGGTACGGGTGACACCGACAACAACGCCTTCACCATCACAAGTAACCAGCTCACCATTAACAGTTCCCCTAACTTTGAAACCAAACCAACCTACAACATCCTCGTCAAAACCACTGATGCAGGCGGCTTGTCCTATGAAAAGGCGCTCACCATCAACGTCACCGATGTCAACGAAGCGCCTAGCGTCACAGGCGAAACCGTTTCCACCAGTCAGAATACCAGCGTCACAGTGGAATTGGGAGACAATTTGAGTGACCCAGATGCCAACGGTTTAGCTAATGCAATTCTCAACATTACAGGTACAAATAACGGCACCGTTTCCAGTATCGACCAGGATGCCCGATTGGTTACCTTCACCCCCACCGGTGGCTTTTCCGGGACTGCCTCCTTTAACTACACCCTGACTGATGCTGGTAGTCTAGTTTCTAACACAGCCACCGTTACCGTTGAAGTGGGTAGCGTGATCTCCACCGGCAACCGCAACCAGGATATTGAAGGCAACAACGGCGATGATATTATATCTGCGGGCAATGGCAGCGATCGCCTCAAGGGCTTAGGCGGTAACGATCAGCTCTCTGGCAACAACGGCAACGATACCTTGGATGGGGGAGATGGCAAAGACACTCTCTTGGGGGGCAATGGTAGCGATGTGCTGGTGGGTGGCAACGGCGATGATCTCCTCAATGGTGGTAATGGGGCTGATACGGTGACTGGAGGAGCTGGAAGCGATCGCTTTGTACTAATTACCAGTGCAGGCGGCGACACCTTTACTGACTTTACTGATACTGTTGACCGGATTGCCCTTTCAGGTGGGTTAACGTTTGGACAACTGACGATTGCAGCCATCGGTGGAGATACGGCGATTCGTCAGGGCAGCACAACGTTAGCCACCCTGACAGGTGTGAGTGCCAATTTGATTACTGCTGCTGATTTCGTAACCCTGTAAAATTTCAAGTTCTACAACCCTTGTTCAGTCGGGGATTTAAACCCCACTGAAAATCTACTACGTGTAGACGAAGGGGTGCGTTTTTTGAGTCAAAATGACAATTATTAACTAACCTTTGTGTTAAAGCACAATCTGTTCCCGCATTCGTTGTTCTAATAATTCCAATAACCCATCCACATCTTTAGCAATTTGCTCAAAACAAGTGGGTGGTGGTGGTTCTGGTGCAAATTGAATTAACTTAATTTCACCTTTACCAATACCAATCATCACCACTTCCACTTCTGGTTTATGATTTTCGATAATGCCTAAAATTTCTTGTAGTCGATTCTCAACTCTACTATTTAATTTCTCCACCTCATCTTTTGGACAATAAACAAAATGCGGTGCTGGCTGTAAATCAATGCCAATAGTACCCTGACTGTTACCATTTTCTAGCCACAATCCCCAAAACAGCGCCGCCAATTCTGGTTGATTGGCTTTAACAAATCTATCTAATTGACTGCGCCATTTGCTATCTGCTGATTCCGGTTGGGGACTTCCAAAAAACATAAATAATTCGTAATTTGTAATTCGTAATTCGTAATTAAGAGGAATAAAGCCAATTGTCATTTGGCTTTTGACTTTATCTCAAACCTGATTGCACGCGCCAGAGGCTAGCATAAACGCCATTTTGTTCTAGCAATTGCTCATGGGTTCCAGACTCTACTAATTTCCCATGTTCCATGACGTAAATGCAATTGGCATTGCGGATGGTAGAAAGACGATGTGCGATCGCAATTGTGGTTCTATTGACTGTGATCCGTTCGAGCGATCGCTGAATTGCGGCTTCTGTTTCATTATCTACCGCCGAGGTCGCTTCATCTAAAATCAAAATGGGAGGATTTTTTAACACTGCACGCGCGATCGCAATTCTCTGTCTTTGTCCACCAGACAACTTTTGCCCTCTCTCCCCGACGATTGTCTCATAACCTTGGGGTAGGTGCATAATAAAGTCGTGGGCTTCCGCTACCTTCGCCGCTGTGATAATTTCTTCCTCTTTCGCCTCAAAGCTACCGTAGGCTATATTTTCCGCTACTGTGCCATGAAACAAAAATACATCTTGACTGACTAAGCCAATGCAGCGGCGTAAATCCCGCAAATTTAAATTTTGTAAGTCAATGCCATCTAAGGTAATGTTGCCAGTTTTGATTTCATACAGCCGCAACAAAAGTTTAACTAAGGTGCTTTTACCGGAACCTGTGGAACCGACAATGGCAATGGTATTACCGGCGGGAATTTGCAAAGATAGATTTTCAATTACTGGAAATCTATCTTTATAGGCAAAAGTCACATTTTTAAATTCCACCTCACCGCGCACATTCTCCACTGGTAAAGCCATATCGCCAGGGTGAATGGTTATGGGTGTATCCAATAAATCCATGACGCGATTAGTAGAAGCCATTGCCCGTTGATATTGGTCAAAAGTTTCTCCTAATCTAGTTAAAGGCCACAGCAGGCGTTGAATTAAAAATACCAACACGCTGTAAGTACCCACAGACATCTTGCCAGCCGCTGCCGCCATACCGCCGTACAATAGTAATGCTGTAAAACCCACCAAAATCAGCATCCGAATTAAGGGTACGAAGGCAGCAGATAGTTTAATAGCTTTAGCGTTACTTTGCCTGTAAGCGTCACTGTCTTGCTTTAAGCGGGAAGTTTCATAATCTTCGGCGGTAAAACTTTTAATCGTGGTAATCCCGCTTAAGTTATTTACCAGTCGCGCATTCAAGTAACCCACCTTTTCCCGCACATTAGCGTAACGTGGCGCAAGCAACCGTTGAAAAGCAAAGGAACCCCAGAGAATAAATGGCATCGGCGACATCGCCATCCACGCTACACTAGGAGCCAAAACAAAGAAAGCACCACCGATAATGACTACTGTTGTGGCAACTTGGATAATATCATTAGCTCCTACATCCAAAAACCGCTCTAGTTGGTTAATATCATCACTGAGAATGGACATTAAACCGCCAGTGCTGCGTTCTTCAAAATAAGCTAATTCTAAATCTTGCAAATGCTTATATGCATCCAGACGCAGGTTATGCTGAATATTCTGTGCTAAATTGCGCCAAAGCTGAGCGTATGCGTACTCAAAAACCGATTCTAGTATCCAAATGATGACAGTGAGCAGAGAGAGAATTAAAAATTGTCCAAAAACATCTTTTACCCCTAACTGAGCAATAATAGAATCCTGTTGCTTCACAACGACATCCACCGCTACCCCAATTAAAGCAGGTGGTGCTAAATCAAAAAGCTTATTCAGGATGGAACAACCGACAGCCAGCCAAATTTGTTTACGATACTGATGCCCATAATCCAAAAGACGCTGGAGGGGATGCACAGAATGCCTACGCTTTCTTGATACCTGATGAGATTTAAATGCTGTAGCCACAATTAGTCTCAGTTGCGTGCAATTGATATTACCACGACATTTGAACAAGGCGATCGGGGGGTGGGGAGATGAGGGAGATGAGGAAGATGAGGAAGATGAGGGAGCAATTCTTATTACCAATTACCCATTACCCATTACCCATTTCCCATACCAATATTTGCTTGCGGAGATGATTAAGGAGATTAAAAGTTGAAGAATCAGCAATTTGCGAATTGGCAAACCACAGTTTTAGGAATTTTTTTGGCAATACTGGTGAGTATTGGGTTTAATTCCTTTATTATTATTAACCCAGGTCAAGCTGGAGTAATTAGTATCTTGGGTAAAGCGACGGATGGAGCCTTATTAGAGGGTATCCACCTTAAGCCACCTTTTATTTCTGTGATAGATGTATATGATTTAACTGTACAAAAATTTGAAGTGCCGGCAGAGAGTTCTACTAAGGATTTGCAAAATCTATCGGCGCGGTTTGCCATTAACTTTCGCCTCGATCCCACTCAGGTAGTAGAGGTAAGACGCAAACAAGGCACCTTAGCCAATATTGTCTCCAAAATTATTGCCCCGCAAACCCAAGAAGCTTTTAAAATTGCTGCTGCGCGCAGAACAGTGGAAGAAGCAATTACCAAACGCAGCGAATTAAAGGAAGACTTTGACAATGCTTTAGGCGATCGCCTAGATAAATATGGGATAATTGTACTAGATACCAGTGTAGTTGACTTGACTTTTTCGCCCGAATTTGCGCGAGCAGTCGAAGAAAAGCAAATCGCTGAACAACGGGCGCAAAGAGCCGTTTATGTAGCGCGGGAAGCTGAACAGGAAGCACAAGCTGAAGTTAATCGTGCTAAAGGTAAAGCCGAAGCGCAAAGACTGTTGGCAGAAACGCTCAAAGCCCAAGGTGGACAGTTAGTTTTGCAAAAGGAAGCGATTGAAGCATGGAAAGCTGGCGGCGCTCAAATGCCCAATGTTTTAGTTATGGGTAACGACGCAAAAAATAGTGTACCCTTTATTTTCAACCTAGGTAATACTCAAAGTCAGCCCTAATTTGGATAAATCATTTTAGTATAGTAGGCAATTACCACCTCAAATCCAAATAATCACCAAAAACCTCCATCAACCATATTCATGTCAACTCCTAATCATCCCAATCTCACGGCTGAAGACGCAAGAAAAATTCTCAACAAGTTCAACTGTTTAGATATTGCACCAATCCTCAAGCCATCAGAAAAAGCTTCAGTGCGGCGGGCTTTAATTCTCATAACTAGCCTTTCTGATTACCAAATTTTGGGTATTTGTGCGGATACAGCCGAATCAGGAAAGCTGTCCATGAAAACTTATTCCCAGGCTTTTGGTTATGAAGCGCCGAGTAATTTACCTGACATTGAAGGGCCCGTTTATATTAAATTAAACGGCAAAAATGGCTTGTGTTATATCGATTCCTATGCCGGTCATCATCGTGGTGTATTAGTCTCTTGTCAGTCGTACAATAGTGGGGGCATCAACGAAATGTATGGACATTTACCCCTCGATTTATTTGTCTAAATTTAGTCTAGGTAGATAAAGTAATTGCTTTATCTACCTGGCTGACAAATGACAAATTAGCCAGGACAAATTACTAAGTTTTATGAGCATTATTACACTACAATCTGTTAAAAAAGACTTTGGTATTAAGGAAATATTAAAAGATGCCAGCTTTAGTTTAGATGCTACTGATAAAGTCGGATTAATTGGTACTAATGGTTCTGGTAAATCCACTTTATTAAAAATGATTGCTGGGTTAGAACCAATAGATAGCGGGCAAATTTTAGTTAACTCTGGTTCTAAAGTGATTTACTTACCCCAGCAACCAGATTTAGACGAAAACCGCACAGTTCTAGAGCAGATTTTTGCCGATAGTGGCGAACACATGGCTTTGGTGCGTGAGTATGAGGAACTCTCCGATAAACTAGCGCATTATCCCGAAGATAGTCAGCTGATGTCGCGGCTTTCGGTAGTCATGCAAAAAATGGATGCAACTGGCGCTTGGGAATTAGAAACCAACGCCAAAATTATCTTGACAAAGTTAGGTATTTCCGACTTTGATACCCGCATTGGCACATTATCTGGTGGCTATCGCAAGCGGATTGCTTTAGCCACAGCTTTGCTATCTGAACCAGATGTATTGCTAATGGATGAGCCAACCAACCATCTTGATGCGCTGTCTGTAGAGTGGTTACAAAGTTATTTAAATCGCTATCGTGGTGCATTATTTTTAATTACTCACGATCGCTACTTTTTGGATCGTGTCACCAATCGCATTATTGAAATCGATAGAGGTGATATTTACACCTATACAGGTAACTATTCATATTACCTGGAAAAGAAAGCTTTAGCGGAAGAATCTGCCGTTAGTAGCCAACGTAAACACCAAGGCGTATTGCGGCGAGAATTAGAATGGCTCAAACGCGGCCCCAAAGCGCGCAGTACCAAACAAAAAGCCAGAATTGATCGCATTCAAGCCATGCGAGAAACTGAGTTTAAACAGGTTCAGGGTAAAGTAGATATTTCTACCGTTAGCCGCAGAATTGGCAAAAAAGTTATTGCAATTAATAACGTTTCTAAAGCCTACAATGGGCGCACCTTAATTAAAGATTTTACCTACGAATTTAGTCCTGAAGACCGGATTGGGATTATTGGTGGTAACGGCGCAGGTAAATCAACATTAATGGATATGATTACCGGACGAGCGCAGCCGGATGCAGGTAATGTAGAGATTGGTTCTACGATTCATATCGGTTATTTTGACCAACATTCTGAAGAATTGCTCACAGCTTTAAACGAAAATCAGCGCGTGATTGACTACATTAAAGAAGAAGGTGAATTTATCCCTATCGCTGATGGGACTAAAATCACAGCTTCCCAAATGCTAGAGCGATTTTTATTTCCCGGGAATCAGCAGTATGCGCCAATTCATAAACTATCTGGTGGCGAAAAAAGACGGTTATTTTTGTTGCGCTTACTGATGAGCGCACCCAATGTTTTAATTCTAGATGAACCGACTAATGATTTAGATGTGCAAACCTTAGCGGTACTAGAAGACTATTTAGAAGATTTCACTGGAAGTGTAATTGTAGTTTCTCACGATCGCTACTTTTTAGACAGAACTATTGACACCATTTTTTCCTTTGAAGAAGGCGGATTTCTTAGACAATATCCTGGTAATTATTCAGTTTACCTTGACTATAAAAAAGCTGAGGAAGCCGCACAGCAAGAAGCTGCTAGTAAAGAGAAATCTAGCAAGGTAGAGGTAGAAAAACCCGCAACTCAACCCCAAGAACCAGAAGCCAAAAAGCGGCGCAGAATGTCAAATTGGGAGAGGAAAGAATTTGAACAGTTGGAAGATAAAATTGCTCAGTTAGAAACTGAAAAAGTGGAAGCGGAGAAAGCTTTATTAAATGTTACGGCTGGAAATTATAGCCAGGTACAAAAATTGTACGAACAGGTAGAAACGCTCAAGCAAGCGATTGACAAAGCAACTGAAAGGTGGATGGAATTAGCTGAAATGGATGCTTAAATTAATTGGCTTGTGCAACGAATTAATTTAGTGTTTGATTACCAATCTCAAAGAATTATCAGTGATGTTGCTTATCCAGTAATTCCATGATTCTCCCTGAAAAATTCTTTGTGCTTATTCCAGGCTGCTTTCAACTTTGCATTCGCGACAGGAGGGTGCTCAATCAGGCTAAATACAGTATGAGTATCCCGTTGCGATAAAATAATCACTCGTTCATATTTTCGCATCTTTTTTGCTTCTTTCAAGCTTAGTTTAATTATAAACTGATTTAATCTATCACTAGATAATTATAATGCTCATAAAATAGCAGATTCAGAGGGTCAATATCAAATTTATCTCTAATATCTATCTAAAGAATATGTTAAATACTTCTACTCAAAATCTCCGTGACTCTGCTATCCATTTTTTAGAACAAACTCCAGAGCATCGGCTACAAATTCTCCGAGAATTAGGTATTGCTCGTTATGAATTTTTAGCTAAAATTCGTCTCAATGAAGCGAATATAAATTGTATTATTAGATTTTTAACTAATCCCAGCCAATTAAAATTTCCTAATTTAAGCGGTGCTGATTTATCTAATTTAAATTTAGAATCTGTGAATTTTATTCGGGGGAATTTATCAGGCGCAAATTTGCAAAATACCATTTTAGTAAATGCAGACCTCTTATTTGTAAATTTCACCCAAGCTGATTTAAGAAATGCAGACTTAAGCGGTGCAACTCTCAACCAGACTATCTGGCTAGATACGCTAGTAGATGAATGTCAGTTGGGTAATGGTACTGGTTTATCACCCCAACAACGTAAAGATTTACAACTGCGTGGTGCTAGATTTAACACTTCGGCAGATGATAATTAAACGTCAAAAATAAAAATTATCAGACTGTTTCGTTAATATTCACCTGGATAAATTTATGCATAATGAGATTAAATTGCCTAAAAAATTGATGTTGTTGGGTGCGGGAGAATTAGGCAAAGAGTTTGTAATTGCTGCTCAACGTCTGGGTAATTATGTAATTGCTGTGGATCGTTACCCTAATGCACCTGCAATGCAAGTTGCTGATTGCTCAGAAGTGATTTCTATGTTGAGTGCTGATGATTTAGAAGCTATCGTCAGCAAGCATCAACCTGATTTAATCGTACCAGAAATTGAAGCCATCAGAACAGAGAAACTGGTGGAATTTGAGCAACGTGGGATAATAGTTATTCCGACGGCGGCGGCGACTAACTACACGATGAATCGTGACAGAATTAGAGACTTAGCCAATCAACAATTAAATATCAGAACGGCTAGATATGGTTATGCAAATTCTCTAGAAGAGTTGAAAGTCGCTTCTGATTTAATTGGATTTCCGAATGTGCTGAAACCTGTGATGTCATCATCTGGAAAAGGGCAATCTGTAGTTCAAAATAAAGATGAGGTGGAGCCAGCTTGGAATTATGCGATCGCCAATTCTCGCGGTGATACGCAAAAGGTAATTGTAGAGGAATTTATTAAGTTTGAAATTGAGATAACTTTACTGACTATTAAACAGTGGAATGCGCCTACTATTTATTGTCAACCTATCGGTCATCGCCAAGAAAGAGGAGATTATCAAGAATCTTGGCAACCAGCCGAAATCTCTGAAGATAAAATTTTAAAAGCTCAAGAAATCGCTAAAAAAGTTACTGATGCTTTAGGGGGAGCCGGGATTTTTGGGGTTGAGTTTTTTATTACTAAAGATGAAGTGATTTTTTCGGAACTTTCTCCCCGTCCCCATGATACAGGTATGGTGACTTTAATATCGCAAAATCTCAATGAATTTGAGTTACATTTACGGGCTGTTTTAGGCTTACCAATTCCTAATATAGAACAATTTGGCCCTTCAGCCAGTGCAGTAATTTTAGCTTCCGAAAAATCAGATTCTATTACCTATACAGGTGTAGCGGATGCTTTAGCTGAAAAAGATGTAGATATTAAGCTATTTGGTAAACCAAGTTCCTATCCTTATCGGCGTATGGGAGTAGCTTTGGCTAAAGGCGTAAATCTAGAAGAGGCGCGAGAAAAAGCTACAAGAGCAGCTAGTAAAGTTAAATTAGTTTGATGAGTTTCTCTAAGCTGTTACGCATTTAAGTTGCATAGTTAATCATCAAGATTGTCAAAAGTTGTAGAGACGCGATTAATCGCGTCTCTACTGTTTATCCTTGACGACCCTAACGCCAGAATATTTGGTCTAGGCGCGTATCAGCTTTAATCTGCTTTATGGGCTACCTGTATACTCTAGGTTGCCATCAATGTTTTCAATTCCATTTAAAACTAGAGAACTTTCGTTCCATAAACCATCGCGCCTTTGGCAAGTAGCGGATAGTAAATCTCCATCAATAGAGATATTCATTGCACTTAACTGAAAACTACTAGGCGAGTAAGGATCAGTTACTTCTAGAATGCCATCAATGTTTTCAATTCCTCTTAAGGATAGTGAGGTTTCGTTCCAAGAACCATCGCGTCTTTGGCAAGTCGCTGATATTACATCTCCATCAATAGAGATGTTTTCGCAAGTGTGTTGATAACTGCTACCCATGACTTATGTGTTTTTTCTAGTTTGAATTACCTATAAGTTGTATGATATTCAACTTATAAGAGGTATGTACTGCAAAAGCATTTTCAGGATAAATCGCCTTTATCCGTCATAAAAGAGGCTTAATGCGATATCTATAGATGTTATTTGAGACACCTTGCTTTTGTTAGTAGTAGATATTACTTCTAACTTTTACAAACCATCGATTTACTTAAGTTTTTTTTAATACTTAATTTTAATACATGTTAAATGTAAAAAATATATCGTTTTAATAAAAATAAAAACAGGGTAAACACTTAGCTAATAGCTGTGTTTACCCTGAATACGGTTCGGTTAAGAATTTTTGTTCATGATTTTGGGGTTGTGGAGACGCGATTAATCGGGTCTCTACAAGATTTAAACGTAAATCGATTTGTCTTATGCGAACCTTATTGTGTGTTTATCCTGTTTTTATTGTTGATATGTTCTACAACCCAACTATTCACTAGAAGTTGACGCTGGTGGGAGAATTACCAGTGGCAACAGGGTTAGGCTGATTGAGGTAATTGTAGACAAGCTGGGAAACTTGGCGAATAAAGTCTCTACCTCTACTGTCTTTATAGGGACGTTTCACAAAGATAGCTGCTAGATAATGTTTACCATTTGGCATGGTGATAAATCCCGCATCGCCAATGAGAAAGCCGATATCTCCGGTTTTGTTGGCGATGACTGCGCCTTTACCTAATCCTGCGGGAAGCAGAGTATGCACAGTGGTGTGACGCAGAATATCTAAAGCTTGCTCTTTACTACTGGGAGAAACTAGTTTGTTATTGACTAACAAAGCTAAGACTCTGGCCATGTCTTGAGAACTGGTGCTGTTGGTTCCTCGTAAGTCAGCTAAAAGATGGCGAATTACAGTGTCTTTCAATCCCCAGCTACGGAAACGCTGATTGAGTTTCGCCGCGCCACCCAAGCGGTCAATAATCATATTAGTGGCGGTATTGTCACTAATAGTCACCATTTTGGTAATCGTTTCTAAAGCTGTGTACTTCTTACCAACACGTTCATACTGCATATCTCCCGAACCGTTGGTGACTAAGTCGCCGCGCATAGTCAGCTTCTCATCTAGCCTAACTTTACCAGCATCTAAATCTTGGAAAAAGGCAATGAGAATCGGCAGTTTAATTGTACTGGCTGCGGGAAAAACGCGATCGCCTTTAATATCCAAATAATTGCCAGTATCCAAATCGAGGAAAAACATCCCTGTAGTGAGGAAACTGTAGCGACTCATCAAGGCTTTAATCTGGGGTTCTAAAGCCTTCATTGGTAAATTTAACGGGACTACACCCGCAAACAAATTCCTATTGGTAACTATTGGCGGGGTGATAGGTTGCTCTGGAGTAATTACTGGTGGAATACTGGGCTGAGTAATAGCAACTCTCGTGAGTTGGGGTAACTGTACAGACCAATGATTCGGGGATTTCTCTTGCAGCAGGACTTGGGCTGGATCTAGGGTGTAACCGGGCGCTAAGGTAATGAGGATGCGGGTACTATTAGGGCCAAACTGTCCAATTTGGATTTGTTGCGTGACTGGGCCTATCTTTTGAGTTACCTGGGGATAATTCAGGTTAACCCCTGGTAAGTCAATAGCTAAACTGGTAGAAGTCAAAAGTTGGACTCGTGGTTGTACAGTCTCATCTGTAGTGAAGTCAAGATGATTGCGGTTGCTATCAAAATGCCAATTAGCTACTGTCGCCGCTTTGACTGTGGAACCTAACAAACAGGTACTTAAAAAGCTGGCTAATACCCAGCTTGCTTTCACAATATTGTGTTTGTGTGTGAGTCGCATTAATTAAAACTTTCTGTGTGATGAAGATTGAGAAATTAACAATTAGTAGTGGTTACAAAAATACAAATCTGGCAAATCGTCAGAATTATATACTGCCGCGATAACTTTACAACTAGCGATCGCAATTTCCGTAAAGTTCTAACTCAATCTCTAAAAAATCACAACCCCAAATCTACGGCAATTCTGTGGGCACAAGCAAAGCCTGAAAATGCTACTGCATTCAAACCCTGACCAGGAAAGGTACTATCTCCTACACAATACAATCCGGGAATAGCGGTGCGATTAAATGGCATACTCAATAATCCGCGCAACTTACGCCGAGGAATTGGCCCGTAAGTCCCATCTTCTCGTCCCAAAAAGCGGCGATGGGTGCGGGGTGTTCCTACTTCCAAATAATCCATTCCCGCATCTAAACCAGGGAAAATTTGCTCTAAGCGGTCAATAATTCGCCAGGCTGCGGCTTCTTTGCGTTTCTCGTATTCCTGCTCAGTTAAACCTTGCCAATTATCTATCCAATCTGGGGTAAACGCATGAATAATGTGATATCCTGCTGGTGCTAAATCAGGGTCAAGCAAGGTGGGAATGGAAACAAAAATAGTACCTTGTGGTTTGGTCATATCCTGCCAATCTTCTAGCAAAATATGATGGCACTCTGTCCCTGGTGGCAGAGCTGACTGCTGTACCCCTATATGTAAACTGAAAAAACTGGGTGATTTCTGATATATTTGTTGCCACTTTTTCTCATTATGTGGTATTTCCTCTACAGGTAGTAATTTTTCAAAAGTATCCCAGCGTGTAGCATTAGAAACTATGCGTTTTCCCCGATAGACTTGACCATTTACCAATTCCACACCAACAGCCTTTCCTCCTGCGGTGAGAATTCTTTTCACCCTGGCTTGATACTGAATTTTTCCCCCAGCTTTCTCTAAACCTGTGGCTAATGCTTGAGCAATTTGTCCTACTCCGCCTTTGGGGTAGTTCACTCCGCCATAGTGTCTATCAGAAAAGACCATTCCTGCATTAATCATGGGTGTCATGTTGGCTGGAACCACCGACCAGCAATAGCACTCCATATCAATAAATCTCAATAATTCCGGGTCTTTAATGTAGCGGCGTGCTATATCTCCCGCATTTTGCGGCAAATATTTGACTAAACCCAGACAAGCTAAAGGATGTTTCAAAAATGTCCGTAACAAATACCGAGGTTCTTCTAATGACAGCAAATCCATGCTGTTGAGACAGTTAAATACTTTCCAGCATTCGTCATAAAAACGACGAATCCCCTTCGTTTCATGAGGAAAATAAGCAGTAAGATTTTGCAAATATTTTTCATAAACACGGTCAACTTTCAAGTCTAAACCGTTGGGTAAGTGGTAATGAATTTGCACCGGATCGGCAATTGTCTCTACACTGACATTTACCGCATTAAGGGCACGTGTGAGTAAATTTGTAGTGCCATTTTGCCCCATCCCAAAAATCATGGAAGCTCCCACATCAAAGTGATAACCTTCACGTTCAAAATAGCCAGCACTACCACCGGGAATGAGATAACTTTCTAGTACCAGCACTTTAGCTCGTTTTGCTGCTAGCTGGGTTGCTGTCACCAAGCCACCAATACCAGAACCAATGATAATTACATCAAACAAGGAATTATGGGTCACGTCGCTTCGCTCCGAATTCAAAATTCAAAATTCAAAATAAAAGACCCTACGGATAAATCCAGGGGCTTGTATCCTTGTTTTCTATGGTCATAAACCATCTAGAATTTTCAAACGATAACCAGTAGATAGTCAGCCCTTCCACATAATCCCTAAAAAAAAAGTAGCAGATATTACTTTTTAGAGAAAAGATAATACTTAACTACTTTAATAGATTGCGATCGCCAATTTAAAAAATATCCCAATGTTGCAAATATAGAAAGCTTTCGGGGACACAAATATCTCAATTTACGTTCCTGAATTGGGTAGTTTTTATATATTGCGATCGCATCTGTTATCAGTACACAGCATTTTTCCCTACAGCATGGTCAATTTATGGAGAAAAACGACAATTGATTGCGAAAACGAGAGTTTGCAAGTTCTTACACACAAAAAAAGAGGGACAAGCCGCTACTGCTGGCTAATCCCGTCTGCCGATCCTTAAAGAGAGGAGAACACTAGATAACAATATAACCTTGATTGAGAATGCATGTCAACTACTAATGCAATTTATTATCAATAAGCTAGAGGTGGGTGATTTTTGCCAATCCCCAATCCCCAATCTAAAATCCAAAATCTGTCTTGAAAAGTTTGCTCAAGTCGGGAAACCCGCCCACGCAACTTTTCGCAAAATCCAAAATTGTATTAGCTGTCAGTCGGAGACGCGACGGAGTATTATGATGTTTCAGTTCTTATATAGTAAACAGTCGCCTTTTCCTGGCTATGACGGTACAACTGCGCGTTTATGTTCCACCCCATCCTTTAATTAAGCACTGGCTAGCAGTAGCGCGTGATGCGGCTACACCTTCGGTACTATTTCGCAGTGCAATGGTAGAGTTGGGAAGATGGTTGACCTATGAAGCAGCACGAGAGTGGTTGCCGACTCTAGAGACAACTGTGCAAAGTCCTTTAGATACAACTGCGGCCACTTTAATCGATCCACAAGTACCTGTGGCGGTGGTGCCAATTTTACGGGCAGGTTTAGGATTATTAGAAGGGGCACAAACCCTGCTACCCTTAGCTTCGATTTATCATCTTGGCTTAGTGCGAAATGAGGAAACATTACAACCTTCGTGTTACCTAAACAAATTACCAGAAAAGTTTGACCCTCAAACAAGGGTGTTAATTACCGATCCGATGTTAGCAACAGGAGGATCGATGATGGCAGCAATGTCAGAATTAACACAACGGGGTATTGACCCAGGCTTCATTAGGATTGTTTGTGTAGTGGCAGCTCCGCCAGCTTTGCAAAAACTAAGTGTGGCTTATCCTAGTTTAAATATTTACACTGCGACTATTGACGAAACCGTCAACGAGCAGGGATTTATTGTACCGGGATTAGGAGATGCAGGCGATCGCACCTTTGGGACTTAAGCTAGTATGCAGCTAGGGTAGGAAAATAAATTAACTGGTGTAAAAGTCACAAAGTTTCTTCAAGGCGGTTAAGAATATGAGTCAGCGTGATGGTTTTGTTGGTGGTTTTTTCGCAGGCGCGCTTTTCGGTAGCGTTGTGGGTGGGGTTCTGGGAGCCTTGATTGCTACCCGTCAAGATCCAGAACTATTAGCCGAAGATGAAGCAGAACTGACGAATAACTCCGAGGAAACTAAAAAAATACCTGGGAAACGTCGTCAGATGAAAGCCTCAGAAACAGACGGACTAGAAATGGAATCAGCCAGGCGATCGCTAGAAGACAAAATTGCCCAACTCAATGCCACAATAGATGAGGTAAGGAAGCAGCTGGGTAATGTCAATGGCACTGCACCACAAGCCATGAGTGAGCGCTCTTTCACCAAAGATTCTTGATCCGCTAATGATTTGGTGAACCTGCCAAACTTTGCTATGAAGACGGCATGACACCGACTAAATTAAAATCTATGGTAAGACCTTGTTGATCGCTTAGCAGGAAAATAAACCATCCATGAATTTACTGATTGCCACACTGGCTACTTTCATCCAGATTTACACTGTTTTATTGATTGTTCGGGTTCTGTTGACCTGGTTCCCCAATATTGACTTTTATAGTCAACCTTTTGCGGCCCTAGCCCAGATTACTGACCCCTATCTCAATCTCTTCCGCTCAATTATTCCCCCACTGGGCGGTATGGATTTTTCTCCCATCCTAGCTTTCTTGGTATTGCAATTAGCTGGAGACTGGCTGCTTCCTACTTTGCAAAGTCTATTCAATTATATGTAATCACGATTGTGCAATTGATGGAAAAAAGGGGTGAGTATAACTCACCCCTTTTTTGTTGAAAGGTAAAATTAAAAAAGCGATCGCAGCAGTATTTTCTCCTAAAACCTTGCCTTTTAATCTGGCATGACTAAGAGTTTGACTAAGCTAACATAGTAAAAATGTTTTCTGTCTATTGAATTATGCTTCAGAAAAAAATCTTGTAGACGCTTTTGATGAAATTCAGCAAATCTTCAACCGTCTCACAGAGAATTGCCAACCCACAACTGAAGCTGAGACACAAAGAGTTGTCACAGCAGCAGTAGAACAAGTGAATCAAAACCCCACTTTGAAAAAACGTTTAAAAGCTGGAGGACAAGCATTTATATTCGAGGCACTTCAGAAAGCTTCTGATCAGTGGTGGGTCAGTCTATTTGTAAAAGCAATTGAGGCTGGGATTAAAGGAGAATCAACTTAAGTCAGAATTTAGGTGATTGATTGTCCATTTAATCACCATCATTCCACCTCAAAGCCTCAACTTTCAACCTCAGATCTCAAAAGTTGCACTTCAGAACACGAAAATCCGAGATCGGAACACCAACATCCGAGTAAAAAGCTCAAAAATTCCCCTTCTGAACTCCAAACTTCGCCTTCAGAACAGCAACGTTGAGCCTCTAAACTCAAAATTTCGACTTCAAAGCCTGAAACTTCCCCTTCCGAACTCAAATATTCAACTTCAGATGTCAAAGTAGCGAGCAAAAAGCTGAGAATTTGAGTTACAAGAGATATAGCTTACTGGCATAAGGGTTAGACAATGAGTGAAACTCAAACCCAACTACCAACAGAAACATGGATTCCTGCTTCTTGGCAAGAATATTTACAAACAATCACCGATTTGCTGAACAATCAGGCAAAAAGTTATTACTACAAAGGACACATGAGGCTGGAGATGGCACCAGTTAGCTTTGATCATGGTCAAAACCATGTGGTAATTATCTTTGCGGTAACTTTATTTGCAGCCCTCAAAGGAATTCCGTCCACAGGTTTAGACACAACCACCTTTCGTAAGACTGGAATTCAGGATTGTCAGCCTGATGTTGCCTATTATGTGAGAGAACGTGCCCAATCTATCCCAACTGGTACAGGAATTGTCAACCTTGATTTGTATCCTGCGCCAGATTTAGTCATTGAGATTGCGAAAACTTCTTTACTAGATGACTTGGGTACAAAGCGAAGTCTCTACGAAGATTTGAATGTATCAGAATATTGGGTAGTAGATGTGCAAAATGCCCAAATTATTGCTTACTGTATAGCAGAGCAGGGTAGTAAACGTATTCAAGTATCACAGGTATTACCAGGATTAGCGATCGCTCTTTTAGAAGAAGCTTTACGCCGCAGCCGGGAAATGAATCAATCTGAAGTTGGAGCTTGGTTATTGAGCCAGTTTCAACAAAATGAGGGATGAACTTTGGTAGTTTGGAGGGCACCTTGATATCTTTCGTTTAAACCCTAATGATATCTAGTGCCCACCCTACAAGTTAAATACTTCGTCGCCATCCGCTCCCTATGGGTACATTGAGGGTGTGGACTTCCGCTTGTTCTTAACCAGACAAAATATTATTTCCGCACCTGACCGCTAAACCCAGCAGCCTTAAACTGCTTCAGTTTCAATGGAGTAGGTTGATTTGCAGGTACAGAGATTCTCAATTCAAAATCGCTCACACCTGGGGGAATTTCAGGAATAGACCCCAAACGCGTACGATTTTGTAGCACTGGGTCGTTGTTAGCATCATAGATGCGTCCAAAAATATCTGCATCGTAGACGGTTTTGTAAGTACCATTCTCTGCTTTGCCAGTGACAATAAAACAGTTAGCAGCCGCAGAACCGCTACTAATAACAGCACCTTCTGCTAATTCTGGCGGACAATCCTTATAAGAAATATCGAATAATTTAATTTGTGTCAGCGCTAAAGCTGGGGGAGTCAACACCCATAACCAAAGCCCAAATAGGCATGAAACAAATATTACCTTAATAGGTTTTAAGTACTTGGTTACTAGGCGTACAATTAATTGCTTTTGCAAACAGTAATTTAGTTTACCTAAAGTAAGGAAATTAAACCAAGATGTGATGCAGCTGTTTTTTTCCATATCTAAAAATAGTTGTAACGAAATCTCAGTAACCTTGATACCGAAGGCAGAATTTATTACTTCAGTAGAGTTGAGTATTGAGTAAAAGGAAGCACATTAGTACTCATTTTTTGTTCCATACCTGTAGGGGTTTAGCATTGCTAAACCCTCATAGTGATAGGGTGATGCTGAGGACTCAATACTCATAACTCTGCACTACTGAATAATTCCAGACTTGGCAACTAAGCTAGTGCGCTTCTAAATTGCATAACTACTAATCAGGGCTGTTGACTGTCAACTGTCAACTGTCAACAACCCTCACGATGGATTGTGCAACTTAAAAGCAGAATAGCTTAGACCTGTTTTTAACCCCAGCTTACCTGAATTTCCTGACCAAAGATATTGGAGAGTTTGATTTCACTTTTGTAATAATTAGGGAAAATAACCCTTAACTTGCTATTAACTTATGACTCCGGATGAGATAAAAGCAGCTTTGCAAGCAGCCTTTAAAAGTTGTGATGCAGCCAGCTGTCCTCTCACTGATACGCAAAAACAGATATTACTGCAAGTGGTAGAGAAAATCGAAGGGAATTCTAAATTTGGGGTGTTAGAGATTGCTAATCCCTTGGATGAGCTTACTTCAGAGGAATTGGCTGCATTTTTGCAGTTTGTGAAAACACAAGAAGCAGAAGACAAAACTTGGAAAACAAAATTACTCAATGATTGGCTGCACGAGAATGACTCTGGAGAAGTACAATTTATCCGTGAACGCTACGGCATACAGTGGCTAAATCGCGTTCAGCCATATCATTTTGAAAAATATGCTTATTTTGAAGATGCACTGAAGCTCAGAGTAGGCGATCGCATCGAAATTTCCAATGCTTTATGGGAATGGGTACAAGACGATGGCCCCTGTAAGCGAGAATGGTATTCCTGCGTAGTCTTGCAAGTTGATGAAACTAGGAATGGTGATGATTCCGTTAGCAATTGCATTGTCCGTTTCTATAACGGTACTGAATATGAAATTCAAGGAATTTACGAGTGGAACCGTTATAATTGGCGCTGGTTAAAGAACTAACGAAACTAGATATTTAAACGATGCTATTCTCTATCAACAGTATTTTGCTGTTGGCTACGACTTGTTATCAAGCGATCGCTTGCTTGATGGAAGATCGTCAACCTCCACCAGGTAAAATGATTGATGTCGGTGGTTATAGTTTGCACCTTCACACTGCAGGCGAGTCTGGCCCCACAGTTATCTTAGAACACAGTTTAGGCGGGATTGAAGGTTATTTACTGCTGCCAGAGATAGCCAAGCATACAAGGGTTTGCATCTACGATCGCGCTGGATACGGTTGGAGTGATCATAGTCCACATCCGCGAACTAGCGCCCAAATGGTTGCAGAACTGGATTATCTTCTCACTCAAGCGGATATTCAACCACCCTATATTTTGGTAGGGAATTCCTTCGGTAGCTATAACGTGCGGTTATATGCACAGTACTTTCCCGAAAAAGTCATGGGAATGGTACTTACCGATGGACTTCACGAAACAGCTATGCTGAAAATGCCCATCCCTTTACAGTGCTTGAAACTGTTTTTCTTATCGGGCTTTGTGATGTCCTTTATTGGTTCCATTCTGGGTATTGTGCGATTACTCAAAGTAATAGGGACATTTGAGTTTATCAAACGCGAGTTAGTTAAATTTCCCAAATTGATTTTAAAACCAGTCAAGCGTTCTTTCTGCCGTCCCAAGCACTGGATAACTATGAGTCGGGAAATATTAAATTTAGATATTAGTAGTCGCCAGGTTGAATTAGCTAATTACTTTGATGCATTGCCAATAGTTAGTATTAAAGCCAAGACTTTTTTCCATCCTTCTATTTGGTCTATGTTTCTACCTATGAAGGCTGCTAATAAATTAAGAGAGCAAATGCATAGCGAAATCCTCAATTTATCAACAGATTGTGTAGAAATTCAAGCTGAGAAAAGTGGTCATTTTGTTTGGATAGACCAACCAGAAGTGATTGTGACTGCAATTACAATACTTTTAAACAAAATGGAGCGCAATTAAATCCAGGAACATAAAATCTATATATAAGGATTTAAAAATAGACATATCCTAAAGTTTTCATTTATTCTCGCTGATTTTGCCAGTTACAGAACCAGAAAGGGGAATTTTAGTAATAGGAGACTTTCCCGAGTAGTGGATTGGCTTCTCACCACTTTAGGGTATGTAGCAAAAGATGAGAATTAGTCAAAAATTAATTTTGGGGTTTCTGGGGATTGCGACTCTTACAGGAGCAATTGGTGCGATCGCAGTTCATCAGCAATCACAAACAGCTAAGTATCTTGCGCGACAAGAAGCTGAAGAAGTAGCTATTCTACTGGGATATTTTACAAATCATGAGTTGGAAGACGAACAACCGCGATCGCGCGCCGAAGTTTTATCTCATTTGCAAAACCATGTTCTAGAACTACACAAGGCGCGCCAACGCCATTTAGAAATCGTAGACCAGAATAAAATTATTTTGGCAGATGTCGTTACTAAAGACATCGGCACGCGATTGGTAGGAGATCCTCACAATGAAGTCGGTAAAACTATTCAAGATGGTATAACTAGAACTTATATAGAAACTAGTCCTGAGCATCCACAAGGAATTTATCTAATTACTGTGCCCTTTAAAAACAGCCAGGGTGAAACAATAGGTGCCGTCATTCTGGAATATACACCACTATATAAAGCTGCAATGGCAACAGCACACAATAGTATTGTAGCGACATCAATTATCAGTTTGGTGTGTGTTGTATTGGCATTAGCAGCAGGTTTACTAATCTCTAGAAACATCTCCAAACCAATTAAACAACTCCAGCAAGCTGTTTTGAATCTAGCTGAAGGCAAACTAGATACTAGAGTCACGATTCATTCCCAAGATGAGATTGGCGAGTTAGCTACCTCGTTCAACAAAATGTCTAATGATTTGCAAAAGTCTCGCTCTGAGTTGCTTGATGCTAACGAACAATTGCACAATGAGATTACTGAACGCCAGCAAGCACAGATAGAACTTCAGCAGACTCTACAAAATCTGCAAAAAACCCAAGCTCAATTAATTCAAACAGAAAAAATATCTAGTCTTGGTCAATTAGTAGCAGGTATCGCCCACGAAATAAATAACCCAGTCAACTTTATTCAAGGCAATTTGATACATATAGAAGAATATGCAAAAAGCCTGATAGATTTTGTGCAACTATATCAAAAACATTACCCCGATCCGGTTGTAGAAATTCAAGCTAAAGCTAAGAAAATTGAACTAGAATTTTTGCAACAAGACTTGTCAAAAATTTTGAATTCCATGAATATGGGAAGCTCACGGATTACCGAGATTGTGCGATCGCTTCGCAATTTCTCTCGTATGGATGAAGCTGAATACAAAGCTGTGGATATCCATGAGGGGATAGATAGCACTTTGTTAATCTTGCACCATCGTCTGCAAGCGAAAGGTAATTTACCAGAAATTGAGGTAATTCCAGAATACGGTAATTTACCTTTAATTGAATGTTATGCCGGGCAACTCAACCAAGTATTCATGAATATTTTGGCAAATGCAATTGATGCTGTAGAAGAAGCCAATATCAAGCGTAGCAATCAACAAATAAAAGACAATCCCAGCCGCATTACTATTCGTACATCCCTTATAGATTCACAGTGGGTACAAATTGCGATCGCAGATACTGGCACAGGTATACCAGAAACAGCGCGTCATAATTTATTTAATCCTTTTTTTACAACTAAGCCAGTCAACAAAGGTACTGGAATGGGATTATCCATCAGCTACCAAATCATCACCGAAAAACATGGCGGTAAGCTAGAGTATGTCTCTACTCCCGGTGAAGGGACAGAGTTTATCATCCAGATTCCTACTCGGCAAAAAGTTCTGCAAGCAGTTTAAATTAGTCATAAACCCAAATAATTTTGCAGTGCTTGACGCATCACATCTACAGGTACAGTTTCTTGCTGCAACCAGAGTTTTAATGCTGCTGCACCTTGTTGCACAAGCATTTCTAAGCCATCAATGGTGATCGCACCTTGTTGTTGCGCGAGTTGGAGAAATTGCGTTGGTTTAGGAATATATATCAAATCGTAGGCGATGCCTTTGGCAACGTCTCCGACGAACGCACCTGCTGGTAAATCAGCTATTTCTGCTGCACTCACAGGCGATTCATCTACTTTGGGATACATCCCAATTGGTGTGGTATTAACTAACAAATTAGCTTGGGGAATTAGTTTCGTTAACTTATCCCATGTATGAACTTGCAAATTCGCACTTACCAAGGAATCAGCCCAACTCTCGTAAAATTCTTGTAATCGCTGCTGATTGCGCCCTACAACATGAATTTCCGCAAAACCTAGCTGCTGACAACCTGCAACCACCGCCCGCGCTGCACCACCGTTACCTAAAATTACCGCCGCTTTCTGACTCCAATCTTGCTGATATGTGGTTTGCAAGGGGGAGATAAAGCCTTCAATATCTGTGTTTGTACCAACCCACTGGTTATTTTGACGACTCACAGTATTAACTGCGCCGATGGCTTGGGCAATAGGAGTAATTTCTGCCAAGAGGGGCATAATTGCTTGTTTATGAGGGATTGTCACACTAAAACCCACAACCCCAACAGCTGCAAAACCTGCGATCGCATCTGCTAAATTCTCTGGTGCGATGGGAAAGGGCAGATAAACATAATCTAATCCCAATTTAGCGATCGCAGCATTATGCATCACCGGCGACAGCGAGTGTTCCACCGGATGTCCAATTACCCCTAAAAGTTTAGTTTTACCTGTAATATGCAACATATTCTAGCCGCCAGAGATAGGCTTCCGTTGTATAGACGCAGACTTCCAATCTCAGAGCATTTTGCCATAATATGGGGCATTGGGCATTGGTCAATTGGTAATTGGTAATTGGGTGTTTGTCATTAATTCTTTCTCCCCCTGCTCCCTGCTCCCTGCTCCCTGCTCCCTGCCCCCCTGCCTCCTCATTCAATTGAAATACCTTGACTTCAAACTGGGGACTTTGACATTGGCGTGGAATGATTGCAGAATTTCCATCAGGATATTTTGGCTACTGCGTTCTGGTTCATTTTTGCGCGGGTGACGTTGGAGATAAGAACCGTCTGATTGCAGTTCCCAAGCTTGGCGATTGTCTGCCAGCATAATCTCTAAAATGTCTTGTAAGGTTTGGGAAATTTTGGGATCTTCAATCGGTGTCACTGCTTCTACACGCCGATCTAAATTGCGGGGCATCCAATCAGCGCTGCCAATGTACACTTCATCTTGTCCATTATTAGAGAAATGAAAGATGCGCGAATGTTCTAAAAAGCGACCAATAATGCTAATAACGCGAATATTCTCGCTAATTTCTGGAAGCCCAGGACGTAAGCAGCAAGTACCGCGCACAATTAAGTCAATTTGTACCCCGGCGGCTGAGGCGGCGTAGAGGGTAGTAATAATTTGCGGATCAACTAGTGCATTCATCTTGGCAATGATTCGCCCTGGTTTGCCGTTTTGACAATGTTCAATTTCCCGGCGAATCAATTCAATCATGCGATCGCGCATACTAATTGGTGATACTAGCAGCTTGCGGTAAGAATGCTGATGGGCATAGCCTGTTAAATAATTAAATAAATCAGTTAAATCTGCACCTAAGTCTTTGCGACAACTAAAAAGTCCTAAATCTGTGTATAACTTCGCTGTTTTGGGATTGTAGTTACCAGTACCAATATGCACATAGCGAGAAATCTTTTCCCCTTCCCGACGCACCACCAGGGCAATTTTGGTGTGAGTTTTTAATCCCACCAAGCCATAAACAACATGAACCCCAGACTTTTCTAATCTCTGTGCCCAAGTTATATTATTTTCTTCATCAAAACGGGCTTTTAATTCCACTAACACCACAACTTGTTTTCCACTTTCCGCAGCAGCCATTAAAGAGTGAAAAATCTGCGAATCTCCAGAAGAGCGATAAAGTGTCATTTTAATGGCTAACACATGGGCATCACGGGCAGCTTGGGCGATAAACTGCTCAACAGAGGCGCTAAAGGATTCGTAGGGATGATGTACTAGTAAATCATGTTGTTGAATTACTGAGAAAATATTTTCTCTGCCTTCGGCTTTTTCGGATTTCTCTACAGAACTGGATTGATTGAAAGCACGCAGACGCGTAGGAATTACAGGTGTCCAAGGTGGATCTTTGAGTTCGGGTAACGGTAAAGCCATGAAGGACATTAAATCCTTCAAACTCAACAGCCCATCGATTTCATAAATGTCACCTTCAGTCAGTTCTAATTCCGGGAACAACATTTGGCGCATAGACTGAGGCATGGATTTTTGAATTTCCAGCCGTACTCCACAACCGCGAAACTGTCGCCCACGTAACTCTTGCTGAATTGCTAGGAGTAAATCATCGGCTTCTTCTTCTGCTACTGCTAAATCTGCTTTACGAGTTAGGCGAAACAGATGATATTCGTTGACAATCATCCCAGGAAATAAGGCTTCTAAGTTGTGCGCCACCACCTGTTCAATTGGCACACCCATCCAGTGATTTGGTTTGTCATCCTCTGCTTGTGCATCATGAGGTAATTCAATAAATCGCGGCAAAATATCGGGGACTTTGACTCTGGCAAATTTTTCTTTTTTAGAAACTGGATCTGTAACTACCACTGCCAAATTGAGGCTGAGATTCGCGATGAGGGGGAAGGGATGGCTAGGATCTACGGCTAAGGGTGTCAGCACTGGAAAAATTTGCTGTTGAAACAAATTTTGTAGGTAAGCACGCTGTTCTAAAGTGATGTCTGTGTAATTAAGCAGATGGATACCTTGTTCTGCCATTTCTTTTCGCAACACATTCTCGAAGTATTCATGTTGCTGAATCACCATCGGGCGGAGAATTTGTGCGATCGCATCTAATTGTTCTTGAGGAGTCCGCCCGTCTGGAGTACGTTTAGTTACCTGCGCTTGCACTTGTTCTTTGAGAACTGCCACGCGCACCATAAAATATTCATCTAAATTGGAACTGAAGATAGAAGTAAACTTCAGTTTTTCTAATAATGGTGTACGCCGATCCAATGCCTCATGCAAAACCCGCCGATTGAATTCCAACCAACTTAGTTCCCGATTAAAGAAGTACTGCGAATCACTCAATTTAATCACTCTGTTTATCGGTTTGGCTTGGGTCATATCCATTTTTAATTTGTTTAGAGGAAATTTAATGGAACACAAATACCGACATTATCTTGAGATTTATTAGATAAAATACCTACCTAATCTGCTTCTTTAAAGGTAATTTTATCTTTGTAAATTAATTAAACTTCCATTAGATTAAATAACTTACATGAGTTTTATCAATATTACTTTAAGGTGATCATGCTGCTATTACCTAGATTAAATATCCAAAGAATTTATGATTAAAATCCTTGTTTTTAAGGCAATTCTTGAATATTAATACTATATTTATTCTCAATATACATCATGATTTTTTTGCAATAATTATCTCTTTTATCTAATAAATTTCAAGAAGACTTTGATTATTTTTTACTTCCTTACAAAAGTAATTTTGCTTAATTACTTTTTAACTTAACATCACCACATAGCTTCTTCTTTATATATTAACAATAGATTAATTTTAGGTTAAAACAGTCTTAACATTAAATCTTGGATACTAATGTAAGATTTTTGACAACCTCTTTTTTTATTATATAAAAGTATTTTTTATTTGATACATAAAAAACTTAAAAATACATAACTTTATTAGGCAATTTAAACTATTTACTGAGACTTTATTAGCTAAAATCAATACCCAATAAAAATTTTAACCTATTATTACTTAAATAATTAATAGTAGTTCCACTAGTAGTAAATCTCACATTACACAGTCATATTTTTCTCAAGAGTGCTGAGTAATTTCTACTTTTCTCTGTAATAAGGGACTACCAGAAAATAAATTAAGTAGCTCAGTGTTAAAAATTATCGCTATGGCAAGGCAGGAGGCACTCCAGATACAACAAGTTTCACAAGCTTTGTATGAAAGTGGAACTAGGATTGTTACTCATAACTCTTGCACAGACGCGATTAATCGCGTCTGTGCAACTCACCACCAGAAAATACTGCATTACAATTATTAACAGCTACTTCACATTTCTTTAAATTAATGCAGGTAACAACAGCGCCTTCTACCACTCCCATACCTGGCCAACACTGGCAATGGCGCGGGCATAAAGTTTACTATGTACGAGCCGGAGAGCAACAAGCGCAACGTCCACCCTTGCTATTAGTGCATGGGTTTGGTGCTTCTACAGACCACTGGCGCAAAAACATTACAGGATTGTGCCAAGATTTCCAAGTTTTTGCAATTGATTTATTAGGATTTGGGCGTTCAGCGAAGCCGAAGTTAGATTACAGTGGCGACTTGTGGCGCGATCAACTACACGATTTTATTAATGAAATCATTGGTCAAAAAGCAGTTTTAGTAGGAAACTCTCTTGGTGGCTATGCTTGTTTGTGCGTTGCAGCACAATACCCCGATAGTGCAGCTGGTGTAGTTTTACTCAACAGTGCAGGGCCCTTTAGCATCGAAAAGCCAACATCTGAACCGGAAGCTTTGCAATCACAAATTCAACCTCCCAAAAAAGAATCAGGATTGCAAAAGTTACTAGGCAATAGTGTGAAGTGGATGTTTCAGCAACCTTTAGCCCAGTTTTTATTATTTCAATACGTGCGCCAACGTTGGGTAATTCGTCAAACCCTAGAAAAAGTTTATTTAGATAAAAGTGCAATCACAGACCAGTTGGTAGAAGAAATTTATCGACCAGCTTACGATGCTGGTGCATTTGATGTGTTTGTCTCAGTTTTTAGTACTCCCCAAGGAGAAAAAGTTGATGTATTGCTAAAACAATTAACTTGTCCGTTATTGATGTTGTGGGGAGAAGGTGATCCTTGGATGAATGCTAGAGAACGTTCTCAAAAGTTTCGCCAATATTATCCACAACTACAAGAACATTTTCTATCCGCGGGTCATTGTCCCCATGATGAAATACCAGACCAAGTTAACTCACTTTTAGGAGATTGGGTTTTAGGAAGTACTAGATAAGCAACTAAGTAAGTCGGTAAAAATAAACCCAACTATGTTAATAAACGTAAATAGGTTTAAAATCCTTACCAATGACCAATGACCAATGACAGCCTCAGCCAGTTATCTTTAATTTCGCCAACCTACTTACCTGAATGCAGAAACTCCCATCGGCCCGCGAGTTACACCTAGCTGATTTTGCAGCTTTAACTCGCGCCAGAGTTGGGAACCTGTAATCTCTCCACGAAGAAGTTGGCTGTAGCAATGTATAGTTTTACTCACTTGTGCTGGGGTTTCATTGACAAACTCTATGCGGAAGTCACGTAATCCCAAATTTATTAAGCGCTGTACGTACTCGGCTCCGGTTTGAGCAGTGCCGTTAAATACAGTATTGCGACAGCCGACATCAGCTTTGAGGACATGTTCGCTACCAACGCGATCGCGCAATTTCACTTCATGCTGTTCGCAGGGTCTTCCACAGTTAGTGTAATCTGTCCCCTGGGAGAGAAAAGCGCAAAATACACAATGCTCCATGTGGAACATCGGCATATGTTGATGAATTGTCACCTCAAACCATTGGGGTGGACAACTATGAAGTAAGTCTTCGAGTTGGCTAATATTCAGGTCATAGGATGCGGTTAAGCGTTCCAAACCATAGCGCTGGTGAAAATAATCTGCGGTTAAGGCGTTCGCAACATTCAGCGAAAAATCTCCAATACAACGGTCTTGGGCGAAAAATTGCAGATGATCGTAATTCCGCAACAGATAGCCATCTGCTTGAGAGGCGCGTACTTGCTGCAAAATCCAGTTTTCCCCAGGTTTGGTAATTCGGGGAGGTGCAACCCAGATTGAGGGCATTGGGCATGGGGCATTGGGCATTGAGGATTGGGAATTTTTTATATTCTCCCCTGCTCCCTGCTCCCTGCCCCCTGCCTCTTGTCCCCCTTGTCTTACCATTTGCACGGCTTCGCGATAAAAGCGGGGGTCTTCAAATTCACAGTACAGTGTTTGAATTCCGGCTTGGAGTGCGGCTTGGAGTTGCTTAAGGTTCCTTACTAAAACGATGAGTGAGGGAGATGTGGGGGATTTGGGGGATGATTTGGGGAGTAGGTCTTGTAAAGAAGCACGATCATTTAGTTCCCAGCGCTTTGGTTGACGACGTAGTTCTTCTAACTGCGTCACCAGTTCTCGGCGCATTCGGTTTAACTCACTTACGGGTAAAATTAATGCACCATTAAGATGATTGGTGAGTTTTCCTAAACAGAAGGGTGTATTACCCAGGCGACCTAACTGTTCTTGCAAACGTTCTGTGGTTAGGGGTTTGGTGTGCGCTTCTACTAGCGGTATTGTCGAATCCACTTGCACAACATGACCTTGTCCATCGCGGGCGATCGCAGTTAGTGGTTGATCGACTTCGCCGTAAACCTCTAAATCAATGGGACGCTGAAATTGGGGGTTATCTCCCGCAAAACTTTGACGTAATTGCTTATCTAGTTCTGGATCGCTGGTTTTCCAAACGCGATCGCCTATATGCACTCGGCGGAAGTTGAGGTCACTGCGTCCAAAGGTAAGCATGGCTTCTTTACCTTTTTGTACCACTGCATAAACCCGACCGCCTTCTTCCTTGGCTTCGGGATGACCAGAATCGAAAACAATTCCATCTCCTGCTTTCACTGGTGCTTCTAATGTGATTGTTACCTGTTCATTACGAATGCGGGTAACTTCTCCTAGATAAACCCCACGCTTTTTGCCAAACCGCGCATGAACTAATTCTTGGTTGTTAATCCCATTAAACCAACCTGTGTAGATACCGCGAGAAAATGCCATTTCCAAGTTGTATTGTTCTTCAGCAGAATGGAAGAGTTTGCGCGCCTTTGGAGTATTCTCCGTCAATTGCTCCATCACCCGATCCAAGGCTTGCCGATAAACATGAGTAACATTCGCTACATACTCTGGTGTTTTCAGCCGCCCTTCAATTTTGAGACTTGTTACTCCGGACTTGACTAAATCTGGCAGAACTTCTAACCCTGCAAGGTCTTGGGGGCTGAGGAGATATTTGCGGTCACCTAAATTTATAACTTCGCCATCTGCTATTAACTCGTAGGGCATTCGGCAAGCTTGGGCACATTCGCCGCGATTGGCAGAACGCCCACCTAAAGCTTCACTAGTTAAACACTGGCCGGAATAAGCAACGCACAAAGCACCGTGAACAAAGACTTCTAAAGGTAAAGAAGTTTCCTTTTGGCGCATCTGCTGGCGAATTTTGTTAATTTCCTGCAGCGAACATTCACGGGCTAACACCACTAACTGACAACCAAGTGACTGAGCAAATTCCACCCCAGCCGCGCTTGTGATTGTCATCTGCGTAGAAGCATGGATAGGAAAATCAGGCGATAGGTGCCGGATCAGACGACATATACTCACGTCTTGCACAATTACTGCATCCACACCCGCCGCAATAATTGAGCGCAGATATTGCTCTACCTCTGGTAACTCTTGCGGAAAAATCAGCGTATTAACCGTTACATAACCCTTCACACCCCGCAGGTGGAGAAAAGCCATCAACTCTGGTAAATCCGCCTCAGTAAAATTTTGCGCCCGCATTCTGGCGTTGAAGCGATCCAAACCAAAATAAATTGCATCAGCCCCATTTTCGACAGCAGCTTTCGCACAATCCCAGCTACCTGCTGGTGCGAGTAGTTCTGGACATTGCAGAGTGGATGTAGTGGGTTGAGGAGTCAAAGAGCGATCGCTTTTCATCAGGCTGAGAAAGTTTAACTAGCACCATAGTGATTCTATCTAAGTTACTGGGTGACGGAGGCGATCGCTTTTTGAATGTCTCTGCCTGGGCGTACTCTGCAGTTCGATTTTCATACCACGTGCGAAGCTGCTTAGAGAACATATTCTGTTAAAATCACTACTAAAAAGTTTAAAAAATTTTAAATTTTTTATCACTCAATTTTCTACCATAACTTGAGTAGAAAAAACCCGACTTTGCAGTTCGGTTTTGCTGATTGTGCAGCTATCAATATGTCGATAAATTTTTATTCATAGTGAAGCGCAAATTAATCTTAATACTATGAGTAATCTTTCTCGCCGCCAACCCGATTATTTTGAATCTGAAGCAAATACTCAAAACAATTTATGGCAATATGTGCAATCTTTGGCACCAGAAACAGTTGCTCAACTTTCCAAACCTTCTTCACCGGAAGTATTACAGTTAATTCAACGTGCGATTGTGGAAATGTTAGGTAACTTACCTCATGAGAGATATCAGTCGCTCATCACCACAAATCGCGACGAATTAGGAAAACTGTTAGGTGCTGCTATGGTAGACGGCTATTTCCTTCGCAATATCGAACAGCGATTTGACATGGAAAAATCATTACAACTACCCGCAGTTCAATCTCAAGATATACAACAGTAGTAATTCGTAATAGATTTTTGGTAGAAATTAATTCTGCGTATCCCAAAAATAATGTAGAGACTGTAAAGTAAGGTCTCTACATTTATTGTCTTATAATCAGCCAAAACATCTAACTAAGGTTAGGTGAATAAGAACTGCTTGTTCTGCATATTTAATGATATTGAAACCAAGCTGGAAACTAAGGGCTAAAAAATGTGATTTTTCCTGCTTTAGTTCTGTAATTTATAACACTGAAATCTAGATTGAATACATAATACCAATTTAAAAAAAAACAATGCGATAGATATACAGAGCAAAAGCCCTGCCATGTCTAGATTATTAATTTTGAATTTTGAATTTTGAATTGGTATAACTCAATCTGGCTCTTACTTGTGGGCACAAAATTTTGTGCCCCTCACAGTGTGATTAATTCGTTTAAAAAAATATTCTTGGCATCGAAGACTATAATAGCTTCGCTTAGGCGCTTACCAATGATTGAGAATTGCTATCATTTGGGATAACGACCTAAAAAGCAGTGCGTGATTTCAGAAAATTATATATAGCGATCGCAATTGCCAAAAGTAACAATGCGTGAATTAAATTGCCTGCAATATGCAATGCTAACCCTAAAGCCCAAAGGACAAAAAGTACAACTGCAACAGTCCAAAGTACACCAATCATAGTTTTTTCCTATAAACTGCGTATTTTAATAAATTCTAGATACCTATTCAATTTAAAGTTAACTATCTTGCGGATGAATTAGTGCTAATTATATTGATAGATATTTCCCAAATATAAGATTTTCCAAGGAAATAGTTAACAGATCACTGGCTGAGGTTGTCATTTGTCATTGGTAAGGATTTCAAGCCTATTTACGTTTTTTAATATAGTTTGTTCCACCGACTTACTTACCTAGTTCTTCTATGTTTCCTTGCTACGCCAGTAATTTCAGTAATTAATTTAAATAAATTTAGAAAGGTAGCTATTTCTTCAGGCTAACCGAAGTTAGTTCTGACGGTAGATATGATAGCCAAGTTTGAGGTGTTAGATTTAACTCAACAAAGGTCAAATAAAAAAGTTGTTTTTTCAACCTAAAAACTATGAATATTCTTGCTTGGATTGTTTTAGGACTCATTGCTGGAGCTATTGCTAAAGCTATCTACCCAGGTCATCAAGGCGGCGGTATTCTAGGAACAATTTTGCTAGGGATCATAGGTGCATTTGTTGGTGGTAGCTTAGGAGTATTCTTTAGTACGGGAACTCTGGCATTAGCCGCACCCACTCTTAGTATTACAGGTGTAATAGTAGCTGTTCTTGGCGCAATTGTTGCAGTTTTCTTGTGGAACTTACTCACCCGCCGCAGCGCTATGTAACAGTAAAACAACCGCAAATTTTTTAGTAAACTTCAGGGAATTGCAGCTTAGATATTTTTGTCCCTGAATTTAATAAACTCAAAACGCCAGCTTGTAATCAAGCTGGCGTTATATATTTATAAGCTGATATCTAATTTAGATATGAAAATGTTATCAGCCTCTTGTGGTGTTAGGCATCTTGCTTGCTCTAAATAGATACAACCTCAAGGAAAGTTGGCAAAACTGGGTAGGCTTAGGGGACTTCCAGAAATTAAATTATCCAATTTTGAAAGCGAAGACCATAATTTTATTCTTCCTCCTCTCCTTGACAAAGCGGTTGATTATTTTTTTATTTGGAAGTACCTAGCCGTCGTAGATATTGCTTTTTTGGCGTTGCGATCGCCATTCAGTTAGCCGATGTTTAATTAAAATTATCAGTGGGAGTGATTCAGGCTTTTTATTGGTAACCTAGTTTTCACTGTTCCCTGTTACCTTTGATATGAAATATTGGCGTGAAATTCTAGCTGTAAGTCAACGTATACTAATTGAACTGTTGCGCCGCAGACGCAGTTTAATTTTTTGGAGTATATTCCCTATTTCAGTATTGATTCTCAGCGGATTTATTTTGGCAGAACGGGCAAAACTACCAATCAATGCAGCTTTTGAATATGCTGCACCCTCAACGTTGGTAGGTGCAGCAATGTTTTTTAGTTGTTTGGGTGGAAGTGTCGCCACTGTTGTTGCAGAAAGAGAACAGAAAACCCTAAAACGCCTGTTTCTGTCTCCTTTAAGTGGTATTTCTTACTTTTTAGGAATTTTTCTTGCCCATAGTTGCATTGGTATCGGGCAGGCAATATTAATTTATACTATTGCTGCTTTTTGGGGCGCTACTTTTAAAGGCTCTATTTTTTTAGGATTAATTATTATCTTATTAACCATTATCGCTTATGTCGGTTTAGGTTTTATTTTAGGTACACAATTAGCCCGTCGTATTGAAGATGTTAACTCTTTAGTAGCAGCTTTTGGAGTACCTTTGTTAATTCTTGGTGGAGCTTTTTTACCAGCAGCTTTATTTCCTCCCACCTTAATTAATATCGCTCAATTTAATCCTATTTATCACATGAATGAAGCCCTCGTTAGAGTTTCATCTAAGGGTGAAGGAATCAGTGATATTGGCTCACACTTTTGGTTTTTATTGGTTTTTGCTATGATTATGCTTGTCGGTGGCTGGCTATCTTATCGGCGGATGCTGATAGTAGAAAGGCGATTATAAAAAATAAAAATGCTAACTATTAAAAATTTAAATAAATCTTATGGCAAGACTCAAGTTCTCCAGAATTTAAATTTGCATATTGAGCCAGGAGAAGTTTACGGTTTAATAGGTGCAAATGGAGCAGGTAAAACCACGACAATTAATATTATTTGTAATTTATTGAATGCAGACAGTGGTGATATTAGCATCAATCAGCAGCCAATTTCTGCCGCTACCAAAAGAATAATTGGTGTTGCACCTCAAGAAAATTTACTTTATAAAAGCCTATCTTGTGAAGAAAATCTCAAGTTTTTTGGTGATATTTACGGTTTAAACCGCGAAACTCGCCAGAAAAGAATTAGAGAAACTTTGTTATCTGTCAATTTACTAGATAAAGCAAAACATCCTGTAGAGACACTCAGCGGGGGAATGCAAAGACGGTTAAATATTGCAGTAGCTTTAGTACACCAACCACAGCTAGTGATTCTAGATGAACCGACCACAGGCTTAGATATTGAAGCCAGATATGAAGTTTGGGAATTAATTCGCCAACTCAAAAATCAAGGAATTACAGTTTTGCTCACAACTCATTTATTAGATGAAGCAGAGCGTCTTTGCCAGAGAATTGGTATTTTAAAAAATGGTCAAATTTTGGCTGAGGGTAGTTTAGCAGAATTACGTACATTGATTCCAGCCCAAGAAATTGTGTTAATGCAAACAGAGTTTGAAGCACAGGCGATCGCACGCGCCCAAGAATACGGTTTTACTCATCGGCGTTATGGTAACGATTTGGCCTTTTGGTTAACTGAGCCTTTGGAACTAAAGGAAATTATTGCACGCTTCGAGGGCATAGCCATTGATTCCATAGCCCGTCAGGCTGTAAGTTTAGAGCATATTTATCTAGAACTTATGCACCACAATTAATTATATTTCAGGCTGAGGTAGAAGAATTATCAGTTCAATTTTCAGTATTTCAGCCAAGCGCTAAGATGCCGGAATATGATGTATAATAATACGTTGGTTTACTTCAATATCTGTTTAAGCAGAGACTTGCGATCGCAACTGACATTTTTAGAAAATTACATACTGTATACATTGCAAATTCCTCATTTTGAGATATATTCCTAATTTTTATTCTCTCACACACATTTATTCTTGATATTGCTCTCAATAGCTAATAAATATGCAATTCAATTGCTCAAATTTAAAATTATTTTTTTGTAAAGGTTGCATAAAGAACACAAATTGTGTAACATCGACTAAGTAAATTTGGCTGGTCAAAACTAAATAGATTAAGTTACCGAAGTAACTGAAATCTACGTAATTTTATCATAGCGATAAAAGTTTGGGTGAAGTTATAAAGTGTGGATAAAGCTAATCCTGTTGAATCAACTGGATCAACATAAGGATAAATTATTGCATCTGCACATCAGGGAAAAATGGTGATGTTAGCAAATTGCCGGTAAATATCAGCTAAATATTTCCAAATATTTGGAGTTCAAAATTTAGCTCGAAGAAATCTAAAAAACAGGGTGCTCTGAATCCCATCGTTTCAAACGATGAATCGACTTTTGATAAATCACGGCTTTGTTGTGATTCTCTCAAAATAGTCGATCAAAAAACGTTGTTTATAAGGGAATTCAAAGCATGGCTACTATTAACGTAACTTCAACCGCTGATAACGGAGCAGGTTCTTTGCGAGCTGCACTCGCCTCTGCACAAACAGGTGATACCATCAAATTTGCCTCCACCCTTGCCAATAAAACGATTACACTCACAAGTGGGCAACTTAACATTACAAAGAATTTAACGATTGATGGCGCAGGCGCAACAAATTTAAAAATTAGCGGCAATAATGCCACACGAGTATTTGAAGTTGGCAGACATATCAATGCTACAGTGCGGAATCTCAGCATTGCCAACGGTCACACAACTGGAAGGGGTGGCGCTATCAGAGTTGTTGATTATGGCAGCATAATAGTTGATAACTGTAAATTTAACTACAATCGCGGTGGTCAAGGCGGGGCCATCCATATTGGCTATAGCGGTAAAGGCGTAGTCACTAACAGCATCTTTGACAACAATGATGGTACTTTAACGAAATCTGGCTTTAGTGCTGGAGCGATCGCTACCTATGGTTCTGGCGATCTAACTGTTAAAGGTTCTAAATTCACCAACAACAAGGGAATTAACGGTGGTGCAATTTATAGTCTCTTAGGGGGATTAACCATAGACAAATCAGAGTTCCGCAATAACAGTTCAGCGGGTAATGTTGGTGGTGGTGCAGTCTTTACTGATGGAGCAAATCCTACCGGGCGAGGCTCTACTGTAAGTGGTGTGATTGCCATTCGTAATAGTCGATTTGAAGGTAATAAAACCCAAGGAGAAGGCGGCGCACTCTTCCTTTATGGATACGCTCAAGACAAAATTCTTCTAGAAAACAGCACAGTTATTGGTAACACAGCTAACAAGAGTGCAACAGGTGTTGCACGCGGAGGTGGGTTGCGAGCCAACAGCAACCTAACTATTCGTAACGTTACTTTTGCGAACAATTCATCTGACAAGCAAGGAGGTGCTTTGTGGTTAGATGGTGCTTCGCCAAAGAATATCATTAACAGCACCTTTTCTGGAAATAAGGTGGTTCAAGATGCGGGTGGGGCAATGTTTATCAACACTGACCAATCTACACCCGTCAATATTGTCAATTCCACTATTGTCAACAACACTGCGGGACGAGCCTCTGGAGCAGTTTGGATTGGTGGAGCAACAAGGCCCATAACCCTGACAAACTCTATTGTTGCAAACAACACATCAGGTAACCCATCAGAACAACAAGTTGGCTATCAACTCCGAGATGGTGGTGGCAACATTGAATTTCCCGCACCGAAACGAGGCGGTAAAGTGGTCTCAGGTAGCCGGATAGTTGACCCTCTTATTGGCCCCTTACAAAACATCGGAGGTATGCTAGTCCATCCCCTTTTATCTGGTAGTCCCGCCATCAACACTGGTAAAGTAGGTGCTGGTATACCCACCATTGACGAACGAGGGATGGCGCGAGATAGCAAAGTAGATGTTGGCGCTTTTGAGATATCTAGCCAGTTGAATACATCTGCTATGAACACAAAGATGTCAGGGCCTAATCTCATGCGTGGGACGAAAGGAAATGATACCCTCCAAGGCATTCAAAGTAGCAACATTATCCAAGGGGGAGACGGTAACGATATCCTTAAAGGAGGTAATAGTAACGATCTCATGCACGCTGGTGACGGCGATGATGTTTTGATTGGTGGTCAGGGTAGCGATATCTTACATGGCTCAGGAGGTCAAGATAGATTTGTGTATCAGAGCTCTTACGACAAAGGGGACTTTATCAAATATTTTGAATCTTCAAAAGATGTGATTGACCTGAGCAAGATTATTGAAGGTAGCAATTTTAAGAGTTCCAATCCTTTCAGTAGTTATGTGAAAAAAGAGCAGGTTGGTTCTAATACAGTTGTGAGTGTTAACTTTAAGGGTGACAGCAGCCCCAATCAATTTGAGAAATTGTTGACAATCAATGACTTTTCCAATGCTAATCTGACTGCTAAGAATTTCATTTGTTAGCACCAGATTCTAAAATCATAAATTAAGTTAATCCCACTTCTAAAAAAGTGGGATTAACTGCTAATTTTATACTCACAATCACAAAACAAGAAAAGCAGTAGCAGAGAGAATAACGGACTGCCAATTTCAAAAATATACTATCGCTTTTTTGGCAAGGGAGCAGGGGGAAGACAAAAAATATTCTCTCTTGTAGATTGGAATAATTTATTTTCTGTCAGTCGCTAACCAAACACATAGCAGATTGTAAAGAAGAGATGGCAACAAATTTTGGATTCTACAATCCAATATGCACAATGATATAAGAGGGAAAAGTGTTAACTTTTTCCCTCCTAATTAATCTCCTTCAGTAATTATGAATTACTTGGCGAATGCAGCTTTAGCGGCAACTTCTAATGCACCTATATCTACAATCGCACCACCTCTACCATCTCCATCTTGTGGACGCATTAAGCCTTGCAGATCAATATTCGGTGCATTTATACCACTGAAAGCTTTAGTTCCAGTATCAATTGCTGAACTACCAGATCTGAGGGTGAAATTACCCTTGGACGGATCGCTCAATAGAGGGTTTTTCCCAATAATATTGTGAGTGAGTGAACTGGTAAATTTGGAGGAATTGTAAATAACGTTGTAATCGAATTGAGTATTTTTGGCGTTATATACTTGGTTGGCATTGCCATCCTTACGCGAGTACATAATGTTGTTGAATACTTTTACTTGATCGGCATCAAGAACCGAAATCTCTCCAGCTTTTACATGATCGGGAGACTGTGCATTCTGATAAGTTGTATTGTTAACTACATCAACATTAGCACTGCTATAGATCATAATCCCAGCACCACCATTGTTATAAGAGATGTTGTTGGCAATTAATGTCTTACCCCTATATGGTTGATGAGTGGAATTTTTTTGGGTATTGAGATTATCATCCATCATAATCCCATGCCCTTCGGTTACTTTTCCTGCTTCTTTCCAGGGAACTAAGCTTTTATTTTGGTAAACAATATTTCCCCGAATAATCATTTTGTATTGGCTGGTGTTGTTGTCAGAATTCCAGCTATACATCATGCCTAAAGTATTGGCTCCCCAAGGAGTATACAAACAATTTTGAAACAGAACATTGTTTTCAAATGTCAGGTAATCTCCTTTGATACTACTGATTCCTGCACCGCCAAACTTCGCAATTTGGTTGTTACGAACTATTATATGGTGGGAATATTGAGTAATTTGAATGCCATTATTTGAGGTGTGAGGATTATTGAGATTATCTTTTTGCTGTAGTGCATACTGCAAAGTGATATTGTCGTTGTTGCCCTCTAATTTAAAACCTTCAACTGTAATGTAAGAAGAGTTAACGATTTGGATGCCAGTGTAATTGTTGACTTTTACAAAGGGTCTATGTCCAGGATAGGCTTTGATGGTAATTGGTTTACTAGCTGTACCTTTTTTGTTTTCAATATACATTACAGCTTGGTATGGATTACCATGCGTATAAGTTCCATTCATGACATAAATGGTATCACCAGGCTGTAGAACGTAGGCCGCTTTTCCCAGCGTCCGAAATGCACTACTTTCCTTCAAGCCATTATTGTTATCGTTCCCAGTCCCAGAGACAAAGTATGTTTTACCAGTAGTACTGAGAGCGAGTTTTGGAGTTGAGTTATTTTGAGTACTTTTGAGTTTTCCTGCAGATAAATCTGCGTTATCAACATATTCAGCTTTTAACTTAGCAGCATTGCCAAGGTTAACAGGTTGAGTAATTGCAACCGGTTGATCCAAAAACATAATAATGCGACTCCTAAGGTGTTTGAGGAATTGAGTAGCACACTCCTGGCAATGAATAAACGGAAATCTGCAAATCACCGTTTAATAAATATTCGCGATCGCATAGATGCCTATTTAATTGATTAAAAGGCTCTCAGCCCAAATTCTGAGCTTTGCCACATCTCCCACTGATGATGGTAAGTTAGCCAATTTTGCAACAAAATTTACGTTTACTTAAGATGTGATTATCTAGGTGAAATCACTCTGGAAACCTGACCTAGAATACCACCTGCCTTCATACCACCCAATCACCCTATGCCACTTTTAAACCTGTCACATTTGTAGAGGCTGGGTAATGGGTAATGGGGAAAAGGAGAACAAATTCTAAATGCCTATAGATTCTTACAAATGATTGAGGATTGCTATATATATTTGGAAGGATGAGACAATAGAGTTATGTCCAAAGGATATCCATTCATAATTTCTCTGTTTGTAACCAAAATTAATAGAGCGCTAGAGATTTAATTCGGACTTAACAGATCTTAGCAGTAGACATAATCAAAGAAGTTTATAGAAAGTATATAAATACTGCTGAGTAATTATTAGAAAATTTATAACAACCTGTATTAAGTAGCCTTTGCAGTCAGCAATATCGCAAATAGTAGATTGGGTCATCTTCTGTATATTGCACAGAATTTAACGATGCATCGCTTTCACCCTATGGAGGTGATAATTATGTCTACGAAATTCCGTAACCGCGTAGAAGCCGGTCAGATGTTAGGTAAACAACTAACAGCCTATGCTACTTGCCCAAACTTGTTGGTTTTAGGCTTACCTCGTGGTGGTGTACCAGTGGCATTTGAAGTAGCAAAGACGCTAAGTGCTCCATTAGAGATTTGCTTAGTGAGAAAACTTGGTGTACCTGGCCACAAAGAATTGGCAATGGGTGCAATTACATCGGGAGGTATTCGGGTATTGAATTATGATGTTGTAAACTCTTTGGGCATTTCTAGTCAGACGATTGAGCAAGTAACGGCTGATGAATTCCAAGAATTACAGCGTCGCGATCGCGCTTATCGAGGCGATCGCCCTCCAGTGAATGTCAAGAATTGTACTGTAATTGTTGTTGATGATGGTATTGCTACTGGCTCAACCATGCGTGCTGCTATTACCATACTGCAACGCCAACAACCTAACCGCCTTGTTGTAGCAGTTCCAGTTGCACCACCAGACACTTGTGAACAATTGCAGAGGATAGTAGATGAAGTAGTGTGTTTAAAAATGCCAGAGCAAATGTGTGCAGTTGGTCTATGGTACGAAAACTTCTCGCAAACCACCGATGAAGAAGTGCGTTATCTACTTGCGAAGCAATCATCTCCTAGTAATTATTCTGTTTCACTTTAAAAAAGAGAATCATCCCACCTTAATTCTGAAACTAATAGTAATTTCAATAATGCTTGCAAGAGAGAAATTATTGGAAAGGGTACAAAAATATTTTCTCTCTAAGCATCTCTTGCATTCTTTTTTTAAAGTAGTCTTTAATGTTGATTAGCTTAATCAAACAAACAAGTGAAATTCTCTTCTCTCTTCTTTTGTTGATTGAGCAAACTAATATTTTGAGACTTCCTGTAAATAAATTATCCCATTTACGAGAGAGAATATTTTCTTTCTCCCCCCTGCTCCCTGCTCTCTGCCCCTTTACCAAAAAAGCGATAGTATATTTTTTTAATTGGAAGTCCCTTTCTAGGCACCAGTAGGTTCTATGTAACCTTGGATATTTTCTGGCTCAAGTTGACGTAGTATACGAGTAGCCTGACGGGTTAGTTCTTCTGTACCCTTCACCACGATTAAATATTTACCTGCATTGAGTCGATTGCGATAAGGCAAAGCATCGCCGCTACCGATGGTAAGACCGACACCACCACCAACAAAGTAGGCTCCTAAGGCACCAGAAATGCTTCCTAAAATACCGCCAATAATGTGATTACCAAGATTACCAATTGCGGGTAATATTTCGATACCAGTTAAAAAGTTGAAAGCATAACCAGCAACAAATCCCCAGGGAAGCAGCCAGTAAATTAAGCGTTTAGCTCCTTTTGCGGCTTGTTTGTTAGGGTCAATTAACCCATACTCATCAGCACTTTTATAGCCACTGCCCAAAATATCAATTTGGTTACCTAATAACCCTTCTTTTTCTAAAGCAGAGTAAGCCGCTTCAGCTTGGATTCTATCTGGTAAAACTGCAACAAGGTAATTCATAAATACCTCAACTAATTGACGAATGAAAATCGATTGAGCTTTGGAGCAGCAGCATGATTACTCCTACAATTACGAAGGATAAACTGACCCAAAATAAAACTGAATTCAGCCGCATTCTACTTTTCTGCCTACAATTAAATTATGTTGTTATTCTTTCTTGGCATTTGGCAGCAGAAAGAACGCCGAGCCACGATTAAGTACACTCAACAACACTGTATTTATTGCAGATTAAACAATGCAAATTCTCAATACCTCTGTCTAAAGGCTCAATAGTCAACTAATTGTCATTTCAGTTGCATTATTAGGGCGGGCAAGATGCCCACCCCACAGGATTCTGATGCAGTCTGAGATATATAAATCTCTACCTTTTTAACTATTTTGTTTTGCAGTTCCAGACACGTACCCAAGACAAATAGAGTATCTAATTTAGCTTTGATCGAGCAGATCTATTCTGGCTGTTCCAATTGGTATTTCTCCTTTTAAGCCAACTCTTTGACCTGTTACACCATAAAGCAGTGTTCTTACGCCTGAACTCCTTGTCCGTATACCTGTGAGATTTACCTCTACCACACCGCCAGAAGTTACAGGTTGCTCAAAGGTGATTGCTATACGTTCTTTGCTAAGCTCTGTTTTGGCAGCAATTTGTTTACCTGATTGGTCTGTAATCTCTACACCATTAAAACGTTCCATTTGGTCTGGTAGAGATATCATCAAATCTTGCAGTGACATTCCCACTACTGCAACTTTGATAAAGTGAGCATTATTACGAACACCAGAACCAGTAATATGAGGAACGTTAATTTGATATGCTATTTGAGACTGTGTCTGTGTATTTAGCTGTTCATATTTAACAGGCGTAGCTATAGCAGCAGCAGATGTAGCGAGTATAAGAGCAGATAAAGCACTACCAATTAATTTTTTCATAATAACAACCTCGTTCTTTGGTTACAAAAGCCTTGATTTCAATCAAGAGCCTGTAATTAATAGATTGAATTATGACTATGAGATAAAGCTGACTGGAAAATTAAAGTCTGCTGAGTTTTTCATAATATTTGTCCGTGTTCCCTATGGGAAAACTCGTTTCAAGGTTTTTGTAAAGCAACCACGACAGCGCACTCAGGTGTCAGCGCTAGCTCAATTTCTGGGTTAGTTTCTCTTGGTGACCGTTTAGCAAGAGCGATCGCAGTATTCACAACCTGGCAATCGAACTGCGAAGCTACGGCTTTTCACGTGAGTACTAAGTGAGCATAATTTAGTAAGTTATTTAATTGTATTAAACTTATTCAGATTTAAAATTCTCTAAATAATAATACTTGTTTCAGTATTATTAAACATTTCTGAACTAGTTTCTCTAAAACAACACTTCTTTAATACAATCTTTTTAAATTGGAAATTTAATCATCTTAAAATCATTTATCTGTTAGAAAAAACTAGTTGATGGGAATCCTGAACTATGAGACTCTGCGGGCATTAATTCTGGAATGAGGTTAGATAAATGATTACAGGTATAGACTTTCCATTTGTGATGGCAGGATATCAAGTTGTTGCACATCTTTACGCCAGTTCTAGAACTCTTGTCTATCGCTGTATTCGTGATGTAGACCAACAGCCTGTAATCATCAAATATTTAAACCGCGATTACCCAAGCTTTAGTGAATTATTGCAGTTCCGCAATCAGTATACAATTACTAAAAATCTGAACTTAGCGGGTATAGTTAAACCTTACAGTCTAGAACTGTATCGCAATAGTTATGCACTAGTAATGGAAGATTTTGGTGGTGTTTCACTGCGCGAATATACAAAAGAAAGACAATTAGAATTAAGTGAATTTTTAGCGATCGCACTTCAGCTAGCAGACATTCTCAACGAACTTTATCAGCATCGGGTAATCCACAAAGATATTAAGCCAGCGAATATTGTCATTCATCCCGAAACCAAACAAGTCAAACTAATTGACTTTAGTATTGCTTCTCTATTACCTAGAGAAACTCAAGAAATTAAAAATCCTCAAGTCTTGGAAGGAACCCTCGCTTATATTTCTCCAGAACAAACAGGACGCATGAACCGAGGGATTAATTATCGCAGTGATTTCTATTCGTTAGGGGTGACTTTTTTTGAATTACTCACAGGTCAACTTCCTTTCCAGTCAAATGACCCAATGGAGTTAATTCACTGTCATATTGCTAAACAACCCAGCCTATGGGAATTAAAAAGTGGCAATATTCCTCCAGTTATATGCGACATTATTGAAAAGTTGATGGCGAAAAATGCGGAAGACCGCTATCACAGTGCATTAGGGTTGAAATTTGATTTAGAAAATTGCTTAGAACAACTGAAAACAACCGATAGAATTGTAGACTTTGCAATTGCAAGCCGGGATGTGTGCGATCGCTTTCTCATTCCCGAAAAACTTTACGGTCGTGAAACTGAAGTTGTTACCCTCTTACAAGCCTTCGATCGCATCAGTAGCGGTAGCCGAGAAATCATGCTAGTGGCGGGTTTTTCTGGTATTGGTAAAACTGCAGTTGTTAACGAAGTTCACAAGCCGATTGTTAAGCAACGCGGTTACTTCATCAAAGGCAAATTCGACCAATTTCAGCGTAATATCCCATTTTCTGCCTTTGTGTTGGCATTACGCGACTTGATGGCACAACTGCTGACGGAAACCGACACCCAACTGCAACAATGGCAGACAAAAATTCTTTTGGCTTTGGGTGAAAATGGCCAGGTAATGATTGATGTCATTCCGGAACTGGAACGAATTATTGGTAAACAACCTCCTGCTGTAGAACTTGCTGGTAGTGCTGCACAAAATCGCTTTAATTTGCTGTTCCAGAAGTTTATTCATGTACTCACCAGCCCAGAACATCCCCTAGTAATTTTCCTAGATGATTTGCAATGGGCAGATTCCGCATCACTCCAACTGATGCAACTGCTGATGAGTGAAGCTGAAACAGGCTATCTGCTGCTGATTGGTGCTTACCGAAATAATGAAGTTAATCCTGCCCATCCTTTGATGTTGGCAATGAACGACATTGGCAAAACAGCAGCGATTGTTAATACTATTACTCTCACTTCTCTGCAGTTATCTGAGCTCAATTATTTAATTGCTGATACTCTTAGTTGTCCCCCTACAATTGCAACAACTTTGACTGAATTGGTATATCGCAAAACTCAGGGTAACCCCTTTTTCATTACCCAATTTCTCAAAGTATTGCATGAAGAGGAATGGATTACCTTTGATACTCAAAAAGGGTATTGGCAAGCAGATATTAGTCAAATTCAAGCACTGACAATCACCGATGATGTTGTCGAGTTCATGGTGCGGCAAATTCAGAAATTGCCCGCAAATGCCCAATCTGTTTTAAAATTAGCTGCTTGTATTGGTAATACTTTTGACCTGGCAACCCTAGCCATTGTTTATGAAAAATCCCTGGCTGATACCGCCGTAGACTTATGGAGAGCGCTGCAAGAAGGTTTAATTTTACCTACTAGTGAAGTATACAAATTTTTCCAAGACTTTACTAATGGCAGTGAATTATCTATTACCACAGAGCAATTACCCCATTACAAATTCTTACACGATCGCGTCCAACAAGCTGCCTATTCCCTCATTCCAGAGGCGCAAAAACAAATTACGCACTTGCAAATTGGGCAACTGCTGCTGAGTCATACCGATGCTACCCAGCAAGGCGAGAAGTTGTTTGAAATTGTTAATCAACTGAATATTGGTAAAAATCTCATCGCTGAACCAATACAGCAGCTGGAACTGGCTCAACTCAATCTCAAAGCTGGAAACAAAGCCAGAGGTGCAACTGCATACAACGCTGCATCTGAATATTTCCTCACAGGTATCAGCTTGTTACCCCAAGAATGCTGGCAAACACATTACAGCCTCACCTTAAAACTTTACGAAGCTGCTACCGAAGTTGCTTATTTAATTGGCAATCAGGAACAGATGGCGCAATTAGCATCTGTGATTTTAGAACAGGCTAACTCTTTGTTAGATAAAGTCAAGGTTTATGAAATCAGAATTCAAGCGGCTCAAGCTCAACATCAATTTTTGCAAGCAGTTAACCTAGCGCTGGAAATTTTAGAGTATTTAGGAATTAGTTTTCCTCAGCAACCTAGCGAATCGGATATTGGCAAAGCCTGTACTACAACTAACTCAATTCTGGCTGCTAGAAAAGCCTTAGATTTAATTAATTTACCCTTAATGCAGGAGCCAGAAAAATTAGCTGCTATCCGGATTCTCACTAGTGTTTCATCTTCTGCTTATGTTGTCGCCCCCATGCTCTTACCATTTCTGATTTTAGAGCAGGTAAATTTATCAGTTCAATATGGCAATATTTCCTACTCCGCCAATGGTTATGCCTATTACGGATTGATGCTTTGTGGAGTCATGGGAGAAATTGAGCGTGGCTATCAATTTGGACAATTAGCACATCTATTGCTGGAAAAGTTGAATGCCAAAAACATGAAAGCTAGAGCTTATGTAGGAGTTCACTGTAGTGTTTGGCATTGGAAACAACCGCTGAGAAATACCTTACCGTTTCTCAGAGATGGTTATCAAAGTGGGCTGGAAACAGGAGATTTAGAATCAGCTACTATTTGTGCCTTTACTTACGTCATGCACTCTTGGTTTAGCGGTAAAGAATTAGGAGATTTAAGCCGAGAGAGTGCAGCTTTCCGTGTGCAACTTACTCAACTCAACCAGGAAGGACTTCTCAGTCATCTGACGATTTTTCAGCAAGCAATTTTAAATTTAAACGGTAATTCTACAGAAGCATGGCAGCTGCTAGGGAATGCTTTTGATCAACATCAAATGCTACCCATTCTCCAACAAGCGGGCGATCAAACAGCGCTGTGTTATTTCTATATCAGCAAACTGTTACTTTGCTATTTATTTGGTCAGTTTGATTTAGCAATAGAAGCTGCGATCGCAATTGAAAAATATTTAGGTGGTGCGACAGGATTATTCTTAGTCCCAGTTTTCCATACTTATGATTCTTTAGCACATTTAGCTATTTATTCTCAGGTTTCGCAAGCAGAACAACAAAATATTCTCCAACGGGTAAACGCCAACCAAGAAAAAATGAAAAACTGGGCTGGCTATGTTCCCGAAAATCACTTACACAAATATTATTTAGTAGAAGCAGAACGACAAAGGATTTTAGGTAATAAATCTGAGGCGATAGAATATTACGATTTGGCTATTAATTTAGCGCAAACAAATCGCTATCTTAATGAAGAAGCTTTAGCTAACGAACTCGCCTCCCAATTCTACATGGGATGGCGTAAAGTACAACTGGCTCAAGATTATTTACTGCAAGCCTACTATGCTTATGCTCGTTGGGGAGCGAAAGCCAAAATTGAAGCATTAGAACAAAATTATTCCCAACTTTTAGCTCCTGTACTGCAACAAGATAAAATCCAGCTGATACCAAATCTCACAATCAGCGCAGTTGATCACAATACTATATCTCACCTCAGTACTACTAATTCTACAACATCTGGTACTACTAGTGTGTCAATTCAACTCGATTTAGCAACTCTTTTCAAGGCTTCACAAACTCTTTCAGGAGAAATTCATCTTGATAAGCTTTTAGCGACATTGCTGAATGTGCTAATAGAAAATGCTGGCGCAGATAAATGTGCTTTGTTATTGCTGAAAGAAGAAAGATTGCTGATTGAGGCTATCAATAAAGTTGGTAATCCATCTAAAATTATGCAATCCCTACCTTTAGAAGTGTCACAGGATTTGCCAATCTCACTGATTAACAGTGTTAAACGCACCCTGGAACCTGCAATAATTAGCAACGCCACTATCCATCCCTTAGTGATGGCTGATGCTTACATTATTAATGAACAACCTAAGAGTTTATTGTGTACACCAGTTATTAATCAAGGTAAACTTTTAGGAATTTTGTATCTAGAGAACAGCTTAACTGCGGGGGTATTTACAAGCGAGCGCGTGGAAATTCTCAATTTACTCTGCACTCAAGCTGCGATCGCCTTAGAAAATGCTCGCCTCTATCAGCAATCTCAAAATTATGCTCAACAACTAGAACAAACACTTCAGCATCTCCAGCAAACCCAACTACAGCTAGTTCAAAATGAGAAAATGTCAGCACTAGGGAATCTTGTAGCTGGAGTTGCTCACGAAATCAACAATCCCTTAAGTTTTATTGCGGGTAACTTAGAGCCAGCTAAAGCCTATGTGCAAGATGTGTTTGGTTTAGTTGATTTATATCAACAAAAATTCCCAGATGCTGATCCAGAAATTGAGGAAGAACTAGCAGCAATTGACTGGGAATATTTGCAAGAAGATTTGCCAAAACTAATGGATTCAATGAAATTAGGCATTGACCGCATTCGCAGTATCAGTATTAGTTTACGAACTTTTTCCAGAGCTGACAAAGATTACAAAGTTCCATTCAATATTCATGAAGGTATCGATAGCACAATTTTAATTCTCAAACACCGATTAAAAGGTAACGACAACCGTCCAGAAATTGAGATAGTAAAAGACTATGGAGAATTGCCTGCTGTAGAGTGTTTTGCAGGACAACTCAATCAAGTATTTATGAATCTGTTAGCAAATGCCATCGATGCTTTAGAGGAATCAAATCAAGGACATAATTTTGCTCATATCCAAGCTAATCCCAATCAAATTACCATTCAAACTTATTTAACTGAAGATAAACAGCAAGTTTTGATTCGCATTGCCGATAATGGCATTGGCATGACTGAAGAAGTGAAACAACGAATATTTGATTATTTATTTACCACCAAACCAGTCGGACAGGGAACAGGTTTAGGATTAGCGATCGCACATCAAATTGTTGTTGAACGACATGGAGGAATCCTCAAGGTAGATTCAGTTTTCGGACAAGGAACAGAATTTACCATAGTGCTTCCAGTAGTAGCTAGCAGTGCGGAGTTGGAGAGACGCGATTAATCGCGTCTGTACAAGAGGAGCCAGTGCGTTGCGGGGGTTCCCCCCGTTATAGCAACTGGCGTTCAAAAGTCATTATTCATTTCTCCCCTGCTTTTTCCTAATCCCCATTCCCCAGTCCCCAATCCCCAGTCTCCAATCCCCAATCCCTATCCCTTAATTAAATGCTTTTGCACAGCAACAACAACTGCGCTATGGCGATCGCCTACTCCTAATTTATGTAAAATTGCATGGACATGTACCCTAACTGTGCCAGGGGTAATGTAGAGTGCCAAGGCGATTTCTTGGTTAGTTTTTCCTGCCGCTAGCAATGATAAAATTTCTTGTTCGCGTTGGGTGAGGGGATTAGCGGATGGGTAGAGATTTTCTGTGTCAATTTCTCCAGAGTCAGACGCAAATGTAGAACGAATTTCTTGAGTTGCTGTTTCATCCCACCAAGATGCACCAGCAGCTACAGAACGCAGTGCTAATACTAATTTTTCTGCTGCTACTCCTTTGAGACAATAACCTTGTGCGCCTGCTTCAATTAATCTGGCAATTAAAGGTTTTTGTGAGTGGGAAGTTAACACTAAAACTGGTAATTGGGGATTTCGTTGCTTAATTTGTTTACAGGCTTCAATCCCCCCAATTCCTGGTAATCCGACATCTAACAGCACCACATCCAAAGGATTTTGATTAACGAACTCAATCGCTGTTTCACCATCTTCAGCCTCAGCAACAATTTCTAACCCTAGTTCTTGTTGCAATCGCACGCGCAAACCTAAGCGGAAAAGTTCATCATCCTCAACTAGGAGAATTTTGATAGGGGTAGATGGCATCTCACACAGTCAAAGAAGATTGAAATGGATAAACCGGGAGCTTAAAAGCAAACATTGCACCAATAGGAACTCTGTTCTCTGCCCAAATTATACCCCCGTGGGCGGCAATAATTTGGCGAGAAAGGTAAAGCCCTAATCCCGAGCCTTTAGCTTGTCGCTGGCTATTTCCTTGGTAAAATCTGGCAAATAAATGGGAGAATTGTTCAGCTACAATCCCCGCGCCTGTATCCAAAATTTTCACAACTTGATAAGCAGCTTGCGATTCTAATATTACTTCCACACGTTCACCACGCCGAGAGTGGTTGATAGCATTAACAAGGAGATTGGTAAGCACTCGTTGCAGTTGTAGTGCATCACCTTGAACCCATAGCGATTGTCGCCAATCAGAATCACCATATTTGATTGAGAGATAAACCCGACGATTAGCCGCTAACTCGCTGAGAGTCGCTGTTACTTCCTCTGCCAAGATTGCTAAATCCACAGGTGCTAAGTTCAGTTTTAAGCCTTCAGTATCATTACGATAGATATCCAACAAAGTTTCTAGCAGTTGTAGAGAAGTTTGATGACTGCGCTGCATAGTCGCTAAAACTGTTTGCTGTACTGATGAAACAGCGCCAAACTTTTCTTGCTCAAAAGCTTTGAGAGTTTCAATTGCACCGAGAAGAGGCGTTTTTAAATCATGGGTGAGAGTAGAAGCAAAATCTTCCCGCACTCTCGATAATTCCTCTTGCGCTGCCAGTTTAGCACGAGCGATCGCGATCGCATCTTGGGAACGACGCAGGCGATCGCTTAAAATACCTGTGACAATCAACGCTAAAGATGCGATCGTTCTGCTGGCAATTGTCGCAGCCTTAATGCCTTCACTTCCTGGTACTATTAAATTCAGCATCGTTAAGCAAACTGCAATACAGGTAGCTTGTAAGGTTGCAAGCCTTCCTAGCCAAGAGTTTGTTAATAGAATTGGCCCTGTATACAGATAGCCAAACACATATTCATTAGGTGTTGAATATTCCAAAAATAAGACAACTATAAATAGACAAATAATTAACAAAAATTTGCCTGTTGGGGCTTCTTTATTAAGTAATCTAGCTTTTAAATCTCGCATTTATGAGTCACTAATCAATTAGATTGATTGTAGCTAATAATTAGATTTCCCATGCCCCACACTAGGTTATCAACCTTAGCCAATACCCCATTACCTGAATCCTTACTAATCAAGCTATTAAGTCTACTTTGGCTTTGTGGTTATTAATAGCATTTCTTTATCATTTATGTATGCTACTTTGCGGACAAATAGCATTACCTTTTCAGGCTAACGGGAGCTTAATTACTAATAATCAAGGTAAAGTAATAGGTGCTGTATTGATTGGTCAAGCTTTTAAGGGGACTTCCCAATAAAAAATAATCAATCGCTTTGCCAAGCAGAGGAAGCAGTCCCGATGAAACAATTTTCATAGCCAAGTATGAAAGTGGGACTAGTATTTTTACTCAGCACTCAGCACTCAGCACTCAGCACTTTCAAGTCAGTCAATCACGGGAAAAACCCACAACCAAGCATGAAAGTATGATATTTTCCCAGATGGTACTCCAAATTGAGGTTGTGGTTCACTAGTGCAACAT
>NZ_JACJQJ010000044.1 GCF_014696615.1 Nostoc linckia FACHB-104 | reverse complement strand
TCCCAAAGCATACCCCAGATTGACCACACCCCGGCAAGAATTACGCAATCAATTGCAGAGTGCTTAAACCACAAGCTTTTCAGCTTTTCTTAGTGCCATTCCTTGCTAAAACTTATCTTCCCAATAGAATCCCCCTAGCAGTCATCCACGGGCAGTCTCTTAGTGAACGCCTCGAAGTAGCTAAATATCTTGTGGGACTAGGATACCGCCATCTTGGCATCGGTGGACTTGTTCCCCAGGCGAGAGAGTATTCGACTAACTTGCACATTGTCAAAACAATCACTGAGGTTGTGCGTTCACGAAGTGACTCGGAACGAGTATCGCCGTTCGCGAAGCGTGTCCGACAGGACAAGGTGGGCGTTTCGCCATCGCGCAGCGACTCCGCAGGAGTATCGCACGAGCCAAATGTTCATCTACACGTTTTTGGACTATGTTCGCCCCAGTATGCCAAAGCTTTTACTCAGATGGGATTATCCTTTGATGGTTCAACTTTTATCCGAGAAGGACTAGGCGGTGGGATGTTCGTCAGTCATGAGGAAAAACTAATTCGGATGCCAGCCTACTGCACGCCAAAGTGCAACTGTCATGTTTGCAGGGTTCTCAACCGACATAGGATTGACCCTCGGCTGACAAACAAAGGACGGACGCATACTATGGGAAGAATCGCCCACAACCTCAATCTGGCGATCGCCACCTACAGAAAGTTCACTCCCAAAGAAAAAATCTACCTGGTTGCTGGATGTGGCAAGCAGCTTACCTACCCTGCTGCCGCCAAAGACTTATATTGTTCGCAGCACTTTCAAGCGTGCCGCCGCTACGTAGAAGAAAAAAAATCAAGATGGTATATCCTGTCACCTTTACATCAAGTTCTTAACCCAGAAACAATCATCAAGCCCTACGACAAATCCCCCTATTCCTTATCTCACCAGGAACGTATACTATGGGCGCAACAAGTAGCAGAAAACCTCATACAAGTTGCGTCTTTGGAAATAGAGTTTGTATTCTTGACGGGCAAGCTTTACAGACAGGAGGTAACACCCATCTTACAAGCGAAGGGATACGAGACAAAAATACCCATGCAGCACCTAGCCATTGGACAACAACTTGCTTGGATAAAGAAGGAACTGGAGCAAGAAAAACAGCTTGTTTTAAATATTTAACCCAGCAGTAATAACACCAAAATGAGTTATGGAGACTACAAAGCGAGTAATTAATATAAGTGGAAAATTCGGTAGTTGGACTGTATTAGAAAAACAAGGAAAGCAAGTATTATGTAAGTGTGATTGTGGAACTCAAAAACTTGTTTACAGTCACACTCTCACCAATGGTCGCTCTACTAACTGCGGTTGTAAGAAAAGAAAAGAATCTATCCCAGTTGGGGCAAATTTTGGGAGACTAACAGTGATATCTGATATAGAAGTTAAGGGGAAAAGGGGTGAACTACTCCTCCTTACCTTATGCAGATGCGGAACCCAAAAATATGTTAGTAAAAATAGCTTAAAAAGAGGGCTTACGCAAAGTTGCGGATGTTTACAACGGGACAGCCTCAAGACCGATAAAACTATCCACGGTCACTGCAAAAGCCACGAATATAACTCCTGGTTACACATCAAGCGCATCTGCTATAACAAGAACCACCATCAGTACAAATATCATGGCGGATGCGGCATTGAAGTTGATGCATCCTGGCGTGATAACTTTACCCAATTTCTAAAAGATATGGGATTAGCACCCGAAGGAACAGTTATATCTCGTATTGATCAAGAGAGTGACTTTGCCCCCGGAAATTGTCTATGGATACCCAGAAAAGAACATTATCGTCAAATACATGTATTAAGAAGAAAAGAATTCTTTATTTCTCAAACTTTACCCAAACCAGTTGTTACCAATAGTGAGATTAATGTTTCACCAAACATTGTTCGAGCAATCATTAAAGATCATGCAAATGGTGAAGCAAACATGAATAAACTTGCTACACAATATAAAATTAGCACTCAAGACGCAATAAATATTATCCTTCACCACGTTTAATCGGAGTAGTGTTATGCAAGGTGACACTAAGTGAAAAGTAAACTAAAATACTCAAACGTCTTTTATCGCTTTCGGCAGTAGCAGTAAATAAACTTTTGTTCTGTTCCAAATGGTGTTTGGTGAGCTTCACTCGTGCTATGCACCAAGTCAAAGTCATTGCCAAATTCATTATGTAAACTATCAGGATTGTAGCGAACGACTTCCAAACCACTGCAACGAGATGATCCGTCAAGAGCAAAGGTGGCAACAATGACATGACCACCTGGCTTTACTGAATTCATAACGGCTTCTATATACCTTTGGCGTTCTTATGCACGAGTAAGAAAAATGAGCGAATCGGTAAGCGATAAGCAATATTGGAAAAATGTAAACCGCACAACACAGCAAGCCTTAAGTAAAGTTTTGTAAAGATTAGCAGCTTTTGCGTAAAAGTCTCAGGTGCGGGAAGATACCAGAGTAGAGATTCCCTCATGCGTAACCAGAAGTACTAATGAGCAACGATTTTCACGAGAGAGATAGCGCTCTCAACCTGCAATTACAGCAGCTTGTCGAGGAGGTAAAGCAATTTTCGGCTACTGATGATAGTCCTATTATCAGAGCAAAGCGACGGATTGCTTTAAATCGACTGGTTAATGCTGTTCAGTTTTCTGGACGATTGAGCAAGCAAGCTAAGTGGTTGGAATTACCTAATCATCAAGACTATTATAATGAGGCTTTGCAGAAAACTTTGATAGAAATTTGTGAAAGAATTAACCAATATAATCCACAGTATCCTGTGATGGCATGGGTAAATCAAATTTTTAATTGGCGATTTGAGGATGTGGTTGCAAAGGAAAAGAAAAAAGGACTGACTCAAGTTCCTAAAAATCAAGAAATGTCTGCTGTTTTATCTTTAGAGAATCTTCAAGAAGAATTAATTATAGAGAATGAAATATCTGATGAAGAACAGCTTAAGCAGATAATAGAAATTGATACAGAAAATTATTTGACGAATGAAATAATTCAGGGGCATCCCCAAGCTAATTTAAAAGCAATTTTACTATTATTATTAGCAGGAAAGAAATGGAAGGAAATATCTGAAGAATTAGGTGTTCCTGTGACGACAGCTTCTAGTTTTTATCAGCGTCGGGTGCGTAAAATAATTGCTTACATTAAGAAATATATATAGAGGATTGTTAACCTAGTGCTCAAACCCAGGAGATTTTATGAATAGTATGACTAATACCCTTACTTTCACTGTTCCTTTGTCTTTTGAAGCTCATTCTCTTGCTCAAAAATGCCGTCAAGGTGTTTCTAATCAAGCAAAAGCTGAACAGGTTTATTTAAATACTTTGGCTGTGTATGCAGTAGATAATTATCTACGTTGTATGGGGTTTGAAACTGATTGGGAACAGAGTGATAGCCGCGATAATGTAGCGATGAGAATCATGGATGTGGCAGATTTGACAGTCAAAAAGATTGGCAAATTAGAATGTCGTCCTGTTTTAGCAGATGCGGAGGTTTTGCAAATTCCACCAGAGGTTTGGGAAGATAGGGTTGGTTATGTGGCTGTGCAATTAGACTCTACTTTAAAGTCAGCAAATATTTTGGGTTTTACCCGTGATGTTGTGGCAGAATTTCCTCTCAATAAGTTGCAATCTTTGTCAGATTTTTTACTTTATCTGAGTGAGTTGGAAGTAGTTGAATATCGACAGGAAGAAAAGTTATCAACTATTGTGAAAATAGGACAATGGTTAGAGGGATTAGTTGATAGTGGTTGGGAAAATATTGATAAGCTTTTGCAGCCTCAACAATTGGGATTAGCTTTTAAAAAAGAGATGAGTGTGACGCAGGGACAAGCAATTGATTTGGGGATGCAAATCGAGAAACTTTCCCTTGCTTTGGTGGTTAAAATTACCTCAGAACCTCATAGCGAAGAGGTTGATATTTTAATTCAAGTTCATCCAATGGGAGAAATAACTTTACCAGAAGGGGTGAAGTTAATTATTAGTGATGAATCTGGGGAAACTATTTTGCAAGCTACATCAAGGGATGAGGATAATTGGATTCAACAGGAATTTAGTGCTGAGTTGCGAGAAAAGTTCAAGATAACTATTGGTTTTGGTGATTCGATGTTGACTAAAGATTTTGAAGTGTAATTTAATAATTCCAGATTGAATACAAACCTATTGATAACAGACAATGAACAAATTTATCGCCCTTATTTCTACTGTACTACTTTTACCTTATCCAACATTCGCTCTGGAAATTGCTTCTAATCCTTCTTCTCAACCAGCTTCTGAAAGTTCCTATTGTCAACTGGAAGCAGAAAATGGAGAGTTTTTGTCAGAAAAGCAGTTACAAAGTCTTGCGAGTAAAATCACAGTTAAAGTGACTGGGGATAATAATGGTGGTTCGGGAACTTTGCTTGGTAAACAAGGTAATTCCTATTTAGTTCTTACTAATGCTCATGTTGTCAGAGGGGTTAATTCTATTAGTCTTAAAACTGCTGATGGGAAAAGTTATCCAGCAGAAATTGTGAAACAAACAAATTTTGAAAAATCCGATTTGGCTCTGTTGAAATTTCAGAGTAGTTCTAATTATTGCCTCGTTGATGTGATAGGAGCAGTTCCCAATAAAGATATGGCAGTTTTAGCGGCTGGATTTTCTGGGGAGAAGGGTGAAATAGTATTTCGGACGGGGCAAGTTAAACAAGTTCTTGGGCAAAGTTTAAAGGAAGGTTATCAAATTGGCTACACCAGTAATATTGAACAAGGGATGAGTGGTGGACCAATTATTAGCAGTCAGGGGATAATTGTTGGGGTTAATGGTAGGGGTGCTTATCCGATTTTAAATAGTGGTTATGTTTATCAAAATGGTTCCCGTCCCAGTGAGGCAGAAATTCAGGAAATGCGGAAGTTGAGTTGGGGTATTCCTGCTTCTACTTTTTTAGCACAGGTAAATGGGGAAATTCTTACTGCTTATAGTTTACCTTTACCACAATCACAACCTATCGTACCTACAACACAATTAACCGGATGGTTAGGAGACTTAGAACAAAAAGCTAAACTATTTACGGTCAGAATTGATAGTAGTAGTACAGGCAATGGTTCAGGAATAATTATAGCTAAAAATGGGGATACCTATACAGTATTAACAGCAGCACATGTTGTTTGTGAAAGAGAAGATGCTACTAAGCCATGTGGTAACTATAACTATCAAATTCTTGCACCAGATGGCAAACAATATCCGGTAGAGAAAAGCACGATTAAAACAGAAGAAGGTGTTGATTTAGGGGTAGTTAAATTTACTGCACTGAATCAGAATTACCAAGTAGCAACCCTAGCAAACTATAACCCCAATGATTACGATTATATGTTAACTGCTGGCTATCCCAAATTAGGGAATAGTTCACCTTGGCGATTGACAATGGGGCAGATTTTTGAAAAAGAACAAGGATTAGTAGTATCTAGACAATCAGATTTTCAAACTGATAGTTCTAGCCAATTACAAACAGCAAGTTCCTTAACCGGAGGATATGAATTAGTTTACACTAGCATCACTCATGGAGGCATGAGTGGCGGTCCTGTATTAGATTCTATGGGGAGAGTGATAGGAATTCATGGACGTGCAGAAGGGGAACAAGCCTTTGATGAGAAAACTGGAGATAGGGGTACTAGTGGAGGAAGAATACAACTAGGTTATAGTCTAGGTATTCCGGTGAATACGTTTTTCGGGTTAGCAACCAGATTGGGAGTGCAAGCGCAAAAAGTAGAAACTAATCCTGCACCGCAATTAAAAGCTGAACAAATAAAGACCATTAGAGAAGCAATATTAACAACAGATATCGATAAAGGAAATGCTACAGCTAGCCAATGGATAGAAAGGGGAAATCAGCTGTGGCGTTTGGCTCGTTATCAAGAAGCAGTTACAGCATTTGATGAAGCCATCAACCTGAAGCCAGCATTTGTTTACTTAGCTTATTATGGCAAAGGTTTGGCTTTGTGGGAGAGTGGAAAATATCCAGAAGCAATAGAAGCATTAGAATCAGTAACCAAACTCAAACCGGACTTTGTAGCTCCTTGGCTATCCCTAAGCGCAGTTTATCGTGGATTACAGCAGCCAGAAAAGGGGTTAGTAGCCATAGAAAAAGCAATTCAATTCCAGCCAAACAACCCAAACCTGTACAATCAGAAATGGGTATTATTAGGGAATTTAAAACGATATGTAGAAGCAGAAGCAGCAATAAATAAAGCAATTGACCTCAATCCCCGCGCTGCGTATTATATCAATCGGGGGAATCTTTATAGAGAGCAGAAGAAATGGGAATTAGCACTGGCTGATTTCAACAAAGCCATTGAGATTAATCCTCAGTTGGCTCTTGCTTACAACAATCGTGGTCTGATTTACAAAGAGCAGAAGCAATGGGAATTAGTACTGGCTGATTTCAACAAAGCCATTGAGATTAATCCTCTGTTGGCTGGTGTTTACAACAATCGTGGGAATCTTTATAGAGAGCAGAAGAAATGGGAATTAGCACTCGCTGATTACAATAAAGCCATTGATATTAATCCTCTGTTGTTTCAACCTTACACAGGTCGTGGTGTTATTTACTCTGAGCAGAAGAAATGGGAATTAGCACTGGCTGATTTCAACAAAGCCATTGATATTAATCCTCAGTTTGCTGAAGCTTACGGAAATAGAGGATTAGTTTACTCTGCTAAAGGCGACAAACAAAAAGCCATTCCAGATTTGCAAAGAGCAGCGCAACTTTTTCAATCTCAAGGTAATACTGCTGGTTATGAGCAAGCAATAAATTTATTAAAATCATTACAATAACTGTGAAAAATAACTCAGGTAGAAGCATTATTTCACTGACTACTACCTGAATCGTTTCTCAAAACACTTGCATATATTTTCCTTTATTCATAAATAATCAACTTTTGTAATCCTCTTCCTCTCCTGCGTAAAATCACTTAGTCGAGAAAGTAATAGGAATAGAAGCAATCAAAAAGGTTGCATCACCTCGAATAAAGATTTAACAAGGGGAAGAATTATGTTGAAAAAAATCACGGCATCTGTGTTAACTTCCGTTGGTTTATTAACCCTTAACGCAAATCCTTCACTAGCAGAAAATACCGTTAATTTTACTAATCATCAAACCCTTTATCCTTCAACTTGTGCTGTCGTGATTGAAGGTGAAAGACATGAATGTGATTATGCAGTTATGGGAGCTTTTGATGATGCTAGTACCAATATTAAATTATGCAGTGAGGACGCTTGTATGATCCTGACTTTTCACGGGATGTGGAAAAGAAAGAGTGGTTCGCGATAGATTATCGCGAACCACTTGCTATTGTTTATTATATTTGGAAGTTTCTTCGACTAAATCTTTTAAACCCTGTTTGAGAGTCTCGATTGAACGATCTAAAGCTTCAATTTTAGTCCTGGCAGTAATTTGTTCAATGGCATCTATGTAGGCTTGACTACCAGCCTTACCTAAATGCTTGTACTTGGAAAGCTTGCCATCACTCCGAGTTGGAAATATTGGTGTTGTAGCATGTAGTTTATAGTACCAATAAAATTCTTTACGCCCCTTTGCTAGGTAACGAGATATTCTACAACTAGGTGGCGCAACAGGCATTGAATTGTGTATGGCAGCGACTTCAAATTCAAGACGCTCCAACATGTCGATAACTTTGTCTATACGCGATTGTAAATCCTCTTGGACTATAGTTTTTCGGTCTTTCGACATAAAATCAACATTCCACGATTCGCGATACGTTGTCGCGAACCATATTCCTCTATAACTTTGTTGAGTAACTAAAATCAAATATTCATTTTAGATTTTTATGCAGCAACCAACCTTGGCATAAAGTTTCTAATTCCAACCAGCCTCGCCACAAAACTTGTATCCCAATCGGGCTATGCTTCCGATGTTCTAAGTATCCCCCAAGACGTGCAATTGCTCTAATTGCCCAATCAATTGTAAGCTCTAGGAGCTTTTTTTGTTTGGGTGGAGTATTAGCAAGTAACACATCCATTTGTATTTTTGTTAACACTAATTCTGCCGAACTGTGCGGAGAATTCCGATGTAAATAAGTCATTCGCAGTAATTGTGCCGCAATCACTGTTAAAAAACCTAACATTGTTGACATACTCTCCCCTGCCAAGCGGTAACTTTCCGCTTTACAGCCAGATTTTAGTATTTTGTGATACTCTTCTATCCGCCAGCGATACGTATACCATCGCAGAATTTGTTCCGCCTCTTGTCGTATCGAAACTAACTCACTTGTCAGTAGCATCCACGTAACTGGCTCACATCCGTCTGGCACATTAATCTCTGTTGCAAAGAGCGCGTAAACGTTAAAATTGCCTGATTTTTTTAACCGAGATGGAGGATTTATTGAGACTGGACAATACCTGATTTCTAATGTTGCAGTTCTTTTAGAGCGCTTTTTAGTTTCAGGTAATTCAACCTCTTTGATAAACTGCACTGATTGGGATGTTACATACTCCCATAAATAAGAGTTTTCTCCCGATAAACAACGATTGTGAGCGGCTCTGACAAGTACACCTGTATTTTTATTTTTACGTTGAAGTGCGAATACTTCTGCAATATCTCCTTCACGGTCAAAGACATGAATCACTCTTGTGATTAGTCCACCATCAGGCATTTCTAAACCCTTAAATAATTTGTTTACTTTTTGAAAAGCTTCAACCCATCGATAAGATTCTTTCTCTTTAAAAGCTCTATTCTTGGCGATTAAACGTTCTTTTTTTAACCGCTTCTTTTTTGCCGTAGATGTTTCCCCTGCTGGTGGAAATGCTTTGTGTTGTCGATGCCACAATTTCTCCCATAATAGTCCTAGTGGCTGACCAAAGTCTGGGTCTAGTGCTAAAGAACTATGTAAAATTAGTCCGTTCCCACCATTACCTGTAGGCCCATAATCATCTCTTTTTTCTTTGATTTTTTTGTAATCAAGATAAGTTGTATCACCTACAGCTAATACTATTGGTAGGCCATAAATCTGCTTAGAAGTCTGTTTAAAAGATGGTTGGGTCAATTTCTCAAAGGTTGTTTTGGGGTTAGAAAAGAATTCGTAACCACGTTTTAGGTCACTAGCGCTTTGAAATATTTGTGATAGAGGTTCACCATATTTTACTTTTAAAGCCTCCGCAATTAACACTGCTCTGTTGGTTAGACGTTTGTCACCAAAATCACAATTGCGGTACGGGTTCGCTTCTAATAGTTTCATTTGCACCCCAAAATACTACACTACAAGCACCTTATATTAGAGGACGCAAATCGTCTTAAGTTCAAAGAATTGGTTCGCGACAAGCTATCGCGAACCAATTCCCTTTTCCACATCCCGTGAAAAGTCAGTTGTATGATCCTCATGCTTTCTCCTTACCAACTGACTAATATTGCCAATGGGGAGGAATTTCGAGTCAGACAAATAGCTTTACAGGAAGGTAATTCGGTTATTGCACGTTGGAATACATCTATGCGTTGCGATTTCACTGCTACTGGTATGGGATGTGTTGGGGAATCGGATAATGGGGGAGAAATTGCTGTTTATATGGAATAGGATTTTTAGTAAATTTATGTAACAAATTCATGAATTTGCGTAAAATACTAGCAAGTGAGCCGCAGTCTAAGTGTAAGTATTTTTCCGGGTAGGAGTGGTGACGACGATGAAAAAGTTGGTTGTCCTCAAGCTGGATGGTCAGTTGGGTGAGGGGGTTCGTGTTAGTTTGGAAATCGGTGAGGATGGTTTGCCTCCTTTTGTTGAACTGAGTGACAACCAATTAAGATTACCTCCTATCCCTACCCTACCTGAGATATATCAACGCTGGTGCAGAAGTTATCGCAGCTTGGATGGACACCGGATTAAACCGAAAAAAGAGCAGATTTCTAATGTTAGGTTTAAATCTCTTAAGGATGAATGTGAGCAATTAGCTGATACTATCAAGCAGAATTTTCTTAGTTGGTTGCAAGCTGACTCATTTCGTTTGATTAAGGAGCAATGTTTAATCCATTTGTCTCCTGATGATGAGGTGCGGTTTATTATTCGCACTACCGATAATCAATTACGGAAGCTTCCTTGGCATTTATGGGATTTATTTGAGCATTATCCTTATGCAGAGATAGCCTTAAGTTCTAATACATCTCAACGTTTTACCCGAAAATATCGCCCCAATATGAGAATTTTGATTATTTTGGGGAATAGTGATGGGATTAATGTTGCTGATGATGAGAAATTGTTAAAGCAATACTGTAAAAATGCAGAGTTAGTTGTTTTAGTTGAACCTTCACCGTCAGAATTGAATGAGTATCTTTGGGATGAAAGAGGCTGGGATATTCTCTTTTTTTCTGGGCATAGTCGAACGGAGGAAAGCCAAGGAAGGATATTTCTCAACCGCAATGATAGTTTAACAATGCAGGATTTGCGGGAGGGGTTAAAAACGGCAGTTAGGCAGGGTTTACAGTTAGCTTTTTTTAATTCTTGCGATGGTTTAGGAATTGCCAGCGAGTTAGAAAGTTTGTATATTCCGCAAATAATTGTGATGCGGGAACCTGTACCGGATAAGGTAGCAAATCAGTTTTTGAAATACCTTTTTCAAGAGTTTACTGGAGGAAAATCCCTCTATCAATCGGTAAATATTGCTCGTAAAAAATTACAGGGGTTCGAGAAAGATTATCCCTGTGCTAGTTGGCTACCTGTGATTGTCCAAAATCTATTAGAAACACCTCCTACTTGGCAGAGTTTGGGGGCAATTGCGAATTGTCCCTATCGTGGTTTAGCTGCGTTCCGAGAGGAGGATGCACCTTACTTTTTTGGACGGGAAGCTATCACATACCAGTTAGTTAATGCGGTGAAGCAAAAACCTTTGATTGCGGTTGTTGGTGCTTCTGGTAGTGGTAAGTCTTCGGTTGTGTTTGCAGGGCTGATTCCGCAATTAAAACAAGATAGAAATAGGGATTGGCAGATTATATCTTTCCGTCCGGGAAATAATCCATTTGAGTCTTTAGCGATCGCGTTTGGTTCCATATTAACCAAGGTTAATCCTTCTGGAAACGATTTAACCACAGAAACAGAGGTGATAAATTTACCTAATTCTCCTATGGAAACAGGAGATGGGGAAATTGAGTTTGAAGATTCTCATCAACAAAAATTAGCGGAATTAGAATTAGAAGTAGATATAAAAGCGAGTGATTTAGGGTTATTTAATGCTATTGAAACATTTATTCAAGATGCGCCTAGAACCCATTTAGTTCTCATTGCTGACCAATTTGAAGAACTTTATACTCTTTATCATCATACTGAAGAAAGGCAAATATTTTTAGATAATCTTCTAAATGCAGTTGATAAAGCTCCCAGTTTTACTTTAATTTTAACTCTACGAGCAGACTTTTATGGAGAGGCTTTATCCTACCGTCGATTAGCGGATGCATTGCAAGATGCTCATATCAATTTAGGTGCGATGAATGCCCAAGAATTAGAAGCAGTAATAACACAACCTGCGGCAATTTATCATATGCAGCTAGAAGAAGGGTTAACTCAACGTTTAGTTAATGCTGTTTTACAATCTCCCAATCATTTACCTCTGCTGGAATTTACTTTAACTCAGTTGTGGCAAAAACAATATCAGGGATATTTAACTCATCAAGCATATACAGAAATTGGTGGTGTGGAAACTGCATTAGCAAACCATGCGGAAGAAATTTATGCTCAATTAAATACAACAGATAAAGACAGGGTACAAGAAATATTTATTCAGTTAGTACAACCGAGAGAAGCAAGTACAGATATTCGTCGTTTGGCAACTCGTGGGGAAGTAAAAGACGAAAATTGGGATTTAGTTACTCGGTTAGCAAATGCGCGGTTGGTAGTGACAAATTATAATCAAATTACGGGAATTGAAACTGTGGAAATTATCCACGAAGCGTTAATTAAAAATTGGCGCAGGTTCGGACAATGGATGAGAATTGATGGAGATTTTCGCATCTGGCAAGAGCAATTACGGGTAATAATTAAACAGTGGGAAAATAGCGATAATGATGTTGGAGGATTGTTAAGAGGAAAGCCTTTAATTGATGCGGAAGATTGGTTACTAAAACGCAATCATCAAATTAGCGATGATGAACAAAATTTTATTAATTTAAGTTTGGAGTTACGGGAGAAAGAAGAAGAAGTAAAAAATGCTGCACGAAAGCGTATTTTTATCTGGTTAACTGGTGGTTTAGTCACAGCTTTACTATTAGCGGGGTTAGCCTTATTTCAATGGCGACAGGCTGAATATCAACGTAAGCAAGCACAAATTAATGAACTAAAGACTTTGAGTATTTCGGCTAAAGTTCTCATCAAATCAGGGAATGATCTTGAAGGATTAACTTCGATACTAAAAAATAGTCAATCTCTGGATAAATTAGATACTTTAGACACTAAAACTAAAATAGGGGTACTAACTTCTCTACTGGAAAGTTTGAATCAAATTAGAGAATATAATAAGCTAGAAGGACTAAAAGGACATAAAGGTACAGTTACTAGCGTTAATTATAGCCCAAATGGTCAGCTTTTAGCCTCAGCAAGCCAAGATGGTAAAATTAAAATTTGGCAACGAGATGGAAAGTTAGTACAAACATTAACAGGACATAAGCAAGGAGTTTTCAGTGTTACTTTTAGTAGTGATGGAAAGTATCTCATTGCTGCCAGCTTTGATAATACTATTACTTTCTGGAGATATAATTCTCAAAGCAATTTATTTGAGGAACATCCTTTTTTAACCGTTACAGATACTGAAACTGATACTAAAATAATAAGGTCATTTGCGTTAAGCCCTAATAACCAGATTCTTGCTACTGGATATCAAAGTGGTCAAGTTAAACTACAAACATTAAAGGGTGAAGAACTTAAAGAAATTCAGGCACATAATGCCAAAATATGGAGCTTGAATTTTAGTCCAGATGGTAAAACTTTAGCCACTGCTTCTGCTGACAAGACAGTTAAACTTTGGAATCTAGAAGGAGAAGTGTTAAAAACTCTAAAAAGTCATAGAGATGAGGTTTTGAGTGTTGCATTTAGCTCAGATGGGAAATTATTAGCTTCTGCAAGTAAAGATAACACTATTAGTTTAAGTAATTATAGTTTAAGTTTAAATAATTTAGGTCAAGTATATGAGCTTAAAGGTCATACAAATGAAGTTTTAGATGTGCGCTTTAGTCGGGATGGTAAATTATTAGCTTCTGCTGGTGCTGATGATACAGTCAGAGTTTGGAGTACTCAAGGAAGACAAGAAATTTATACTTTTAAAGGACATGGGGGTAAAGCATCGGAAGTGAGTTTTAGTCCAGATGGACAAACTTTAGCCACTGCAAGTGCTGATAAGGCTGTCAAACTGTGGCGTTTGGATGGAATTTTACCGAGTTTTGAGGGAAACAGTGTTAGTGTCAGTCCCGACAGCAAAATTATCGTGATGGGAAATCAACAAGGTATCATTACTTTGCGACAAAAAGATGGAGGTTTAATCAGAAGTTTTAAAGCACATGAAAAAGAAATTATTAAGGTGCATTTTAGTCCAGATGGAAAAGTAATTGTTTCTGTCGGAAATGACAATCAAATTAAACTTTGGAATTTAGAAGGTAAATTAATCAAAAGTTGGCAGGGACATGAGAGTAATAATAGTAGCCCTGTCTTTGCTCATATCAAGGATATTAGTTTTAGTCCAGATGGTAAATCTCTAGTTAGTCTTGGGGGGATTGATAAACAAGTTAAATTGTGGGATTTGTCAGGTAATGTGTTGCACAATTGGCAAGTTGATAATCAAATTATGACCAGTATTAACTTTAGTCCAGATGGGAAAACTGTAGTAGCTGCTGTTGATAAAGCAGTTAAAATCTGGAATCTGGATGGTAAATTATTATCAACATTATCAGGACATACTGAAAATATTGCATCTGTTAATTTTAGTCCAGATGGGAAAATGATAGCGACTGCTGGTAATGATAGAACAGTGAAGCTTTGGGATATGTCTGGGAAGTTATTAAGAAATATACCCCATAGAGATAATGTTTACAGCGTTGGTTTTAGTCCAGATAGTCAAATTCTGATTTCATCCAGTGGTGGTAATATCAATTTCTGGGGTTTAGATGGGAAATTGATTAATAGTTTGCAAGCGGGGGAAACTCCAATAAAAGATGTTAGTTTTAGCCCTGATGGAAAGATGTTTACTTCGGTGAATATGAAAAATAATATAATTTTATGGAGTTTGGATATTGATAATTTACAACAGCTTAGTTGTAATTGGTTGTATGATTACTTAGCTAATAATTCTAATCTTAATGAGGATGAAAGAAGGATTTGTGATAGTATGTATCGTTAAATTTATTTTTTATTTGTAGTGATAACTTCAGTCCTCACTACTCAAAATAAGGACTTTAGTCCTTACTACGAACTTAAGATAATATACAAGTTGCGTAACTAATGAATGACTCTAGTATAATTACTAATATATTTGAGCTAAAAATATACTTTTACTACTTAAAAAATATGTCACGATTGAAGTTAGTTTTTACTTGCTTAAGTTTGGCTGCTCTTAGCAATTTTATTGTAAATGTTCCAAGTGTTAAAGCTTCTCCCGTAGCGGTTCAGGAAGTACAAACCAAGGCAAAGGATTGGTTTGATAAAGGAATAATTAAAGTTAATGAAGGAAATTATCAAGAAGCGTTGGCAGCTTTTACAAAAGCTATTAATATTGAACCTCGGTATGCTGAAGCTTATTATCGTCGCGGTTTAATTTATGCTAAATATCCTGAAAATCAGCCATTAAATGCTGATGGAACAGTAAAGGGTTGTGAAAGAATTGACACTTATCGAATTATCTGTGCGGTTTCGGTTCAAAATAAGGTTCAAGAAAGTAAGGGTAAAGCAATTACTGATTTTACCAAAGCAATTCAACTTAATCCCCAATATACAGCAGCTTATCATCAAAGGGGGTTGCTTCAAGAAAATGGGGAGAATAAATTACAAGATTTGGAAATAGCGGTAAATCTTTATTATTCAAAAATTCCGGTTTATTTGAAGGAAAATAAATATGAGACAGCAGCTAAGATTTTGCAGGCTGTTGAGGAAATAAATATTGCTAAAAAATCTGTGAATCCGCAGATTTTTGAGGTAAAGACTTCGTCAGACAGAAATCCCATAGGTTCCTCAACAGATTCTCCTAACAAAAAATCACCTGAAGATTTAATTGATGAAGCTTTTCAAGTTTTGAATAAGGGTGATGTGCAAACTGCTCTCCAGAAGTTGGAGGAAGCTGGGAGGATTTATCAGGAGAGGAAAAATGAGGGTAGATATCAAGAAGTGCAGAGGACGATTGCGGTGATAAAGGGAGAAGGTAAATAGGTAAATGGGATTGGATGTAGGAAATGTTTACACCAATCCCAAATTTTTATTTTTGCAATTCTTTTAAGAGATTCATTGCTTGCTCATAACCAGCAGTATCTTCTTGAGCTTTGAAAAGTTGGGCTGCTTGCCGCAAATCTTGAATAGCTTTTTGTTTTTCGCCCTTTTCAGAGTAAAAAGAACCTCGATTGAACAAAGCATTAGCATACTGAGGATTGATATTGATAGCTTTATTGTAATCAGTTAGTGCTAAATCCCATTTCTTTTGATTGTAGTAAATATTACCTCGATTATTGTAAGCATTAGAATACTGAGGATTAATATTAATAGCTTTGTTGTAATCAGTTATTGCTAAATCCCATTTCTTCTGCGCTTTGTAAATAAGACCCCTTTTATTGTAATAAGTAGCATCATGAGGATTAATTGCAATGGCTTTGGTTAAATCAGCTTCAGCTAAATCTAATTTATCCTGCTGTTCGTAAAGAAGACCTCTTCGGTTGTAATAAGTAGCATCCTTGGGATTAATTATAATAGCTTTGTTATAATCAGCTAGTGCTAAATCCCATTTCTTTTGCCGTTGGTAAAAAACACCCCGATCATAGTATGCTTCAGCATTCTGGGGATTAATTGTAATAGCTTTGGTGAAATCAGCTTCAGCTAAATCCCATTTTTTCTGCTCGTAGTAAAGATTACCCCGATAGTAGTAGGCTTGAGCATCCTGGGGATTAATCATAATAGCTTTGGTGAAATCAGCCAGTGCTAATTCCCATTGCTTCTGCTCATAGTAAAAAACACCCCGATTGAACAAAGCATTAGCATACTGAGGATTAATATTAATAGCTTTATTGTAATCAGCTAATGCTAAATCCCATTTTTTCTGGTTTTCGTAAACAACACCCCGATTGTTGTAAGCATTAGCATACTGAGGATTAATATCAATAGCTTTGTTGTAATCAGTTAGTGCTAAATCCCATTTTTTCTGGTCTTTGTAAAAAAGACCTCGATTGTTGTAATAAGTAGCCTCCTTGGGATTAAGTTTAATAATTGTATTATAATCAGCCAGAGCCAAATCTAATCTTTGCTGATTGGTGTATAATCCCGCTCTAATAAAATAAGCATCAACAAATGTAGGATTGAATTCAATATATTTGTTAATTTCAGGTAGAGCTAAATCCCATTTCTGTTGTAATAAGTAAGAAAGTCCACGATAAACATAAGCATTTACTGATTTAGGATTGAGTTCAATGGCTGTTTTAAAATCAGCCAGAGCTAAATCCACTTTTTGCTGCTGTCCATATAAAAATCCTCGTTTTCCATATATAGCAGCATATTTGGGATTAAGTTCAATAATTTTATTATAATCAGCTAAAGCCAAATCTAATTTTTGCTGATTGGTGTACAATTGCGCTCTAACAATATATACCTCAACAAATGTAGGATTGAATTCAATATACTTGTTAATTTCAGGTAGAGCTAAATCCCATTTCTGTTGGAAGAAGTAAGAAAGTCCACGATAAGCATAAGCATCTACTGATTTAGGATTGAGTTCAATGGCTGTTTTAAAATCAGCCAGAGCTAAATCTAATTTTTGTTGTGAAGCGTAAAATGACCCACGTAAAGTGTAAGCATCTACTGATTTAGGATTAATTTCAATAGCTTTGTTATAATTAGCCAGAGCTAAATCTGGTTTATTCTGTGCTTTGTATAATTCTGCAAGAGTACGGTAAGCTAATGCACTAGGATGAGATTTTATAACCTCGCCGATCACTGTGCTTGCTTCTGCATACTTTTGTAAATTTAGTAGTACTATCCCTTTAAAAAGATGAATACTTGGATTATTGGGTTGAAGTTGAATTGTTTTTTCTATTGCTACTAATGCTTTATCCCATTGTTTTAAACCGATATACACATAACTTTGAAATTTCCAAGCAGTAGCGAAATCAGGTTTATAACGAATAGCTTGCTCAAATACCACCTGTGCTTCTTGATATTTTTCTTGATCTGCTAATGTCCAACCTTTTCCAAGATAAGCTAAATGAACAAAAGATGGTTTGATTTTTATTACTTGTTCAAAGGCTTGAATTGCTTCTCCATGACGCTTTAATAGTAAAAGTTTATTCCCTCTTTCTAACCATTGCACAGATGTTGTATTTGAGTTGGCAACATCGGTTAATTGTAATATTTTTTTAATAGAGTTGGCTTGTTGTTCATTCAATCTTAATGCTGGAGTATATTCTAATTTTTGCGGTTGCACACCCAGCCTTGTCTTAATAGCCAAAAAAGTTCTTATAGGAATACCTAAACTAGGACCGATTTGAGTTAAACATCCAAAGTTTCTACCACACTCTCCTGTTTGAGCATCGTAGGCTTTTTCTGCTTCTGCTCGTCCATGAATGCCAATAACTCGCCCCATCGAGTCTAAAACAGGTCCTCCGCTCATTCCTCCACCAGTAATACTTGTATAAACTAACTCGTATCCACCAGTTAATAAATTAGCTTTTTGTAAATTACCAAGATTTACTGTTGAGAAATCTGATGCACTAACAACTAATAATCCTAAATCTTTATCAGCAATTGTCCCCACAGTGAATCGCCAAGGTGACTTATCTCCTATGCTGGGATAACCAGCAGTAAACATATAATTTTCATATTTAAGACTAGAATCTGGTTCAGGAATGTAGTCTGCTAAACTAGCAACTTGATAATTTTCATTGGTAGCTGTAAACTTCACAACCGCTAAATCAACACCTTCCTCTCTTTTAATCGTGCTTTTATCTACAGAATATTTTTTGCCATCATTAGTAACAATTTCATAATTTTCGTCACGGCATGGTTTTGTTGCATTATCTCCTTTGTTCCTTTCACAAATAACATGGGCTGCTGTTAATACTGTGTAGGTGTAGGTATTGCCATTTTTATTTTTAGCAATAATTACTCCAGAACCATTATCTTTACTTGTACTATCAATCCTAACCGTAAATTGTTTAGCTTTTTGCTCTAAATCTCCTAACCATCCAGTTAACTGTGGTTCTGGAACGCTAGCTGTAGTTTCTGGTAAAGGTAAAGGTAGAGACCAGGCAGTAAGTATATCTGCATTTACCTCAGCTAAAACAGTTGAAATCGGAATCCCCCAACTCAACTTTCGCATCTCCTGAATTTCTGACTCACTGGGACGCAAACCATTTTGATAAACATAGCCACTATTTAAAATTGGATAAGCACCTCGTCCATTAATTCCAACAAGTATCCCGCTACTGTCAATAATTGCACCACCACTCATCCCCTGTTCGATATTACTGGTGTAGCCAATTTGATATCCTTCCTTAAGGGGTTGAGAAATTTGTTGAATTTTGCCATGACTAAATACTATTTCTCCCTTCTCCCCAGAAAATCCCGCAGCAGTCACTGACATTGTAGTCTTGGGAAGAAAATTGGCAACATCTTCAACATTTCTAGGGCAGTAAATTTCATTGCTTTGAAATTGCAATAATGCCAAATCAAATTTTTCAAACTTAGTATTAGGGACAATTTGTGCAGTATGAGTTTTCCCATCAACCGTTTTGAGCTTGACAGAATTAACCCCTCTGACAACATGGGAATTAGTGAGAACTAAATATGTATTTCCTTTCTTAGCGAGTAGCGTACCAGAACCCCCATTATCATCGCCAATCACTTTGACTGTAATGCGACTAGCGATAGTTTCTAATTGTTTTTCTGAAAACTCTCCAGCGAGAGCATCCTTTTCTGGGATAATCTCGCAGTTTGAATTTTGAGGTACTATTTGGGCTTTGGAAGTAAGTGTAATAGCAAAATTAGGAGACTGGAATAGTAAAATTGAGGTAATTATAGCGATGTTTTTATTCATGTTCATGTTGAGGAATTATGAAGAAAATCTGAGGATACTTGAAAAGAGAATCAGACGCGATATATCGCGTCTCTACATATCAGGTAACTAGCTAGGGATATTTTCCACAGGAGCTTGTTTGAAATACTCTTTCATGTCAATATATACCTGCTGACCGGAGTTTTGATAGAGTATTCCATCTCCTCCTCCTCCTACTAATGTATCGATAAGCCTCTGCAAAACTATCGTAGGATTACTACCAGGTCTAATAGTAAATAGTTGATTTGTCCCATTACAAGTTTCGCCTTGATTGGGAATACTGCAAATTACTGGATAGCCATTATTGATTCCGTGAGTCAGATAATTTAAGCCACCATTATCATAAAACTGTTGAAACTTTTGAGTGACTAATTCACACCTTTTTTGAGGACTGAAATTGCGAGGAAAAACTTGTGATTTCCAACCAATTAGACTGATATGACCTTTCCGTTCGGGAACCCAAGCAACTGTTGCAGGAATTTTTTCTCCGCTTGCTTTATCAAATATTTCCCGGCAGTAAAAAGTGACTTTATCTGGTTGTGAATTAGTAGAAACAGACTGACTCAAAGCTGGAGAGATACTAACAGTCAATGTTGCAAATGAAGTGAAGGTGGTGAGTGCTAAAGCAATGGAAGATAGTTGACGTTGCATAGTTTTAATCCTTCAAGAAATTAAGATTGATGATGTAATAAAAAAAACCGATAATAATGACCTAAATTAGTCATTTAAGGTTGAGCATTTGCCCGTAAGCTATAATCTCCAGTTTCACCCCTGTCGAGGGAATTAGCTATGATGATAAAAACTCCATCTGCTGGTAAAGCCGTTGTAATTTGAGCATTAAAATCACCTGGTCCTCTGTCATCGTTTTCTGCTATTTTCACAAGTTGCTGACCTTCAGTAGACTCAATAACTTGAAATAAACTTAGAACTGGGTTAATCTTCTGACTCGTCATTTCAATCACGACCTGCTGACCTTTCTTACCTTGAAATTGGTAAAAATCAGCAAAACTGCGATCTTCGAGAGTGCGATCGCCCTTACTCAAACTGCCATTAATTACTTGACCATTGAGTGTAATTGTCCGAATCGATGGTTCTTGAGTTCGTGTAAATAGGGTAGAAACTGGAGAAACATCTTTTTTTCTCGCTGCAACGATAAAAGACTGTACCTGGGAGACAGGAATAGAAAAATTCATCCCAGTATTTAACTCCCCAATCCCCGATGTATTCACACCAATGACTTGACCTTGGGAGTTGAGCAGGGGACCACCGGAATTACCCCCCATAATCACAGCATTGTGTTGAATTTCTCCATCACTAGGGTTAATGCGGGTAATATTACCTTGGGTAAATGTACCCTCAAATTTTGCATCCAGAGGAGTACCAAGAGCAAAAACGCGATCGCCCACTTTTGTGCTACCAGGAGCAGCTAAAGCAAGGGTACGCAAGTTTTTTTGTCCATGAATTTTCAGGATTGCTAAATCTAAACCACCCTTACCAAAACCCATCACATCTGCACTAAATTTTCTCCCATCAGCGAAAACCACTGTCACTACTTGAGGAAATTCAGTAGGGTTATAGGTTCTGGCATATTCTGCCTCTTCTTCATTTTTTGGTTGTAGTCGTGGTGGTGGTTTGATTACATGAGCATTAGTAAGAATCAACCCATCCTGACTAATAACAAAACCGCTTCCATGACCCATTTCTGTTTTTACTGTCACCACTGCTGGGCTAGCTTTTTGGTATACTCTCCGGTTAAGTTGTTCTTCAGCAGTTTGAGCGAAAACACGGTTAGAGTAACCTGCTTCCCCTCCGTTCAGCGATAGTACTTGCTCGACGGTATTTATACCCGTTAGAGCAAAAACGGTATATAGTGTTAAAATTCCTAATTTCGAGAATCGCTTGTTCATCATCGCTTTAGATTTAGTTCGTAAATTCCCCATTGGAAGTCAAAAAGTGAGATTTTCAGATAATTGCGACTGAAATCACAATATCATGATGATTTTTCTCTGTAAAAATACTTAAACATGCTAATCTCGATAGTGCGATCGCCTTTAGTCCCCACTGCTTAGATACGTTCATGTTGAACCCCTGAAAATTGCCTTCTAGTAGGATTACGGTGTGAGGAGGAATTTTTTACGCAAGCTCTAAACTTTTTTCTCAGCCATTGCCAAATTACTAGAGAATTTACCGAAATTAGTGGCAATTCCTCTAAGCAGTCAATGCGATCGCAGTACGGTACTGCTCCGCTTTTATCAGGTTGGGGATAGAGATGGCGAAGCTGTCACCAAATCCAAACTAAACAGTTTAGTTTAAAAACTAAGCGTAACCATAGAGGTTTCTTTTTCTTCAACACGAGTTGTTGGGATATTATCACTCAAAGCTCTGGTGGGGCGATCGCCAAAACGGTGTTTTTGCGAGGAGCGCAGTGCAATCATGCGATCGCAGTCGGGGTCAGAATGTAGAGTTGAACCCACATTCCGCACTTCAAAATGTATTATCTATATTTTCAATAAAAATTCCTAATAATGTTCAAGTTATACTTACAACTCCATATCGCAATTCTGAGTTGGAGAAAATTGATATTGCCTTTGTCTTGCAGCCGCTATTTCAAAAGAGGTATCAAATTCCGTAACCTTTGTTCCAAGTTTTAATTCCTCATATAAAGGCACACCATCACCGTCATTATCGCTGAGAAGAATCCTGGTCATGATGTGAGCAGGGGCAACTTGCGCGAGGCGATTTACTACATTAGCAACAAACTCGTTAGATGCTTCGCAGCCATTAAGGTATCTAATCAAAGCATCAGCAGTAGCCTCAGTCATCTTAGCTGGGTTTTTTACCCCCGCTTCCAGAATAAAGTCATCGTAAATAGCTTTCTCGCTCTCAGTAAAATTTTCCGTGCAAGCTTGTTGGATAATTAATTCAGCCTGCTGTTGTTGATTTAAAGTTGCCATAGTGGTTTTTAGATATTATTAAAAGTATTACTTGAGCTATACCTTCGCTAAAGAAAAAAATGATAGAGGTATGGAGCTTTGAAATTATCAATCATCACTGCAACATACAATAGACAATAGACAATAGACAATAGACCTATGCAGCTTGCATCTACTGCACTGCCAAGCATTCAAAGTCAAACTGACCACAATTTTGAATGGCTCGTCATCAATGATGGCGCTAATCCTGATACTAGAGATATTATCACCAGCATTAGGGCAAAAGCTGATTTCCCTATCATCTACATTGAAATGGAACACCCTGACCCTTACAGTGGCTTTGGCTTGTGCTACGCCCGTAACTTGGGACTAGATGCAGCTGGTGGTGACATTGTTTCATACCTGGACGATGACAACAGCATAGCTCCTGAATTTGTTGCCTCAATGCGGCAGTACTTTAAACAACATCCCAATATTCGATATAGCATAGTAAGACAGCAGCGCCGCCGCGATGTCATCCGCAATGGTAGTGTTATTCGCCAAGGAAAGCCTTTTGTTTCACCTAGCAATTGCTGCTCCCTACAGCAGCTTCTATGGCAACAAGAGATATTTGACAGCAATGGTTTCGTCCACTACCGAAGCAAGGGTGAACGAAAAAAGGTGTGGGAGAGTAGTTAGCGGAGAAAATACGCTAACATAACTCTTGATGCCATGCCACCAAACGACCCATGAACAACCTCCAATCAATTCTGTCTCACATCAGTGACACACTCTTCAACTTACCGGAGTGTCACCATTTAGAAGGATTTGTGAGCGAATTCTATGGTATGTGGCTAAAATTAGGGAACGAGGTGCAACAAAGCTTATTTCAAGGCTTAATTGAAGAAAAAGAAGCCGAATATGACCATCCGAGAACTAAACGAGAGAAAAGATATTACACCCCATTAGGTGAAATGGTTCTTGTACGTAGAGCTTATGTCACAGAAGATGGTATTAAGGTCAAAGTTGATGAAGAATTAGGGCTACCAAAAGATAAATGGCTACCAATGGTATTAGAATTAGCCTGCGCCTTGGGAGTCAGTAGTGAATTTCCGAATTCTCACTCGTTGTTTCAAAAATGGACAACGCTAAATTTGACACAAAAAACCTTAGCTAATCAAGTAGAAAAGGTAGGAAATCAACTACAAAGCCAAGAATTTCAAGTTGAATGTGATATTGATTTAAGTTCACAGTTGTCAGGAGATAATTCCGAGTCAGAGCCAGTAGATTTATTATATGTGGGAGTTGATGGAGTCATGACTCCCTTGAATCAAAAACAAGGATATAAAGAAGCAAAAGTTGGTGTAATTTTTTGGAATAAAGACCATCAGAAAGTTGGTAAAAAAAGAGGTATGATACGGCAAAGGGAATATGTAGCTACTTTAAAATCACGCAGGGAATTTAGGGATAGAGTATCCCATTTATATAATCAAGTAGCAGGTCAAAAACCTACAAAAACTGTATTCATTGGTGATGGCGCACATTGGATTTGGTCGATGGCATCAGAACAATTTCCAGGCGCAGTGGAAATTCTCGACTTTTTTCATCTATCAGAATATGTGTGGGCAGTAGCGAAAGCAGCGTATCCAAATAAAGAAGATTCTCAAAAAGATTGGGTGAAAACTCAACAACAAATCTTGAAAAAATCACAATGGACTACAGTAATTGAAAATTGTCATCAATTCCCCAAAAAGAAGAAAGATTTAACTAAGGCAATTACCGATTTAGAGCGTTATTTAACTAATAATCAAAGTCGAATTGATTATCGGTCTTATTTAAAAGCAGGTTTAATGATTGGTTCAGGAGTTGTTGAAAGTTCCAATCGGCGTGTGGTTACTCAAAGATTAAAACAGGCTGGTATGCACTGGTCTTTTTTTGGTGCAGAAGGAGTTATGGCTCTCAGGGCAGCATATTTAAGTAATTCAACGCGATGGTCAAATTTTTGGTCATCCTTATCTTACAATCAAAGTAAGTTAGCGTAAGATTTACGCTAACCTTGGACTTTTAAGCTTGTATTTAATAGTGGTCAAAACAAGAGAACAGAGTCTTTCAGATTTAGCACACAGAATAGAACTTTTAATTGCCAAAAGAGAAGAAATCAACCAAGAAATCTCTACTCTTAGCAAGAGTGATGTAGCTGAAGAGAGTTGTTGGATTGTTCGTTACCGCGCTAAAGGTAAGGGCGGAGCTTATTGGTATTACAAGTGGCAATCGTCTGAACCTATTTTTGTTACCAAAAATGGTAGTAAAAGTTGTCATCAATATATTGGTAAAGCAGGTAGTCCAGCTTTCTTAAAGGCAGTTGAGATGATGAAAAATCGCACAAAAATTGAAGCGTTAAACCAGGTGCTTCATACACTAGAGCTAGGACTCAATGACCTAGTTGAAGAAGCAGCAAGATTTCAAAAATAATTCATATCTTCATCAGAGTTAACATCTATATTAGTCAGAGCTTAGTTAGCGTGCAAAATACGCTAACAAATTTCTCTTCCCACAGTTTTTTTCGTTCACCCGGTGGCAGCAGATTATCTAGATATGAATAATCTCAAGGTTACTGTTCCCAACTTTTTCAAACTCATGGAACATAGCAGCTTGACCAGTGTATATGGGTATTCAAAAAATCCACTGAGTGAGCTGAATTCTGAAAATGATATTCCTTACTTACTAAAGATTGCTGAAGATGCCAACTCCAAAATGCGTTTTTTGGCAGTAAATGCGCTAGGCAGAATTGGTTCTGATGTGGCTCTTCCTAGCTTACTCAAGCTCGTGGAAGATACTGACCACTGGATGCGTGGATATGCAGTAGATGCACTAGGCAGAATTGGTTCTGATGTGGCTCTTCCTAGCTTAATCAAGCTTGTGGAAGATGAAGCCTTAAATGCTAGTGTGGTAAAACTCACTAGAGAAGACGACTCTCTAGATTAGCTAAGTAAGCCTTTGGGTCACGGCGAAATCGATACTGTTCAATTCTGGCTTTGTGGTGTTTTTGCAATTGAGAGCGTAATTCGAGCCAAGTAACAATATCAACTTGTGCTAAATCAGATGCGGTAAAAGAATGAAGTTTAGTAGCAATGGCACAGGCAAGTTTAACAGAGCCACGAATAACAAGAGATGAGGGAGCAACTTTACGACCAGTACAACGACGTTGATGATGACGTAGCATACCAAAAGCGTGTTCTAGGTCGTTATTAGTTCTGGGAAAATCTTCAATTTCGTAACAATGAAAAAGTCCAGACCAGTAGCTATGGGTGGTTTTTATAAAGTTATCGATTGCAGTGTTCAGGCTACCAGCTTTCTGCTTTTGTTGGGACATTTGAGTTAACAGTTGCTGATAACTTTGTTTAACTCCAGCAGCATCAAGACCTATTTTATTATTGAGAATATCACTAGCTTTATCAACCCACCCATATGCAACTTTCACAGGTGAAAATAAAGATGCAGTCGCAGATAATCCCTTAGCTAGAAGATGTTTTAGGTTGACTAAAGGTGGTGGTAAAGCACTTTTTTTTCCATTCTTTCTAAGCTTTGTTCTATCAAAATCAAATTTTCTTGTAACTTTAATCCAGATGGCTCTAACGGTGGATGACCATCATTGGTTATAGAACTACGGACTGCCGAGCAATAATCTTCAATAATAGTCACCAAATTCTTATCTTCATTGGTAACACTACGTTCAATGTTTCGTAATCCTCTAACTTTTTTTTTTCAATTCCTTTTTTGCATGTCGATCCGCCTCATATATGGGTTTAATTGCTTCTTTCAGGTAATGGTAATGACATAAACCATGAGCAATACTAGGTAATGCTAACCCAACAGCTTTGCGAATTGATTGTTGCCCATCACTAACAACTCCATCAATTGGTACATTTAAGGTATTAGTTACTTCTAATAATAACGCCACTAAATCTTCATTCCTTGATGATAATAAGGTTTTAGCAAGTAAAATTTCTCCTGATAAGCAATCGCGAATTACCCATAATACTTCATGTCCAATTTCTGGCTGCATCCCATCAATCGCTAATATCACCCGTCCTTGATTAGCCACTATTGCTTTTAACCTTTTATGGTCTTTTAGCCATAAAGAAAGTAACTCGTCATATCTGTCAATTAAGTGCGTGACCGTTCTTTGACTTATACATATACCCTTTAATTCCAGGTGAGCGTGTATTTGAGTAACACTTCTATGTTCCTGGTAGCGTAATGCTCCTATATAAGCAATCACATCCAAACCAAATTCGTTTTGTGGTAGAGCGAGTGACCCTTCAAGCTCTGGTCGATATGCTTTTTTATACCGCATACATGACTTATTCCGACATTGCCGAATTTTTAGCTGTAGTTCTACTACCCCATTTAACGTTCTTATATGTCGAGGATTATTGTATTCATTCCACATTGCTTGACCGCACGAAGGGCATTTTTTTTGAATACAATCAAGTACTTCAAAAGATGTTGCCTCTGGTTTTAAACTTTTTCTTGCCAAGTTTTTGCGCCATTATTTCGCTACAAGGTCAAGATTACATGATTTCCGCTCTCTCTAGTAAGTTTTACCACGCTAGCTTAAATGTGCGTGGGCGTACAGCAGATGCGTTAGGCAGAATTGGTTCCAAAACAGCTATTCCATCTCTACTCAAACTTATAGAGGATTCTAGCTACTACGTGCGTGAGCGTTCAGCAGATGCTTTGAGCAGCATTGCAAAGAAACAGGCTTACATCGTAGCTCCTTGCCTTGTTACTTTACTACCATCCCGTTCTAGTACAGCAATCAATCGCACTATTCTTGTCATTCAGTCAAACTGCAAATTCTATAACTACGAAGTTTTTCAGACTCATTTAGTAGCACAGAACGCCGATCGCTCAAACAGCCAGAACCGCGCTCCAAACGCTATAACCATACAAACCCTGGAGAGATTAACCATCATGACCGACAAATCACCTATCTTCAATCAACAACACGCAACCATTGGCGTGAACTATGCGGCTGAAGGCAGCACCATAGAATTTACTCAGCACACCAGTTCCTCTGAGCAAACCTTTGAGATTTTGCTTACCGAATACGAGCAATTTATTGAGCAACTTCAGCAAAAATACCCCGCCTTGACAGATCCAACCACCGTTCCGCAAATTATTGAAGTCGAGGCAAAACTCCTCGAAGCTCAGGATCACCAGCGGTGGCAAAACTTCCTCAACCTCAAACGCCTGTGGAATGGCGGCAAAAAAGCAGCAATCAAAGTTGGCGAACACTTTGCGGAAAACAATGTCTGGGCAAAAGGCGCGATCGCCTTTCTTGAAGGTGTCAGCGAAGATGGTAAATAACAATACCTTAGCCAATTTACGAGGGTTCAATACCTGTGGAAACGGTATGAATACGTCCCAGGGAAGTAAGCTTGGCAACAATTTGCGCTAATAAAATAGGCTCAGGCTTTTGAGGAAGTATTTTTAACATTTCACGGACATATCGAAAACCACGGTAATAAGCTTTCAGATCAATAATGCCAGAACCAGGATTATGTTTACGAAAATTAGCGAGAAGGTGATGGGATAAATTAACCATAAAGAATGCGCGATTAGCAGCATTAGTCACAGCAGTTTGACTGAGATTCATAAAATCTTCCAACCCCCAAAATTGTTTAGCATCCCGAAAATTAAACTCGATTTGGAAACGTAGCTTGTAATAATCGATGATTTTCTCAAATGTCAAGTCTAGGTCGCTAGAAAATAAAATTACATGACTACGAGCATGAGTTTTAAGATTGATTTTTACCAAAATCACTACATTGATAGCCTGGGCAAATTCTTTGTGAAGGAGAGTGGCTTGATAAATATCAGTTTGAATCTCATCCTCAATAACACTTTTACATAAATATCTGTCAGGTAGATTACGGTAGTCTAGCTTGTCGCCGTATTTACGACGAGAACGTTTACTGGAGTCAGGATTTTCATAAGGGACGTATAATGCTGAATCATGGCGCAACTTGGAAATTATATGCAAGTTAATTTGTCGTGCCATCTGCAAAGCATTGTTGTTACCAAAATGACCATCTACTACCAAGTACGTCAAAGGGATAAAGTTAGCTACTAGCTCGAATAGTGAGTTAATCATCTTTTTAATTAGTAATAGTTCAGATGTTAATATCACTTCGGTTTTGTTTTTATTTTTACTGCCTTTTGGTCGTCCCCTTCCACGTTTTTCTTTAGCTTGTACTTTTTTGATTGGCGAGATGCGATTTATTTGGCTATCACTTTTGATTACCTGTTCTATTCCAATCGGAAATGATTCTCTTCTTTCTACGCTTACTAATGACAATACGAAGAAAGATAAACCATTAATTGGTTTACTGGCCAGGCTAGAAAAAAATCTATCTACCCCGTATGTTTGCTTCCCCGATTTACTGACTACAACTTCATCTCCTGCAAGCAAGTACACATCATTTTCTCGCCACAAATGTTTCCGGAAAAACAGCCAAAACAATGTTGCCCACGGTATCACTGTCGAGAAAAATCTCCCCATTGTCCGATAGCTACCGCTTTCCCCTGTCCAACGGGCAATTCCCAACATGGTGACTCGCCCGCTCATTGCTAACATTGCAATGATTATCTGGTTCAACTGACGCATCGTCGTAGCGTTTATCTGCGGCAGGAGGCATTGCAGGAGTGATAAGATATCGGGCATCGGTTGATTGTGGCTTTTAAGTTGTCGTTTGGGAAGACAATAACTCTACTACATCAGCCCTCTCTCTTCACCCTCTGATTTTGGCTAAGGTATTGAAATAACAATCATGTTTTTTACGTAGCTGATGTCTTAGCTTGTTAAACTTTCTTGAAGCCACAGAACTTTCTATCTTAGATATGGTTCAAAATCTAGGGGAAACGCACCTTATTTCCTAATAAAAACTAAAGAAGATTTCAAAATGACATAGATAATTGTAAAAGCTGAGATAATCATCAGAAAATTTAATCAAAAAACTTCCCAAGCCAAGATTAAATAATCTGACATTAATTCACTATCTATTAATACTAAAAAAACTCATTGATTGGCTACTAAAAAGTATGTTTCTCTTCAGAGAAAGAAAACTTTTACGCAAAATGTTAAATTATAGTTTTGATAGCCAGAGTTTTAGGCTAACTCTAAAACTCTGGCTAAATAGTTATTATCCATTGCAGCGAGAAACTGTTTATTTTTTATCCCAAGTTTAACGCGCTTTTCTTTACCTAGAACATTGACTGCAATCTGTCTAATAACTGCAAAATTTTGTGGGGCATTGTCTTTTCTAATCCGACAATGATCTTCTCTGAGGGCGACATCCAATATCCAATGTAATGAATTCTCAATTCCCCAATGATTGCGAACAGAATTGCCCAATTTTTCTGCATTCCCCTCAAGACTACTAATAAAATAACGAGTTTCAACCGTTGTTTTACCATCCGCTTTTCGCACGGACTCTACCATCCCAACACTATTAAATTTTGACCAAATTGAATCTGGGTCAAGCTGCGACTGAATATCAGATAACATCACATATTGTCGAATTTCATGACGACCATGTCCTACTTCTTCTGTTTTATATGTGCTATGTTCAAGTCCTTGAAAACCTGTGCTTATCCCTGACCGGAATAGTTTTTCAACTTCATCATAAAGATTTCCTTGATTCTTTTTTAACGTTATTACATAATCTGCATTTTGCTTTGTAATTAACTTTACAATCTCTTTTTGACAACCGATTGCGTCAATTGTCACGATACACCCAGATAGTTCTAATACCTTTAATAACTCGGGAATTGCTGTAATTTCATTCGATTTTTCATCCACCTTCACTTGTCCTAACACCAATCTATTTGTAGTTGCCCAGGCGCTTACTATTTGAATTGCACCTTGGTCACTACTTTTATCATAAGAACCACGTAAGGTTTTTCCGTCTATTGCTACCACTTCACCTTCAGTTATCTTCTGTATTGATTTCATCCAACAAAGAAAACATTCTTGAAACTGTTGAGGATTTATTTGTGCAAATACTCGTGCAAAAGTATCATGAGACGGAATGCCATTTGGCAACTCTAAAAATGTTTGTAACCACTCATACTTCGCACAACCATAAGTTTCTATTGCTACCCAACCATCTGCTCCACAAATCACCGCACATACAGCAATGGTCATGATATCAATTAACTTGTGTCTTTTGCTCCGATCTATGCGTGGATCTTCTATCACACTAAAGTGGTCAGCAATTGTGATTTTTGGCTTGAGCTTCATCGAGAATAGAAATCTAATTCTTCTTTCTGCTTCCAGAGAATACCACGTTCAATGAAGGGCAGCCGATAGTTGCCTCTAAATCCCCCTCATAATGATTATCATTACTCTGTGGGTGAATATTAGACTTCTCCGAAAGTCCTATGTGATTGAGGACAGGCTTGCTTTCCCACCTTATCCAGGCTCGTCAATATTTAGGTGCGTTTGCCCTGGTTCAAAATCACATTGAATTAAAAATTTAGTGTTCAATCAATAATTCTGGAGTGTTTTTTATGGCTCTAAATTATCACTAATTATCTCAATATAAGTACGTTTTTCCGAAGATATCAAAGTTTGGTATCAAAGTTTTGAACAATCTGGCTTTAGAGTTTTCGGATAAATCTAATTACCTGTAATTTCATAAGTTTTAACAATGAACGTGCAATAAAACAATAATTATTGCTTTCCACTCAACCGACCTGTTTGATAAAAATCAAGCAGGTTAGGAAAAGCTTTTTGTAGCAACCAGTTCCGCCCAATTTCTGATTCGGGAATATTTGAAGCAGCCATGTAATAACCACTTCTGTAAGCAGCTACACCTAAACAAGCTTGTAGGCTGGATATAGGCCGTGAAGAAGCTGGAATAGCCATCAAATCTTGTATATGACTGGGATGATAATTTTGTCCTACCAGTAAAAAATGAACTAAAGTATGAACCAACCGGGATAAAACAACTGTTCGGTCTTGCCAACGTTCTAAACGGGTCTTGATACGGAAGTAATCAGGTAAATCAGCTGCTTGAGATTCATCAAGGAACAAATCGCTTTGGCTTTCGATAAAACTAGAATCCAGACCTATAAACTGTTTGAGAAAAACAAGCGTTTTGCCCCAACGTTCGTGTTCCTTAGTTTCAGGAGAGAACGCACCTTCTGAATACTGTGAACCATACTTTTCTTGAAGCTGTACAACCGCTTCTTGATTGATATCACCTTGCCAGTCAGATTCAACAAAAAACTCTTTTAAAATATCTTGCAAGTAGATGGATGAAAACTCACTAATATTTGGCGCTTCATCATCAAAATCATATTCATAAGTATTAATAATAAATTTCTCTAACTCGATTTCTAGCTCTTGCTTTCTATTAACTGGTAGTAATGATTTAGCATCTTCTAACGATAAAGGAAAATCTAAATAAGGATGACCTTTAGCTAAGTAAGAATCACCCAAATCTGCCAAACTGTCAAGCGTAAGAGTCCGGGCAAAATACTCATCCTGTATGTGTACGCATATCCCGTCTAATTCCTTATCCACCAACATCATAGTAATTGCCAGTAGAGCAAACCACGAGGCATCATGCAAACAAGTCGGTAAATCAGCAATTAAATCTACTAACTTCAGTTCTAGAATTTCTCCCCAAACGCCTATCCTAGCTGTATTAGAAACATCACAAAAATGCTCGACCTCTTCTCCAACAGATGTTTCTCCTAACCAAGTAAGATTTTCTACTTGCAAAGGTGAAGAGTAGTCAGGAGTTAGCTGATTTTGGCTGTCTTCATCGAACTGTATCCACATCAAAGCCAAGAGTATCAGCTTACAAATACTTACTCGCTTTAGGAGAAGATATTCAAGCATAAGTCATTACTTATAATTTTTAGATACATACCACGACATTTGCGATCCCACCATAGCACAGGATAATTGGCCGTTCCTTAGTAAAACCTCAATGCAATGAGAAACATGGATAAAAAATAACTCACAAGTATGAATCAAAAAGTGTGCTTTAAATAAAACAATTCGTCAAAATGATAAATCCTAAAAGAACTAATGCTGACGCAGCAATAAAAGAAATATATCAATTCTCGCGTTATGAACTATATCAACAAAGTCATGCTCGTTGGCAGATGTGGACAAGAACCCGATCTGAAATTTTTCGAGTCGGGAGCAGTTAAAGCTTCAATCTCTATTGCAGTCAGACCACCCTACAGAAGTGAACAAGCCCTTTGGTTTGATTTAGTCGCTTGGGGAAATCAAGCAGAAGTGATTGGAAATTACGTTCGTAAAGGGACTCAGATTGCAATTACTGGTGAGTTTGGATTTGATCGTTGGGCAGATAAAAATTCTGGCACTATGCGGCAAAAGCCTGTAATCACAATCAACACCATCGAATTACTAGGTTCACCCCGTAAGGAAGAATCTACATCTACTTCTGTACCGAACGAAACACAGGCTGTAGCTAACGCAAATTTCTAGAAAATTACAAATCGCCTATGCAGTATAAATCATAGGCGATTAACCATCTAATCAATCTACAAATCGAACGACCATGATTCATAATACTGCAACTATTAATCTTAAATCAGTGAACACAACCCACGACAAAGAAGGTTCCTTGATTGCTTTTGGAATTGCTGAATTCTACTACCGTTCCAAGGAAGGAGTCGTTACTGACGAGATACCATTCCGTTCCAAAGGCGCACCTGCTGTCGTCATCAACGAACAAGGGGAAGGCGTACATGGTACAGCAGAAGGATATCTTGATTTAGTGGTAGATAACAGGGGTGAGTACAAAGAAAAGATTGCCACATTCGTAATTAGAAACTTTATCTCAGCACAACCGATTAACGAACTCACCCAAGTTAGCAAAAATTCTCACTCGCCTGAAACTCCCGATTTTGCTAAGGAACTACTCGAAGATAACGTTACTTCGACAAATGAAGACCTAGACGAAGAACCTCCATTTTAGAACCAACTAACTGAATAATGCTAGTCCAGACAGGTTTACTGGTTTGAACTAGCGTTATTTTTTTTCAAAAATCCAAAATAAAAATCCACTGTTTGGTAGAATCGCTGACATGGGTTCACAAAATCGCTTCATTAATATATGTCATCAACCAAAATAATTGCCACTTTCAATCAGTCAGGTGGTGCAGCTAAGACGACTATTACACACAATCTTGGATACCACCTTGCTAAAAAACACCGTGTACTGCTTGTGGATATGGACCCACAAGCATCACTAACAGCTTTTATGGGATTAGGGGAAGTCAAGCTGCAAACTGAACAAACTATCTATGGTGCGATCGCTGAAGAAACTCCCCTGTATATATGGGAAAAACCTATTCACGGGATGCACATTGTACCAACAAATATCCAATTGGCAGGTACGGAGCAAAAAATTTTTCATGACTTGACCATCGACAACCGCCAACGGCTCAAGTTTGTGCTATCAAATGTACTTGACCAGTATGATTATATTTTGATTGATTGCCCGCCTTCTCTAGGAATCCTAAGCATTATGAGCTTAGTCGCTGCTTCACACGTTATTATTCCTGTTGAAACGCAATATAAGTGCTATCTTGGCACCAACCAACTGCTAGAAACAATTGCCCGGCTCAAAAAAGGAGGACACCAGAAATTACAAATTGCCTGTATAATTCCAACAAAATACGATAATCGTAATCTTCAAGACACAGGAATACTGGAAGAAATTAAACAACAGGTTGAAGGACGGATACACGTTACTGCCCCCATTCCTAAATCAACAGCTTTTCCTGACGCAACCCAAGCACATCTACCACTTGCACTCCACAAGAAAAACCACCCCGCAGTTAGCATACTCGAAGAAATTACAAAATATATTACTCAACTATGAGCCAAAAACGCGAACTAGAAAAACTTACTGGACTGGATAATTTATTTGGAGATGAAGAAGAACAATCTTTATCTGATTCCACTTTACCTTTATCTCAAATCATCCTTCCGCCGAGTCAGCCTCGTCGCTATTTTGACCCTGTAAAACTCAAATCGCTCGCTGACAGCATTAAGGAAGTAGGGTTACTAGAACCCATTGTTGTTAGAAAGATTCAGGAAGATAAGTATGAGTTGATCGCTGGTGAACGCCGTCTCAAAGCTTGTGAAATTGCAGGACTTGAGGAAATCCTTGTAGTCATTATTGAATGCGACGAAAAAAAAGCTCGTAAACTCCGCTTAGTTGAAAACCTCCAAAGGGAAGACCTCAATGCTTATGAAGAAACTATCGGAATTCTCGAATTACTAGCCGAAGAAGTCGATGTTGACCAAGAGACAGTGGTCAAACTGCTCTATGACATGAATAACGAAAGCAAAGGTAATTCTAACCATAACGTTATGGTTAGTGATGAAGGACGAATCATACAAGATGTATTCTTGAGGTTAGGAAAAATTACTTGGCAGTCATTTGTAGCCAATCGTCTTCCTTTACTCAAACTCCATTTAGATATCCAAACTGCACTGCAAAAAGGCGAAATTGAATATACAAAAGCTAAGGAAATCAACCGGATAAAAAATGATGATGAAAGACAGAAAGTCTTAACTAAAGCGATCGCAGAAGGTTTATCACTATCTGAAATTAGGATTCTAGTAGGAAATATTCTTCAGCAACAGTCAGAAAGTAAGCCATCATCTCATAACCAAGAGCAAAAAGAAAAAGTTGACAAAATATACAAAGCACTTAGAAAAAGTAAAATTTGGAATGATGAGAAAAAGCTAAAAAAAATTAATAAGCTTTTTACTCAAATTGAAGCACTTCTAGAAGAAGAAAACAAAGATGATCCTTCTTTACAGCAAGGTAGTCTAGTCTCGGAGAACTCTTTGTAAAAGGTACTGGATGGCTAGAAGTCAACTTATACATTAAGTCATTATTAGAAAGTATATTAACTTAGGATTTCTAAATAGCCATCCGTTCCATTAACCCGAATTCTCTGTCCGTCATCGATCAGTTTGGTAGCATTATCCACTCCCACAACTGCACTTATGCCATATTCACGTGCGATAACTGCTCCATGCGTCATCAGTCCACCAACTTCGGTGACCAAGCCTTTGATAGAGACAAACAATGGTGTCCAGCTAGGATCAGTAAAAGAGGTAACTAATATATCTCCATCTTTTAGATCAGCATCTTCCATGTTTAAGATAACACGCGCTCGTCCCTCTATAACTCCGGAGGAAACAGGTAGACCTACAATAGCTTCGGCAGGGAGATTTTCGCGTTTGTACTGTCCTGCAATGATTTCACCGTCAGACGTGATCACACGTGGTGGAGTTAGTTTTTCATAGTGTTTATACTCGTCTTTTCGTTTGCTGATAATCTGGTAATCAAGTTTATTTGTGCATACGACTGAGCGAAGTTCTTCAAAAGTGAGATAGTATATATCTTCTTTTTCATGAATAACGCCCGCTTGTACAAGTTGTTCGGCTTCTTGGAGTAAAGCTTTCTTATAAACGAAGTAGCGATTAACTATGGCGTATTTGGGATATTCACGATAACCGATGAAATTCCGGATTAGGTCAATCATTCGTTTTGTTGCCTTAGCTTTTTGTTCGCCATCCGGTAATTGCTTCAATCGCTCTAATAACTCTTGTTCTTTTTTCAAAGCTGACTGTCGCCCTTGCTCAAATTTGCGATCGCCAGCACCAGGCTCAAAGTTTTTGATATTACTGAGAATTATGGGGACAAGTGTAGTTGGTTTTTCACTCCAACGAGTTTTAGTAATATCGATTTCTCCGGCACATCGCATTCCGTATTTGTTGAGATAAGCATAGATAGCGTCTTGGGTTTCTTTTCCTCCATCAAACTTAACCAATTCATCCAGAAAGTTGTCATCTTTTACCTGTTGTAAATAATCAATTACTTCAGGATAAGGACGAATCACATCTGCGACATCCAATAGTTCCAGACCCATTTCGGAAGTAATATTGTTGGGTACAGATTGAGAAAGCGTGTCCGCTGCGTTTTTTTCGCCTAACCACTTGTTCATTTTTTCATTGATCCACGAAGAAGCATTCATAGCAGTCATAAACACACCAAAACTCTGTGAATCAGAGTGGGTCTGCTTTAATTGCTGGATATCTTCCAGGATAAAATCAAACAGATCCGATCCTGATTTCGTTTGGATAGTTTGTTTTAACGCGTCGATCGAGGTTTGACTCTGTTGAATCAACTCAGCAACAATCGCCGGATCGTAGTCGTTTAGGGTTTGAAAATCCGCAGGCGATCGACCTTTACTGCTTTTGCCGGGACGCTGATCATCGGGTAACAATTTGATAAAATCTCCTCGCTCTAGGATGGTTGTCAGTGCATCTTTCATGAGCGGATCAGATTTTCCCAATGTGACGTTTAATATAGTTTCTCTGCTGGCAGGTGAAGCTAGCGTCGCTGTCACATCAACAAACAACCTGCCACCAGCCGTATGCATGGGTGCATGGGTCATTAACAGGAAAAAAGACAATCCCAATGGTTTCATGGCATCGGTCATCATTTGGTTGTGACCGACAGAAACAAAGACGTGATTTTCCCGATCATTCGTTTCAGGAATGGGATATAAAGTCGTGATGGAGCGACTCTGGACAATATGAAATGTATCATCAACCAAACACCATTCGATGTCCTGGGGGCAGCCGAAATGTGCTTCAATTTTTCTACCGATGCGCTCAAGCTGCAAAATCTGATCGTCTGTCAGCGCTTGCCTATTCTGCCGTTCAGGCTCAATCTCCTGTTCTTTTGTACCGCCATCTTTTAAGGCGTAAATAGCAAGTTTCTTGGTGGATATTTTCTTAGCGATAACCTTGCCGTTACGCACTTTATAGATATCAGCATTCACCATACCTCTGACCAAGGCTTCACCAAGTCCGAAGCCTGCATCAATGGATAACACCTTCCGATTAAAAGTGACGGGATCGGCAGTAAACAAAATTCCTGCCACCTGCGGAAAGACCATCTTCTGAACAACCACAGACAGGTGGACTTTACGGTGGTCGAAGCCGTTTTGAAGGCGGTACATTACTGCTCTCTCAGTAAATAGCGATGCCCAGCACTTGCTGATATGCTGATAAATTGCTTCCTTCCCGATAATATTTAAATACGTATCCTGCTGTCCTGCAAAGGAGGCTATCGGTAAATCCTCAGCAGTTGCGCTGGATCGTACTGCATAGGCATTTTTTTCTCCAAGCCTAGAGAGAAGGCGGGCGATCTCTTCATTAATATCTTCAGGAATGGCTATCCCTTCGATGAAAGAGCGAATCTCACAACTAAGTTCACTGATTTTATGCCGATCTTCCACCTTGAGAAGCGATAACTGGTCGAGTAATTCGTTAATCGAAGACGTTTCCCCAATGATTCTTTTAAAAGCTTCAGTAGAAATACAAAAGCCATCTGGTACGAGTATTCCTTCAATCTTGGTAAGTTCCCCCAGGTTCGAGCCTTTACCACCAACGACCTTGAGTTTTGTTTTGTCAATATCTTGAAAACAAAGGACAAATGAACTCATCAGTTTTCCTCCTTTGGCAATTGATACTACCGTTGCAATCAGCCGCGGCAAACAGCCTTTGCATTACAATCAGGAGCTTCAAAAGTCCGCTACATTGCAATTGTTAGGCGGCTCCACTCACACCGCCTTTGTGTACTTCATAGCGCAACTCAGCCATGCCAGCACCCATCTGATGAACAGACACTAGGCGCAGAACTGGGCTTAGTACTGTAAGTTCGCTCATTTTGTCTGTGTAAGAGGAATTAATGCCTTAAGGGGAAAGGAATAGGGCGATCGCTGATAGTGCAGCAAATTCCTTTAGTCTGAAAGACATACTGTTGGAGAGGGGCATACGTATAGTGGTCAGAGAGCAGGTAAAAATTAATTCCGAGAGAATTGATGATATTCCCGTAATAGTGGAATGGCTAAAAAAGATGGAAATAGCCAAGTGTATTGACCAAAAGCTGAGTCCACCTCATGGAAACCACAAAGGACTGAGCTACGGGAAATTGAGTGTATTGTTATTAACATATATAATTACCCAGTCAGACCATCGGTTGTGTGCGGTGGAACTCTGGGTACAAGCACACCGAAAGATTTTAGAGTTAAGTACAGGGTGGTTGATCGGGGAAAAAGATGCCAGTGATGACCGATTAGCGAGGGTAGTCGAAGAATTAGGTAAGCAGTCAGAGGCAAGGCAGGAAATAGAAATAAAGTTGGGACGGCACCTGATTCGTGCCTATGAATTACCTACTCTGGTTGCACGAGCGGATACAAGCAGTTTTTCAGTTAATCATCAAGACTCTGAATCACCAGAAGAAAGTCTACTGCGCTATGGCTATTCCAAAGACTTTCGCCCAGACTTGTTGCAGTACCGGCAGTTGTTGGCTACCCTTGACCCAATGGGAATGCCATTGGTCAGCGCCACCCTTGAAGGAAATGGAGCCGATGACCCGTTATATTTTCCCACTTGGCAAAAAATGGCGAAAGTCATTGGGCACAAAAAGTTTGTCTTCGTTGCTGATTGTAAAGCCTCTGCAATTGCAACTCGCGCCCAAATTGCAGCTAATGGAGGTGTTTATTGCTTTCCTGTATCGATGAGTGGACAACATCCCCTATATCTCAAGCAATGGGTACTCGACCCACCAACACAAACTGTGGAGATTCGTTTACCGCGACAGGATGAACTTGAACCCGCTGTGGGAAAGGGCTTTGAAGTGGAGTTATGTAAGTTTTGGTTAAAGGAAGAAACTAACAAATGGGTACGTTGGCACGAACGCTACTTGGTTGTTTATTCTCATAGCCTTGCACTATCTGCTGTACGTGGTCAGCAGCAACGGATCAATAAAGCTCAAACTGCTCTCAATAAATTAGCTAAGAAACCACTCCTCGACCGAGAGCAACTCACTCATAAAGTAGAAAATATTCTCAAGCGCTATCGTGTTAACGATTTCTTCTCGACGATGATTACAGAAGAAATCCTGACTCAAACTCGCCATCTTGTCCGGGGACGACCATCCAAAAACTCAGCGACTGAGGAAGTAACTAGGATATCTCTTCAACTTCATATCCAGCAGATTGATGATGCGATTCAGCTTTCAGAAACCTTGTCCGGGTGGCGATTGTATGTCACCAATGCGCCGACTAATCAACTTACCCTACCACAAGCCGTAATGTATTACCGGGATGAATGGCTCTTGGAGCGTGGGTTTCACCGTTTTAAACGAGGTTCTTTGCCAGCCTTGCCTATTTACTTTCAAAACCAAGACCGAATCACTGGCTTGATGTTTATTTTGAACATAGCTTTACGGGTATTTACCCTGATGGAGTTTGTAGTCCGCCAGGCACTTATGGAAACTCAACAATCTTTGGCTGGTCTTTATGATGGTAATCCAAAGCGAAAAACCAATCGCCCGTCTGCCGAGAAAATGCTTCAAGCTTTTTGTAATTTAACTCTCTATTTCCTCCCTGATTCTACCATTTTCATTACACCGATTAACGTGCTTCAAAAACAAATTCTTTCCTTAATGAAAATGCCTGAATCTCTTTATCAAATAGATTCGCTGTTCTGCAAGACATAATTCCTCTTAACCTGTAAAATCAGATATCTAAAACGATAATCATCGGATTGAATGTCAAGTTTCAATATTACTCTATTCCGTGTAATACACCGTAAATTTAACCTTGTACTATACCGTTAATCTCAAAGGTCTGCCCAAGTATTACACGGTGTAAGCACAATTGAGATCCACAATCACGTTGTTTCCTTGGACATCGATGAGTAAGAGAATTAATTTTTACCTATTCGCTTACCACCATACGCACACCCCTCTCCACAACATGTCTTTCAGACTAAAGGAATTTGCTGCACCATCAGCTATCTCTCTATTCCTTTCTGCTCAAGGCTTTAATTCCTCTCACCCTGACAAAGTAAGCGAACGTACAGCATCAAATCGCTGGCTTTTACTTTTACGTCCGTGCCTCATTTCTTCGTCTTCGATTGAGACGCGTCGTTCTTTGGCAACACCTGTTCGTAGTTTTATCTCACCATGAGCATCCACTTCCACATCTTGAGCTTCAATCTGCCTTGCGGTTGACAACGCCCTTTGTACTTGAGGGTGTTCGATACTTTCAGGCTGTGCTTGTACAAAAGTCTCAAATCGTTCTAAAGCGTCTAATACAATCCCTAAAGCCAAATTTTTCTGGTCTGGGTCATCCCAGTTTAAGTCTAAAGCCGCTTTTAAACTCGAACAAGCAACCATATCTATCCCAATCTCATGGGCAAATTCCGCCAGCCCCCGCCCCTGCTGCCCAGCTATCACGCCAATCGCTTTTTTGAGCGCGTGACCCAACAAATTATATGTGTCTTCGACCTTGGATGCTCCCCACAAGGGGCTGGAATCTAGTGCCGCCCGTAGCTGCTTTGAACCAAAACCCTTAGTTTGCTGTGCTAATTCGACAGTTCTTTCAATCAGCCTACGGTCAAGACCTTGGATAATTAGCGCACTACGGAATCTTACCAGTGTCGCTTGAGAAAAAGGAGCATTTTCACAATCAATGCAATCCAACGCTCACTGCCAACGTCTATCCATGATCAATGCTTCAATTGCTTCCGCATCGGAGGCTCCGGTATAAGCTTGTAAGATTGTTGCCAACGCCAGTTGTGCTGGTGGTACTGGGGGATGTCCTTTGGCAGAATCCGCATAAAGCTTGCTCAGTTCTTCTTGAAATTGATCATCAAATATTTGATGGCGATATTGCCGCAAGAACCTAAACAGCTTTGCTCGTTTAATTCGCTTAACGATACTTTGCTCCAATGCTGATAGTTCTATGGGTGGCTGCCATATCTGGGGTCGCATACGTAAATTCGCTGTTGGTAATGCAGATTTATTACCTAAATTACATCAATTGGGGCTATGCCTCTCCTTGAGACTTTATTAAATATCCCTCAAAGCTTTTTTGTTGCTCTAAGTATTGTCTGGCAAGCATTTACTCTGCTTTCTCCTCCATTATTTACTTCACTCTGGGCTGATTTTTCTTTTATTCTGCGATTACTGAATCGGTGTTCTAGAGCAACAGCCATACTAAAATCTCAAAGAATCAGTTAGAAAGTACTGTTTTATGCAGCACTTCACTCTAGCTGATTCTTTTTTTACTACATTTATTTTTGCCTGAACCTATCAAACATTCTCGTTTACAGCAATAAAGGTACTAGGCCGCTCACAAGGCGTAAAGTTATACCTACGTTTGACTTCTTCACCTGTATTATTTGTATTACCTTCAACAGATTTATTTAACGGTACAACCTCAGAGCGTATATAACCAGTTAACTTATCAAACTGAATAATCATGTGCTGGTGAAAAGCCCAAACATCCGCCATCCGATTGCCCATACCAGAAGATATTTCATCAGGTATAAAAATATTAGCGTGCCAGGATACTTTCATCCCCTCTTTCTGGAAGTAAGCATCTATTTCAGGACGAATGTAATCCGCAGTTCCTCCGCAAAATACTAGTTCTTCAATATCCTCATCCATCTTTGAGCGCAACCACCTGGCGATCGCACGCCAATATTCATCTCTAGCAAGTAATAAAGCTTTGGACATCGACTCTCCATCAAGTTGAATCTCATCACCTTTGCGCTTGCGTGAGAGTTTTTGCATCACTTGGGGGTCACAACTGGCTCCAGCTTCTATCACTACTTCAATAATATTGGAATTATCAGGGCTTAGTCCCGATGTTTTGGAAATCAAATTATTTACTAACCAAGACATACCAAAATTGCTGGTTATTCCTGCACCAATCGAACCACTCCGAAAGGTGAAAATACTCGCGTTGCGATAACCAAGCATTACATACATCGAAACAGGTACATGATCACCAAGCGTTCGCCTACGGTGGAAAAATATTCCACTACCTTCAGAAGCTGCATCATAACGAAGCATTTTCACCCGCATCTTACCTGCTGGTGTATCAAACCCCAGAAACGTATCCTTCAACCGAATTTGTAACTGTTCCTTATCTTGCACTTCACCCGGCGGCAGCAGGACACTCAAGTAAGCTGCAACATCATTACCCAGGTTCAACTTCTCTTTAGCCAGCCAAAATGCTCCGCAAATTTTGGGGATTGCTAGTTCATACTTTAACTCCCTCAGTTGCGATATACCCCCAAACCGACGACGAGCAAGTTCTCCCAAGGCGAAATACTCATCGCCTATCCCTACCCAAGCACGAGATTCAGGACTACCTTCAGGTTGGACGCTTTCAACTGAGGCTTTAGCAACATCCGCTATTTCTGAGTCTAAAAGTAAAACAACAGGCTTTCCTTCTGGATACTCCTGAACGATAGCTTTAGTTTTACTTGCACCCATGTCAATCGTAATTACTATCTTTTTTACGTCTGTTTTCTCCTTAATTTTAGGCATATATATTGATGTTTTATTAACTTTTTCTATTGTTACTAATTTACCTGAAATAGGAATGATGCTGTAGTGCAAAACATTTTCTTTACAGGAGTTAACAGGTTTTTTACATACAAAGTAAGTAGAGAAAAACCATTACGATCATTTTCTTCTATAACACTAATACCAACCCGAAACTGTAGATTCTAAGTAAATTAATGTATTAAAAATTTCTTCAACACACGCTGGTTAAATTACGTCCTGTATCATAAACAAATTACCCCAATCACACCCTAATTCTGTATCAACTAAAAGTTGAATGACAACATAATATTTGTCTTTGGCTTGTCAAATAAACAATGTAATTGTGATTATTGCATCCAGTATTACCTCAATCATCCCCACATTTACCTCACTAAAAGCACCACAATTGGGCAGTCTTGTACAATAACAAGGTATGTCCAATGGGGTTTATTACAAATTTGCTTTGCTGCAAAATTGTTGATTGCAACTTTTACAAATGAAATATCATGAAGGCAATTGCACCTCCGGAGTTAGAATGCGATCGCCTCTCCAGTTCGGTCAAATACTGTTAATGCACTCGATCACAAGCTTTGACCAAGTGTATGGCGAAATGGTTTAATCGAAACTTTGAATAATGCAGGTGCTTGGGCAAAAACTTCTTCTCAATGTGCTTTGTACCTCTTTACAAAGCACTTCTTAGCAACAGTGCCTAACGCGATGCCTGCGGCAGGCGTAGCCATCGTACTCTGAAAAATACTGCCCACAATGACAAACAGGACAAAGGAGGAAATTACGTAAGTATCACAAGCGAAGGCAAAGAATACGCTTTTCTCTAACACCTAACAGCCATTCCTGATAATCCCTTTACTCCAGACGAAATCCTGCATCAACTTCTATTTCTGCCTTAGCAATTGGGTCATCCTCATCATCATTAAAGAACCCATCATCTTCAGAATTTTGTTCCAAAATATTTGATCCGGCTGGTTCTGAGAGAACAGGTAGCGAGTCAGGACTTGGCTTAGTGGAATCAAAAAAAGAAACCGAAGGGGGAACCAAATTAGCTGAAACAGGAGCTACTCCCACACCATTAGTTCCAATTGTTGGTTGTAAGCCAATCACACCCTGCGAGAAAATTCCACTATGAGGATTAACAAGAACGACCTGGGGCAACCCCTCCATCCCAAATGTCCGTTTCATCTTAATTATCTGGGCTTCAAGTTGCGCGATCGCATCATGGAGGGCCGACTGCAATTCCATACCAGATACTCCCGCAGCTGATAGCGCAAACGGTAGGTAATAAGCCCGCAGCGCCTCACATACTAACTCAGTTTGCCCTCGCTTCTTCGACTGGAGATAGCTAATTACTATCCCATCCTCAGTATCCTTATTCCGCATGATTCGCGCCAACTCAACAGAATCAGCAGGCTTACTCGCTCTTGCCATACCTTTACTTCTATATAATCTGCAAACCAAGCTTTTCAGTAAGCTATTTGTCAATACTCTTACTTTAACCACACTGTAGAAGAACTTACCCCCGTATTTACTCCTAACTACCCCAATTCACACACCAATTACCCCAATCAATTGAAAATTAGGTCTAATTTTTTAAATAAAAATATGTTGTTAACTGATAAATAAACTCTTACAATTCCCATGATTGAGGTATTCTGAGGGCAAATTGACCCAACTATTTCAGCATTACTTCAAACATCAATCGTCTTGGAACAAAACTCTACAACCCTCACTGCATATGAATTTACATCAGTCCCGTTCCACAATAAACCATTACTGTTGTCGCACAATCCAGAACTAAAACAAGGTATGCTCAATGGGGTCATTTTATCCTTATATTATTCGCAATAAATTAGATTAATTGACAATATATTCAATACAATCGTTTATCATGTAGTTCTAATAAATACTACTTCTGTTTTATATTTACTTTTTGATGACTAATGTATGGTAAATGACCCCGTAAAGCGAACTAAATCTATCAAGGTATACCTCTTTAAGGAAGAGAAAACTACCATTGAGGAAAAAGCGATCGCCACAGGGGTAACTGCATCTGAGTATTTACGTTCCTGTGGATTAAGGCGGGTACTAACGGCAAAACCGTCTGCCGACTTGATAACTATCCGCGCTACTGCTGGAAACCTTAAAAGCGAACTGATGATGTTATCTCACTTAGCGAAAGAAACAAACAACCAGCAAATTTTGGATACTGTTAATAAGGCGATCGCACTTGTAGATCAGACCATCGCAGCTGCATTTAACCTAGACGTTCCCGATAAATCACCCTCAAGCCAAGATAAATAAGGCATTACAATTTCTATAGCCACCACTTTCAACTGTCTCAATTTGATTCCCGTCATCTACAAAAAACCCAATTTTCTCGACACGCTCAAGTATGTCTTGGGGAAAGATGATGCTGCGATTGTCGATACTAATATGATGGGAACAAAGCCAGATGAATTTAACCAGCAGTTTCTCACCATCAAGTACACCAACAAAGCAGTTAAACGGCAGTGCGCTCACCTCATCATCTCAATCGCACACCGCCCGAACTACCACGAGCATTTATCCAACAGTCAGTACAGTTATGTAGCAAGAGAATATCTCAAGGATATGGGATACTTGCCCAAGGAAGAATCATCTGTAGCAGCTACCAGTCAGTTTGTTGCGGTACGCCACCACGATCGCAACCACGAACACCTGCACATAATTACCTCCCGGATTCGGTTAGATGGTAGTTTAGTTAATGATTCTTATGATTATTTCAACTCCCAAGTCTCAACTAGACGCATCGCGGCGGAACTAGAATTAGAAGTAACTCCAACAACAAATGAAGCTGTCGCCTCTAGGTTAGAGAAAGAGTACGGCATCATTACACTTACCAGCCCCAACCGATCAAAAAGCATTAGAGCAGTCAACAGTAAGCACAAAACCCCAACCAGTAAGGAAATTATTCGCCAAGCAATAGGAGAAGCCATTAAGGACAGTCCCACCGTCTCTACGTTTATTCAACGCCTGGAGGAAAATAACATTGGAGTATTGCCTAAGATGCAGGGGGAAGAACTACTAGGCTTTACCTACACTCATAATGATGTAAAAATTGCTGGTTATCAAGTATACAAACCTTATAGCTGGAACAAACTGCGGTCTGAATATGGAATCATGTACGATCCAGATAAAGATAAAGAAGTAATTCAAAAAGCTAAAGCCAGAGCAATTAACCGCATAAATAGCAAAATATTAAGTAATAATAATTACCTACATAGTGATAAACCTACTAGCAGCAGTGCAAGTGATAGCAATGGTGATACCGATAGTAACTCCAAAACACTTGTTAGTACATGTACACTAAACAGTAATTATCCAAGTGAGATTCCAGTAATACAATCCAAATTGGAAGACAACCCCATATTGAACGCAAATAACACTAAGAAAAAAGTTCAGCCACATCCCCAAAAACATTACCCACAACAGGATATTTCAGAAGAAAACGGTCTCACTGCTAAACAATTCCTGGAAGAGCAATCTTCCCCTATTCCTCCTTCTCTTAACCTTCTGCCTTTTACTCTCAAACATTTGCCTTCTATAATCACTGACTATATGCTTGTTACCAATAACTTCCGTATCAAAGGACGGGAGTTGAGTGCCAGCTTAGATAGCAATACTCTGAGTGTTTACCGTCATGGGGATAATACTCCTGTGATGCAAACCTGCTACAGTCAGAGAACTTGGTACGAAGAGATACCAACTCGACTAACAACAAACGAAATTGAGCAGCTTGAAAGTTTGCGTTTCTTTACACAACAAGTATTAATGAATAAACAGCGATCGCAAACAGGTATTGAGCAGTAGTAAACCTGCTACTAGAGAGAATTTAATCTACTGAGAATTCCTATTGTTGATATATGAAATACGAAGTGTTCAAATTTGAATACTTCGTAGAAAGCATTAATACATCTAGGTCGATGTTTTAAGCAATTCCACTACGTATTAGTGCCAAAATTTGTACATCCGAGTCATAATAGATTTCGAGGTTGTTTTCTGGTTCTAAGTCATGAGTTATGTTATGTTTTTATAAACCAGAGCGCAACAACTGAATCTTGAAATACCCTCGTTTAAGTTTCTCACTTCCCCTAACTTCATAAAATTTATCTGGTTTTTGGACAATTTCAACCAGTCCCTGCGCTTCCATCTTCTCAAACAACGACTGCCACGACGCAATATCTTGCTCAGGCGCAAAAATTCTAACATCGTTTATCTCGCCCATAAGCCTCTTTGTTCTAGCTATATTACAGTAAAAAAGTAACTAGAACAAAGAACAATGACCCATGCCAAAGAAAAAATGTGGACTTGGATTTGACTGTGCCAGTATGATGCTGCACCCAGGCATAGACCCTGGCGACTGCTTAAATTACAAAACTTGTGGGAGTGCGGTTGAACTAACCCCTGATGAAGAGCTGGAACTTGTTCGTATCCGAGAAGAACAAATGCGCCAGTATCAAGAACAAATTCGCCTGACTCGTCGTTCTGCCGCCATTATGATGCTGATGAGGCGCGGTTGCCCACAGTCACCAGAATCGTTAGGTATTGTCTCCGCCGTCGAGGCGATCGCTACCACATTAGATAATATTCGTACTGGACTTACTAACTTCGACGGACAGTACATCGCACCACCTAGTTGCGAACTCTACATCTACAATGTTAAACGCCCCAGTGGTACGTACTCATACTATAAATTAACTGCCGAAAACGCAATATTTGCACCTTCGGAGAAAGAACAACAAGTACGGGTAATTCACCTCAGCCATCATAATGATGCGCGGTATATAGAAGCACAACTTGGTATCGAACGGCGAAACAAGTTAACCCAGGTGCAAACACTGCTTCAGAACGCAAGCGCATTGCTTGAGGAAGCAACACGTCTACTCGAACAAACTACAGATATGAATAGTCCAAATGCTACAGTTGAAATTTTCAACATTGATGAAATTTTACCTATCGACTAATAAAAGCGGCAAAGAAACGGGCGATTGATTTGCTGAATGTGCCTTATACTAGGCAGGATAAGCGTCATTAATTGGGATAACACTCTCACTATAAGTTTAAGCTAATTCACTTGCACTTATATCGAAGGCGTATAAAGTTGCATTCACTGAGTTTCAAGTCTTGACAATAATTAATATTTAAAATTCTTGCTAAATTATTGCTACTCTCTAAAAAATCGTTTTTATCATAAAAATAAAGGCAAAACAGTATGACAGATAAAACACTAATAATTGCTCATCGAGGAGGAGCATCAATAGGTGTAGTAGAAAACACAATTGATGCGTTCCAAAAAGCTATCAATTTGGGTGTGCCTATGGCAGAGCTTGATGTACGAAGAACAAAGGATAAGTATCTAGTTTGTCATCATGATCAATCTATAGGTGGAAAATATTTGGAATGTTTGGAATATGCTGAGGTACTTAAGATATCGAACAGTAATGGTTTTACTGTGCCTCTGCTTGAAGAAGTCCTACAACTGTGCTGTGGGAAAATGAATTTGGATATAGAACTTAAAGAAGAAGGATACGAAGAAGATGTTTTATCACTGACTAAAAAGTATTTTAGATACTCTGAATTTGTCATAAAGTCTTTTAACTATATATCTGTTACTAAAATAAAACGAATCGATCCAAATGTAAAAGTTGGATTGCTGCTAGAAGGAGAGGAAGAAGAGTTTAAAAGATTTTCAATCATCCAGAAGGTACTTGAAATATTTCCAGAGTACAAAATTTTAAGAAGTAGATTAGATTTTGTATCTCCTCACTATCGATTACTAAAATTTGGCTTTCTGATACGAATGAGGTTGCTGAAGAAGGAAGTATATGTTTGGACTGTTAACGAAGAAAAATTATTGAAAGACCTTTTCAAGATAAAAGTTGATGCTGTAATCACTGATAAGCCTGATGTAGCCATGAAAGTTTTAGCAAGAGTATCTGGCCAATCTAACTAAGCATAGCCTGACGTACTCTTTCAACTTGTTTTGGAGCATTCATCTCCTTGAAAATACTTATAGCCTCTGAAAAACTATTAGTAGATTCTCGTGTTTTACCGCTTACTTTGTATGTCAACCCAAGTTGAAAATAAACTTCTGCAATATCGCGCTTACAGCCTGGATTTTTTAAAAGAGTTATAGCTTCTTCATGTTTTATAATAGCTTCTTTAAATTCATTCTTTTTTCTATATAAAATAGCCAAGCTATTAAGAGCATTTGCTTTAAATTGAGTATAATTCATTTTCTGGGTCCGTGTTAAAACCTCAGTAAAGGTATTTTCAGCGTTTTCATATTCACCAAAATACATATACACTAAACCACAAATGATACCCAAAAATCCTAAAGCCCAAGGATTGGAAAAGTCAATTAAGCTGTCTTCAGGAAATGAACTAGCTATATCGTAAAATTTCTGCCTTGTCTCATTATTTAATGAATCGCCTAGCAAGATTGAACAATATACATCTCCTATAAATTCACAACCATAAATGTAAGGCTTGAATGAATCTTTATCCATAGCGAAAGACTTGACTTGCTTGAATTGCTCACGCGCTTTCTCAAGTTCCCAAATATCTAAATAGCTAAGACCAATATTATAAAAAGATACTATATATAGATTTTTGAATGTTCTCCTTTGATCTCGTGATAATTCCTCAGAATGCACTTCTTGAATATGTCTAGAAGCGATATCTTTTGATTTTTTATAGCAATCAACAGCCTGATAAGTATCACCGCTCATTAGGTAAAACTCGCCTAGTATATTATAGAGCCTACAATTTAAATAATCAGTAAGATTATTTTTAGCAAGCTCTAAAACTAGAGGAATAGCTACTGCAAATAAACCAAGCCGATATAGAGAAACCCCAAGTGATTCAATTTCCTCATACGGCGAATTTCTATCTTGGATAATTACTATAGCTGCACTTATAAAATCTTGAATTTGTATATAGTGATGACAAGACTCAAGTACAAATAAAGCTTCATCAACATTACTAATTACATCAAATTCTTCTGAGAAGAATTTTGCTGCTTTTTGATTTGCAATTTCCCAATCAGAGGTATTTTTAAGTCTTTTTATTGCCTCTTGTCTAATAACAGGATGCAGCCAATATTTTCCTTTAAAACATTCTAACAAAGAACTGTTTTTGAGAGATTCAATTACTTTTTCAGTTTGTTCAGCCTCTTCCCACAATAAGCACTTTAATCCGCTTAAGGATATCGAGGGAATTTCTTGATAACGATAACATCCCATTCTACACAATAATCTATATGCAATTGGGTTAATATTTTCTAATCTTTGAAACTGTTCTTTTATAAGATTTTCTAATGTTTGGTTTAAAAGCCATTTATTATGATAAAAATACCAACATAATTTGATATCTCTTTCATACTCTTGATTAACGATACTTTTAAAAGTTTTCATTGCCAAAGCATTACCATTATAGGCATTACGGATTTCAGACAAGAAATTATATTTATCACTATTATTAGAAATATCAAAAAAATTTGCCCAATCTTCTGTCGATAACCCTTTTAATTTATAGTTTAAAATTCTTATTGAAGGCTCACATATGAACTCTCTACTTGTAATAATTGTAGTAGAATTGATATCTGGGTCAGATAGGGTTCTTATTAATTTTATATAAGAGCGATGATTTTCTATAAATCTACCATTTTCATCAAGAGCAGGTTCTAAATTATCAATAATTATTCCAATTCTTCTCTCACTCTCCATCAATAGTTTACGCAATTTTGCTAGATTAGTATCGAAATCAGTATCACTTTTCTCATTAAAATCATATTGAAGCCATTGCGAAACAACACTTTCAACTGGACTAATGTTAATTGTCTCTTTGGCAATAAAATTTTTTATAATTTTTGTATATTCATATGATTTCAGATAGCGAAAAGAAAGCTCCGTTTTTCCTATACCTCCTTCTCCCCATATGACAATAACTTTATTTCCTTCGATTATGAATTGATCAAGCTCAGTGATATCAACTTCTCTACCCACAAAGTTTAAGTTTAAAGAAGGACTGCTATTTATTTCATCTATAGAAACTTTTTGCCAATCAACATTAAGAAAATCACATAAAGCTCTGTAGACATTAGCTGGAAGTAGTTTTTTCCCAGTTAGAAAGTAATCAATTTCTCGGTTAGTAATCGTGCCTAAGTTGTTTTTCGTAAAGGCTTCTTGCCAATCAGTACAGTAATCTTTCCCGCGGATACCTTTCGCTTTTCTAGCTAAGTTTATTACCTCTTTCCCCGATTTGGTAGTTTGGAGTCGATTTGACTCTTGCATATACACAATAATAAAATATTGTCAACCATTTTTAGATCATTCTTTAGATCATTTTATCTCATTTTTTAGCTCTTTACTTTGATCTAATTTTTTTTTTAACAAGCCTTATGCTTTGTAGGAGAGCATCAAGATAAGTTGTTGACCAATTTTTTAGTAGGTAAAAGACAGCAATAATTCAGAAATTATTCACAAAGCTCTAAAAAACGGATGAGATCGGCATAACCATAGTTATTTCAGCACTTTAGCGGTAGAAATCACTTCTTGGGAAGCTTACCCCATCTTAATTTCAGCTTGAGCGTATAATTTACACGGTTTGGCAAGGTGATGCCTGTTTTAGTGCCGGTTTTTAGGAGTACATTATGACAACCATACATGAGTTAGACCCATCGGATTATAGACAACTAAGTGCAGAAGAGATCAAGCAGGATATTTTAAGAAAACTTGACAAGATTGATCTCAAATCGATTACTCACTTATCTGGTAACCCTAATTTCCATGAAGATACTGAACACATGAACAGCTGGTTTATATGGACTGTTACTATTTGGCGACGCTAAATATAAAAATTTTCGCATTAGCCTTAACCGAAAATGTAAAAAACCTTTAGGTTAGGTGCGGCTCTTTTGAGAAGACAATTTTCACTTTTGAAAAAAGCCTAGATTTAATACTTAACAAGAGTTTGAGGTTCTAAATCTCTCAGGAATAGCTTCGCTCAAATATGAAAAAACGATCTTTATTTTTAGGCTGTAGTATTGCGTTGTTCTAAAAGAGCCACACCCATTTGAATCTTAGAAAGGACAAGACTTAGCAGCATGTCGAATAAAAAAACTGATCTTGTGGTTATTCAGCCATCGTCATTCTGCAATATAGATTGCAAATATTGTTACGTTCCCAACCGTACGAATCGCTCAACCATAAATTTAGAAATTCTCAAGGATATTTTGACCAAAGTATTTCAAAGTGATTGTGTGGCAGATGATTTCAGGCTTGTATGGCATAATGGAGAACCACTGTCGCTTGGCTTAGAATTTTACCAACAGGTGATAGACATCATCAATAATATTAATAAGAGCAACAAACGCTTTAGACACTGCATCCAAACGAATGGAACTCTTATTAATCAAAGATGGGCTGAGTTCTTCAGCCGCAACAATATATTACCCAGTGTTAGTATTGACGGGCCAAAGTACATCCATGATACAAATCGTGTAACTAAAGATGGAAAAGGTAGTTTTGATGCTGTTATTCGAGGTATACGTATATTAAAAGATAACGGAATTAAACTTGCTGGGCTTTGCGTTATTACGGCAAGAAGCCTTGACCACGGAACCGAGTTATTTCAATTCTTTTTAAATGAAGGTTTTTCATCCTTGGGGTTGATTATTGAAGAAGCATGGGGAGGAAATCCCAGCACATCTTTCACAGAGCTAGCATATAATATTTCTGAAAAGCCACTCGAAGAGCGTTTTCAATCGTTTATCTCTAGCTTTTTTGACGCTTGGCTACCGCATCAAGATAAAATCGATGTTAGAGAATTTAATGATATCTTTACGGCACTCAAAAACATAAAGCTTGGGAATTCGTCATTTACAAAACAAGAGGATGCTAGCCCTTGTAGAGTACTCTCATTCAATCAAGAAGGTGGTATTACTACTTTTTCTCCCCAGATGATTGCTGGAACAATAGAAGCTCCAAACAAATTTATAGTTGCAAACATTAGAGATATTGAGACTTTGGATGATCTCAAGACGCTACTTACTCATCAATCACTGGAATGTGAGATAGAAAAGGGTATTCAACAATGCCGAAGTAAATGTGGCTATTTTCAACTTTGTGGAGGAGGTGCTCCAGCAAGTAAATTCTACGAACACGGTACATTCAACTGTACTGAAACTAGAGAATGCCGTTTCTTTAAGCAAATACTCACTCAAGTAATTCTTGATAAAATGCTTCAGTTAAATCAGATAAAAAAAGCTGCAATTTGAGCTCGGCATCCAATATTTAAAGCTCGGTTTTCTTTATTCGGCAAAATGTCTAAAAAGCTTTATTTTACGTAGTTTCGTAAAATTACTAGCATGGCACTATTAAATTTTAAATAGCGAGGAACATAATCTATGAATTGGCTTGATAAATTAGCTAATTTTGACCCTACCACTGAAGAGGTATCAGTTATGAAACAGCAACAAATACCAAAAGATCAAAGAGAAGAAATTGAAGACCTAATACCATTTTTAGCCAAAAACGGAGGAATAGATTTAGGTCATCTTTCTGGTGAAAGAAGAAACAAACTTATTGCCAACCTTCGAGGGATAGACAAACAGCCCCTATCGTGTTCATCAGGCACCGCGCATGGTCCTGGTTAGGCAAATTATTTTTGAAGCGTGTGGCCTAGCACTGCACGCCTCACTCATGTTAAACATACGATACCAAAAGATGAAGAAATGAGCAAAGAACTAAACCTCATGCATGGCTGGCTTAAGAAAGATTATCCTGAGCAAGCTGATTATCTTCTTCAACTATGTGTTGATGATTCCGGAGAAAAGCCACTACTTTTTGAACAAGTAGAATTAGCCATTGATTATTTCGACAGAGATAGAAATAGATTTTCTACTGAACTAACTGAGGCATTACTCTCTACATATTTATATTTCGTAGCAGCTCTGTTTTGCCTAGATGCTATTGTTGATGGACATCCAAGAGGATTAAATAATGACATAAAAACTTCTGATTTAGCAAAGTCAATGACATTATTTATAGCCGGAGGATTAACCAGACTTAATAAATTTTTATCTTTGGGTAATATTAATAATTATGATATGCAACATAGAATTTTCTCTCTTTTTAATGAGCATATATTAGCTTTAAATTTGGAGGAAAAAAGTTTTAATAACCTAGAAAATATAGAGCCACGTTCAGATTACAAAAACATAATTGGCAGAGCTAATCTGTGCTTATTTATGTTTGAAATAGTCGCCTTGGCTTGTAGAACACAAGTATCACAAAAGTTTGTTAACACTTTTAATGAATTTCTATATTTTACGCAACTAGGGGATGATATTAGTGATTGGAGATCGGACTTTGAGCATGGTCAATACACCTCATTTTTAAAGCAAAGTATTTCAAAATTTGAAAATATTCCAGCTTTATATGAGCTTGAACAATATATTTATTTAAGTGGGATTTATGAGTCTTGGCTAGCACAAATTGTTATAGGACTTGATGCAGTAATTGGTGATTTTAATAGTATTAGTAGAACAGATACATTGCTCATGAAATATATTGTATCGAAACGGGACTCTGCTAAACAAACATTGGCTAGTTTTATAAATGAAAAGAAAGTGTTTTGTGAGGTCTAAAGTGAAACATAGTACTAGAATTCTTTTATATAGCTACAGTCCATTACTTTTTTTGACAAGTATAATCGTACTATTTTATTTGTTTTCTCTAAAGAATGCATATAGTTTTCTGGCACTTCTATTTATGCTCTCTCTGCATTATGGTTGCCATGAATCAGTGCATAGTACATTAATACCTAGAACGTGGAAAGGAAGCACTCGAGCTAATTTTATTCTTGGATGTATAGGATTTGCTGTCTTTGGACATAACTATTTGTTGATGAGGTGGTCTCATAATTATCACCATATATGTGGTCGCTTGCATAGAAACTGCACTATTGACATGACAGATGGTAATCGAGGAATAATTGGCAGAGTGAGCTACTATTTTTCATTATTTGGGGCAAGTGCAGTAGTTCACGAATTAGCTGGGTATGTATATCCATTTTTGCCAGCTAGAGCTAAATCATTAGCTCCTTGGTTTCAAAATAAAAATTTCAAGAGCAAATTGTTTGTTAAATGTCAGTTGTTAGTTTTTTTTATTACGCTATTGTTAATTTATCTGGGTGGTTTCTATTTCTTAATATGTAGACTATTGTTCTTGCCATTATGGGGTCTAGGGCAAAACGTTGCACATTATGGATTACCAGTTGGACAGGGAGAATTCCCAGAATTTTCAGCTAGAACATATCGAGTCAATTCATTTATTAGTTTCTTTCTTTATGGTGGAGGCTTTTATCATTTTGAACACCATGTCATGCCTAACGTTCCAGGCTTACTGCTATGGCATCCATCTGTAAGCGCACAGATTGAAGCTAGGCTTGGTTTCAGTCCTCTTCCTCAAATTGGGTTAAGCAATTACTTGAAAGATATTTTTCGGCAGTTTTCAGGTCCTTATCTGCAAAAGTAGCGAATACACTGACTCGAAAATCTAACCGCAGCTAACAACTTGGGTAGAGTTTTGAGATTCAAGGGTAACTCTATGACCCAGTTGCTCTAGTCGCTTGACCAGTCTTTTAAGTTTTTCCCGTTTGCTACGAAGTCGCCTTTTGGCCAATTCTGCCATGACTGTTGAGTCAGTTTGTCCCGCAACAATTGCATCCAGAATGGCACGTCCAGATACTCCCATAACATTTGAGACTACAGATGCTAGTTTTATGTTAGCTCTTTCTAGTACCTTTTGAATTCGGTTAACTAGGTTTACCCGCTCACGAACAAAGTTTGTCCGGTGACGAGTTAGATCTTGCAGTTACTACCATGATTCCCCACTTCAACAAAGTGGTTCTTTGTTGAAGTGGGGGACTTTCTGCCATTCCTGCACTTGGAGGTATGGAATTACACCATCACGAAAAATTGAGTTATCAAGGTTCAGTGGAGATTTCTCTCTTCTATCTTCCTTGTCTGTCATGCCCGAATATTCCTATTCGTTTCGACAGAACGAATCACACTAGTGACCTGCAATTATAAATCCCCCAACCTCCAATCATCGCTGTTTTCACTGGAGAATGGGTGATGGGCTTGCTAGTGAAACCTTCTATAAAAAAGGTGTAAGACCCAAAAAAATGGTTGCATTTTTTCCTGCCGCGACCGCCTAATCTTCTTGCGCGGTCTTGGCTTTTATTAAAAATTTATTTTAGCTCCTATATTTTTTACTATAAAAAATATTTTTTTATTAAAGTTTTAGTTTAACTTAATTTTAGTTTCAGAATACCCAAGCATTTACTAACATCATATGTTCAAAACCATTATGAAAAAGAATCTTTTTCAAAGTGCTTCTTTTAGTTTTATTGGAATAAATACAATTGTCTCTCTTCTCTTGTGTATGGCTATGCCTACGAAAGCAGAACCCGCAGGGTGTGGTAGTGGCTCGACATATTATCTACTTAATTATGCGATTTTTCCAATAGCCAGTAGACAGTTCCGTGTTGCTTGTATTGAGCATGATCAATGTTATGACACGTATGGTAAGCCCAAGTCAGAGTGTGACAAAGCTTTTCATCAAAGAATGTTAGGTATATGCGCTAGAGACCATAACACCATTATTGGTACACCATTGCGAAAAGCTTGTAATGCAAGAGCAGATATTTTTTACACCGGAGTTATAGAATTGGGACAAAGCTTTTACGACAATGCACAGAGAGCAGCAAGACCATCCATAACATATCCAAGTATAGGGTACTTTGATAATGGAGCAACAGCTTTCTACTCAGACGGAAATACACATTGTGGTTTTGTAAGTGGTACACATTTAAGTTTCTATCAAAAAGTAATTGTAGCGCCAAATTTAGGACGACAAAATCCGAATAATTTTGGTAACTACACAGGTGCTTGCGTAATGCCAAAAGGATATTTTGAGAACGAAGGCACTGTTTTTTATTCCGCAGGAAATGGAAGTTTTTGTGGTTTTCCAAATGGAGAAACATTTAATTCACATAGACGCGCTCGACCTCAAGAAACAGTCTGGGGCCGTCTTGATGTAGCACCAAGTAAATTTTTGGCCTACACAGGTGTCTGTCAATAAAACCTTGTTATCAAAAGGTTATGGATATGATCGCGCTCGTCCGTTATCTTGACAGGTGCGCTCACCTACTGCGGGCAGTTACGCCATCGTACTTTACTGGCTCAAATCCTGTTGTGTAGATGCTAGTGTAGAAATGTCGGCATAACTGCTTTTACCGGCCAAACCAGCGATCGCTAATCCGGTGCTGCTTCCACCCTAACTCTGATGTCGTAATATCTCTAAAATCGAACCTACCAGTAAGTGATCGCTGCCAATACTGGGAAAGGAAGTTGACCAAAATTGGCGACTGTAATCTTTATAAATAAAGCTTAAGAGTAGAGTAATCAAATTTTTCTTAACTCGGTTTGGTCTTGAGCCGAGATTTGAGTAATTTTCTGCAAGATGGTCTAGAAACCTGTGTCCTGTCTGCTTTTAATAATTTGTTACTTATGAGTCAAAAAAGCCGTTATTTACAACGTAAAATTAAGCCTTTTCAGGCCATCTCGAAAGTTTTTGGTCATATCTCGGCCAATACTTCTACAATGCTCATCAGTTGTTGATTGTTTCCTTACTGTGATGCCTCTATGCTATCTGTTATTGAGTTTTCAACAGATTGTTACTCTGCCTAAAACTCTAAACAAAACCATAATCGCAAACATTACAAAAATTACTACTGATTTAGCAATATGCAAAAAGTAATCGATAGATTTAGTATCTTTTTTTCAGGCTTAAATTCTGAATATTACGCCAAATAAGCATTCATTAGTAGGAAATCAAGTAAAAATTCTATACTAGTACAGCATGGCGTAAGTTAACCGAGTATTATTGTGAGAGAATAAGTAATTAGATTAAAAGTAGTTTTCGCGCTTCTAGCAGGGAATCAGGGCGTGGCAAGATTAGCTCCCAAAGAATTAAATTTGAGCGATAGCGATCGCTCAGAACTGCAAGAGTTGGTAAACAGGCACAATACAGGGCAACAAATAGTACTGCGTGCAAAAATAATTCTCCTAGCGTCAGAGGGTAAAAATCATGGCGAAATCGCTCGAACATTAAATATTAGTTTGGATATGGCTCGTTTATGGCGAAACAGATGGTTGGAAACCAGTGAGCGAGAATTGTCGATTTTTCAGAGATTAGAAGACTTGGAGCGTACTGGCGCACCAGTAAAATTTACTATGGAACAAGTAATCGAGCTATTCGCCCTTGCATGTTCAAAACCCGAAGATGATGGACGACCGATAAGTCATTGGACACCAAGAGAACTAGCGGACGAAATCATCAAACAAGGGATTATTGAAAGCATATCTGTGCGCCATGTTGGAAGATTACTACAAGAGGCAGAACTTAAGCCCCACCAGAGTCGCTACTGGTTAACCCCCCCCTGTTGACGAAGAATTTGACTCAAAAGTGGAAGATATTACTGGGTTATATATCAGTGCGCTTGAACGTCACCTTCAGGGGGAACGTACAATATCGATTGATGAAATGACGGGTATTCAAGCTACTGAACGTCTAGAAAAAGACTTACCAATGCAACCAGGTAAAGTTGAAAGAAAGGAGTTTGAATATATACGACATGGTACGCAGACCTTAATAGCTAATGCAAGATGTTGCTACTGGTAAGATTGTTGAGCCAACTTGTGGAGATTCCAGAACAGAAGTTGATTTTCTCCTCAATATTCATCGAATCATTGAAACTGACCCCAAAGCGAAAAAATGGCATCTAATCATGGATTGTCTGAATACTCACTCCTCTGAGTCGCTGGTTCGCTTGGTTGCAGAAAAAGAAGGTTTAGATATTGACCTCGGCATTCAGGGCAAAAGCGGCATACTCAAATCCATGAAATCCCGTACTGCTTTTTTGAAGAACCCTGCACATCGAATCGTTTTCCATTACACCCCCAAACATTCTTCTTGGTGAGCCAGCGCGTTGCGGGGGTTCCCCCCGTTGTAGCGACTGGCGAACCCGAAGGGCTCAACCAAATTGAAATTTGGTTCAGTATTTTAGTTCGCAAGTTACTCAGAAGAGCTAGCTTCAAAAGTCAGGATGACCTTAAAACCCGGATTCTTGAATTTATCGATTACTTTAATCAAACAATGGCTAAACCTTTTAAATGGACATATAAGGGTAAAGTATTGGCTATCTAATACTTGGTTTATTTACGCCGTGCTGTACTAGAGTATTTTAAATTACGTCTAAATTGTTAGTATAAATTAGAAATTTGTTGAATAGATTAGCGATAAAAAGAAAGTAAAATGTAATTTTACGGGTATTTTAGTGCCAAAAAGTGAAAATTTATCTTTAATTTTATAAGTTTAATTGTTCATATATGACAATTCAAGCTAAACATTTTGACACTAGATTAAATCGATGGATTCATACAGATGGTAATACAAATAATCCAGATTCGCTGTTAAAGGAAGAACTTGATAATACTTTCCTAGAACATTTCTTTCCTGGGGTAAACTTTTCGTTCGGGCATATGGACGAAAAGTCTACTCTGGAACAATTAACTAATCATCCTGAAGGTCATAAATTATTATTATCATCAAAAACTCGGTTATTATATGGACCCGAAGAATGCCTAGATATAATTAGGCAATTATGCCCTGATAACAAAGATAGAGGTGCTTACGGGTCTATCTTTCTTGGCTCATGCAAAAATGCTGTCAATAAAGAGTTAAACATCCTAATAGTTGATGATAATAATGGTGAAAATGGCGACATTATCAGTAATGACCAAGCATATCGGTTAACAGGAGACTGTTACGGACAAATATCAAAAGACTTGTATCATGAATTAACTAAGCATCAAAAAGGTGATAAATATCGAGTAATTCAACACCGGTTCGGTTGGACTGATCGAGACGGAGATGACAATAAATACCGCTTTGGTAAAGGTACACTACGCCCTGCTAACCTTGAGCAAATCCTCAATTATCAAAACTCGAATAACTCAACTAAAATTGATCTAATTCTTCCCTTATCTGCGTTCAAAGGAACTGATAAAGATAATCCTAATGGCCCAACTAAGCCTCAAATTCAACCTGGATTATACCGACAAAATATCTGGCTAGGTGAAAAATCACAATCTGAACTCGGCAAGACAGCTATATCGCAGTTACTCGCTTCATTCCCTAACGGACTGAAAGACTTTACTGAACAGCTAGAACTTGAAGCCAAAAAGCTTAAAGAAGCACAGGATGATCCTCGGCAACTTGCACAACTTTACTGCGAAAAGTACGAGAAGCGGAAAGCTTTTCTTGAAGAACAAGCAACCACACTAGAAGAACAAGCAGCAGAAGATCCAACATTAGCAGAAGAGTTAGAAACTTTGCGCGATCGCATTGCTACTGACTCGTTTATTTACAAACTCATCAAAGCTGACCTGCAAGGAGAGAGGCAACTTCTCGAAACTGAGAAAGTACAGCGCGGACTCGCCCGGTTCGTCCAAAACGAGTGGAAAGAAATCGCCATCGGCAAGACGTTAACGTTTGAGCGAGCAATGGTCATTCCCTCCAAAGACCTGCGAAATGAGGAAATTTCCATACCGCATTATCAAGACGGCGAAGAAGTTCTCAACTTCCGCTCCCCTTTCCTCAATTCAAATGGTCTGTGCGTCTCAACTAACAAAATTGTAGAAGATATCCTTGGGCCTGATGGTCAACCTCTCGCTGGTGTGATCGCTGTCTCGGACGAAACAAGCGATCGCATTTACAACCGCCTCAATGAGCAAATTAAATCTATCCTGCCAGAAGCTCAAGGAAAAAATATCCAGTTAGAAGGTATTGAAAATTACTTAGATCGAAGTATCAGTAAGCTCGAAACTAAAGATAAAATCGAGTTTACTATCAAATTTAACCAGTATATTTTAGAACTAAAATCAGTTGGTTATGAATTAGAGATTCTTCCTCAAGAGTCCGAACAAGAGCGTCAGGCACGCGATTACGATGGTGATTGTATCGGCTTCGAGCGGGCTAGCAAGTATCCCAACCTCACCGTTGAAGCAAAGGAGCGCAACCTGCCTGAAAACGCCTATGCTCCAACTGTCAAACTTAAAAAACAATCTTTTTACCAAGAAGATGGCAGTCAGCCAGAATTTGAGGAAATCGCCATCCACATGAGCGATGGCATTAGTGTGGGTGTTATCAACAATCACCTTACCTCAATTGAGGCGTTAGAGTCAGAAATTACGATTCTGAAAAACTTTGGTAGTGAAAAAGACTCAATTGAGTACGTACAGCAGGTAGCCAAACACTACGAAGATTTATTCAAAACAGAAGCCTGGGCAAAATCCAAGGGTATTGAAGGGAAGGAGATTCCAAGCAAGTATCGCAGTTACATGGAAGAGTTCATCAAAACTGTTCGACAAGAACCCACCAATACACTAGTGGCGATGAACATTAATACCCAAATGTACCGTGAAATGATTGCTGAGGCAGCATTTCAAAATCAAATTGCAGTTGACCTTTTCAAGAGTGCCAAAAAACCTGAAATTGAAATTATTCGCAACAACAGTCGCATTCTTCACCGTGAAGTCAACTATATTAAGGATAAGAAGAAAGATGTCTATATTGACAATATAATTCAACCGACGGGATATTCACCTGTTGAGTTACTAATTGCTCAAACCAATCAGTATTTTGACAAAGCTCGCCTCGAATCGCGTGAAATCGTTCAATTTCAAGCTTTATTTAAAGGGGTTGAATTTTCTCACGAACAGCGATTAAGAGCTATCCTCATCAAAAAAGAATTCGATAAATCATTCAACCGAGCAAGTGAGTTATCTAAACAAAAAGAAACTGAAAAAGGGCCGTCTGCAAATATTACCCTTGCTAATGGTAATCAAGTAAGTATAACTAATCTTCTACAGTATGATAATGAATTTATCTGGAAAGCTAATACAATTACGATAAAATTCTCAGAAATATCCGAAGATAAACGCAACAATAACCGTCCGCATAAATATTTAGTTTATGCTCAAATTAACGATGAAACTGAGAATGGTAAACCCAAGTTTAGAAAATTAGGTACACTGGCGAGGGAGCAAGAAAATAAACTCGAAGAAATAGGAATTACACTTGGACAAGAAGTAAAATCTAACAAAATATCATTCCAGCCTGAACTAAGCGAAGGTCAAATTAAACTTCTTTACCAAAAAGCTTACCAGATAGCAGAGGACTTTTATAATTCGATTCCAGAAGACCAAAAGCTACCAATGGCAGCTGCCACCTGGACGGTATCAACGACTCGTGAGACTGGTAATGATAAAAGTGGCGATCGCCAAAATAAAGTTTCTAATTTCGCTTTTGCTACCTTTCCTCAAGAGATTATCAGTCAGTTAGATACACTCAAGTTTACAGAGTTTAGTATCACTGGATTTGACCGGAATAGTGAGTTTTTTAATAAAAATCAACCTCAGAGTATTCGATTTAATCTAGCTGAAGATGGAAAAAGTGTAATTGAAATCCAGAATCAAGAGGGTAATTACGAATCATTCGGAAATATTGAACAAAGTAACGCCCGGCTACCAATTGGTACTATTGCTATTGGCAGTGTTGAAAAAGGTGAAGTATACACCACCTCTGTTACAACCAAAGTACCCGGATTACCAGAACTCACTTTCAAAGTAGGCGAGGTTAATAAGTTTGGAAATTCCCAAAGGTTTAATAAAGAACCTGTAATGTTAACAATCGAAAAGGTTGATCTGATTCGAGAAGACTATACTATCTATCTTCAAAATGGTAATAAACCTGAAAAACTAGGCAATATTGATAAAGAATCAATCAAAGAAGGTATTGCCGAAGGCTGGCTAGCAGAAAAGCCTGGTAATGGGCAACATTTACAGCTTAAAATTCAAACCATCATCACTGGACAAAATGCCTATGCTATAGCAGAAACATCTCAGAACAATCTGTTACGAATTAATATTACGAATCCAAAATACAAGAAACAGGAGATTAACAACCAAGCATTTCAAGAAACTTTAGTTAGGGCATTTGATAAAAAGCACGTTTATATTGCTAAAATTGGCGACCAATCACTCGGTATTGTTGGTCAGCATAATGAACGTCTCGAAGCTGATTTAAATAAAGGAAATATACAAAAACAGTGGCAAAGGAAAGAAAGTAGCACTGTACAAAAATTAATTGATACGGGTATTATTCGCTCAAACCAACAACGAACCACTATCCCTGTACAGATTACCAGTAATGAAAGTACCTGTAAAATAATTATTGATCCAGAAACAGTACAGTATCCTGACAAATGGGTTAAACGCAGCCAGCTTATAAGTAATGAAAAGCCTGTCAGAGACGAGCAGCAGGAAAAACGCAATCAAATACTCGGTAAAATTAACGAACGCCCTACAATCATGTTCCAAGATAAAGAGCAAAAATTAGTAGGGCTTTTAGGATTAGCAGTTGATGAAAATATAGTTGAAAAAACCAAAAAGTATCTCGAAAAAATAGGAGTATCATATGAACAGCTTCCTATATCACAAGCTCGGTTAGAAGCCAAAAAAGGAATGACTGTCTTCATACTTGATGAAACTACTATCAGCAGCGAATTAAGACAAACCTTTATTAACCGTGCTGGTGGTCATATCAAAAGTGCAGATACACCGTCACAACCCACTCCAATCATTCCCCAACAAACTGTATATTTTTATAATCCAAATCAACAATATACTTCCCCCGATGGAGCGATCTTAGAAACTAAAGAAGCTTTTGGATTAGTAGTTCCCGCACAAGACGCGATCGCTGTAGCCACTTGGTTAGAATCAAAGTCTACTGAAAACGATTATTTTATTGAGAGTAACACTGCTACATTTATTTTTAATAAAAATGAAATTAGTGAGGAAATAAAGAAAGAATTTAATAGTTTACTTGGAGAAGCTATTAATATTGGTGAAGTTGATGGTTTTGACCGTTACCAAAAGCTTAGTGCAGAGTTAAATCAAAAAGTTGCAACTGAAGGTAGTCTTTTAAAATTAAACCAAATTCCAGAAAATAGTGATTACCAAAAAGCTCTAAAAGCACTTCCTAATCGTCCAAGAGAACTTAATCAAGAAGATTCTCCAGTACCAATTGTTCCTGCTAAAGCTTTATCTGAAAAGAATACAACTAATATTCAATTAAATACTAACGCCACAGTTACAGGCATTTCACAAGTCTATCAAAACACGGGTGAGATACAAGTAATAACAGATACACAATCAGAAGCTAAGAATCAACCAATATTACTACCCAACTCGCGTCAAGCCGATCCAACTAAAGCTATCGAAATATTGGGTAAGGTTAGCGAGGAAAAAGTAGACCAGATGCGATCGCATCTTGAAACCCATCTCAAACCCATACTTGAAAATGACAAATCTAACTATGCACCACTGAGACAAGTCGCCTGGATCGGTGCAAAATGGGATTTGAAGGATAAAGATTTCAAGCCAGGGGTACAGGACGACAAGCTAATGGAACTTGTCAAACAAGTATATCCCGACGCTGATATTGTGCTGGTAACTTATTCCGAGAACCCCGGTGCGGGGATTAACTACCACCGCGATGACTCCTACGCCGCGACGGAAGCCCGTAGCATTAATATCGGAAATTCTGACTGGGGCTATCGCGCTGCTAAGGAACGAATGGCATGGACTAGGGAAGAGAATCAGGACGCACCATACCAAGAGTTTAAACTTGAGTCGGGTACAGTAACCCGTTTTAACTGCAAAAACGAACACGCTGCACTGAATACTGAGGCTGGCAGATGGTCTATCAACATCTGGTCAATTAAAAATGACCTGGGCAGAGAAAACAGCGTTCGCCAAAAATTTGAGAACTTCCTCACCTCAAACCAACCTCCGTGTGCGGTAGTCCAAAGCAACAACGACCTCACCATTAAAGCTAACGAGTGGACACCAGGGGGAGAAATTAAAGTAGAGCGCAGTTATACCAGCCTCAGAGAAGTCACCCAAAACATACCCTCAAACTCTTCAAACCAACCAACTGTCGAAGAAATTATCGCCATCGGGAATTCTACTGCGGCACGCGCTGCTAATCCTCAAATTCCAGACAACCCGGCTATATCTGGCAAACCAGTACCAATGGTTTATTCGCTGCATCTGCACGGCGAAGCTGCCACAGTACCAGTTAACACAACCATTGATGCTATGCGCGGACACGGTAGGATACACACTACCAGAGGTGTAGACTACCAAAAAACTTATGGTATCAAAGAGGGAAATATTGCGATCGCCCAAGGTAAAAACGGCGAGCAAGTTGCTTTTCGGGTAGGTAAACAATACAAAATTACCACCCAAATGATTCAAGACCCAAGTTACCAGCAAGCCTGGGCAAGATGGGAGAAGCATTCACCAAAAGAACTTACCCAAACTCAAGCGAGTAAGAGTCAGGTATATGGCTTATTCATGGAGCCACTAGGAGATTATGTCAATGGCAAAATTGTTCCGTTCCCAACTAACCAAAAACAACCTGCAACACCAGTAAATATCAGCCCAGACTCTAAAGATGGGCTGGGAGTAGCACTCAGTCTTGCCACTGCACTAGCCAAAGAACAAGGCAGGCTGCAAAACGATTACCAAGTTTCAGTCAAAAATAATCCAGAAGCCCCCGCCGGGCAGTATGGAGTAGAAACCCATGTCCAAAAACCTCAAGGGGTAGCATACGCATCCGCCGAACACGCATTTAATCACCAAAAGCAGTTGCATCCATCAGTTGATGAATACCAGCTAATGGTAGAAGTGCTTCAAGCTAAACTCGAACAACACCCCCGGCTAACTGAGGCGATCGCCAAACGCGGGGGAGTCAATTGGTTAGAGAACTGTACAAGCATTACTAATGCCCAGGATCAACAGTGGCAGGGTAAGGGTAAAGAATCCGCATTTATTCAAGCCCTTAGCGAAGCATATATATATGTAGTTGCAAAAACACAACAAACTACAGTACAAACCCAGCAGGACAAGTCTCAACAGACTGCTCTGCGTCCCACAAATCCACTGTCCCAACTCGAACCTATAAACGCCGCCGTCGCTGAACACATGAAAAAAGACATTGCGATGGCCCAAATAGCTACCCAGTTTATCGGTAAATCAGCTGCACCCTCCGGTACACCTTCAAGCACGCGAAATTACGAGCAAGCATGGGGGGAACGCGCCAACACAGGAAATTACTCAAAAGAAGACATCATTATGGTGTCCGGATCTGGGCCGTGGCGCGGAGTAACAAGCGAACAAATTGCCCAAACATTTGAAAATCACTATAAACCCTTACTTGATAAAGCAATAGCAGTGAAAAGCTCTTTTCTAGCCGGAAATGCACAAGGAAATGACCAATTAGTTCAAAATTATCTTCAAGAAAAAGGGTACAAAGTAGAACAAAATTCCCAAGGATACGCAGTATTTAATCCTGTAGAAAACACCAAAGTTAGTAGCGATATTATTTCTACCAATACACAAGTATCAGATAACTTATTAATTGCTAAAAACAAGAGTATTTTTTTATCACAACAAAGCCAAGAACCAAATATTGACCAAGCACTCGCATCACCTGCTCAACCCGAAATGCAGCAGGTTGGAGCGATGGATAGTATTATCGAGCGGATGAAAGCTAATACAGTGCAAAATCTCCAAGACTGGTATATAGCAGCTGAAAAACTCGGTAAATCAGACACATATCTCAATAGAATTCAGGAGGTAACTAATTTATACATTCAAGAAAATATTAGTCTTGAGAATGCTTTTAAGGCAATGGAACAAGACATTAAAGAATTAGAAAAAGTTAATGAGATGACCAGTCTTGCTCAACGTGTAGTTAAGACGATTGGACAAGAAGATATTAATGGCATTATGTCAGTTCAAACGGAAAAATATCAGATTGCTACTCAAACTCAAAACCAAACTTATTTAGTTAAGGATAAAAAAGATAATATCTTGTTATATGTCAAACAAGGAAAAACTCAAGTAAGTAACATTAGTGATGAAACATTACAAGATTTTCAAGTTATGAGCGATCGCATCAATAATGCACTCAAAGATGTCAAAAAGGATTTAGTAGAAAGGTAATTTTATTATGAAAGAACTAATCGAGTTTCCAGTAGAAGGTTTAACTCCAGCAATGCAAGCTTGTCTCCTGAGAGAATTGATCGCACAGCTTAATATACCTGATGGAAAATTTGCAGAATATGCAAAAAATCCTCCAACTGCTGAGGAACGACAAGAGGCTGTGTTAAAGTTAAATTCAGAAATGAATAGAATCAGTAAAATAGCACAAGAGGAAGTCAAGTTAAGCTCCACAGAAATTGAACCTGTCAATTTTGTTAATCCAGTTAGTCCAGAGTCATCTTTACAACCCGAAGTAAGCCAGTCTAAAGAAAATAGAATTGAAACAGACGTTCTAAAAAACTTTACAGATAAACATGACGGCAATAATGGCGACCTAGTAAAAGAAGATCAACACGATCAAGTACAATCTATTATCGCTAATTTCCAAATTCAACAATTTGTTATCCCTGTAATTTTAGACCGCTTAAATATATTTGGAAAACCAGATAAAGAGACACAAAGTATCCTTTATAAAAGTGAGACATATACTGCAAGTCTAAAATTAGAAGAAGATTTACAAACTCTTAGCCTTGATAGAAATTCGCCTGATTCAGAAGCAAGTCAAGAAGCACTCCTAGCATCTCGTAATAATAGCTCAGAGAATTACTCTATCATCATCAATAACCTTACCCATAATGAATTTGAACGATTTAGGGCTCTGTTTGATGAAGAACAAGCACGCCACGAACAGAACCAACAACAATTCAAAAACCAGGATGCTGTTAAAGACATAGATTAAATCAAACCAAAGCACACACCATACGAGAAAGCTATAAACCCCAAAACTAGCTTGTTATTAAAACTCAAGGGAGTTTTGGGGCAAATAATAACCGCAATAGAAAAATAGTAAAAAGACGCAGTAAAGTCAAATAAACTTGTAGGGTTAATAGGTAATCTACCTAACCCGACTAAACATAGCATTCCTATTAAAGACCAAACAACAATATTTTCTATCCATCCTAAAAGGTTATTGAAATTCATAAAAAATCTTTTATTACTATAAAAATTCAATTAAACACATTAAAATCAAATTTTATCAATATGAGAATCTAGTAAATAGATTGCTTAATGAAAACTACACAAACCACCTCATTACTTTATAAATTTTTTTAAATTAAAAATAAAGTTTTTAAATAAGCTGATTAATTTATAGTCACTGTAAAGATTAAGAAACAGTAAAAAGTAAGTGCTATAAGTATTATTATCAGGGACAATACTAAACCAAACAGTATGTAATATGAAACCTATTAATGTTGTCATCATTGAAAATGAGAACATATCTAGGGTTGGTGCGGCGACGATATTATCTGAAACTGGTAAAATCCAGGTATGTGGCCTTGCAAAAACCGGAAAAGAAGGAATAGAAATTGTTGACCAACAAAAGCCAGATATCGTGGTGATAAATATTGATTTACCTGATATCAATGGCACTGATGTCATAAGTTTAATTAAATGCAAACACACATCAATTAAAATAGTGGTTATGACTGCAAATAGCAGTCGAGATACCATTAACACAGCAATTAGTAATGGCGCAGACTGCTACTACTGTAAAAATAATGCCAGAGAAGAAGTAGGAGAAAGATTCATTGAAGCAGTAATCCCGGATTTCTCACCAAGATTGAAAGAAGAGGGGTCAAAAACTGCCAAAATGTATGTTGCAAAAGAATTCCAGCAGCTTAAAGCATGACCCCAAGTAAAAA